>JBFMCP010000020.1:0-60125 GCA_040754455.1 Nitrospirota bacterium
GCTATCACCAAAATTATTATGACCTTTTTCCATCGAAGCATCGTGCCGGTCCTCCTTATATAGTTATCATTTCTTGCTTTCTATATTGCATATGACATGCCTAAGGTAAAAGCTCAATAAATCAAAGTAGAAGCTACAGCAAAAAGGTTTTGAGACTTCCTTTTTTCAGTAAAGAATTCCCTTTTAGGAATAACTGATAAACATGGGTAATTTTCACCATGCCGATTGTATGTAACTATATGGGAGTTGAAGAGCAAAGTCTACACTATGGACAGCGCGACAAATGATCCACCTTGTGTAATGTGTAGACCCGACCCTCTCATTCGCTCTTTCACAATTCCCTTAAACAACCATTTACTTTTGCCTTGCAACCGTGTATATTCATTCAGCGCATTAAGGGAGACAAAATGCTTAGATCAGATTCTCGGATTTGCGATATCTGCGGTTCTGAAATACCAAAAGGCGAAACCTACCGAAAAGCTGCTATTTCGCCGGAAGCGGCAAGAGTATTGCTTGATACGGCAGATATAGACATGGTGCCGACCCTGACACAGGAAATGAATGGCATGGTCAATCTTGATATATGCCTCGAATGCCATATGTCAATGGGCACTATACCGAGTACAACAGAAGCACATTAAATCTGTCATCTAACACAACAATAGAAGTTGACGCAAAAGCAAAGTGGGAGGGTATTTCGGTAAAGGATTAGAACGAAATCCTGGATTGTATTTGCGTTACCTGCGATACCCGTGCTCATTCCTCTTTTCGCTCTCTTCTGGCTCCTGTGCGTCAGGAGCCAGGGGAACGCGGGATGGCTTTTGAAATTTTTAATTTCTGGCAGTGTAGCCTTTTTTATCTTTTTAACCGGTCCATGAGCTACTATCTCAGATATATTACGGTAATCCTCTTTGTACTCGCTGCATTTATTTCTTTTAGGAAATGGAAGCGAATCCCGGCCGGAAGAAATAAAAAAAGCGGCCTTATCCCAAAATACTTTGCACTGCTTGTTTTACTTATCTTGAATGTATCGGTTGTTACGGGGTTCTTCTATTGATGAAAGGGAGCGTTATGGTGAAAGTCGGGGATTCGATTTCGGATGGACAATTAATCGGCAAGGTAGGCAATTCCGGTTAATACCTTCGAACCGCATCTCCATATCCATGTCCTGAGAGATGATAGAAGAGGGAAAAGGACGGTGCCCATTCTTTTTGGCGGAAGATTTCTTACATTAAACAGCCTCTACGAGTGAGAGAAGGGGCGCTGCCGCCCTCTCTACAATATTACAAACACTTCAAACTACCCGATCCTCTGCGGGTGGGTATAGATGTTGAACCGGTCTGCCCTGATGAACCCGACGACCGTGACGCCGCTTCGCTCTGCGATATCCACGGCAAGGCTGGTGGGAGAGGTCCTGCTCGCTACCATTGGAATTCCCCATTTCGCGCACTTTGAGACGATTTCCGATGACAGTCTTCCGCTGGCGAGCATGATCTTCCCTTCAAAGGGAATGGTTTCGAGAATGGCGTAGCCGATAATTTTATCGACGGCATTATGCCGCCCGATATCCTCGGCAAGGCAATAGATCTCGTTGCCGTCGCTGAGGGCCGCACTATGGACGCAGCCGGTCATTTTATAGAGCTCCGACGCGTTCTGGAATTTCCTGAACACCTCTTTCAACGCCGCGGGCGTAATGCGAAAAGGGTCATCTATCTTTTGAAGGGCGAGCCGCTTGGGGAAGGTGATGCCGCCGATGCAGCCCGAGGTGATGACCGCACCATCCGTCGTCACCTCGCCTTCTGCAGGAATATCGACCATAACGTCTTCTCCATACTCGATCGTCATCCGCTCGGCGCACCAGCCGCCCTTGATGATGTCTTCGGTCATGAACATCCCCACAACAAGCTCTCTGACCATGAGCGGCGTGCAGTAGAGGCTCAATACCTCTTTGCCGTTCACCGATACCTTCAACCGCCGCTCTATCGCGATAGAGTCTTCTTTTTCTTCACAGGAGGTTCCGTTGTTCTTGTAAATTTTTCTTTTTAAGTATCCTTCCATATTTTCACTCTCTTGTTTACCACTTCCTACTTCCCACTTGTTTTTAATTGTTCATACATTTTTGCATTCTCGATCGCAGTCCCGCATACTTCCGCAAGTGAAGCAGAGAACGCGATATCCTCTTCCGAAAACTGGCGCGGCATGTCGGTAAGCAACCGGAGCACGCCGATGACCCTGCCCCGTGCAATAATAGGAAGCGTCAGCATGCTTTTGATCCCCTCCTGCAAGGCCTCTTTCTGGTAGTGAATACGAGAGTCTGTCGCCACATCGTGAATGGCAACAGGCCTCGTCTGCAGCGCCTCCCGTACGTTCTCTTCCCTGTCCACCGGCCCCCGTGCAAGATATTTCTCGCTCAATCCGTAAGCAGCGGCCAGTTCCAGTTTCTGCCCCGAGGCGTCGAGCAGCCTGATGGTAGCTGCCTTGAGGTGCATGGCCTCGGGCAGCTTTCTGACGATGAGATTGAGGACCTCATCCAGACGCAGGGTGGAACTGACTACCTTCGTTACCTCCTCGAATACGCGCAGGTATTCCCTTGCGCGAGTAACGGTGCTCTCAAAGGTCCGTGCATTGACAATAGCAATGGCAGCCTGTTCGGCAATGGCGGTCATAAACTTCAGATCCTCACTGCTGTATTTGACCGGCTCGGCGGTATACATCCTCAACACGCCGATCACCTCTTTCTTGAATCGTACCGGAATGGATAATATGCTCCGGATTCCCTCTGCTTCCGCTTCCTGCCGATAACGGGCATTGGTATCCGAAACAATATCATAGATAGAGACCGCCTTGCCGTCGAGGGCATCGAAAATGCTTGGATCGTACGCAACAGGGCCTTTGTTGACGTAGCGCTCGCTCAATCCATGGTGTGCCGCCACTTCGAGCTTCTGCGTCTCCTTGTTCATAAGCCGCAGCATGCTCGCTTTGACATTCATGACCTTCACGGCATTCGTCACTACCAAATTCAGCACCTCACTGAGCGAGAGGCTGGAGCTGATCGCCTTACAGATGTTCTGATAGCTTTCGAGATATATCTTCTTTTCGAAAATTGTTTCCGCGCAGTCCGGGCACATGCCGTGCGTGAACATACCGAACCCCTCGTCGGTCAGATACTTTTCTATCTGCTCCCATGTGTTGTCGTCCATCCTGATCTTTTTGCACCATGCGCAAATCGGAACGAGCCGGTCTCTCATACGGCTTTTAATAACCGATTCGACGGCAGGGAAGAGGCGGGTGGTGTCCCTGAGGATCGAAATGACGCCGACGATTTTCTTGCCTTTGATCACCGGTGAGGCCTGCTCCTCGATAAACCGCTTCTCAGCATCCTTCCCCGAGAGGATCAGGCTCCTTGCAATCGCGTGGGACGACTGCAGGCAGGCAAGCGCAGGGTACTCGTAAGGGGGCAGGACCATCCCTGTTTCGTCCTCATAATGGAGGACCTCTTCGCAGCTCTTTTTCCTGGCCTGACCGGCAGTATAGCCGGTCAGGACCTCCGCACCCCTGTTCCAATACTCTATCTGCCGTTGGGTATTGATGTAATAGACGCCATCGTCAATGCTGTCGAGTATATCAAAATGACTGCCGACGAACATCATTTATTATATCATCATCCTTTTTCTTTTTACTGTCTCTCTTGGGAGAATGTGATTGTATATTGATACACATTGGACTTCCCTGACTCACGACCCAACACTTCTGGTTTTTACAACTGAGGTACCAAACAAAAAAGACCCGATGGAACAACTGTCCATCGGGCCTTTCGCTCTTGCAATTATACTTACTTCGCTGCTCCCATCTTTGCCACCTCCACCTTCACCGGAACCAGAGGAGTGCCCCCGTTCACCGCAGGATAGGTCAGCGTATTCACCTTTGCATGGGCAAAATGCGTGGGCGCGAACACCGTTCCCTCGGGCACCTCGTCGGAGATCATCGCTTTCAAGTATACCTCTCCGCGCTTCGAGGCGACCTTCACGAAACTCTCATCATTGATGTGGAGCCTCTCCGCATCCTTGGTATTGATCTGCAGATAGGCATCGGCCACCACCGAATCGAGATTCTTGGAGAGCACCGAGAGCGCACCCGAGTGCTGGAGGATTCCCGCAGTGACCAGGAACATGGGATATTCGCCGCTCACCGGCTCTATGACTTCGTACGAAACAGGAGTGAACGAAGGGCGGAACTCTTCTCTCTGCTCTTCGACGACCAGGTCCGCAATCGATGCCCTGATGGCCGTGAGGTCCTTCAGCCCCAGGTCCTTGTTCATGAGCCGTGCCAGGTTCCTGAAGATCTTCCAATCGGGAATGGACTGCCCGGTCTCGGCAATGAGCTTCGGAATCCTCTGGATATTCCCCGAAGCGCTCATGAAGGTCCCTTCCTTCTCGGACCAGCTGGACGAGGGGAGGACAACATCAGCGAGCTTGGCGGTCTCATTAAGGAAGGCACTCTGCACGATAAGCAGCTCGAGGCCTTTCAATGTTTTTTCGACGGTCGAAGAGTCCTGGAATGATACAAGGGGATTGCCTCCCATTATATACATGGCCTTTAAAGCACCCGGCTTGTAGAGCATCTCATAGGCGTCTTTTCCTCCGGCGGTGGGCCGCACGCCGACCATCCACATGCCGAGGGTGTTGGAGAATTCGGCAGGGATCTGGAGCGTCGAAGGCTCATCGCCCATCAGGAGCACCAGATTCGCTGCAGCGAGCAGCGTGTTCATGCTCTTTGCATTTTCCGAAGCGCCCGAAGTTATCGCGAGCAGCCGCTTCCCTGCAGCAGCATAGGATTTTGCGAGCCTGGTGATCTCAGCTTCTGACAACCCGGTAGTCTTCGCGCTGTCCGCAAGGGTCATCCCTTTGAGGCTACTGATGAGGGCATCGAAATGCGGCACCTTCGCTGCCTTCTCTTTGCTGTAGAGCCCCTCCTCGACGATCACCTTCATAATGCCGTTCAGGAGCGCAACCCCCGAGCCGGGCCTTGTCTGCAGCCACTGAGTGCTGTTCCGGGCAAGCTTGGTCTCCTTTGCATTGGCAACGACCAGCTGCGCACCTTCATGCTTCGCCTGTATGAACTTCAGGCCCCATACCGGGACACTCGAGGTGATATCGGAGTCGATGACCAGCAGGAAATCGGCTTTCAGCGGAGCATCCCACTCGATCGGCAGTTTCTCGAGACCGAAGGCCGTTGCAATGGCCTTCTGCGCCTTTGCATAGCCGAACCGCGCTGCGGAATCAATGTTGTCGGTGCCGACAACCTCCCGCATGAATTTCTGGAGCATGTAGTTGTCTTCCATGGTGCAGCGCTGCGATCCGATAGCGCCGATTGCGGACGGGCCATGCTTTGTCTTTATCTCATCGAGCTTCTTTGCCACATACCCGAGCGCCTCTTCCCAGGAGACCGAAACCAATTCGCCGTTCTTCTTTATGAGGGGAGCGGTGAGCCTGTTTTCGGCATAGATGTAGTCGAAACCGAACCTGCCTTTGCTGCAGAGGTCACCGGCGTTGATGCCGACGCCGTCCTTGCCGCGCGCCCTCAGGATCCTCCCTTCCCTGATGCTCACATTGGTGGTACAGCCGCAGCCGCAGTAGGGGCATATGGTCTCATGCTCGTCCATGAACCATACCCTCGAGCGGAAGCGGTAGGGTTTGCTGCCGAGAGCGCCCACGGGACAGGCATCGATGCACTGGCCACAGAACTCGCAGTCCAGCGTCTCTTCGAACGCCGGGCTTATCTTCGATTTGAATCCTCTGCCGATGATATTGATGGCGCCGACACCCTGATGCTCGTGGCATACCCGGACGCACTTGCCGCAGAGGATGCAGCGATTGGGGTTTCTCTCGACGATCGGCGCATCGATCCTCTCGACGTCGCTCTTCCTCGACCCGGTGAACCTGCTCTGCGCCGGTCCGTACTTGAAGGCGAGGTCCTGCAGCGCGCACTCGCCTGCTTTGTCGCAGACCGGACAATCAAGCGGGTGGTGCACCAACAGTAGTTCCAGCACCGTCCTCCGCGCCTTCGCCAGTTTCGGCGTCTCCGTCTGGACCACCATACCGTTTTCCGCCGGTGAAGAGCAGGCGGCAAAGAGTCGCTTCTGGCCCTCTACCTCAACGACACAGAGCCTGCATCCGCCGTAGGGCCTCAATCTCTTGTCATAGCAGAGATTCGGAATATAGATGCCATTCTTCTGCGCGGCCTGGAGGATCGTCGTCCCCGGCTCGACCTTTACATTTTTTCCGTTTATGGTAAGTTCTATCATTGTCTCTTATTCCTCCTTTCCCGCAGCCGCTGCAATGACCTTGCTGCCGAGCACATCCTGAGCCGGCAGATTCTTCAATGTTTCACGCATGCTCCGCGGCCCGATCTTCACCGAATCGAATTTGCACGCCTCATAGCAGGAGCGGCACTGGATGCACTTGGCCTGGTCGATGCGATGGGCGGCCTTCTTTTCTCCGGCTACTGCATTCTGCGGGCATACCCTCTTGCAGGCGCCGCAG
Source organism: Nitrospirota bacterium (assembly GCA_040754455.1). GTDB lineage: Bacteria > Nitrospirota > Thermodesulfovibrionia > Thermodesulfovibrionales > Dissulfurispiraceae > JBFMCP01. The sequence goes on from JBFMCP010000020.1 coordinate 6,543, forward strand.
CCTTTGCACTTCTCTTCATCGATATAGAAGGTGCAGAGGTCTTTGCAGACGCCGGTCTTGCACCACTGCTCGTTGATGTGGGATTCATACTCCTCCCTGAAGTATTTTATGGTCGTCAGGACAGGGTTCGGCGCGGTCTGCCCCAGTCCGCAGAGGGAGGTGGCGATGATGTCCTGCGACATATCCTGGAGCAGCTCGATATCGCCCTGCTTCCCTTTGCCTTCGGTGATGTTCGTCAGGAGGTCGAGCATGACGGTGGTGCCGATTCTGCAGGGGGGGCATTTGCCGCACGATTCCTCTGCAGTAAACTCGAGGAAGAACTTTGCCACGCTCACCATGCAGTTCAGGTCGTTCATGACAACCATACCGCCCGAGCCGACGATTGCGCCGGTCTGCATAATGTCCTCATAGGTGACCGGGGTATCGAGAAGGTGTTCGGGGATACAGCCGCCGGAAGGTCCGCCGAGCTGCACTGCCTTGAACTTTCTTCCTTTTGGAATACCGCCGCCGATTTCGAAGATGACCTTTCTGAGCGGAATACCCATTGGCACTTCGATCAGACCGATGTTATTGATGGCGCCGCTCAGGGCAAAAACCTTTGTCCCCGTCGATTTCTCGGTCCCGAGGCTCCGGTACCAGTCGCCGCCGTTCAATATGATTTGCGGAATGTTCGCATAGGTTTCGACATTATTGAGAACCGTAGGGCAATCCCATAAGCCCTTCACTGCGGGGAACGGCGGCCGCGGCCGCGGCATGCCGCGCTTTCCTTCGAGCGATCTCATGAGCGCTGTTTCCTCACCGCAGACGAACGCTCCGGCGCCCTGATATATCTCGATATCGAGATTGAACCCGGTGCCCAGGATGTTGTCGCCGAGGAGGCCGTGCTCCTTTGCCTGGTTGATGGCGAGCTGCAGCCGGGAGACCGCCAGGGGGTACTCGGCCCTGACGTAGATATATCCCTTGTTGGCGCCGATCGCCTTTGCACCGATGATCATTCCTTCGAGGACGACGTGGGGGTCGGCTTCCATGATGCTTCTGTCCATGAACGCGCCGGGGTCGCCCTCGTCACCGTTACAGAGGATGAATTTCCGATCGCCTTTGACCTTTGCACAGAACTCCCACTTCATGCCAGTAGGAAAGCCTGCGCCGCCCCTTCCGCGGAGCCCCGAGCGCTTCATCTCTTCTATGATCTGCCACTGGGTCATCTCGGTGAGAGCCTTTGCTGCGGCCTGATAGCCGTCGCGTGCGATATACTCTTCGATCTTTTCAGGGTCGATCAGGCCTTTGTTCCGCAGTGCCCTGAGGACCTGCAGGTTGAAGAAGGGAATGTCCTTGGTAGCCGGGATGGTCTGCTTCTTGATAGGCTCCTTGTAGAGAAGCTTTTGTACGGGCCGCCCTTTAATGAAATGCTCCTCCACAATGAGCGGAAGATCATTGACGGTTACTTTCTCATAGAAAATACCATCGGGGAGCACAGTCATGACCGGCCCCTCTGCACAGAATCCGTTGCAACCGGTGAGCACCACGCTTATTTCATTCTGAAGGCCTCTCTTTTTTAATTCTTCATCGAGGGCATTTTTTATCTTCAAGCTTCCGCCTGCAATGCAGCCGGTTCCCCCGCAGAGCATGACATTGGTACGGTAGTTACTCATTGTTCCTCCTCATTAATATGAAGTTTCGCAGCCCATGACAAGTGCATACTCCTCGACCGGCTGCCCCTTCATAATATGCTCGCTGAATATCTTCCTCATCTTCTCGTCATTGAGATACACATATTTCACCGGCGGCTGATTGAGGAGCTCGACGGTCACCATCGGCTCCTTGCTGCAGAATCCCGCACAGCCTGAGGTGACGATTGCTATATCCTTCTTGTTATTCTTGTTCATCTCATCGAGAAGGGCGTCCATCACTTTCCGTGCACCGGCGGCGATTCCGCAGGTCCCCATATGCACGGTGACCTTTACGGTGCTGCCGCCCTCTCTCAGGGTAAGCATTGCCTTGTACTCTTCCTTTATCTTCTTTAAATCATCAACGGTAAGTCTGGGCATATCCTGACCTCCTTTGGTCAAATTATTTTGGAATTCAGGAGCCAGGAGTCTGGAGCCAGAATTACGCATGAATGCTTCCCGCTTTTATTCTGACTTCTGGGTTCTGACTTCTGAATTCTCATGTTCATTAGTATTCCTTGAGCAAATCCAGCACCTTGACCGGATTGATCGATCCGTGCGTATCCTTATCGATCACCACGACCGGCGCCAACCCGCAGGCACCGAGACAGCGGACCGTTTCGAGAGAGAACTTCTTGTCGGTCGTAATGCCGCCGACATCAATCTTCAATCCGTCGCTGAGTTTCTTCACGATCTCTTCTGCGCCTTTGACGTAGCAGGCGGTCCCGAGGCAGACCCTGATATTGTGTTTGCCTTTAGGTTTCATGGTGAAGAACGAGTAGAAGGAGACGACACCGTGGACCTCGCTTACCGGCACCTTCAGGCCCTTCGCAATGTGACGCTGTACGACGGGGGGGAGATAACCGATCAGCTCCTGCGCCTCCTGGAGCACGGGAATCAGCGCGCCCGGCTTTCCCCTGTAGCGCTTTATGATCTCATCCAGCTTTGCCGCCGCCTCTTTCGTGTAGTCCTCATCCTGGGGCTCAGTCGTGACACCCTTTTTCTTAAACTCCACGGCTTTGGTCGTCACCTCGACGAGCAGCGCGGGGGAAAACGGCTTCGGCAGGTAATCGACAATTCTCATGCTCAATGACTCTTTTATGCTTTCCTGAGAGGGATATCCGGTGATGACCACGATATTGACCTCGGGGTCCTTCGTCCGCACCTGTTTCATAAATTCGAGGCCGTCCATCTCAGGCATCTTGAGATCGGTAATAATAAGGTCGTAATTGTTCTTATCAAGGAGGCTCAAGGCCTCTTTTGCAGATGATGCGGTGTTGACCCCGTATCCCTCAGGACCGAGGATCCTTTCACAGCTGGTTCGCACAATCTGTTCATCATCGACTACAAGGACATTGCCCTTCATTCCTTATCCTCCTTATCCCTTTATTGGATTCACTCGTGCAAGCCACAGGTACCATCCATCGCAGAGATGGTCTTTCATGAGTGAGCATATGGCGTCATTGGCGTGCCCGTTCACTTCCTTGATCACCCCGGTCATCGGCGCCTTGATCTCGTAGATCTTGCCGTCGCCCGAGAGCAGTTTTGCAAAGGTCTCGCCGTTGGCAATCGCCTTAACGTTCCTCATCATATCGACATACAGCATCTGACCGCTGACGAGGAAATGCCGCACATCAACGCCTATCTCCCATGAGCCGTCTTTTGCCGGACGCGCCCAGGTGCCGTCCTTGTAGAACATCGTCTGGCTGTCCATATCGGATGCCGGGACAATGTACTCCTTGAACTGGTCGATATACGCCTTTTTAAGGATCCACCCCCTCTTGTCAAAGACCCGCTTTGCCACATTCATCATGAAGTCGGGCGTAAAGGGTTTCTCGAGGTACTCGAAGGCGCCGAGCCGGATGGATTCCTTTGCATCCTCCAGCGTCGGATACCCGGTTATGACGACGACATCCGCCTTGGGCTGTATGGTCTTTGCCTCCTGGATCACGGTAAGACCGTACACATCAGGGAGTCTGATGTCGGTGATAACCAGGTCGAACTCGTCTTTAGAAAGCCTCTCGACAGCACTATGGCCGTCTTCCACGGTGAATACGGTATACCCTTCGCCGCCCAGTATGCGCTTGCAACTGAGGCCGACAACGGGATCGTCATCCACCACCAATATTCGCTGCTTATCCATGGTTCCCCCTTTCAATAGGTGTTAACTGCATCAATACCCATTAAAAAGCAATATCGATGCCAGGGTAGAAAAACATGAAATTTTAACAGCTTACACCTTCTGAGCGGTTGAAGTGTATAACTTTTTTATACGGTAGCTCGTCCCTGTTGCTGCAGACCTCAAGCTGAAACTCCTTGAAAAACTGCTCTTGTCGCACGCTGCAGAACTGTATATTTTTTCCAGACACCAGCATATGCATCGATGACGGCAGATTTCAGATTTAAAATCTTAATGCCGATCATAAAATCTGCAGCCATAAATGGTAGAAGCAGGGCAAGCGCATGGAAACAGGGGGGTACGCGCAGGTGGTTAAGGGAGGGGTGCTCTGGGGAGCCTTCTCAATGTGCGCACTCTTTCGTTTGTCTATCGTTGGTCGAACTACGTAACCCTATATATATTCGGACAATCTCTCACTACGCCGACTTTTGAGCACGATCAGTGTGATGGTGCCTGCCATAAAGATAATTCCTCCTGCCAAGGCCCAGAGCGCACCGGGCTCGCGGCTGACTTCGAGGAGGATCGCTTTGAAAGGATACGCCTGCAGGTCTTTTACATGGATATTAAAGCCTTTGTAGAGAGATGGCTTGTTCGGAAGCAGCCGGTCCTGCTGCATTACCGCACCATCGGCGAGATATTCTACATCAACGGACCAGCCGGTAAGATAGCCGCGGGGGTCGATCTGCAGGTCGATGCTCTTTATCCTCATCACCGTGCTCCCGGCAATCTCGAGGGCGGTCCCTTCCTGCGCAACGGCGTTGCCTTTAAACCCCTCGAGCGAGCTGAGCAGGTGGGCGAGGAGAATGAAGATGAATCCGATATGAACGATCTGCGGGGATATCAACAGGAGCCATTGCGTGGCCTTTCGTTTTTTTATGATCGACTCGATGCTGCAAAAGAGCGTATTGGCGGAAAGCAGAACAAGGATGATGACGGATGCCCACAGCCACCACGTGATCCCCGATGCTTGTACGTTCATCCATTCAAAGAGCGGCATGGCATGGATGGACTGAAACTCCTGATGTGAGGGCATGATCACGGCTCCCGCAAAGAGCATGATGATGAGCAAACAGAGGAGCCAGATGGCTGTCCGCAGAGAGAGAAGAAAGCTCAGCAGCTGTTTCCCGATCATCATTCAGTCTCCTTGTTTCCGACTCCCTACCTTTATTCTGACTCCTGAATACCGCTTTTAAAAACTATGCGAACTCTTCATTAAGAGACTCACGCCGAGATACGTAAACAACACGACGGCGAATCCTGCAATGCCGATGATTGCCGAAGGCCTTCCCATCCACTCCTGCCGCAATCGCGCATGGAGATAAAGACTGTAAAAAAGCCACAGAATACTGGTCCAGAGCTCCTTGGGCGTCCATAACCAGTACGTGCCCCATGCAAGATACGCCCAAATACCTCCGAAGATCATCGAGAGAGAGAAGAAGCAGTATCCGATGAGTATCGAGCGGTACTGCATGCTCTCAAGTAAGCTGTCATGTCTTTTCAGATAGAGTGCGCCGAGGACTGCTGCGATGCCGAAGAGGGCATAGGACAGAAAGGCAAGCACCACATGCAGCTCGAACCACAACGTCTTCAATACCGGCGGCAGCGGAGTATTATGCTGTTTGGCAACAAGAGCGAAGACCGTGAAGAGAGCGGCGAGCAGGGCAATCCAGCTGTAGTATTGGAGATGCTCCCTTAAACGCCGGTGAAAGGGCAGCGAAAAGGCGATCATGGAAGCGGAAAGAAAGGTAAGAGTATCATGAGGCCCCACAAGGGGGAGTCTCCCCAGGGTCAATCCCCTTGAGATGATATAAGCTATCTGGAGTGCGAGGCCGACATAGAGGAGCGGCCGCTTCCAAAGGCTGAAAAGGTAAAAGGGAAAAGCAGCGAATGCTAGCAGCATCTAAACTGCCTCACGGGCAGGCCTCGGGTCTTCAGGCAATGACCTTGCCCTGATCGAGAATGCATTTATCGGTGACAATGCCTGAATCCGTATGGATTTCAAAAGAGTACGTGGTTATTGCACCCTCTTTGATCAGCTTATCGCAGAAATCCCTCAGTGTCCGCTGGCCTTCCGCAAGGTCGGACGTCGTAAGATTGACCTTGATCTCAGCTTTCATTGAAAACCCTGCCGAAGATATAGTCAATATTTCTGAGATAATATTTCAGATCGAAGAGGTCTTCGATCTCCTGCGGTGAAAGATACCTGGCGATGTCACTGTCTTTCTGCAGGAGCTTCATAAAACTCGCTCCCTTGCTCCAGCTCTCCATGGCATTCCGCTGTACCATGGCATAGGCCTCCTCACGGGTGACGCCCTTTTCCACAAGGGCGAGCATTGCTCGCTGCGAGTTGTACAGTCCGAAACTCCGGTCCATATTCGCACGCATCCTTTCAGGGTAGACATGCAGGTCTCTCAGAATGCCCTTCAACCGATTGAGCATGTAATCGACCAGGATCGTGCTGTCGGGAACAATGATACGCTCGACTGACGAGTGGGATATGTCCCGTTCATGCCAGAGGGCGATGTCTTCAAGCGCAGCAAGGGTGTTGGAGCGGACGACACGGGCAAGTCCCGAAAGGTTTTCCGAGCCGACAGGGTTTCTCTTGTGCGGCATTGCGGAAGACCCCTTCTGGCCGGCGGTAAAGGGCTCTTCAGCCTCGAGCACTTCCGTTCTCTGAAGATGGCGTATCTCTACGGAAATCTTCTCCACCGATGCAGCGATCAGGGCAAGTGCGGTCATGTACTCGGCATGCCGGTCTCGCTGCACCACCTGTGTGGCAATAGGCTCCGGCGTAAGCCCCAGCTTTTTACAGACCTTCTCTTCCAGGGCTGTCGGAATATTGGAGAAGGTGCCTACTGCACCGGAGAATTTTCCGATGCTCACCACCTCCTTCGCGCGCTCGATCCTCTCGAGGTTCCTCTTCGCATCTTCATACCAGAGGGCGAATTTCAATCCAAACATCATGGGCTCGGCATGGACGCCATGACTTCTGCCCATACAGGGGGTCTCCTTATAGGTGAACGCCTGGGCTTTCAGGACCTCCATTAAGGCTTTGATATCCTCGATGATGATGTCCGCTGCCTCTCGCATGAGCAGCGAGAGCGCGGTGTCGACCACATCGGACGAGGTGAGGCCCTTGTGGATGAACCGGGATTCGGGACCGACAAATTCCGCTACAGAGGTAAGGAAGGCAATGACGTCATGCTTTACGGTCCTTTCGATCTCGTCGATCCTCCCGACGTCAAACCGTGCCTTCTCTTTGATGACCCTGAGCGCATCCTGCGGGATTTCTCCCATCTCGGCCCATGCCTCGCAGGCCGCAATCTCAACATCAAGCCACTTCTGGAATCTGTTTTCAGGCTCCCACAGACGCCCCATTTCAGGACGCGTATATCGTGCTATCATAGTTCCTCCGTTCAAATAAGTAATCAGCTCTCAGCGATCAGCTTTCAGTCCGTATTTTGACATGGACTTTATAGAAATGCCGTTTCCCTTTGTCCCCTGCTGATAGCTGATGGCTGATGGCTGAAAGCTGATTGCTTTCTTACCGCTTAAGCAATCTTTCTATCTTAATCAAATTGTTACGGATCTTTCCAATGCCGAAGAGCTTGCCGTCAGGATCCTTGAGCCGTATGAACGGCGCTTTCTCCGTCTCCCTGATCCCCCATCTCCCGGGTTCGATGATGACCGGATTCCCGTTCTTCGCCTTTCTGAGGGTATCTCCCTCCAGCCTGATCTCCGGCAAATGGTGTAATGCATCGTCAACAGAGCAGAGGGCGCTGCTCTTCTGCGGCAGTTCGTCGATAGCCGCCGCATTATCGATAGTGAACGCCCCGATTCTCGTGCGTATCAATTCAACGAGATGCGCTCCTACCCCGAGATCATCTCCTATATCATTGCAAAGAGAGCGGATGTAGGTCCCCTTTGAGCAGGTCACTTTGAGCGTGAGAAAGGGGCTCTCGAATCGCACTATTTCAATTGCTGAAATCGTTACAGAGCGGGGCTTTCGTTCGATGACAACGCCTTTCCGGGCAAGCTCATAGAGGGGAGTGCCGTTGACTTTGATCGCCGAATACATGGGCGGTGTCTGCTCTATGTCGCCGATGAATTTCCGGGCCGCTCGCTCGACATCTTCACGGGTCACCTCGAAATCCGTTACCGTTTTTGTGATGCTTCCTTCCGTGTCGTAGGTATCGGTGGCCTCGCCGAGCTTTGCAGTCATGAGGTATTCCTTGTCGAGGTCAGAGAGGAATCCGGTGATCTTCGTCGCCTCGTTAAGGCAGACCAGGAGGACCCCTGTTGCAATGGGATCGAGTGTTCCTGCATGGCCAGCCTTCCGTACCTTGAACCGCTTTTTTACGTCAGTAACCGCCTCCTGGGAGGTGATGCCGTGGGGCTTGTTGAGGTTAATAACCAAATTCATAGAGCGTCAGTCCTCTGCCGCCCCCGAATTCGAGACCTTTGAGCTGAACGAGCAGGGTGAATTTATATTCCGTAGCACGCTGGTCGTCTCCGGGCTTCCGTGTAAAGACGGCATCGATCGCCCAGCACTGCTGGAGGTAGCGGAGCAAAAAGCTCGAGTCCCTAAGACCTTTTCCCTTCAGGTCGTACCATGCATTGGTAGCGAACATCAGCCTTTTGCTCAGGATGGAGGCGATCTCGGCATTGAGCTGTGTGGTCCCCGACCTGGAATAGTATTCCGAAAGTCTGATCGAGGTATTCTTTATAATCTGGGTGCTGATGCTCGTATTCATGGTCTCGGTATGGCCGGTATTGAAATTATAGGACATATCATAGGTTAAGGTGACCGGTCCGCTCAGAGAGACCGCCAATGCAGTGGGTGCAAGGGGTCTGTCGCCTGCATGAAAGTTCAGCGATTGGGTCAAGGTTGACGCCAGTGAGAACTTTCTAAAAGCGAGGCTGTTATAGAGCGAGAAACTTGCCTGAGCGGTTTTATTGAAGAGCTCTGCAGAATCGAAGACCGGCAGAGGATGTGTTTGGGGAATAAACGCAAATGACAATGAGGGCTCTATAATATGGGTGGCCGCTGCATAGTTCCGGGTGAATCGTGTAAGGGCATTCGCCCGGTATTCAAAGGTTTCCCGGTGGGGCGAAGAATCAAAGGGGTCGCTGTTGCTGAGATTGTACGCCGTCTCCCTGAGTGAGAGCGACTGGAATACCCTGACTGCATCGCCGAAGGAATAGGCGAGCGTGGGACTGATATCAATTCTTTGGCCTTTCGGCCCCTTGTCCCTGATGAAGTTGGTAGCTGTCGATGTCATGGAAAAGAGCAGGGGGCCGATACTTGTTGCATTTACAACATATCCGAGCTCGGGCAGACGCTGGGGCTCTTCCGAACTCGTGTTCTGGAGATCGATCCAGTGCTGGCCGAGGAGATAGGCCCTGGAGTTTCTGAACGGCACCGAAATTTCGGCGCTCGATTGCAGGAAGCGCTGGATCCTCAGATTTCTGTCCCGGCCGTATTCTTTTAAGAAGTCCTCTTCGTTGACATAGTTGATATCTGCAAATGCCCGTATGTCGCCGAGCTGCTGGTCATGTGACCCCTTAATTTCATAGAACGTCTTGCTCAACTCCGAATCCCTGAGGTGGTAAAGATACCATGTCCCCTTGCTGGTAAAGTCGAGATAACGGTACTCGATCCCTTTGCCGAGACCCCGTTTGCTATAGTAGTCGAGGTAGAAGGTGGCGTCTTTGTTCTCATCGATCGCCCAGAAGAAGGAAGGGCTGAACTGAAAGCCTTTGGTTGAGCTGTTGCCAAAGACCGGGAACAAAAAGCCTGTTTCCCGATCACTGGCAAGAGGGGCCCAGAGAAAGGGGGAGTAGAGGACCGGCAATCCTTTGACCCTGTAGGTGACATTTTTCGTGGTGAGCTTCTTGCCTACGACGATGTCCACCTTCTCGCCCCTGAAACACCAATCAGGGTCCGAGGGGTCGTCAGTGCAGGTCGTAAAAGTCGCTTCCGGGGCATAGTAGTGGCTATCGCTCAGCTTTTCGATCTTATCGCTCCTGATCCGGTATTCGATCTTCCCCTCTCGTGCAAAGGCACCTTTGGCGACAATATCCTGGCTGCCTTGTCCTTTGCTCTGACCGGTTCCCCCCTTCCGGTCTTTGATGAGAATGATCGTGTTGTAGAGTCTGCCGGTCTTTGTATCGAGATTCATTTCCGCCCGTTCGGCATTGATCAGCGTCGTTGCATCCTCGAACGTGACATGGCCGAACGCCTCGGCATCGGAGGTCGTGTCATAGAGGATCGCTCTGTCGGCAAGGAGCACGGAGCCGCCTTTCTCCATCCTCACATTGCCGGTAGCGACATACTTGTTTTCAGACCTGAAATATTCGAGATGGTCGGCGGTGATGGTAGTAGCAAACGCATCAGAAGTCAGAAGCCAGAAGCCGGAAGCCAGAAGCCAGAATAAAAGCCTAAAGACAAAAACTTCCGAATTCTGAATTCTGGATTCTGACTTCTGGGCTCTCATAGTGTTTCCCTCAGGGTGCCGAGCACCGCCTCTTCGCCGAGGGCTTCTTTTGCCTCGCCGATGGTGTAAAAGGAACCGGTGATGAGAATCAGTGATGCGTTTAAGGATTCTTCTTTGTTCTCTGACTCATTGCTGTATTTAATAGCTTTCTCAATGGCTTCTCTTACCGTCCGCGCCACATGGACATTATTGAAGCCGAGAGATGCGGCGCAATCTGCAAGGTGTTGCGGAGCAGCGGCCCTTCCGTAGTTCGGCGCGGTGAATATGATTTCCGAAGCGAGGGGAAGAAGGTGCGTGAGAATGCCGCCGATATCCTTGTCAGCCATGATGCCTGCAACAAGGATGATCTTCTTGTCAGCAAAAGCGCTCATTATAAATCGGGAAAGCGCTGCCGCAGCATCAGGGTTGTGGGCGCCGTCGACCATGATCGGCGGGGTATCGCTCACCCACTCGAGTCTCCCCTGCCAGCGTGTGGCAGCAAGCCCCTCTCTGATTCGTGATGGATAATCCGTCATGAGTAATGAGCCTTTATACTCGCCACGCGTCGAGCATGACCTATTACGGCCTTGCAGGGCGGTGGTCACCGCTTTAACCGCGAGACAGGCATTCATGAGCTGGTGGTCGCCGATCAGGGAGGTCTGCAGGTCTCCGATCTTCTGTGGTCCGTCGGAAAAATCGAAACGCACGCCGGCAAGATCGGACGTCTTCAGGATGCCGTGGAAGTCCTTCCCGTAGACAAAAAGCGGAGCGGACCTCTCTTGTGCCGTCTTTCTGAGTATCTCTTCAGCCTCGTCTTCCTGGACGGCACTGATTACCGGGGTTCCCTTCTTAATGATCCCCGCTTTTTCCCGGGCGATAGCGGCGAGCGTGCTGCCCAGAAACTCTTTATGGTCATAACTTATCTTCGAAATAACCGAGACCTCGGGGAAGATGACATTGGTGGCATCCAGCCTGCCGCCCATGCCGACCTCGAGGACCGCCCAGTCCACCTTATTCCTGGCGAAATAGAGGAATGCCATGGCGGTCACGAACTCAAAGAAGGTGGGTTCGGGCATATGTGTTGTAAGGGGGGCAATCCTCTCCCTGATCTCTTCGGTGAGCTGTACGACCTCGGATTCGGCGATTCTCTTATTGTTGATCATTATCCTCTCGGTGAAGCTCACCAGATGGGGAGAGGTGAAGAGCCCTACCGTAAAGCCGTGCGCCCTGAGCATCGAGGCGATCATGGCGGCGGTCGAGCCTTTGCCGTTGGTGCCGGCTATATGTATCGAATGGAACTGACGGTGCGGAGTCCCCAGGTGATCGAGGATGGTTTCAGTCTTTTCAAGACCGAGCTTGATGCCGTATTTCTGGAGACCGTAGAGGTAGGAAACGGCACTGGAATAGCTCATGCTTCAGGGACGAGGGGCATAAAGTGCTCGATCAGTTTGTACATTGTGCTCTTCAATTCCTTCCGCTCTACAACGAGATCGATCATTCCGTGGTCGAGAAGGAACTCGGCCCTCTGGAAGTTTTCCGGCAATTGCTGTTTGATGGTCTGCTCAATGACCCGCGGCCCTGCAAAGCCGATGAGGCTCTTCGGCTCGGCGATAATAATATCCCCCAGCATGGCAAAACTCGCGGTAACGCCGCCGAACGTCGGGTCGGCGAGCAGCGAGATATAGAGGATCTCTGTCTCCTTGAGTTTCGCGATGGCGGCAGAGACCTTGGCCATCTGCATGAGCGAAAACATCCCCTCCTGCATCCGTGCGCCGCCTGATGACGAAACAGTGATGAAGGGGACTCTTTTCTCCAGCGCCCTTTCAGCAGCACCGGCGATCTTTTCCCCGACAACGGATCCCATGCTGCCGCCCATAAAGGAGAAGTCCATTATGGCAATGACGACTGGTCTGCCGTTGATGGTGGCATCGCCGTAGATGGCCGCTTCACGGAGCGCGCTCTTCCTCCTGTTCTCTTCCAGTCGCTCCTTATACGGCATGGTATCTTTGAAATTCAGGTGGTCCACTGTCATAACGTCGTCATTGATCTCGATAAAGCTCCCCTCGTCGGCAATGAAATGGATGCGTTCCCGTGCGCTGATCCTGAAATGGTAGGTGCACTTCGGACAGACCTGAAGGTTCTTCTCGATCTCTTTTTTATAGATGATCTCCTTGCAGCCGTCGCATTTGATCCAGAGCCCCTCGGGTATCTTTACTTTTTTTTCGGTCTTGATCTCTTTTTTCTTCTTAAACCACGCCATAATAAAAATTAAAAATTCAAAAAGTAAAGTGTAAAAATAAGGAACTCCTCATTTTTCAATTTTTAATTTTACTCTTTGAATTTCTTATATTGCCTCCCTTAGTTCCCGGATGAACTGCTCAGCCTTTTCCGGGTCTTCGTAGAATTTTTTTACAATTGCACTGCCCACAATCACGCCGTCGGCAACCTCTCCGACCACCCGTGCATCATCGGGCGTCGAGACACCGAAGCCGACGGCAACGGGCTTGTCCGTTAATCGCCGCAATGCGGCAATATGACTCCTGAACGCCCCGTCGAGCGCGAGCTTCGAGCCGGTGATACCGGTAATGGATACATAGTATACAAAACCGCTGCTTGCCGAGACTATACGTTTCATCCGGTCTTCTGTTGAGGTCGGCGCAGCCAGGAATATGGTATCCAGACTACCCTTCACTGAGCGTGAGCGTTTTATAAGACCTCCTGCCTCCTCAGGAGGGAGGTCGGGGATAATCACACCGTCAACGCCGGCTTCAACCGCATCGCGGACAAAGGACTCCTCTCCGTATTTGAAGACAGGATTATAGTACGTCATGAGCACGAGCGGGATCTGCGTCTGGCGCCTCAATGTCGTTACGATGGAAAGGACATTGGAAAGGCTTACGCCTGCTGCCAGAGCCCTCGCGGCAGCTTTCTGTATGGTCGGGCCGTCGGCGAGGGGGTCGGAAAAGGGCACCCCGAGCTCGATGATGTCGGCGCCGCACCGCTCGAGAAGCAGGACGCGTTCGAGTGTCTTTTCCCTATCAGGGTCGCCCGCCATGATATAGGGGATAAAGGCTTTTCTCTGCTGAGCTTTTAATTGCTCAAAGGTCTTGCTTATCCGTGTCTTTCCCATATGCTGTTATGCGCTAAGATTGATTCCCTTGATTTTTGCCACCTGCTGCACATCCTTGTCGCCCCGGCCGGAGAGGTTGGTGATGATGACCTTGTCACGGGAGAGGGTGGGGGCAAGTTTCACGGTTTCTGCTATGGCATGCGAGGACTCGAGTGCAGGGATGATGCCCTCCGTCCTTGAAAGCAGCTCGAATGCGGCAAGCGCCTCGTCATCGGTGGCATAAGTATACCGTACTCTTCCTGACTCTTTGAGAAAGGCATGCTCGGGACCGACCGATGCATAATCCAGACCGGCCGAAACAGAGTGCGTATCGAGGACATTTCCCGCCTCGTCCTGGAGCAGGTAGGTCTTGCAGCCCTGCAGCACTCCCAGCGAGCCGCCGGCGAACCGTGCCGCATGTTCTCCTGTCTCGATACCTTTGCCGCCTGCCTCGACACCGATCATCGAGCATTCCGTATCGAGGAATTCATAAAACAGTCCCATCGCGTTGCTGCCGCCGCCCACACAGGCGATCAGGTAATCAGGCAGCCTGCCCTCTGTTTTAAGGAGCTGTTTCTTCGCTTCTCTGCCTATGACCGACTGGAAATCCCTCACCAGCACGGGAAAGGGGTGAGGACCGAAGACCGTACCCAGCACATAGTGGGTGGTCCTTACATTAGTCGTCCAGTCGCGCAGCGCCTCATTGATCGCATCCTTAAGCGTTTTCGAGCCAACACTCACCTCGTTCACCTGCGCCCCTAACAGTTTCATTCTGAACACATTGAGGGCCTGCCGCTGCACATCGATGGAGCCCATGTATATCTCACATTCCAGCCCTGCCAGCGCAGCACCGGTTGCGGTCGCCACGCCATGCTGTCCTGCGCCGGTCTCTGCGATGAGGCGTTTTTTACCCATCCGCTTGGCGAGGAGCGCCTGACCGAGGGCATTGTTGATCTTGTGCGCTCCGGTATGGGCCAGATCTTCCCTTTTGAGATAAATTTTCGCTCCGCCGAGCTTTTTGGTGAGCCGCTTTGCAAAGTACAGGGGGGTCGGCCTGCCGATATACGTCGCCTGCAAATGAGCCAATTCGTTCTGGAAAGCTTTGTCCTTTTTGATATCCCGATAGGCTGCTTCGAGCTCTTGCAGGGCAGGCATGAGCGTTTCGGGCGCAAACCGTCCTCCGAACCGGCCAAAATATCCTCTTTTATCGGGAAACTTCTTAATGGCACTCCTCCCCGGGAACTTCCTGCTGTTTTTCAGAGCTTTGTTTAAGATTTGGTATTATATCATAATGGTTCTGTAATATACTGACACATAAGACCAGGAGGCGCAATGGAAGAGACCAAGATTCTCCTTTCCGAACAGGATATCCCGAAGCAGTGGTACAACATCATGGCGGATATGCCTCACCTCCCCCCACCTCCCCTGCACCCCGCGACAAAGCGGCCTGTCGGCCCCGAAGATTTAAGTGCTATCTTTCCCCTCTCGCTCATTGAGCAGGAAGTTGCCACAGAGCGGTGGATTACCATCCCGGATGAAGTGCGTGAGATTTATACGCTCTGGAGGCCGACGCCGCTGCACAGGGCCAAGAGGCTGGAGGCCTATCTGAAAACCCCCGCACGAATTTATTACAAGTATGAGGGGGTGAGCCCTGCGGGAAGCCATAAGCCCAACACCGCAATCCCCCAGGCCTTTTACAACAAGAAGGCAGGGCTCAAGCGAATCGCCACTGAAACGGGTGCAGGCCAGTGGGGCTCATCTATGGCCCTCGCTGGGAGTATGTTCGGCCTTGAGGTTACAGTCTATATGGTGAAAGTGAGTTACAACCAGAAGCCTTACAGGAGAATCGCCATGGAGACCTGGGGCGCAACTGTGCACCCGAGCCCGTCAACCGTCACTGCCACCGGCAGGAAGGCGCTCGAGGCGGACCCCGATAACCCGGGAAGCCTGGGGCTCGCCATCTCGGAGGCGGTCGAAGATGCGGCAACCCATAACGACACGAATTATGCGCTCGGCTCTGTGCTGAACCATGTCGTGCTCCATCAGACGGTCATCGGACAAGAGGCGAAGAAGCAGCTCGAAATAGCCGGGGAATATCCGGATGTTGTCATCGGCTGCTGCGGGGGCGGCAGCAACTTCGGAGGCATCAGCTTTCCCTTCGTCTATGACAAGATTCACGGAAAAGAGGTGAGAGCACTCGCGGTCGAGCCGGCATCGTGTCCTACACTCACCAAGGGAATGTTCCGCTATGACTTCGGCGATACGGCGGGGCTCACGCCGTTTCTGATGATGTACACCCTCGGGCATGACTTCATGCCGCCGGGCATTCACGCCGGAGGGCTGAGGTACCACGGCGATTCTCCGCTCGTCTCCCAGCTCTACAACGATGGCATTATCGAAGCGAAGGCATACAGGCAGCTTTCCTGCTTCGAGGCGGCAATGATCTTCTCGCGCACCGAAGGCATTATCCCTGCGCCGGAAAGCTCACATGCCATACGGGCCGCAATCGACGAGGCGCTGCGGTGCAAAGAGGAAGGGAAGGGGCAGTGCATTCTCTTCTGCCTGAGCGGCCACGGCTATCTTGATCTGGCGGCCTATGATGATTATCTTTCGGGGAAGCTGGTGGATTATGAGTACCCTGAGGAAATGATCAAGGAATCGCTGGCGAAATTGCCCGTGATATAATTAAAGGATGAGAGTTAAAATCTGCGGCATAACGAACACCGAGGATGCGCTGGCGGCGGTTGAATACGGTGCAGATGCGCTCGGGTTTATCTTTTACGAGAAGAGCCCCCGCTCTATACATCCAGACAAGGCGAAAGAGATTATCGCCTACCTGCCTCCCTTTGTCACCACTGTCGGCGTCTTTGTGAACGAAAATCCTGCAAAGATGAAAGAGATAATGAGCTTCGCAGGAGTCGATATTCTTCAGTTGCACGGTGATGAACCTCCCGAGATGTGCACGGTATGGCCGCGGGTCGTCAAGGCGATGCGGGTGAAGGACTTTACCGATCTCAAGCCTCTGGAGAAATGCAGGGTCTCGGCATTCCTGCTGGACACCTACTCGCCGAGAGAATTCGGCGGCACCGGGCAGACCTTCAACTGGGACATTGCGGTTGAGGCAAAGCGGTACGGGAAGATCATTCTCTCCGGCGGGCTCAACCCCGACAATATCGAAAAAGCCATTCAGTGGGTCAAGCCGTATGCCGTTGATGTCAGCAGCGGGGTAGAAGAGACCAAAGGCAAGAAAGATTTGAAGAAAATGAAGGCCTTTATCGAAAGGGCTAAGACTGCTTCGAGGCTACCCGGATAACGGTCTTTACATTACCACGCGGATTGAAATCACCGATCACTTCCAGAAAGCGGGGCTTCAGCAGCGCCTCGAGCTCCGTGTATATCCGGTTCGTCACTTCCTCATGGGAAATGCAGATATCCCTGAATGCATTCAGGTAAAGCTTCAGCGACTTCAGTTCAACGATCTTCTTGTCGGGCACATAATTTATTCTGAAGGTGGCAAAATCAGGGTAGCCCGACCGCGGACAGAGACAGGTGAATTCGGGGAACGATATGTTGATCTCATAGTCCCGCTCGGGATTCGGGTTTTTCCATACCTCAAGCTTTGCCTCTTTTATTGCTTTCTTGCCATAGCGCATAGTATCTCCTTGATAAACAGCTCAAAATCGAGTGCTCCTTCCCTATCGAGCATGCTCCACCGCGCTCAGATACTCTCTGTGTATGTGTTTGAAGTCTTCAAGTTCTTTTATGGTGCGGAATGCAAGGTCATACAGCGCATCCTCGTCCCTACAGAATAACACCTTTCCTTCCCTTAATACCCGCTGCTTTATGTACAGCGGAAGCTGTTGAAATACATTAATATCCGCATCAGTGATGACAGCGTAGCTCATTTTTTTACAAAAGAGCGCGGCAGGCTCATAGGTGCGCGGCATGAGCACGATGCATACATCAATATCAGATGATAAGGTACTCTCCCCTCGCGCTGCGCTGCCGAACAGAACCACGGCTAGAATAGCCGGATCAGCCCCAGCCTTCCGGAGCACACTGCCCACGTTTGGATAACTTTTGTCGAAATCTTTCTGCATGTTTTTATCGTACCACGACGATAAAGGGGGTGTAAATTACTCTGTGTTCAGAAGCGGAGAATGCCTATACAGTCTCGGCATCCATAAACTGCATTCGTGTAAGGCTCCTTGTAAAGGACGCTCTTCGCAAGCAACTATTCATGCGAACCCTGTTGGATGACGCTTCCTCAGAGGATGAGGGCCGAGGGGTTCCTCAGAATTGCCTCTTATGGTATCATAATAAGCACTCTGATATCAGAGTGTTTGGAAAAAGCAGTGAGCACGATTCTTTGCTGTTTGCAGCAGTTTTCATAAATGTGCTATCGTTAAAGCTATTTGAATTACACTGTTCGTAACAGGGCATAAATTGTAATAGTCACACAAAAATTTACTACAAATATAGGGAACTGTTAGTGGTTAGAAATGCCATTAAGATGTGGGGAAGTGTGGGGCCCTATGATAATGCTTAAACAGTAACTTATTTGGTGAGTAAGGGGATTGAGAGCAATGGAGAAGTTGGAAGAGTCGTTTAGCTGGAGCAGGTTTTATTCCTATCGTAAAAAATTCCGGAGGGAGCATCCTTCTGTTTTTGGTCTAAAGATAAGAAAAAAACTACTTGATGTAGTGGTTGAAGAGGTAAAAGGTGAGGAAAGGATTCTCGATGTAGGAGCTTCCGATAGAGTGTTTGGAGAGAAGGTCCTTGCTAAGTTCCCCCGCATCGTTTACAAAACAATGGATATAGATCGGGAACAGGCTCACGATTATTACAGTCTGGATGACATTTCAGAGCAATTCGATGTGATTATTTTGTCCGAGGTTATAGAACATCTTAGCTTTAGCGATGGCATGTCAATGCTCCAGAGGCTTCGTGAACTGCTGAACAGTAATGGTAAAATTATCATTTCTACCCCTAACCTTCATCATCCTCATCGGTATTGGGACTCTGACCACAGGACACCGTACCGTTATGATGAAATCAGTGGGGCGCTTCTTTCAAAAGGATTTAGGGTAGAGAAAGTTTATAGAATCTATAATGATCAGTTCCTGCGGCGATTCTTCCGTATATATGTGATGTCACACCTCCATAAGTACCTCGATATTGACTTCGCCAAATCAATTGTAGTTGTTGCAGCGAAAGAGTGACCATAGCTTTTTTAGTAACAAGACTTGATGATCCCAGCGTCCGCTACCGGGCATTGCAATTTTTCCCCTTCTTGGAGCGGTCAGGACACACTCCAAAGGTCTTCGTGATTCCCCGGAGTATATGGGGCCGGCTGCGTCTTTTCAGTAAAATGAAGAACTATGATCTTGTCGTGCTGCATAGAAAGCTCCTCGATTCTGTCGGGTGGCATGTGCTCAGAAGAAGTTGCAAACGACTTGCTTATGATTTTGACGATGCGCTGATGTTTAAAGATTCAAAAAGTGCACAGCACTACTCCCGTCGACGGACTTCCAGATTTAATAGAATCGTGAGAGGTGCTGATTTTGTGATAGCAGGAAATGAATACCTTAAAACATTTGCGGCAAAGGAAAATAAAAGGACGTCTATTATACCGACATCGATTGATATGTGTAGGTATGAGGAGCGACCGGCCAAAGCGGCATCAAATCAGATTACTCTTGGCTGGATAGGCTCTCGATCAACACTCTTTTACCTCGAGAGAATGAAGCATGTCTGGGATGCGCTTTATGACCGGTATCCACAATTGAGATTGATGATTGTCTCCAATGCATTTTTCGATTGTGACAGGATGCCGGTTACAAAGAAAGCGTGGAGCTATGAGGAAGAGATTGGAGATCTGCACACGTTCGACATAGGCGTAATGCCGCTCACCGATGACGTTTGGGCTAGGGGGAAGTGTGGATTCAAACTCCTGCAATATATGGCGGTAGGTGTTCCCGCTGTATGTTCACCGGTAGGGATGAATAAAGAGATCGTAGCGGACGGAACAAATGGCTTTTGGGCTGAAAGCGAAGAGGAGTGGGTAGACAAGGTCGGTAGGCTTATCGAAGACCCTCAGCTGAGGGCCGATATGGGCAGAAGGGCAAGAGAGACTGTCATTGAGCGCTATTCTGCCGAGGTGAGTAGTAAAAAAATGGTAGAATTATTTACTGTTATGTCAGCTATTTAGCAGAAAAGGTGCGTGTATATCTTATGAGACAGCTTTCGAAGATACCATATTATTGGGGACGCTATAGGAACAGAAAGTTAAACAGACAGGAGTTTAAACAGCTAAAGAGTGTTCTACATTCCTTCCCGTACATCGCATATATCGATCCCACTAATATATGTCCCCTCTCCTGCCCTCTCTGCCCGACTGGAAACCGATCAAGCACACATCCCCGCGGCCTGATGTCCTTCGATACCTTTCAGAAAATTTACGACCAGATAGGCCCATATCTCTATGAACTCCACCTTTACAACTGGGGAGAGCCGTTTGTGAATCGTGCCCTTGTAGAGATGATCGAATATGCCAAGAGAAAATACGACCCCAAAATCATTATTAGCTCCAATCTGGCGGGGCTTTCTGAAAAAAGGGCGAGAGCATTGGTCCATCCGGATATCGATCTGCTGAATGTCTCAGTTGACGGTGCTACTCAGGAAACTTATGGGAAATACAGAGTGGGGGGAGACCTCAAACAGGTACTAGAGACCCTCGCCATTATGGCTGAAACCAAAAAGGCTTCAGGTTTGAGAACTCCTGTGCTTAGATGGCAATTTATCCCCATGAAGCACAATGAGCATGAGATAGAGACAGCAAGGAGATTGGCAAAGAGCTTGGGGGTAGAGTTTCGCATCCATCGCGTAAGGCTGAATATATCCGATTTTGATAAAAAGGAAATCGAACAGGTAGTAAAAGAGAGCGAAGAGTGGATGCCCCAAAACCCGAAATATGTTCGTTTAAGTAATAAGGGGGAGCTTGAGAACGTATGCAAATTTCTATGGGATAGAGTTGTTTTTAACTGGGATGGCTCGGTCGTGCCGTGCTGCCAGATATATACCTATGAGGATGTTTTTGCAAAGAGCTTTGAGGTGGACTTTGCAAGTATCTGGAATGGATCGGCCTATACGAAGGCACGGGAGATTTTCATCGGCAAACGAGCCGAGGACAATTTCATATGTCAGAAATGCGTCGATAACAAGAGTGCATTCTAGCAATACCCCGTCTCTATAATGAATCTATTGCGTGAATATACATCGTTAGATGTAGGCAGTGAATGGAGAATCTTTTTTGCAGAATCGCATCTCGGTGCATCCATAACTGAGCAAATAGAGTCTTTTCTTATATCAGGTGCAGCCCCAGAGAACTGGGTCAGGCTTAAAAGCTCAGAAAATACAAATGTATGGAAATTCCCTGCGAATAATAGATGGTTTGTTTTCAAAGAATATCTTAAAAGAGGCCCCTTCGACGGAATCAAAGCCCTTATAAGGGGCTCAAGGGCGAGAAGAGCATGGATGAACGGAAGGACGCTCAATCAAGAAGGTCTCCCTACCCCTGAGATAGTGGGTTTTGGAGAAAGACTATCTTTCCCTTTTGTGAAGCGGGATTTTCTTGTAACAGAGTTTATTCCTGACGCTCTCGGCATCTATACTTTTCTGAATGAAATTTTGACCTTCCCCCTTACGAAAGAGCAGGTAACGTTGAAACGAGCCGTTATCCGCTCGTTTGGCGCTTTTATCGGGAGACTCCACGCAAAAGGTTTTGCGCATGGGGACCTCCGGCTCGACAATATTCTTATTACCGGGTGGAGAGGGAAGCAATATAAATTCTTCCTTATTGATAATGAAAGGAATAGGTATTTCTCGAAAGGGATTCCTGACCTGTATCGCATGATAAACCTTGTGCAGCTTAATATGCTTGTTTTGCCCCAGGTAACCTTTGCTGACCGCATTCGTTTTTTCAGGGCGTACCTGACTGAAAACCATGAACTTATCCCTGTTGAAAAAGAGTGGATGCGTAACGTATTCTTAAAGACACGAAAGCGATTGCAGAAGAAAATGCCAGGGATATGGGAGTCCTCGCGATGAAAAGAGTATTGCATCTGATCAAAGAATACACAGGGAACTATCCCTTGCTAAATGAGCTCGTGAAAGGGCTACCAAGAGACAGGTATGGATCTATCGTTTGCTATCTAAGTGGTAGATCGGATGGGAAGAATGAACTGGAGTCGATTGCTTTGGAGGTAAGCTACCTAGGGTTCAGTAGAAAGTACACTAAGCACATTAGACCCGGACTAATAGTTGCTCTTGCGAAGCTAGTGCGAAGCAGAAATATCGATATTATTCATTGTCACAGACACAAGGCTACCATCATTGGAACTGTTGCGGCAATGCTTGCGGGGACTCCTCATGTAGTTTCGCACGTTCACGGACTTGCTCGCACCAGATCATTAGGAAGGCGCTTTACCAATTGGATGATTTTCAAACGGATGAAGAGAATTGTTGCTGTTTCAGATACGGTCAAGCAGGACATTGTCAGTAGTAATTGGGGAGTAGATTCATCAAAGGTAGTCACGGTCAGAAATGGTATAAATCTGCGACTGGTTGACCAGCGCGCAATAAGCAAAAGAGAAGCCCGCTTGAGGCTTGGAATTACTGATAACGACTTCGTTTTCGGTACTGTGGGGAGATTGACTAATACAAAAGGGCATGCTTATCTGCTCACGGCATTTTCTGAAATAAGAGAGCGAATACGCTCAGCACGGCTTTTGCTTATTGGCGATGGTCCTCTGAGAAGTTCCTTAGAGCAGAGGGCTGATGAGTTGGGCATATCGGCATACGTCTCTTTCCTTGGATATAGAAACGATGTATTGGAACTACTCAGAGGGATCGATGTCTTTGTTTTTCCATCCCTTGCTGAGGGATTACCATTGGCTCTCCTTGAGGCTATGGGATCACGACTTCCTGTTATTGCATCTCGGGTAGGGGGAATTCCGGAGATCCTGGGCGAAAGTAACTGCGGCATCCTCATACCGCCAAAAGATGTCAATGCATTAAGTGCCGGCATGAGCACCATAGGCCTCCTCAATGAGGAGGCTAGGAGAGAGATGGGTAATGCGGCAAGGAAAAGAGTTGAGGATATGTTTACCGTTGAGCAAATGAGTAAGGCCCTGGAAGCTGTTTATGAATCTATCGATTCAAAATAGCGGAAATTTGCTGAATGAAAGCGCTCCCTTGGTATCAGTCATTGTTCCTGCATATAATCACGAAGCCTATATTGCGGAATGTGTGCGGAGTATTCTAGAACAAGATTATCCCCATATAGATTTAATCATTATTAATGATGGCTCAACTGATAGTACTGATCAGAAGGTCTGCGCACTAGCGGAGGAATATTTTTCGAGATTTCGATATATATCGAAAAAAAACGAAGGACTTATAAAGACACTGAATTTAGGCCTAAGATTGGCCCACGGAGAATACTTATGTGAGCTGGCATCAGATGATATACTGTTGCGCGGAAGCATCAGAAAAAGGATTGAGTATCTTGTCAGTCGCCCTGCTGTAGATGTGGTTTTTGCTGATGCCTTTATTCTCAACGAGCAGGGGAGGACCACCGAGCGGTTAATGGTGAATAGAAAAAGCTTTAGAAGCTCAGAACATACAGTACAGGACCTGATTGAAGGGAGAGCTAAAATATTTTTCCCTTCTGGTATGTTTAGAAAATCCTTTCTTGAGCGGCTCGGTGGATTTGATGAGGATTTTCGGGATTACGAGGATGTGGCGATGAAATTTCAGCTTGCTATTCACGCAAACATCGACTACCTTGACGAGCCAGTACTGTACTATCGGCGGCACGGCAGTAATACCTCTTCCACTAATAAATTCTCCCTGAGAAAAGAGAAAGTGCTGGCGCTCGAAAAGCTGCTGTCCTCATACCAGGGTGATGAGAGGCTCATAAAGAGTTCTTTAGGCAAGGAATATTTGAAACTCGTCAAGATCTCGCTCACGCATCCCGCTACACGGGATGCGACAAAGAGAACCCTCACAAAGGCATTCAAGATTCGTCCTTTAAATGTAAAACTATGGTATTATTTTGCTCGCTATCTCTTAAGGATTTAAGGGTAATGAAGGAATACAGCCGTTTTACGGATTATCTTATCGAGCTTAACATTATTCTATTGATCTTTGCCTTTCCTCTCAATCTTGTATGGTTCAACAGGCTCTGGGATGCGCTCCTTGTTATCTGGGTTATAAAAAAAGTGGCCGCTAGAGAACGCTTCGCTCTTCCCCCATCGGCCGGCCTTCTTGCAGCGTTTGCCAGTGCGGTGACTGTATCAGCGCTCCTTTCTGCGCAGCCCCCGTATATCGGCAAGCTCAGATATTTTTTAAAAGGGGTTGGGCTTAGTATGGTAGCCTATGACTTCTTCCGCTATGATCAGCGGCGGATTGTTAGAGTGCTCAACTATTTTATCGCGTGCACGTTGATGGTGAGCCTCTATGCTACGTATGAGGCAATATATTTGAGAGGACTTAATTCCAGAGCGCAATCTTTTTTTGAAAACACCTTTTACTTGGCACTATGGTCGGGAGTCGGTCTGTTTATTGTGATAGCCAGACTGCAGAAGAGCTCGTCAAAGATATCTTCTGCTGTGTATTACATAATTATGCTTATATTGGGAACAGCATTTTTGCTCTCAAAGACACGAGGTCCTTTTATAGGTATGGGAGCGACGCTGCTAGTTTTGTTCTTTGTTTCACCTCATAGAAGCAGCTTACTGAAAATTAGTACAGCTCTTATTGCTTTAATGCTTACAGTATTCTATGTAGATGATACTTTGAACATAAGGCTACTATCAATCATGAACAACAACTCGCATCTGCGCTGGACGATATGGCAACAATCTCTTGCGCTGATAAGAGAGACCTTCTCCACACTGAACTGGCTCTTTGGTAAGGGGCCGGGGATGTTCAAATATGAATATCCCCATTTCGACAAGATCAACCAAAATTTTACCTTTCCACATTTCGTGCCATTCGAACTACTGTATGTCACTGGTATTGTTGGGCTCATTATCTCTATGATCTGGTTTGCTTTTTTTTACTATAAGCTTTTTCTCCTGTCGAAGAGTGTGCCAGCTCATCATCTAAAACATATAGGGATGCTACCCCTACTGATTCTGCTCATTTGCTTGGTCAATGAGAGCTTTTTCTCGCGATACTTTTCTTTTCCTTTTTGGTTCTTCGTAGGGGTTTCATTTGCATTGCTGGATAATTCAAGGCATAGGGATTGTAAGGATGTGCAGAGATGCAAACTGATGGAAATGAGATGAGCCTAAAGAAATTTCGCTGGTTCATTATACATACTGTCCATTACCTTCGCTGGCGGTGGCGATTCCATAGGTTTGGATGGGGATCACGCCTCTATAAATATGACGCACTGCATAAGCCCGGGGCAATTAGCATAGGCAGAAATGTCACTATTATGAAGGGAGCACGCCTCGAAGCTGTAGGGAAATGGGATAAGATGTCACCAAAGATAACCATTGGTGATGGCACCTCAATTCAGTTTTATTTTCACTGCGGATCGGCGAGGTCGGTTAGAATAGGAAAAGATGTGTTGATTGCGGGGAGGGTCTTTATTACAGATCATGATCATGTACTTGATCATCCCGTTTTTCCACCCAGCAAGTGTCGAGACTCGCATGCGGAACCGGTCGTTATTGAGGATGGCGTTTGGCTTGGTGAGGGCTGCATTATTCTCAAAGGTGTAACCATAGGTGAACGTGCCGTGGTTGGAGCAAATGCAGTGGTGACAAAGAATGTACCGCCATTTACCATAGTGGCAGGGGTCCCAGCCAAAGAAATCCGCAAGATACAGATGCATAAATGAGGAGGCTGGCGAGAATGATATTATTGAACAAGCAGGTAACTGCGCATAAATAATCTATGCTCGAGGATAGAAAAAGCAGTTAAAGTCTGAGGGAAATATGTTAGTACATTCTCAATATAATGAGTGCAAGGTATGCGGTGGTAGAAGCCATAAGCTGCTCTTTACGGCTAAAGATTTGAATTATAGAACTACAAATAAAGAGTTTAACATCGTTAAATGTAGAAAATGCAAGCTGGTACATATCAACCCTCTTCCTGAAAGCTTGGAGCAATATTATCCTGAATTGTACGGCCCGCATCAGCAAAAAAATAAAATTTCAATTAACCCCTCACTGCAAAGAGTGTTGAATCTATTTTATGATTACCCTGTGCAAAATGGCGATGGGCGAAGCGCTATAGATAAATTGCGCTACCTACATCGATTTCTGGAAGTAGCATTCAAAAATGATTTCTTTTTTTATAGGATTCCTTATAGCAGCAACAAAAGGCTTCTCGATATTGGTTGTGGAAATGGCAGCTATCTGTTGTATCTAAAAAAACTTGGATGGGACGCAGAAAAGCAGCTTTTCGGAGTAGAATTTCCCAACGCATCGATTGCTCAGATAAAGCAGTCCGAACAATTAAATATCATCGAAGGTGATTTTCTTGATATCGAATTGCCGATGAATTTTTTTACTATTGCGACCCTGAGACATGTTTTAGAGCATTTTATCGATCCGGTTTTAGCCATGAAAAAAGTGAGAGAAATTCTAGAGCCCGGAGGAAAAGTATTTATAAGCGTTCCCAATTTCCGAAGTCTGGAGGGGGTTTTCCTCAAAGAGAAATGGTATCCTTTAGATCCGCCAAGACATTTATACCACTTCACTCCGGGGACGTTGAGAAAGCTTTTGCATAAAACCGGTTTTGAAGTGGAAAAGATGCATCTGAAGAGAAGCATGAGCTCGTTGACAAAAAGTTTAGAAAATTACGGCATTAATATCTCGAAGCCGACAAGGAAGTACCTCATATCGAACTTTCTTAAACTATCAAAAGTCCTTGGCTTTAGTGCGGAAATCCTATGTATTGCAGTAAAAAAATAACTAAGCTGAACGCTTGTGATCTCAATGCCCTCACCAATTATAAGGAGTTTTTTTCTCTTAAGAAAAATGATACGTCGGCTACGGTGGGTAGGATAAGGGGTGGCCTCTTTGACCTTTCTTTTGATGTCTGGCTGAAACGATTCAATAGTAAGGGCACCTTAGATTTTCTTCTGAAGAAAGCCTTCGGAAGCAGGGCAAAGCGTCTCTGGAAAGTAAATCTGAAGCTTTTTGAGAAGGGCTTGCCTGTACCTGTCCCTTTCGCTTACTATGAGCCCTCATTCAAGATGAAGCATTCTTTTTACCTCTCTTCCGTAATTGAAAACTCGGAGAATCTAGGGGTCCTTTACAAGGAAGGCCGGTTTCATAGTCCCGAAGATATTGCGCAGATGTTGGGGCAGGCTATTGCTCAGTGGCACCTGGCCGGAGCAGTGCATGGAGATATGAAATGGTCGAATATTCTGCTCCAGGCAAATGGAGAGAAAGGAAAAGTCTTCTTCATTGATTTAGACCAGGCGAAGCTTTATAGAAGACCCAATATCAGGGGAATGTGCAAAGACCTGAAAAGATTCTATAGATTCGGCCTTGAAATCGGGGCGGAGGAATGGGTTTGCTCTTGTTTCTTTCCTGCATACCTGGCATCTATTCCCGACCAGATGAGGGCAAGAATAGATGTAGAGCATGTTAAAAAGACAGCGGCAAGGGAGTGGAACAAGAGGGGGCAGCGGCGATTCTAGGACGCACCGCAGGGGCAGCTCAGGAAAGCACCGCAGGATGGTGTCAGTATAAGTAGCTGTAATTGTAATTTTTCTCCACCACATATTATCATGTCATCATAAAAAATTATAAAGGAATATCCTTATTGTTTATTGCATGAAGCTGTTGTTCTGTCTGTTTAAATATTTCCCTTTCGGCGGCCTGCAGCGTGATTTCAGACGTATTGCACAGATATGCCTCGAGAGAGGCCACGCGATCGATGTCGCCACTACGGAGTGGAGCGGAGATATCCCTCCGGGGATGAGTCTCTCGGTGCTTCCCGTTAAAGGGTTTGCCAATCACCAGCGCTGCCTGAGCTTTGCAAACATGGTAGCCGGTTTCATGAAGTATAATAAATATGATGCTGTAGTTGGATTCAATAAGATTCCCGGCCTTGATGTCTACTTTGCTGCTGATCCCTGCTATAAGGCAAAGGTGCTGGAGGGAAAGGGTTTCCTTTACCGCTTGACTCCCCGTTACCGCACCTATGCCGCATTGGAGAAATCGGTATTTGATCCGGCAGCCAGGACCCGAATACTTCTCATTTCTGAAAGGGAAAGAGAAAAGTTTATCCGTTGCTATAACACCCCCGTCGAGCGTTTTCATTCTTTACCCCCCGGCATTTCCAGAGATCGCGTAGCTCCGCCGGATGCAGAGACAATCAGGCGTGCGCTACGAAGCGAACTGGGGATACCCGATGATGTGCTCCTATTGCTCATGGTCGGCTCGAGCTTCACAACCAAAGGGCTCGACCGCTCGATTCTGGCGATAGCCGGTCTTCCTGAAGCGCTCAGAAAAAAAGTGCGGCTTCTTGTTATCGGTGAAGGGGATCAACAGCCTTTTATCAGGCTGGCGAAAAGAAAGCATATCTCCGACCAGTTGTTATTCATGGGAGGACGGAACGACGTGCCGCGCTTTCTGCTTGGCGCTGACCTGCTCCTGCATCCGGCATACACTGAAAA
Organism: Nitrospirota bacterium; assembly: GCA_040754455.1. GTDB lineage: Bacteria > Nitrospirota > Thermodesulfovibrionia > Thermodesulfovibrionales > Dissulfurispiraceae > JBFMCP01. The sequence continues at coordinate 34,681 of JBFMCP010000020.1, forward strand.
TACCGGCACCGTACTTGTCGAAGCAATGGCATCGGGGCTACCGGTCCTGGCAACCGAAATCTGCGGCTATTCTTCTTATGTGAAGGAGGCGGAAGCGGGGCTGCTTATTCCTTCTCCATTCAGGCAACAGACGTTCAATGATCTGCTACAATACATGCTGTCATCTCAGGATCGCATGCAGTGGGGGAAAAACGGTATTGCGTATACAACCCGGACGGATGTCTTCAGTATGCCTGAGAAGGCCGCTGATATTATAGAAGCTGTTGCCGTGCAAGGTAGGCTGGCATGATGGTGCTCCGCGAAGACTTTCAGGAGTGGTTTAAAGATACGGATGCGTTTGACGGCATTTTCAATCTTGAGGGGAGAATATTCCGGGAGCATAAGAACCGAAAGACCTTCCGCATCGTAAAGGACGGAAAAGGCTATTTTGTAAAAACGCACCGGAGCGTAGGGTGGAACGAGATCCTTAAAAATATTATTCGACTGAAGATGCCGGTCTTGGGGGCCTGGAACGAGGTGCATGCCATAAAGCGGCTTGAGGAGCTCGGGGTGGCAACCATGAGGATGGTTGGCTATGGAGTGCGCGGGACCCCTCCGGCATGGCTTGATTCTTTTGTGATTACTGAAGAGTTGGAGAATACGATAAGTCTTGAGGACTTTACCCGGAACTGGTGCGTTACTCCTCCCGATACCTTGCTGAAGCGGATGCTTATCTTGAAGGTTGCCGATATTGCCCGTCGCCTCCATCGGAACGGCGTTAATCATCGGGATTTTTACATCTGCCACTTTTTCCTCGATCTCACAAGCCTTAATGAAAAAAGCGGCTATGAGGGGCTGACTGTTTATCTTATCGATCTGCATCGTGTTCAGCTGCGGGAAAAAACGCCGCAACGATGGATCATCAAAGATCTGGCGGGTCTCTTCTTTTCGAGCATGGATATCGGATTAACGCAACGGGATGTATTTCGATTTCTGAGAGAGTACACCGGCAAGCCGCTGCGAAGTATCCTTAAAGAGGATCGGAACTTCTGGAGGCATGTCAACAGGCGGGCAGTTAAACTTTACAGAAAGCATTTCGGACGCGATCCGGGTATTGCAATGGAATAAGAGAAGTTTATGAAAACAGAGTTGACAATGGATGATATCACATATAGACCCTCCTGCGAACTTAAAAAAAACGACTTTCTTCCGATAGGAGTCATTTTACTGTATTGCCTTGCATATGCTTCGATAAGGCTTTTGATCTCGCCATCAATGGAGCTGGATGAGGCTGAACAGTTTTTGAAAGGCTTTGCTCTTTCCCTGGGCTACAGCAACCAGCCCCCCTTATACAGCTGGATTGTGAAAATAGTATCCATGGGCTTCGGCTTAAATATCATAACCCTTGTGGCAGTGAAGTATTGCCTGATCTTTTTCTTTTATATCGCCTTCTACCACACTGTCCGCTCTGTCTGGAATGTGAAAGAGTCGCTTCTTATAACAGGTTCTCTGCTGGTTTTCCCTTCGTTTGCGTATGAATTTAACAGGGACCTGAGTCATACCGTCCTCGCAACGCTTATGGCATCTTTGACTTGCCTTATTTATTTCCGTCTGTTAAAAAAGCGAAAGACCCTTTTCTATCTTTTAATCGGGGGGACCGTCGGTCTTGGCGTTTTGTCCAAGTATAACTTTGTATTTTTCGCGGCAGCCCTTGTGCTCGCAAGCGTCTCCTTCAGAGAGGGGCGGCGCGTGCTGTTTGATCGGAGATCGATACTCGCTATAGCGATCTGCTGCCTGGTGCTTCTCCCCCATTTGTTGTGGCTTAAGGAAAACAACTTTCTTCCCTTTTCCTATGCAATGAGCGAGTCAGGGGCCGGAGCGGTACGCTCATGTATATCCATCGAAACACTATCTCTTCTTGCCTCCTCGTATTCAGGAGTGCTGATATTTATCCTGGTTTTCGGCATCTTTTTCCGCCGTCATGTCTTCCTTGAGGTCAAGGAAGCCGACCCGGAAATGAGAGCATTCAGATGGATTGCTCTTTACGGAATGGCAATCCCGCTCATTGTTATCTTAAATCTCAGGACAGCGCATTTTTCCGAGCGCTGGCTCGCACCTGTTCTTTTTACACTGCCTCCAGCGCTGTTTTCGATAACCGGATTGGCGGTGAACAATAAGAGGTCCAAAGTTTTCGGTCTTTTCTGTATTTTTATCGCGTTCGGGGTGATCGCGGCAAGGGTGCTTATAGGCTTTATGCCCGATACAGTCGGCAAGGTGGAGCGTATACATATTCCTTTCAGAGAGATATCGCTGCAGCTGGCTGCTGCATTGCGACAAGAGGGAATACATGATTTCCGGCAGGTCGCTGTTATCTCCGATAGTGAGCATATTGCTGCCAACCTCATGGTATGGATGCCGGGAACAAAATTCGTTCCTTTTCAGAGTGTGCATCCTCCTCAGGGTAGTGATCTCCGGAAAAACATGGTCATTGTCTGGAATGCCTCGAAGCGGGGAAGAGATATCCCGAAAGAGTTTGCCGATAGGTTCCCCGCTGCCGTCCCTCTCCGTCCGATAGAGGCGCCTTTCATTCGTGCTAAAAAATTCCCTCCCTACATCCTCGGCGCTGCAATAATTCCGCACAGACAAGCACTCTAGGAGCCCTCCGGAATATCGTGCATTGTTTTTACGAATTATCCGGGCTAGGGAGTAGTGAGAGCGCTGCAAAGCTTCGAGTAGGTATCACTTTTGGCGAGCAGATCGGCATGCGATCCGATATCTCTGATCTCTCCGTCTTCGAGAACAACAATTCTGTCGGCATTTTTGATTGTTGAAAGGCGGTGGGCTATGACAATCGTCGTCCTCCCTTTCATCAATCCCTCAAGCGCCTTTTGCACCAGTGCCTCTGAGACGGTATCAAGGGAGGAGGTGGCCTCATCGAGGATCAGTATCGGGGGGTTCTTGAGGATCGCCCTCGCAATGGCAAGCCGCTGTCTCTGCCCGCCTGACAGCGTCAGGCCGCGCTCGCCGATAATCGTTTCGTACCCCTCCGGGAGCTTCTCGATGAACTCATGGGCATAGGCCATCTCGGCTGCCTTCCTGACCTCTTCGAATGATGCATTGAGATTGCCGAAGGCGATGTTTTCTTTCACCGTGTCATTGAAGAGAATGATATCCTGGCTGACGATGCCGATCAGGTTCCTGAGCGATACCAGATCGATATCCCTGAGATCGATGCCGTCGAGCGTAAGAGAGCCTTCGGTGGGATCATAAAATCTGGGGATAAGATCGGAGAGCGTCGTCTTGCCCGATCCGCTCGGCCCGACGATGGCGATGACCTCTCCCGCCTTAATGGCAAGAGTTATATTCTTTAACACCGGTGTATTTTCGGATGCATAGGAGAAGGATACGTTGTTGTATTTCAGCTCGTTCCTGAAGTTCTTGATCGGCAGCGCACCGCCTCTCTCTCCCTGCGTGTGGAATACCTGTTCGATGCGCTCGATCGCGGCCCTGATCTCCTGCAGGAAGGAATAGGCTTCGCCGATTTTCTTCATGGGAGTGAATACCATGTAAATGGCGGCAATAATAGAGGCGAAATCTCCGGAGGTAATGACCCCGCTCTTCACCTGGTTGCCGCCGTACCACAGGATAGTGCCGATGCCGATGCCGGTGACGATATCGATCAGGACCTTGGTGAATTCTTTTAATTTAACGACCCTTATGCTCTCCCGGTAAACGCCTTTATTTTCTTCAACAAATTTTTCGTCCCTGTACTGTTCTCTATTGAAAACCTTGATCACCTTTGCGCCGGTGACCGTTTCACTGAGCCGATGGGTCACCCGGGAAAGCTTGATTTGTCCTTTTAAGCTCCTCTGCTTGACCCTCTTGCCGAACCGCTTTGCACCGTAGACAATCAGGGGGACAAGAACAAGACTCAGCAGGGTGAGGTCCCATTTCCGGTAAAAGGCGACGCCCAGGAGGACAAGGATAGTAGGGACTTCGACAATGACAGTTCTGATTACTTCCGAAAAGATGGCGCCGAGCATCCGGACATCATTGATCACTCTCGATATGACGATGCCCGATGCCTCTTTATGAAAGTAGCTCACGGGTATGCGGAGCAGGTGTGCGTGGATTTTGTTCTGGGTATCGCGCACCAGCTTGAATCCCGCCGACTTCATGAGATACACCTGACCGAACTGCAGCAGGCCTTTGGACATAAAGAGTATGAAAACACCGAAGGGAAGGAGCGTCAGATATTCATACCGCTTTTCGACGAAAATGATATCGAGCGCTGGCTTCACCAGCCATGCAATAGCGCCGGTGATTCCTGAGACCATAAGGCTGAGGATGATGCCGAGAACGACTCTGGGCCAATAAGGTTTTGTAATCTCTATAATCTTCTTGAGGACCTGCATGCGTGCCTATACAATAAACAATTCGGCGCGGTATTGTAAAATCGATCGGCCGTTATCTGAATGCTGCCATTGCGGCAATGCAGTGCCGCGTGTGTTGTCGTTGCGCCGTCAGGAATGTAGTTTTACTTTCCGCTTTTTTTATTATATCATTATCTGATGTGACGCTTTCCCCTCTGCAGCCGCGCCAGGTTCGGATATACGCACAAATGGAGGATCGATGATAGAGGATTTTGTGTCGGGCAAAAAGAAAATAGCTGTTGTCGGCATGGGCTATGTGGGACTCCCCCTCTGTGTCGGCTTCGGCAAGGTGTTCAAGAACGTTATAGGTTTTGACATCAACGCATCGAGAATCAAAGAGCTCTCATCAGGGCACGACAGGACGCTGGAGGTATCATCCGAAGCGATAACAAGCGCGTCGGTTGAATTCACTGCAGATCCCCAGAGGCTGAAGGAAGCGGCAGTCATCGTCGTAGCGGTCCCCACGCCCATTAACGACCACAAAATGCCGGATCTGAAGCCGTTGGAGTCCGCCTCGGAGACGGTCGGAACGCATATGGGCAAAGGAGCGGTCGTGGTCTACGAATCAACGGTATATCCCGGCGTCACGGAGGAAATTTGCGGACCGATCCTCGAAAGGTTTTCTGGCATGAAGGCAGGCGAGGATTTCAGACTCGGCTATTCGCCTGAACGGATCAATCCCGGCGATAAAGTCCATCGCGTCGAAAATATCGTAAAGGTCGTTGCAGGACAGGACAGCGAGACCGCAGAGCTGCTCGCCGCATTGTATGGAAAAGTTATTAAGGCAGGCATCTATAAAGCCCCTGACATCAAGACTGCAGAGGCTGCAAAGGTGATCGAGAATATCCAGCGGGACCTGAACATCGCGCTCATCAATGAACTCTCCATCATCTTCCACAAGCTCGGCATCGATACCACGCAGGTGCTTGAGGCAGCCGGGACGAAGTGGAACTTCCTGCCTTTCCAGCCGGGTCTCGTCGGCGGACACTGTATCGGCGTCGATCCCTATTATCTCACTTTTAAGGCGCAGGAAGTAGGATATCATCCCGAGGTGATCCTCGCCGGCAGGAGGATCAATGACTATATGGGGAAATACATTGCCGAGCAGACCATCAAGGAGCTGATCAAAGCAGGGACACCGGTAAAGGGAAGCAGAATCCTCATCCTGGGATTTACGTTTAAAGAGAACGTAAAGGATGTGCGTAACACGCGCGTCATCGATATCTATCATGAGCTCAAGGAATACGGGGTCGATCCCTTTATCTACGATCCCGAAGCAGACGCCGCTGAAGTCGGGGAGGAATATGGCATTACCCTCCTCAAGGATATGAAAGAATTCTGTCCCTATGAGGGCATCATCGCCACCGTCAAGCACAATGCATTCCAGGGACTTTCCTCAGAGTATCTGAAATCGATCTGCAACCACGCACCGGTGTTTATCGATGTGAAAGGGATGTTTAATGGACATGCCCTGGAGACGTCGGGCTTCAGCAGGTACTGGAGACTCTAGCCGCCGATCTTCGACATCGGTCTCAGCATGGTGAGCGGCTTCTCGTGGCCCAGGGAGTGCCCCTGCGGCTTTACCTCGATAGAGAGGCGCAGAAGCCTTTCGAGCTCTTCGTCCGGAGCGCCGGAGCGCAGCGCTGATTTCAGATCGATTTCCGTCTCTGAAAAGAGGCAGGGTCTGAGCTTCCCGTCGGCAGTCAGCCTGAGGCGGTTGCAGGAGCTGCAGAAGTGGTGGGTGAGGGGGCTAATGAATCCGATGACCCCCGCAGCGTTCTCGAACCTGAAATACCGCGCAGGTCCCGACTTCCTCATCCTCACCGGCACGAGCGGAGCAATTGCCGATACCTTCTCTTTGATCTCATCGGTAGGTATGTATTTCTCCTGGCTCCACATCTCCCGGGCCCCTATAGGCATGAATTCTATAAAACGTATGTGGTAGGGAGTCTTTATCGTCAAGTGTGCAAATGCTTCGATCTCATCGTCGTTGAATCCCCTGATGGGGACCATATTAATCTTGATAGGGAGAATACCAGCCTGCTCCGCCTCCTCGATTCCTTCCAGGACCTTGCTGATCGTGCCTCCCCGCGTGATCTCTTTGTAGCGGTCGGGTCGAAAGGTATCGAGGCTGATGTTCACCCTTTTCAGCCCCGCAGCGGCAAGCGGGCGCGCGAGCTTTTTCAGGAGGAGGCCGTTGGTGGTCAGGCTTATATCGTCGATTCCCTCTATGGCGTTTATGGAAGAGACGAGATAGGTGAGATTTTTCCTGATGAGCGGCTCTCCGCCGGTAAGCCGTATTTTCCTGACGCCGAGACGTGCGGCGATCCGGACGATCCTGATGATCTCTTCATAACTGAGAATGCTCTTGTGGGCAATGGGCTTCACGCCCTCAGAAGGCATGCAGTAGATACATCTCAGGTTGCATCGATCAATGATGGATATCCTCATGTAATCGATGGTCCTCTCGTACTTATCCTGTATCGGTTGCATTGCTGATGCCTGGTGTGACTATTTCTTCTTTTTGGTGCTCTTGGGCGTGGGTTTAGCGGCGGTCTTGCTCGGGGCACCGTTCCGCGAAAGCACTTCTGCTATCTTCTTCTCCGCGAGCTCCGCCTCAGTAGACCGGGGATATTTCTCGATAATCCGCTCGAGGATCACCTTTCCCGTCTTCCTGTCTCCCAACTCTATAAAGGCATAGGCCTGCTTGAGCATCGCCCCACGCGCTTTGTCGTGGTCAGCATATTGTTTGAGGAAGCTCTCGTAGGAAAGAATGGCATCCTCGTATTTCTTCTCGGCATAATAGGTCTCCCCGATCCAGAAAACGGCATTGGGCGCCAGGGTGTGCTTGGGGAAGCCCTGCGCGAATTTCTCGAATTTTTCGCGGGCCTCGGCATACCGTTTCTCCTTGAGGTCGATCTGCGCATCATCATAGAACCGCTGGGGGTTACGTTTATCGGGCAACTCTTTGTCAGGAGCAGCGGTGTCGGCGGGAGCAGGCGCAGCGGTCTTCTGCTCAGCAGAAGCCGCCTCGGGCTGTTTTGCGCTCTCCGCGGCGGCCGGGGACTTTTTGATGTCGGCAACTTCCGAGGAGAGGCTGCCGAGCCGTGCCTTGAGCTCCTTGATTTCGTTCTCAAGACTCGTCATTCTAGCCTGCTGCACATCTTTCTCTGCGAGCAGTTCCTTCATCGACTTGTCCATAAAATATTTGCTCTCATCGAAGCGGCCTTTAAGTATCTGTATCTCCTTGGATAGATCTGAAGTCTGCGTCAAAAGTGATGACTGGCTCTCCCGGATTGCGCCGAATCCCTGGTCTTTGAGCGCCGAAAGATCCCGTGAAATGTCGGACAGGCTCGACTTGATCTGGGCAATTTCCCTCTTTTGGTTGAGCGTCTCAACCTGTACGTTGGTGGTGTCATTGCGCAGGGCATCAAAGTCGGAGGTCGTGGCACAGCCTGCAACAACCAATGAGGTCAGAATGAAAAAAGGAAGGCAGCGAGTACGAAAACGTGTAGACATCATTAACTACTTCCCCTCCACCAGTACGAAATGGGCCCTCCGGTTCTTCGACCAGCACTCTTCGGTGCCCTCGGTGCAGAGGGGCTTTTCCTCGCCGTAGCTTACTGTCTCAATTCTGTTTGAGGGGATGCCGAGAGAAACAAGGTATTCCTTTGCAGCGGTTGCCCTCCTCTCCCCGAGGGCGAGGTTGTATTCATCCGTTCCCCTGTCGTCGCAATGCCCCTCGATAATCACCCGCGCAGCACGGTTGTTTGAGAGGAATGCGGCGAGCTCTTTCAAGACCGGTTTTGCATCGTCTCTGACGTCATATCTATCGAAGTCGAAATGAATATCCTGTATCTTTGTCGGAAGCTCTTTCTCGGCCGGAGGCTGCGGTGCTGCCGGCTGTGCCTTTGCCAGCTGCTGCTCGGTGACGGTCTCCTTTGAAGGCTCGCCGGGGGCAGCACCTGCCTTTTGCCGTTCCTCTGCGGTCATCCCGGCCGGTGCTTGCTGTTCAGGCGCTTGAGCTACTTTTCTCTGAGCGCATCCCGTAACCGCTATGATTCCCAGAACGATCAAAAGAGCAGCCAATAAACGTTTCATTTCTTCCTCCTGGTCAGGTTTGTTGATAGAACTAATTTAACAGATATCTTTTATCTATGCAACTTATACCATCATGGCAAAACTGATGCACTTTCCTATTTCCATCTTTCGTAAAAAACAATTTCCTCGAGCGGCTTCCGGACAGAGGCACCTGTCTTTTCTTCAGTCGGATAGCCGATAGGGAAGATGCCCACAATACGGATATTCTGAGGGATATTGAGGAGACTTCTCAATTTTTCCTCCTCAAATACTCCCACGAACACCGTGCCGAGCCCTAACCCGCGAGCTGCGAGCATGATATTCTGCGCTGCAATACCCACATCGGTCAGGTAATACTGCTGGTTCCATATGTTCCCCGACTGGGCTGGGTCGGCGCAGGCAACAATAACCACCGGCGCCTCGGCAAGTCCTTTCTTGGCGGGGTTCGTCTTGTACCCCAAAGGAGAGAAGAAGGACTCAACGTAGGACAGTTCGCTGATCTTCGCCCGCACTGCAGGGTCTTTCACCACTACAAAGCGCCAGCACTGCATATTCGCCCACGTCGGTGCATGGCGTGCCGCCTCGAGTATGGCCTCCAGTTTTTCCTCCTCCACCGGCTTGTCCATAAACCTGCGGATGCTTCTCCTCGTCCTGATCGCTTCAAAGAGCTCCATATGCGCCTCCTCCGAACAATATCGCACCGAATTACACAATAATACGATATCAGAAGGAACTTGTAAATTATGGCTCTTCGGCAGTTCAGAAGTACAATTCAAAAATAAAAGAGAAAAGAGCAAAATTGCGGGAATTTACTTATTTTGAATTTTGCTTTGTAATTTTGCATTCCTCTTTTTGAATTTTGATCTTTTCCGGTCTGCACTCCGAAGTCTGTTATAATGAAAAAGGGGAGATGTTATGGCCGCCAGAAAAAAACAAAGACCTGAAACCTTTGCTTACCAGCCTTTCAAAGACCTGAAGAACGTCCTTGAGCGTACCAGACAGGGCATTCCGTCTCCGCCTGCTGCTCCGAAAAACAGCGAACCGCTCAGCGATGAAGAGATTTTCCGCAATGCCATGAAAGAGGTGCGGGAGATCAAAGAGTTCAGGGAATTGCCGGTACACCGTACAACAACGATTCCCCGCTGCAAATGTACCTCATCCGATGTCGAGGCACTGAAGAGTCTCGAGGAGATTGCAAACGGACACAGGCCGCTCAATCTGCCTGACACCCAGGAGTATGTAGAATGGATAAATGAGGAGTACCATAGCGAGGTCGTCCGAAAGCTCCACAAAGGAGAATTCGCGATTCAGGACTTCCTGGATCTGCACGGGCTTATTGTCGAAGAAGCCGAAGAGGAGGTTGATCGTTTCCTGAGAGATGCTCTAAAGCGGGGACTGCGCTGCGTCAAGATCATCCACGGGAGAGGGCTTCGTTCTCCTCAGGGGCGGCCGGTGCTGAAAGAATCGTTGCTGCGATGGCTTCCGGGGCGCTACAAAAAGAATATTATCGCCTTTGTGACAGCCCGGCAGTGCGACGGCGGACTCGGTGCGCTCTATATCCTTCTTCGGTAGGGAATGCTGCCTGCTTCTTTTCCCTCATGATGGGCCTAAATAAGGGAGAGCTCTTTCAAGGCCTTCACCATCTCGTCAAACTCATTGCGATGCTTATACCCGAGCTCTACAATCGCCTCGTAGGGCTCCATTGTTGCCGCAGGATCGACAATCGGTAAATACTTGTTGAATACTGCATTGAAGAGGTTCCTCTTTGCTGCAACAAAGTAATCATCCTCAAAGGCAGCAGAGATCTTAAACGCTATGTCTTCCACTTCGGGCATGGTCTTCTCCTCGACATTAGGGAATAGTAATTACATCAAATTATAACAGAAGTGGATACTGGCGAATCCAACGAGAATGAAGCGGAAGCACTGTGTCCTGCCCCCTCCCGCTCCATTCATGAACTATCACGGCTAGGCAGGAACGCTCTGCTTGAGCCTTACTGCGATGTTCCTGCCCAGTTGCTCGCATGCTGTGAGGGTCTCTGCTTTTGGTGCACCTCTGGTTTCAACAACAGGCTCGATGAGCTGCCACTTCATACGCTCGCCGAAATCTTTGAGCTCTTTGAGTGCGCCGCCGGCCCAGCCGTAGGAGCCGAATATCCCCAGGAGCCGGTCTTTCAGCCCTTTATTCTCCATAACCCTGATGAAGTGCTCCATAAGGGGGAAAGGCATCATGTTGTATGTCGGTGTCCCCAGAATGAGCGCTCTATGCCGCCACGCATCCGCGATGATATACGAGATATGGGTGCGTGAGAGGTTATGTGTCGCAATGCTCCCGACATGCTCTTCGGCCAGGGCGCGGGCAACGGCTTCCATCATCTTCTCCGTATTCCCGTACATGGAGGCATAGACGATCGTCACGCCTTCATCAGTCTCATTGCGGCTCCATCGGTCATAGAGCCGCACAATGCGGCGCGGGTCCTTGCGCCAGACCGGACCGTGCGCAGGGGCAACAATGCCGATGTCCAGACTGCTTATCTTTGAGAGGGCCTTCTGGACCATGGTGCTGTATTTGCCGATCACATTGGTGAAATACCTGAGGGTCTCATCCTCATAAAAATGAATATCGCTGATTTCATCATCGAACAGGCCGTCATCGACTGCGGCAAATCCTCCGAACACATCGCCTGAAAAGAGGATATGGTGCGTGGACTCGTAGGTCATCATGGTTTCGGGCCAGTGCACCATGGGAGTCAGGAAAAACGTGAGCTTGCAGCGCCCCAGGTCCAGCTCGTCGCCGTCCCCGACGGCTCTCACGTTTTCGGTAATGCTATAGAAATCGGCAAGCAGTCCTGCGGTCTTTTGATTCCCGATGATCTGCAATCCGGGGAATGCCTCCAAAAGCACCTTGATTGCGCCTGAATGGTCAGGCTCCACGTGATTGACAATGAGATAATCGATTTTTCTTTTATCACCTAAAAGCGCCTTGAGCGTATCCAGATAGTCCACAGCATAAAAGCTTTTCACCGCCTCGACAATGGCTACCCGGTCGTCTTTGATAAGATACGAGTTATAGGAGATCCCATTCGGCATCGGCCATAGCTCCTCAAAGAGCCCGGTATCATGGTCATTCACCCCTATCCAGAACATCCGTTCGTTTATAGGAATCGATGTGCTCATAACCCCTCCTCTTATTACATATTAAGCTGTGCCGGTGAAACGGTCAATGCGCGGCATGATGAGAATGTTGAACACTATTGTTAAGAAAGGAAGCTTCCTGAGAATTTTGTTTGACAAAAGGCCCTGCACAGGATTAAATTAACAGTGTTAATCTAAAATAGCACAGTTAAGGAGAATGTAGTGGGGGCCAGGGAAAAAAGGGCCAAGTACAAGGAAGAGTTCCGCAGGGAGATCCTCGATGCAGCCCGGGACCTTTTTATCAATGAGGGATACGAAAGGTTCTCCATGCGCAAGCTCGCCGAAAAGATAGAGTATTCACCGACTACCATCTATCTCTACTTCAAAGACAAAGATGCGCTGCTTTTTGCCATATGTGAAGAAGTTGCCGAGCAATTTCTTGCCAACCTGAACCATATTAAAACGCATTATAGTGATCCTCTCGATGCCCTGCGCCAGGCCATGATCTCCTTCATGGAATTCGGGTTCAATAATCCGAATCAATATAAAGTGTTTTTCTTCACAAGCCCCGAAGTTTACGGCTCTCAGGAAGAATTCATGGAAAAAGAGTCGATGGCGCGGAGCTCCTATTTCTTATTCAGGGAAATAGTGCGGAATTGCATTGCAACAGGAAGGCTCCGGGAGATGGATACCGATGTCCTGACACAGGTCCTTAGCGTAGCAGCTCACGGTCTGATCGTGATGACTACCTATAGGAAAAATTTCCCCTGGGCCGACCGCAGCGTGCTCGCGCATACGCTGGTTGACGGATTACTGAGAGGATATCAAAAATAAAGGTTCACCTATTATTTACGCTTCATAGAAACCGGAGGAATAGAAACATGTCATTTGCAGAGCTGTGCCGACAGATCAAAAGCAGCGCCAGGACAATAACTATCGCTGGCATGCTTGCCGGATATCTTGTTGCAGCTGGTTGCGGACAACGGAATGCTGCAGCCGGAAAGACGCCGAACATGTCCCCTCCTGAAGTAGGAGTCGTCGTCGTGCAGCCGCAGCGTGTGGCGCTTACGACGGAGCTTGCCGGACGCACGTCTGCCTACCTCGTTGCCGAGGTGCGGCCACAGGTCGGCGGCATCATCCAGAAGCGCCTGTTTACCGAAGGCGCGGATGTCAAAGCGGGTGAGGTACTCTACCAGATCGATCCTGCGAGCTACCAGGCAGCTTACAACAGCGCAAAAGCTGCGCTTGCAAAAGCTGAGGCCAATCTCATTCCTGCCAAGCTTAAGGAAGAGCGTTATAAAGAGCTTGTCAAAATCAATGCAGTGAGTCAGCAGGACTATGATGATGTAAGCGCTGCGCTTAAGCACGCTGAGGCTGATGTCGAGGCTGCCAAGGCAGCACTCGAGGCCGCCCGTATCAACCTGGCCTATACCAGGGTAACAGCCCCCATCTCCGGGCGGATCGGGCGCTCATCGGTGACCAACGGCGCTCTGGTAACCGCCAATCAGTCTGCTGCGCTGGCCACCATCCAGCAGCTCAGCACCATGTATGTGGATGTCACCCAGTCAAGCGCCGAACTGCTGCGCCTGAAGCAGAACCTAGCGAGCGGCCTGCTGAAAGGCAACGGGTCAGCACAGGCGCGGGTCAAGCTGCTGCTGGAGGACGGCAGCATGTATCCATTGCCGGGCACTTTGAAGTTTTCCGAAGTCACCGTAGACCAGAGTACCGGCTCTATTACCATGCGAGCAGTGTTCCCGAACCCGAAACAGACGCTCCTGCCTGGTATGTTTGTCCGCGCTATTCTTGAAGAAGGCGTCAGCGAGCAGGCGATTCTGGTTCCGCAACGCGGAGTCACCCGCAACCCTGCCGGCAATGCCATGGTGATGGTGGTAGGAAAGGATGAGAAGGTGGAGCCGCGGGTCATTAAAGTCGTCCGGACGGTCGGTGACAGCTGGCTGGTCAGCGAAGGACTTAACGCAGGTGACCGTGTCATCCTGGAAGGACTCCAAAAGGCGCGTCCGGGAACGCCGGTCAAAGCCGTGCCGTTCGGCAGCAAGGCAGAGGGAACTCCCGCCGGTGCTCCGAAAGCGGCGGCATCTAAATAAAGGAGCGCGTCATGTCCAGATTCTTCATAGACCGTCCTATTTTCGCCTGGGTCATCGCCATCATGGTCATGCTGGCCGGCCTGCTGGCGATCAAGACCCTGCCGGTCTCCCAGTATCCGCCGATTGCGCCGCCCCAGATCACCATTAACGCCATGTATCCTGGCGCCTCGGCCCAGACCGTGCAGGACACGGTCACCCAGGTAATCGAACAGAAGCTGAACGGCATCGACAACCTGATCTATATGTCCTCCACGAGCGATTCGGCCGGAGCAGTTGCCATCAACCTGACCTTCAAGGCCGGCACTGATCCCAACATCGCCCAGGTGCAGGTGCAGAACAAGCTGCAGCTGGCCATCCCGCTGCTGCCCCAGGCCGTGCAGCGCCAGGGTATTTCGGTAGTCAAATCGACGAGGAACTTCCTGATGATCGTCGGACTCGTCTCTGAAGACGGATCAATGGACCGCAATGCCCTGACCGATTATCTGGTCTCAAACGTGCAGGACATCATCAGCCGGGTAGAAGGCGTGGGTGAACTCCAGATGTTCGGATTTCAGAACGCTATGCGGATATGGCTGAACCCTGCCAAGCTGAACAATTACCGGCTGACTACCAACGATGTGATTACGGCACTGCAGGCCCAGAACGCCCAGGTCTCTGCAGGCCAGTTCGGCGGTCTCCCCGCTGCTCAGGGACAGCAACTAAACGCCACCATTACGGCCCGCAGCCTGCTCCAGACACCGGAGCAGTTCGACGCCATCATTCTGAGGACCAATAGCGATGGCTCCACAGTGAGACTCAAGGATGTCGCCGAAAGCAAGATCGGCACTGAAAACTACGAAATGCAGTCATTCTACAAAGGGAAGCCGGTAGGCGGTATGGCGATCCGGCTCGCTGCCGGTGCCAATGCCCTCGAAACAGGTAATAGGGTCAAGGCCAAGATGGAGGAGCTATCGAAATACTTCCCTCCCGGCATGAAGGTGGTTTATCCCTATGACACCACCCCGTTCGTCAAGATTTCCCTCGAAGAGGTAGTGCATACCCTGATCGAGGCGGTCCTGTTGGTCTTCATCATCATGTTCCTCTTCCTTCAGAACATCCGGGCCACTCTCATTCCTACCATCGCTGTGCCTGTGGTGCTCCTCGGTACCATGGGAGTGCTGGCAGTTGCCGGTTTTTCTATTAACACGCTGACGATGTTCGCCCTGGTGATCGTGATCGGTCTGCTGGTGGACGATGCCATCGTCGTTGTCGAGAACGTGGAGAGGATCATGACCGAAGAAGGGCTGTCGCCCCGGGAGGCGACCGTCAAATCGATGGGACAGATCACCAGCGCCCTCTGGGGCATCGCCACCGTGCTGGCAGCGGTCTTTCTGCCGATGGCCTTCTTCGGCGGTTCCACCGGCGTGATCTACCGTCAGTTCTCGATCACCATCATCTCCGCCATGATCCTGTCGGTGCTGGTGGCGATGGTCCTGACTCCGGCCCTCTGCGCCACGATCCTCAAGCCGGTGGAGAAAGGGCATGTAGCAGGGGAGAGCGGATGGTTCAAAGGGTTCTTCCGCTGGTTCAATAAATTATTCGACCGCAGCAGGGCGCGGTATGAACGGATCGTCGGCCGCTCCTTTGGCAAGCCGGTGCGCTACCTGGTAGTGTACGGCGCCATTGTTGCGGCAATGGCATTCTTTTTCCTGCGGCTCCCTACCGCCTTCCTGCCGGATGAGGACCAGGGGTTTATCGTCTGCCAGATCCAGCTGCCTGCCGGCGCCACCCAGGAGAGGACTATTCAAGTAATACGACAGATAGAAAAACATTTTATGGAGAAGGAGACCAAGGCTGTTGATTCCATTATCACGGTGGCCGGGTTCAGCTTTGCCGGACGTGGTCAGAATATGGGGTTGGCTTTTGTGAAGCTCAGGGACTGGAAACTGCGCACGTCCGCTGATCTGAAAGCACCGGCGGTTGCCGGCAGGGCCATGATGGCGTTCTCGCATATTCGGGACGGTCTGGCCTTTGCCTTCTCACCCCCGGCGGTGGTGGAGCTGGGACAGGCCAATGGTTTTGATTTTCAGTTGCAGGATCGCGGAGGTCTCGGACATGAAAAGCTGATGGAGGCGCGCAACCAGCTGCTGGGCATGGCTATGAAAAATCCGAAGCTGATCGCAGTACGCCCCAACGGCCAGGATGATTCGCCCCAGTTCAAGCTGGATATCGATGATGTGCGGGCTGGTGCGCTCGGAGTCTCTCTTGCCGACGTCAATAGCGTTCTGGCTACTGCCTGGGGCAGCACGTATGTAAACGATTTCATTCAGAACGGCCGCGTCAAGAAGGTCTATCTCCAGGCTGATGCCAGGTACCGGATGCTGCCGGAAGACATCAGCAGCTGGTACGTCCGCAATAACAAGGGCGAGATGGTGCCGTTTTCAGCCTTTTCCACCGCCCGCTGGCAGTACGGCTCGCCCCGCCTTGAGCGCTATAACGGCATTCCCTCTGTGGAGATCATGGGGCAGGCAGCCCCTGGCGTGAGCACCGGCGAGGCGATGGCCGAGATGGAGAAAATGGCTGCCCAACTGCCGCCCGGGATCGGCTACGAATGGACCGGTCTTTCCTACGAAGAAAAACAGGCGGGCAGACAGGCGCCAGCCCTGTATGCTATTTCGCTCCTGGTGGTGTTTCTCGCTGTAGCGGCGCTATACGAGAGCTGGACCATACCCTTTGTCAATTTGCTGATGCTGCCGCTCGGCCTCGTGGGAGCGGTGACAGCGGTTACGTTACGGGGATTGCCGAACGATGTCTATCTCCAGATCGGCCTGCTTACCACGGTGGGACTTTCGACCAAGAACGCGATCCTGATCATCCAGTTCATCAAGGCACGGATGCAGGATGGCCATGATCTGGTAGAGGCCACCTTGTCAGCGGTAAAGATCAGGCTGCGTCCGGTCATCATGACCTCGCTCGCCTTCTTCTTCGGCACCCTGCCGCTGGCCCTCACCAAAGGGGCCGGGGCTGCAGCCCAGAACGCCATCGGCACCGCCGTCACCGGCGGTCTGCTCTCGGCGACGTTCATCGACCTGATCTTTATTCCTTTCTTCTTCGTGCTGGTGTCACGGCTATTTGGACATGAAAAATACAAATCACGCGCAGCAGCACCTGCTGTTGCCACTGCTGCGGAGGGACAGTGATATGAAAAGACGATTAGAGGGCAGGATAACGGAATACTTTATCAACTGTCATTCCCGCAAGCGCAGTGCGTCGGGAATCCTTCCGGAAAGGAAAGATTCCCGACAAGCCGGAATGACAAACTATCTCCGTGGTGCAGCCATTGCTGTTGTCCTGCTTGCTCTCTCCGGCTGCGCAAGCATGGCACCGGAGTATACACGCCCGGAAGCGCCTGTTCCTTCCGATTGGCCGACCGGCCCTGCGTACAAGGACAGCACAGCCGAAGCCCGGGATCGAAGCGCTGCCGACATCGCATGGCAGGAGTTCTTCATCGACGAGCACCTGCGAAAGCTGATCGCCCTTGCGCTTAACAACAATCGTGATCTGCGCATCGCCGCACTCAACATCGAAAGGTCGCGGGCGCTGTATCGCATCGAGCGCGCCGACCTCTTTCCGAGTGTGATTGCAGCCGGCAGCGGAATTGAACAGCGGGTGCCGGGGAGTCTCTCAGTAACGGGACAGTCTCGAACCGTGCATCAATACAGTGTTGACCTGGGGTTCAGCGCCTTTGAGCTCGACCTTTTCGGACGCATCCGGAGCCTCAACAGCCGGGCGCTGGAGGAGTTTTTCGCAACTGAGGAGGCGCGCCGCAGTATACAGATCAGTTTGGTGGCCGAGGTTGCAGGCACCTACCTGACCCTTGCCGCCGATAAAGAGCGCCTGAAAATCGCCCGTGACACCTTCGAGAGCCAGCAGGCATCATACAATCTCATCAAGCGCCGCTTCGAAGCAGGCGCTTCCTCGGAGTTGGATCTCCGCCAGGCCCAGACCAGTGTCGATGCGGCCCGCGTGGATATTGCACGCTTCATCAGCCAGGTGGCCCAGGACGAAAACGCACTGGCGCTCCTTATCGGCATGTCGGTGCCGGCCGAGCTCCTGCCGTCGGGGCTCGGTACGATCACCGCAGTGAAGGAGCTCAGCGCGGGTCTGCCGTCCGAGGTGCTGCAGCGCCGTCCCGATATCATGCAGGCAGAGCACCTTCTCAAAGCGGCAAACGCCAACATCGGCGCTGCACGTGCGGCATTCTTTCCGCGCATCACGCTCACGTCGATCATCGGCACTGCCAGCGATCAGCTGTCCGGGCTTTTCGGGGACGGTTCTGCCGCATGGAGCTTTGCACCGCAAATTACCCTGCCGATCTTCAACGCAGGAAGAAATCGGGCTGCTCTGAAAGTGGCGGAAGTCGAACGTGAGATATTCCTCGCTCAGTACGAGAAAACTATCCAGAACGCTTTCAGGGAAGTAGCCGATGCCCTTGCGCAGCGGGGGACCCTTGGCGAGCAATTAGAGGCGCAACAATCTCTGACTGACGCCACTGCCGAAAGCTACCGTTTATCGCAGGCACGCTATCGTAACGGCATAGCAAGCTACCTTAATGTTCTGGATGCACAACGCTCTCTTTATAGTGCAGAGCAGGGGCTGATTACCGTTCGCCTCTCCCGGCTGATCAACCTGGTGACGCTCTATAAGGTTCTCGGTGGGGGAGGAGTGTAATACTTATCGTACAGAGACTGGGATTACGTCGTCAATTTGCGATAAATGTCGGTGATTTTGTTCGGGAGCTTGCGGACATCGTCGATAAACGTATAGTTCGCCTCTCCGTACATATAGGGCAGATAGGAATGGGCCTCTTTATCGATGGTGATGCAGAAGGAGTGGATGCCCTTCTCCTTCGCCTCGATCAAAGCCCGTCTCGTGTCCTCAATGCCGTACTCTCCTTTATAAGCATCCCAGTCTTCGGGCTTTCCATCGCTGAGTGTGATCATGATTTTTGTACGCGCCTCGACGGATTTGAGTTTGGTGATCGAATGCCGGAGGGGAGGCCCCATGCGTGTATAATCCTTCGGCGCTATACCGGCAATACGTTTCTTCACCGCCTCTGAGTAGCCTTCATCAAAGCTTTTGATTTTGTAAAAGTCACAGCGGGTCCTCGTCATGCCCGAAAAGCCGTAGATGGCGTAGCGGTCTCCGAGTGTCTCGAGCGCCTCGCACATCATCACGAGGGACTCCTTTTCAGCCTCGTTGACCCATCCCTTTGTCGAACCGCTCATATCGAGGAGAAAGAGCACCGCCATGTTCCGCTCCTGGCGGTCGAGACGGGTGAAGAGGTTCTCTCCCGGCGAAAAGCCTGCATGCATGTCGGCATACGCTTCGACCGCTGCATCAATGTCGACGTCCTCTCCATCTTTCTGCAACCGCAGCACGCGCGGCTCGCGCTTGAGGAGCTCGAATTTTTTTCGAAGGATCTTTATATATCCGCTGTAACGCTTCAGCGTCATTTCCACAAAGGGCTCGCTGCCGGGGTGGATATCATGCTCGTAGAGGGTGCACCAGCTCCGCTTGTATCCTCCCCGACGGTAATCCCATTCGTCATACTTTATTCCTTTGCCCGGGGCGGTGACCTCACCGCCCTCCTCCTCCTCGAAGAGCTCCTCCTTGAGAGAGATGCAGTGCCGGGCTACGCCGATGTCGCTGCCCTTGACGAGAATGCCCCCGTGGATATCGCCCAGCTCCTCTATGAGCTCTCTCAGTTCACTGTCGAGCTCGATCATCCTGCCCTTTATGAGGAGGTAATCCCGTTCAGGCTGAGGCGCACGTTCGCAGTGCGCCTCTTCCGAAGGGGTCCTCCTGGGCGGCTCCAGCTCCGGCATCGTCAGCAGGCGCCTGATGATTCCCTCAAGCCTCTTTTTCCGCGCCTCGCGCTCTGCTCTCAAGCGAAAAGATACCCGCTCGGGTTTGATGGTGCCAAGGATCGGCATATCCAGAGATTTATAGTCACCATCGAGCCTCTCTGCGATACGATAGAAATCGGCGAGAAGCCTTAAGCTTTCAGAGGGAGTGTGCGCTTGTTCAAGACGTTGTAATGCATCCTCACCCCCTTTTAACTGTTCCGGCACAGTTTTCTTCAGATAATAGCGATAGAGACCCTCGACAAACGCTGTTTTCTGCGGGAGATTGCTCAGCGGCTCCCGCCCTTCAAACACCGCTGCCTTTATCGGTTCCGCAGCCCGCATGAGACCGGGGAGCTCATTGCCGAGGAACCGTTCAAGCCGCAACGCTTCAAGAATAGTGTAGAGGTCAATGGCAAGATTTTTCTCGGGAAACCGTCTGAAGAAGCTTTCGATGTCAGGGCGGCCGTTTTCAGGCATATGGGTGCGCAGCAGTTCCTCATCTGGAGTCAAGGTGCCGCATACGATCTGGGCCCACTTGTGCACCGCCGTAAGTTTGTAGAGGAGGAAATTATGTCCGGGCTCCTCGAACCTGTCGATCATTGAGGGAAGATAGATCGTTGAGGTATCGGTAAAGGAGTTCTTATCGGGTGCGATCTTCAGCTCGCGTCCCGAAACACCCCGCAGAAAGGGCTCGAGCACGCCGGCGATCTTCTGGAACCGCAACCCGCCGGGACTCTGGAATGCACGCAATGCGTCCTCGTCAGTCCGGGAGACAAACGCCAGGAATGGGTCGACTCCCTGGGCATCCAGCAGATCGAAGGCATGGGCCATCCACCGCTCCATTTCGTCGAGCGGGAGAAAGGATGCTGCCTTCCTGATATGCTTGAGCACATTGGGGACCAGCGAAGAGCTCGCATGGGAGAGGGCAAGGCAGAGGGCAAGGGCCTTTTGCCTGAGCCGGTCATCGAGCACATCGATCCCGTGCACCACCGCCTGTATTTCTTCGTCTTCAAAAAAATCGAGGGTCAGGTTTCGTACCAGACCCTCTCGCAGATGTACAATGTGCCGTTCCGTCAAAGCGTCAACCCCCGGTAGATCTCTACTATTCTACCCGGAAGCTTGCGCACCTCGTCAATAACAATGAAGTTCGATTCTCCGAACATGTGCGGCAGATACAGGCTCGCCTCTCTATCTATGGTGATGCAGAAGGGGCGAATCCCCTGCTCCCTGATTTCCAGCAGCGCTTTCCGGGTATCCTCTATGCCGTAATCCCCTTTATATGATCCCCAATCCTCGGGTCTCCCGTCGCTCAGCGCAATGAGAAGCTTTGTCCTCGCCTCGACGGTCTTGAGGACCGTGGCGGAATGCCTGATAGGGGCACCCATCCGCGTATAATCCCTCGGCGTGATGCCCGCGATACGCCGCTTTACCTCTTCCGCGTAGCCCTCACGGAAACTCTTGATATGGAAATAGTCGCAGCGCGTCCTCGTCATGCCCGAAAAGCCGTAGATGGCGTAGCGGTCGCCAAGTAATTCGAGAGCCTCGCACATCAGCACCAGCGCCTCCTTCTCCGCCACATTGACCCACCCCTTTGTCGAACCGCTCATATCGAGAAGAAAGAGCACCGCAATGTCCCGTGTATTCCGGTTGAAGCTCGTATAGATCATACCCTCGGGTGAGAGCCCGGCATGCAGGTCGGAGAGCGCTTCGACAGCGGCATCGAGATCGATGGCATCGCCGTCTTTCTGTTTTCTTACTTTTTGGCGGATCGTCTTCAGCGTCTCGAATTTCTTCCGCAACTGCGCAACAGAGCCCCGGTATCGCTTGAGGGTCTGCTCCACAAAAGGCTCATCCCCGGGCTGCAGGTCCTGCTCGTAGACAATGCACCAGTCCTTCTTGTAATCCCCTCTATGGTAATCCCACTCATCATAGGCGATGCCGTCCTGCTGCGTACGCCCGACCTCTTCCGCCCGGATTATATCTTCGAGATTGACATAGACGCTGCCGCTGGCGAGATTGCTTCCCTTCACCAGCCGCCCCTCAGAAACAACAGCGCCGCCCTTGAGCTTATCTTTCACTGTATCATCCATGGCGATATTCTGCCCTTTGATCACAAGATATTCTTGTTCGGGCTTCACCGGGTGCTCATGAACAATCGAATGAGACCTGCGGTGCTGACGGCGCTCAGGAAGCGGCATCTTGAGGAGCTTTTCGATCATGCCTTCGAGTTTTCTCTTCATCTCGTTCCTCTTTGCCCTGAGCCGTTTCGCAACTCTGTCCGGCTTTATGGTGCCGAGGAAAAAGACCGGACGCTGCGGTTCGTACTCTCCCGTGAGCTTGACTGCTGCCTGATAACAGGCGACGAGTGCGCTCATGATCTCCTGCGGGTCCGCCGCGTGCCGTAATGCCGTTATCCGATCGTGCAGATGCAGGAGCGCTTCCGGAGCAGTCCCCTTTGCCGCTCCCCTCAGATAGTAGTGGTAAATTCCCTCCACGAAAGCGGTTTTTTCCGAGAGCTCATCAAGCGATGGGCGCTCATTATAAACCTCATCCTTCAGCGGGGCCGCCCGCTCCATCAGACCGGGAAGCTCGCGCCAGAGAAACGTGTCGAGCATGAATGCCTCGAGCAGCGTAAAGAGGTCGATGGCAAGCTCCCGCTGGGGAAAGGCATTGAAGAAGGTTTCGAGATCCTGTATGCCCTCCTCCTGGCTTTCTGCATAAGCCAGGCCGGCGAGTGCTCCGCTCATATCAGGAGTAAGCGTACCGCAGGCGACCTGAGCCCATTTGTGCGCTGCCATGAGCAGATAGACAAGCAGGTTATCCTCCGGCCGCTTGAAACGGCTCAGCACCGCAGGGAGATAGATGGTATCCATATCGGTTGATGGCTCGATATCCGTGCTGACCGAGAAGTCATGCCCTGAAATCCCCTTGATATACAGTTGCAGGGTATCGGTTATATCCTTCAGCCGCAGCCGCTCGAGGCTTACGAATGCCTTGAGGTGCTCGGTATCGACGTTCGAGATGAACTGGAAGAAGGCATCGGTCCCCTGCCCGCTAAGGACCTCGGCGGCGGTGTCGATCCATTTGGCGAGGTCGTCCGGATCGAGTGTGAGCGCAACCCTTTTCACGCGCTTGAGCATCCCGGGAATGATCGAGGGAGTGGCTTCGGAAAGGATAAAGCAGAGCACCAGGAGCTTGCGCCGCGGCGCATGATCGAACATATCGATGGTATCGATAATGGCGATGATGTCCTGGTTTTCGAAAAAATTGAGCCTCAGGTTCTTGATGAGCTCGCCCATCAAGCGCTCGGCATAGCTGTCGATTGTTGCTTGCATTAGAACAATGATTGGATGATTTCGGAGAGTGCCCTCAGCATTTCATGGTCGTCGGTGAGCGCCTCGGCGATTGCCACCTCGCTGGCCCTCTTCGGATCGATGCCCGAGCGGATGAGCCGTGCGGCATGAATGAGAAGCCTCGTGCTTGCCCCCTCGGTAAGCCCTGCCTCGATGAGATTCCGCGTCTTCTCCGCAAAGCTGACGAGCAGCTCGGCAGACCGCATATCGATGCCGGTTTCGTGTACGATAATCTCCACCTCGAACTCCCTCTTGGGATAGGTGAATTCAAGAGCGAGGAAGCGCTGCCGGGTGCTCTGCTTCAGGTCCTTGAGCACGCTCTGGTAGCCCGGATTGTAGGATATGGCGAGTAGAAAATCGGAGGAGGCGCTCAGGATCTCTCCCCGCTTCTCTATCGGTAGGATTCTCCTGTGGTCGGCAAGAGGGTGGATGACCACCGTCGTATCTTTCCGGGCCTCGACGATCTCGTCGAGGTAACAGAAGCCGCCGGATTTGACTGCCCTGGTGAGCGGGCCGTCGACCCAGACCGTCTCTTCACCCTGGATCAGATATCTGCCGACCAGGTCGGAGACGGTGAGGTCATCATGGCACGAGACGGTTATCAGCGGCCGCTTGAACTTCCATGCCATGTACTCCATGAATCTCGTCTTGCCGCACCCGGTGGGTCCCTTGAGCAGCACCGGAATGCGGTTCCGGTACGCAGCCTCGAAGAGCGCCTTCTCTCCGTTTGTTTCGAGGTAGTAGGGCTCTTCCTCGATAAAATACTCTTCAGTTTTTATGGATCTCACGGTATTTGTCTTCATACTCTAATTGTATATTGAATGTATAGTATCAGTAAATGGTAATGCTGCACTGTTGAGCGGCCTTGCAAGAACAACAGGGAGAGCTCAATGCAAAATCTATAACTCAATAATATCAGAAAACGGGCATCCGGTCATCTTTACTTTTCAATATATTTCCGTTATTCTTAAGAATTCGCGATGATCGATCTCCACACCCATAGTATATTCAGTGACGGCGAACTCATACCGGCAGAGCTCATCCGGAGAGCGGTTGCCATGGGATACGAGGCGCTCGCCATTACCGACCATTTAGACCAATCCAATATCGACCTGGTCATCCCAAGAGTGGTAAAAACAATCGATGCACTGCGCCCGCACGTTCCCCTCGCCCTGCTCCCCGGCGCTGAAATTACCCATGTGCCGCCGCAGCTTATCCCTGACCTGATCCGCGAGGCCCGCAGGCTCGGCGCCAAGATGATCGTCGTCCACGGAGAGACCATCGTTGAGCCGGTCAGAGAGGGGACGAACAGAGCGGCCATCGAGGCAGGTGCGGACATCCTCGCCCATCCAGGGCTGATTTCAGAGGAAGATCTCTTATTCGCGAAAGAGAGAGGGATCACCCTCGAGATATCCGCCCGAAAGGGCCATAGCCTCTCCAACGGCCATGTTGCCAAAGGAGCGTTGCGCCTCGGCGTGCCGTTGACGATCAATACCGATGCCCACGCGCCGTCGGACCTCATAAACAGGGACTTTGCACGGCGTGTGTTGCTCTCCGCAGGAATCGATGATTCCCGGGTACCCCATATATTCGAACATTCGAGAGCGCTTGTCGAGCAGGCGCTAAGGAGGTAGTTACAGATGCCGAAGGTAATCAAGAAACGCATTGAAAAGAAACCCGAACACGAGGGTGATATCAGGGAGACGGTCGAGGATATACGGGAGCGGCTCAAAGAGCGGCAGAAGACCCTCGTCTATGCCCTGCTTATCTTCGGCGTGCTCGTTATCACCATCGGCGGCTTTTTCATCTATAGCAAGGTTAACACCAGCAAAGCTCTGGAGCTGCAGTATGAAGGATATCGTTTGTTCTACGGCGACACTCAGGCTGCGCAGTTTATGACGCCTGCAGACCGCTACAAGAATGCCCTCGAGAAGTTCAAGCAGTCCTATGCAGCAAAAAAGAACCCTGTCGTACTTCTCTACATTGCGAACAGCCACTACGAGCTTGGCAATTATGATGAAGCCATAAAATCACTGAAAGATCTCACCAGCCGTTACTCTGATCCGAAAATTGTTCCTCTTGCCTATTACAAGCTGGCGATGGCGTATATAAAAAAGGGAGATATGAACAGCGCCCTTAACACCCTGAACAATCTCGCCAGCATCAAAGATAGCCCGCTCCAAGACATGGCGCTCTTCGAAAGCGGGAAGCTCCTCGAGGCAATGGGGAAGCCTGATGAAGCAAAGGCCAAGTATAAGGAGCTCGTCAGCAAGTTCCCCAAATCGGCCCTCGCAGATCAGGCGAAAGCCAAGCTCGAACAGTCATAGCGTAGGGTTTTCTTCGGTTACTCGAAACAAATCGTTCCGAAACAGTGCGGAAGATGAAAGTTGAGCGCCTCCACCGGCGCCCATGATGCCCAGTGGGGATGTGATGTTGCATCCCCGCATTTGTAGAAATTAGCCCGCCATTCCCG
>JBFMCP010000021.1:0-55234 GCA_040754455.1 Nitrospirota bacterium
TGGTACACTGATTCTGATTTCCAAGGGTGCTCCTCCTCAATAAAAGTGTTATTGGCGTAACTATTTTATTGGAGGTGTGCCCTTTTTTGCTCCCCTCAGCAATTTACACAAGAAACTTTACACTACCGGTGATGTTGCCGCTTCTCAAGTTTGCGGCACGGAAAGGAACTGAAATATCAACCAGCGAGGCTGTTGAAGCTCTGGCAACGGAATTGGGCCTTACAGAGGACGATCTAGAGGAGATGCTGCCGAGCGGCATACAGTCAACTCAACTTTCGTTAGTGCAATTTGCGGGCGCCCCGCAGGCTCAAAGAGCAAACAAGGGCATTTTTATTACTACCTCCAGATTTACTGATGATGCTCGCAGTTACGTTTCGCAGATCGACAGTAAAATCGTTTTCATTGACGGCGAACAACTTACCAGCTTACTGATTGAACATGATGTTGGCGTATCCACGGTTTCGCTATATCCGGTAAAAAAGGTTAATAGCGATTATTTTGAAGAGAACATCTAACAACCGCATCAACTCGGACTGGCAATTCCACTGCGCTCCGTTGCCGACCGGTTATGAGGAGCGTTATGCCTCAAAATAGATAAAAGAAATAATCGAGCACAATTCACTATTGCCTAATCATTTTGTGATATTTTAAGAAATTGGCTATAATATAGCCATAATGAAGCATGAAATCATCTTAGCACCTGAAGCCGTTCAAGACTTGAAATTGCTTGATGCTAACCAAAGGGCAAAAATAAAGGATTTAATTGAGGTTCATTTAAGACATGAGCCGACCAAGACAAGCAAGAGCAGAATAAAAAGACTAAGAGGCTTAAGACATCCTCAATACAGGCTAAGGATAGATGACTTTCGTATATTTTATGATATAGAAGAAAACAGAGTAGAAATACTCTCGATAATCTTAAAATCAAAAGCCGCTGAATGGCTTAAAAAAGTAGGAGAAAGCGTATGAAAAAGGCAGCTTTGTCAGAAGTTAAAGATGACCTTTCCAGATTTTTGCGGTTAGCGGAAAAAGAGGAGATTGTAATAACGCGGCATGGAAAACCCGCTGGCGTTTTAATCGGGTTTAAGGACGAAGAAGATTGGTTTGATTATCGATTGGAAAATGATCCACGATTCTTAAAAAGAATCGAACAAGCCCGTAAGAGTCTTAGATCTGGCGCCGGAATAAAAATTGAAAATGTTTAGAGCCTAACAAATTACTCGTGCGGACGGCTAATAGCCACTGCACAGCTTTGTCGTGGGGCACACTTACTATGTTGTCCCCTGGCTGTGCTGAATAGGCACATCTCTTTTTAATTTTAATACAGTAGCACAGGCTCTCTCTCAAGATAGGTGATGAGCGCGTTAATTCCTGTCTTCCTTGTTACGAAAAACACCCTCCCACCGCGCATGTCTCCTCGCTTCTTAATATTCGGAATTCTCATATACCCTAGTGACCGTGATGCAACATACCCGGTCGTGTAATCGGGATCATCCGAAATACAGACTTCTGCGATGATCGCAGGGTGTGACGCTACCTTCGAAGCGAGGAGCAATGCCTCGCGTACGGTACTGGTATCGATTCCGTCTCTGGAGAGCCGCCGGGATAATTTTCGCAGGGTGGATTTTTCAATGCCAAACCGTGATACCCTTATACCGCGTGCTCTGTCGGGCTCAAGACGGGTACCTGATGTTGCGTGTACCAGTGCCGCCCCCCGCATGGTTCTCTTTGCCGACAGTACTCTGAATCCTGCAATAAGAGCCTTTTGTGAGATGCCGAGATCGGTGAGTGAACGCATGATGATCCCCCGTGCCTGATCGGGAGCAGGGCATTGCACCGTATGTACCGGAAGCAGCGGAATATGTCGAGGCCTTTGTTCCAGCTCTTCGATGGTAATGACGATCTTGTCGGGCGTACCACGAGAGTGGATGAGGGCCCTTTTAATATAGCTCTCGGTTATCTTCGTTATGTCCGATGCTTCGTAGATGCCTTCTGCCCCCGAAATATGAAGCCCTGTCGTTGCAGTTTTCCGGCTTCTGACGTCTGACTCCTGACTCCTGACTCGTGGCTTCTGCCTTCTGTACTTTTTCGATGCCCTCATACGAATGTTCCACATGGAGGAATTATACAAAAAACAGCGGTCAGCTATCAGCAAGCAGCCGTCGGCTGCTGATATTTTTGTTGCCGACTGCTGAAAGCTGATGGCTGACAGCTTTACAAAGAATCCTCTGTGTGGGTAAAATGTTCTAATGAAATCAATACGAATTGCCTTGTGTCAGATAAACCCCACGGTGGGCGATCTGGCGGGGAATGCAGCAAAGATCATACGGTATATCGAGGAATCGACCAGGTATTGCCCTGATATCATTGTCTTTCCTGAACTTGCCCTCACCGGCTATCCACCTGAAGACCTTCTGCTCAAACCGCAGTTCATCGAGGATAATCTCGATGCCTTGAAAGAAATCCAGGAGCAGGTTGGTGATGCCGTGGTGATTGTCGGGTTTGTCGACAAAAGGGATGATATCCACAATGCCGCTGCACTTCTGCATAAAAAGAAAATCGTTGATGTGTACCACAAGATGCACCTGCCCAACTACGGTGTTTTTGACGAATACCGCTATTTCCAGTCAGGGACGCGCGCTCCCGTTTATCAGACGGGAAATGTTACGTTCGGCTTCAATATCTGCGAGGATATCTGGTATCCCGAGGGGCCGGTTGCTGTCC
This sequence comes from Nitrospirota bacterium, assembly GCA_040754455.1. Taxonomy (GTDB): domain Bacteria; phylum Nitrospirota; class Thermodesulfovibrionia; order Thermodesulfovibrionales; family Dissulfurispiraceae; genus JBFMCP01. The sequence continues at coordinate 2,725 of JBFMCP010000021.1, forward strand.
AGGCGCTGACCGGGGCGGAAGTGGTTATCAATATCAACGCCTCTCCCTATAACATCGGAAAGCCGGCATTCAGGGAGCGGATGATCGCAACCAGGGCTTCTGATAACAGCGTCATCGTCGCCTATCTGAATACGGTGGGAGGACAGGACGAATTGGTGTTCGACGGGCAGAGCTTTGTTGCAGACCAGAACGGAACTATTCTCGCCAAAGGCAAGGCCTTTGAGGAGGACCTGATCGTTGTGGATCTCGATCTTGAAGCGGTATTCATGAGACGGCTTCATGACCCCCGCAGACGGCAGCAGGTGAGGGCGCTGCCGCAATCGATGATCGAAAGGATAACGATAGAGCGGGATATGAAAGCGCCTGATGTAAAGAGGCCGGAGTGTCCCGCCCGTTTCAGGATTCCTCTTCCTTCACCATCTTCTTACGAGGTTGAGGAAGAAGTCTATCATGCCCTCGTGCTCGGCACAAGGGACTATGTCCATAAGAACGGGTTCGGAAAGGTCTGTATCGGCCTGAGCGGCGGCATCGATTCCTCCATCGTCGCAACTATTGCGGTTGATGCCATTGGCAAGGAAAATGTCACCGGGGTCTTCATGCCTTCACCCTATACATCCCAGGCGAGCAGGGAGGATGTGCAGGAGCTCGCACAGCACCTCGGCATCAGGGTGATCGAGGTTCCTATTACGCCCGCCTTTGATGCCTATCTGGAGATGCTGAAGCCGGAATTCAAGGATCTGAAGCCCAACGAGACGGAGGAAAATATCCAGGCACGCATCAGGGGAAACATTCTGATGGCCTTTTCGAATAAATTCGGCTGGCTTGTCCTGACTACGGGAAACAAATCGGAGATGAGTGTGGGGTATGCGACACTCTACGGGGACATGGCGGGCGGGTTTGCCGTCATCAAGGATGTACCGAAAGTCCTGGTATACCGCATCTCCCGGTGGAAGAATCAAAAAGAGGGAAGGAATATAATTCCCGAGAGGGTCCTCATAAAAGAGCCGACCGCCGAGTTGAGGCCTGGCCAGAAGGACACTGATACGCTGCCGCCCTATGATGTGCTCGATCCGATTCTCAAAGCCTACATCGAGGAAGACAAGAGCTTCGGTGAGATCGTCGAGCTCAACCCCGACTTCAGTGACGAGCGCATCAAGAGGGTGATCAGAATGGTCGACACCAGCGAGTACAAGCGGAGGCAATCACCGCCCGGCATAAAGATCACCCCCCGCGCCTTCGGCAGGGACAGGAGATTTCCTATAACCAATAAGTATAAGAGCTACTGACAACGTTTAAAAGCAAGAAGTAAGAGGTATAGGAAGTAGAAAGCGCGAGACAGAAGACAAATGATACAAAACAGAACACAGAGCACAGAGAGAAGAAATCCGGCCAGAAGAGCAAAAGTATTGCTCTCTTTTGCTCTGATCCTGTCGTTTATGTTCACTGTTTCGATTCCTGCCGGCGCTGTTGAAACGAAGGCCCCTGCATTGCAGTTCAGCAAGAACCCGCAGATACAGCAGATAAAGCCGAAAAAGCCGGTGCGGATAAAGCTGCATCGCACCGCCAAAGGCGAGTATCAATGGGACATTACCGGTGATAATGCGGACGATATTGTCAGGGCCGATGAACGTCTGAGGAAATTGCTGATTAAGCCGGAAGTGAGGAGTGAAAAGTAAGAAGAGTACTACTATAAGGAATCTTTTTAAATTTCTGATTTCTTACTTCTCAGTGCTTACTTCCTACTTATATTTTGATGAACGGAGGAATCATGGAGAAATTCACCATCAGAGAAGTCATCGAACAGGCGGTTCAGACGGAGCGACTCGGCTATCAGTTTTACACCACTATGACAGAGCGGTTCAGGAAGGATGAGAAACTCGCAAAACTTTTCACCACCCTGGCGGAGAAGGAACTGCGGCATGAGAAGACCTACAATGAGCTGAAGGATGTGGTCGGCGATAACGAACCCGAGGGGTGGGAAGAGGTATCCCAGTACCTGCGCGCTATTGTGGAATCCGAGTTCTTCCTCGGGAAAAACAAATCACTCCCCTCCATGGAGCATATAAAGTCGGTCAGCGACGCCGTGGATTTCGCTCTGGGATTCGAGAAGGAGACGCTCCTCTATTTCTATGGTGTAAGGGACGCGGTAAGAGAGAAAGAGATCGTCGAGGAAGTTATCAATGAAGAAAAGAGCCATATCATGTGGCTCAATGCCTTCAAGGGTACTATCACAAAGAAATAATTCTGGCAGGACTTGCGCACGTCCTGTTTGGAACATTTGTTGCAATTATATTGATTCAAATGAATAGTACCTATGACAAGAGGAACGCTCTACATTGTTGCAACCCCCATAGGGAATCTCGAGGACATTACCCTGAGGGCGCTCAGGATACTCAAAGAGGTCGATGTGGTCGCGGCAGAGGATACGAGGCATTCTCTCAAGCTGCTCAGCCATTATGGAATATCCAAGCCGATGATCAGCTACTGGTCCGAGAGGGAGAAGATCAAGGCAACGCATATCCTCGACAAGCTCCGGTCCGGTTTCTCGGTAGCGCTCATCTCGGATGCAGGGACGCCGGGCATTTCCGATCCCGGGGCGGTAGTGATCAGAGGCGCGATTGAGGAAGGCATACCGGTGGTGCCGATTCCCGGCCCTTCCGCAGCAATCGCGGCGCTCTCGGTCTCAGGGCTTCCTACCGAAGAGTTTACCTTTATCGGTTTCCTCCCGCCGAAAGCCGGGCAACGGCGGAAAAAGTTGGCTGCATTGAAACATGAGCAGCGGACGCTCATTTGTTATGAGGCACCCCACAGGATACTCGAGACGCTCGGCGATATGCAGGCGATATTCGGCAGCCGTCAGGCGGTGCTTGCGAAAGAGATTACCAAACTGCATGAAGAGATGCTCCGTGGTTCGCTTTCAGAAATCCTGGATATGCTCGTGAGCCGGACGATTGCGGGAGAGTATGTCCTGATCGTCGAAGGCGTCGGGAAGGAAGACATATCAATAGATGAGGCGCTCGAGGAAGTCAGAGTACTGATGAAAAAAGGAAAGGGACGCAAAGATGCAGTTAAAATAGTGGCCGAAGAATACGGGTTCAGCAGGAAAGAGCTTTATGATAAAAGTCTTGGAGGATGAGAATACATGATACACCTGATAGAGTCGCTGAATATCACCTCGTCACCTTACATCAACGCAGCGCTTTCGATTCCGGTATTCATACTGCTGGCGAAGGCTGTGGACCTTTTTGTCGACAAGGTGGCCAGGAGGTTTTCGAAGTTTACCACCACAGAGATTGACGACAGGATCATCGATACCATCCACCGGCCGATTTTTTTCACGGTCATCCTGATCGGTATTGTCATGGCGGTTACCTATCTCAGCCTTCTGCAGAGGACCACTTTTTATATCCACGGTGCTCTTTACACCTGCATGGCGCTGCTCTGGACTGCCACTGCAATAAAAATAAGCAACATCATCATTGAACATTCCGTGCAGAAAGTTTCAGATGTGACCGGACTGAGCAAGGACATTGTTCCGCTTATCGAAAATATGTCGAAAATAGCGATCGTGCTCGCCAGCCTTATGGTGATCCTCTCAATCTGGAAGGTCAATATCACACCGATCCTCGCATCAGCCGGTATCGCGGGCGCCGGTATTGCGCTTGCGGCAAAGGACACCATCGCCAACTTCTTCGGCGGCATCAGCGTGTTTGTCGACAAACCCTTCAAGATCGGCGACTTCATTGTCCTCGATCGGGGAGAACGGGGCGAGGTGGTCAACATCGGCATACGGAGCACAAGGATAAAAACACTTGACGATATCATGATCACCATTCCCAATTCGGTGATCATCAATTCGAAGATCGTGAATGAGAGTGCACCGACTCCGTACCTGCGCCTCAGAATCCCGGTTGGGGTGGCGTACGGGACGGACATCGATCAGGCAGAAAAGATATTGGTCGAGCTGGCGCTGCAGAATGATAACGTGATTAAGGATCCTGCACCGAGGGCGGTGCTCACCACCTTCGGGGAATATGCTCTCAATTTCGAGCTTTTGTGCTGGATAAAGGAGCCTTCCGCGCGGCTGAGGACCGTTGATGAGCTGAACAAGGCGATCTACAAGAAGTTCAACGAGTGCGGCATTAAAATCCCCTACCCCCAGAGGGAGGTGCGTGTCTACCAGCAGCCGGTCCCTGCTCCGGCCCCGATCAATCAGAAGGCATAGGTGAGGCTGGCGGCGACCATATGGAGGTGGGTATTATATTTCCCGCCGGCAGAGGTTCCGGTAAGTGGATCACCTATGACATTGTCCTTCTTTCTTTCAAGAAACTTTTGAAAAGCATAGGCAAGGTCGAGCTTCCAGCTCTTGTGCTTGAGCGATGCTCCTAAACTGAAGAGATGTATATCGGCATCGGGAATTGATGGCTCAAAAGTCTCATCGGGTATTGGATTTCCACTATACAGGTAGCCAGCGGAAAGAGCGACGGTATCGTTAAGCTGATACTTTGCTCCGATATTAAATGCATAAGTATCTTTCCAGTCTCTTGGGGTTATTGATGTGTTTTGAAAGATGACTGCCTGATCGAGATTTATTTTTAAACGCTTGAATGCCGACCAGCCCTCCCACCGCATGCCAACTTCCAAGGTGAGCGGATCGAGGCCCTTATAGCAAATTCCAGCATGGAATTGTTCCGGAAGCGTTAGACTGGTATCTCCCTTGGTATCGGGTAACAATCCAGCGATTGAGGGATCTGTCCCGTCATGCGTTGCTTTACCATCAATAGCAACCCTTATTTTGCTTCGATAGGAAGCGCCAAAAGAGATATCTTCCGTCAGGTCGACCAGCATGCCAAGATTATATCCAAAGCCATCTCCGTCACCTTTGAACTTCTCTTTTGCGTCAGGGAGAAGTGTGAGTGGGCCGACGAACGTTGAGAGTACCGTCTGACTTATATTCTTTTCCAATGTTGCATCAAGAATAAGGTATTCTACTCCCGCCGCAACGGTAACCTGAGGGGTTACCCTATAAGAGATTACAGGATTGAAATTAAACGTCCTGAGCTCTGAATTGGTGGCGATGTATCTGCCCTCCCAGGTATCTCCCCAGTCTGTCGCCAGGCCGAAGGGGCTAAAAACGCCGAATCCTGCGCTGAGCTTGTCATTAAGCTTGTGGGTAATAAAAAGTGTTGATGGATAAAAGATATCACTCTCGGCCTTAAAGGTCTGACCGGAAGTGCTCTCAAATTCGCGTGTGGGAATGAGCAGGGTCGTGCCCAGCTGTATCTGCGTGCCGTTGAGCTTGTTGATCAGCGCGGGATTATAAAAGACGGCGGAGGGATCATCGTTATGCGCAATCGTCGCCGCTGCCTGGCCTAAGGGTGAAGCACCTTGTGTATATATGGCGAAACCGGAACCGTACGCCCGTGTGTTTATGGAAAAAATACAGATAAGTGACATTAAAATACCCAGTTGTTTAAGTTGCCTTTGCTTTTCCATAATCGTCTCTCCGGTAAAATATTTATCTTCTTGAAATGCCAAATATATACTGTTATCGAAGATAATCTTTAGAAGTTGAGCATTGTGTACTATAGCCTACGCTTTGTAGGCAGAGATTCCTATGGATGCCCCGTCAGGAGCTCCAGCAAAACTGTTCTGTTTTCACTGAAAACAATGACTTACTATGCATTCAGATTCTTGCTGACTGTTAATGAGGTCTTTATACACGGGTCGCTTCAACCAATTGAACTTTTTCAATATAATGATTTAAATTAAACGGGGTGAAAAGAAGGGTTGTCGTAACAGGTCTTGGAGTTGTTGCTTCAAATGGTATTGGCAAGGAGGAGTTCTGGCAGGCCAATATAGAGGGGCGGTCTGGAATCAGCCTTGTCGAAGGGTTTGATACGACAAAACTGAACACAAAGATCGCTGGACAGATAAAATCCTTTAAACCCTCGGACTATCTATCCTCTGATATCATCAAACGGACCGACCGTTTTGTACACTTGGGAATGGCCGCTGCTAAACTGGCCATCGCTGATGCTGCATTAAACTTAGCTGTGTACGAAAGGGACAATGTCGGCGTTTGCATCGGGTCAGGTTCGGGGGGAGTTTCGTTTCACGAGGAGCAAATAATAGGGGGGATGCAGAAGGGCCTTAGCAGGATTCACCCCTCTTCTCTTCCAAAGATCACGGCGAATGCCATTGCAAGCCATATATCAATATTGTTCAATGTCACGGGGCCCAATTTAACTATTTCCAATGCATGCGCTTCAGGTACTAATGCGGTGGGACAAGCCTTCAGAATAATACAAAACGGCGAGGCTGATATTATCATAGCCGGGGGGGCAGAAGCACCAATCACCCCTTTCTGCTTCAGTGCTTATAGCTCCATGCATGTCCTCTCGAAGCGGAATGACGCACCGAGCGAGGCAAGTCGGCCTTTTGATAAGGAACGAGATGGCTTCGTAGTAGGAGAGGGCGCCGGGATATTGATTTTGGAGGAGCTGTCGCTTGCCAGGGCACGTGGAGCGCATATTTACGCCGAAGTGATCGGATACGCCTCCAACTCCGGTGCATACCATATGGTTATGCCCGAACCTGAAGGAAAGGATGCAGCCAAAGTTATTGCAGCGGCGCTTAAGGATGCCGATGTCAAGATCGAAGAGATAGATTATATCAATGCCCATGGCACATCGACGCAGGCAAATGATCGATTAGAGACAAAAGCAATTAAAGAAATTTTTGGGAAAAGGGCATATAACATCCCCATAAGTTCAACGAAATCGATGATAGGACATTGCATAGGAGCAGCCGGGGGGATCGAAGCAGTTGTCTGTTCATTGGTACTGGAGAATAATCTTATCCCGCCGACAATTAATTACTGTTATCACGACCCTGAATGCGACCTGGACTATGTGCCCAACAAGGCTAGGAAAGCTCGAGTGAATGTTGCTGTATCGAATTCATTTGGGTTCGGAAACAACAACGCCTGTATCGTTATGAAGAAATTCGACTAGACTTAGAGAACAAGGAGAGTAAACCATGGCTTCAGAATTGTCACAAAACATCATTGCAAGAGAAATCATTAAAGCTCTATCCGAGGAGCTTGACATCCCGTTAACCAAAGTTACGGAAGAGTCTCTGTTGATTGAGGAGCTTGGAATAGATTCATTTAGAGCGGTTGAGCTCATGTTTCTTATCAAAGAAACGTTCAATATCGAGTATCACCCCGAAGACTTCAGGAAAGCCAGGAAAGTAAAAGATATCGTTTCTTACGTCGCATCAAAGCAATAATACACAAGTCAGAGATGGCACTATGATAAGCAATGAATTCATAACTTTAGCCAGAGATACGGCGGCCTTTTTACAGAAGGTAAAAAACAAATGTGACGCGTTTGACACTCGTCATCCGTTAAGCAACGACCGCATAGTATTCGTCGAGAGTGAAAAGCATGATATTTTTAACCATCTGGACACCTATTTTGGCGCTACTTGGCGTCTGCTGCAAAAACTTGATATGGAAAGCTATAAAGAGCATCAGCTTTTCTATCAAAAGAAACTGATCAGTCTCTTAGGCTCAAATATAGAGATCAATATGCATATTTATAAAAAGCCTTTCGGCTATGCTGGAGATTTCGTCACGATGAACTACATCTACGATTACAATTCGGGCAGGTATTTAGGGGAATCCTCCTATGCGATGCTCATCAATAACTATACCTGCACCATTCCTTTCTCGCGATCGAATATCGCAAGAAAAGATTTTTTCAAAGAGAAAATATTGGAAACAATAAAGGAAAAGGTAACCCCGAAGATTCTGAGCGTGGGGAGTGGCCCATCACGTGAGTTGCTGGAGCTTTTGAAAGAAAAGAAGATCAACAGACCTCTCACGTTTACCTGTCTCGACTTTGAGAAGAGGGCACTCGAATACGTCAGAGATGAAATCACAAAGATAGCTGCTCCGAGCAAACAGTGCCTTTCCATCTCTTTTGTAGAGCAGGATGTTTTCAATCTGATCGATAACCAAAAAATAATGAACAAGCTGGGCGAGAACGATCTGATCTATGCATCAGGCCTCTTTGATTACCTGCGCAGACAGACGGCAAAGAACCTCTTTGCTCTCCTCTTTTCACTTTTGAAGGGAGACGGCTCTCTTATCGTCTGTAATGCAAGCATGGCAAATGACAGCCATCGAGCATATATTGAAACATTAGGTGAGTGGTACATGATCTACAGGAGCGAAGAGGAAATGCTAACATGGACGGAACGATACACGGAGGAAGCAGCTATATTTTTTGAGAAGCCCAAAGAATGCCCGAATTATCTTTTCCTTAATCTAAAAAAGAATGGATAACTTTAATCATTTTACCGTCTCGGCCTATCTCACCGCTATCACTACATTTCTGCTCGGGGTTTTCATCATTTCTCAAAAGAGATGGAGGATAAAGGTATACCGCATATTCGCTTTCTACTCTCTAAGCATATCACTATGGAGCTATTGTGCTGCCCAGTATGCCCCAGATTTCCCCGGTAATGAACTGTTCTGGGGGCGCATGCTGCATACAGGAGCGATACTTTTTACTTTACTCTTTGTGCACTTTATTTTGGTTTTTCTCGGGAAAGAGGGCGAAAACAAAAAAGTATTGCTGGTTGGCTATACAGTTGCAAGTTTCTTCTTGCTCATTAACTTATTTACTGATTTGCTGGTAAACGGGACAACTCGTAGGGTTCACTATAGCTTTCCTACTCCCTCTGGTCTCTATCCGTTCTTTGTTCTCTATTTCCTCTCCTGTGTCGTATATGGCCTGTTTAAGCTATACCAGGCATACAGGACATCCTCGGGCATCAGGGGGAATCAATTGAAATATTTCTTTGTCGCTTCCCTATTAGGATACACTGGAGGTTTAAAACACCTTTTAATACTGGTCAATTCGGAACCTTTCCCGATCTACCCGTATGGTACCTATGCAGTCCCGATATATGTTGGTCTTATTGCTTATGCTATTGTCAGACACCGCCTTATGGATATCCATATCGCTATCAAAAAAACAATGGTTTATTCCCTCTCCGTAGGGCTCCTCACTGGCCTCTTTGTCACCCTTGTGCTGCTCCTCTCTAAGATGCTTACCGATATTGCGGGAACAAGCAGCCTCAGTGTCTATATTTTCTCAGCTCTTGTTATCGCTCTGCTTTTTAATCCCCTGAAGGTGAAGATACAATTATTTATCGATACATTATTCTCCAAGGCATCCTATAACTACTACGCTGTCATTCAAAAGGTCGGCTACGACCTCTCCTCGAAAATACAGCCGAGGGATATCCAGCAGATCGTGACCGACATCATCGTCTCTACGCTTAAGCTAAGGGATGCCTATTTCTTCAGTGCTGGAAAAAAAAGCTATTTTGCAGTATATTACAGTAAATTAAAGGGCCCCCCCGCCTCTGACGGAAAAGTGTCGCGCCATAAAATCAGGGCAAACGCCGAACTGGTCGGCCTGCTCAAAGAGAGCAGGGACGTTGCCGTTATAGAAGAACTGCCCACTCTTGTCGGGCAGCCGAGGGCTTCAGGAATCGCTCAGGAAGTAGCGCCGTTTCATGGTGAGGTTGCCGTGCCGGTTTTCATTGATGGTGACATGAACGCGATCATCGTGCTGGGGGGCAAGGTCTCGGGACATCCTTTTACGGATGACGACGTCAATCTCCTCAGGGCAATCGCAAATAATGCCTCGCTCAGCCTCAAGAGCGCGTTCCTCTACGCAGAAAAGCTGCGGTCGGAAAAGCTTGCCACCCTCGGCTCCACTGCAGCCACACTCGCCCATGAGATCAAAAACCCTCTGTCCTCCATAAAGACCTTTACCCAGTTGCTGCCCGAAAAGTATGACGACAAGGAGTTCCGCGATACCTTTTCAGCGATCGTGCCTTCGGAGATAGAGCGGATCAACAGGCTCGTTACGGAGCTGCTCACCTTCGCCAAAGAGGCGCCCTCGGGCTCACCGATCGGGAATATAGACCTCTCTGATCTGCTTGAAGAGTGTCTGAAGCAGCTTTCCGAGCAGTTCCACAAAGACGGGATCACTGTCGTGCGGGAATTTAAAAAGCCCTGCTCCATAAAAGGTGACCATGACCGGCTCAAGCAGGCTTTTTTGAACATTCTTTCAAATAGTTGTCAGGCCATGACCAGCGGAGGGGTTCTAAAAGTTTCAACAGGACATACAAACAATAAGGTTGTCGTTCGCATAGAGGACACCGGCGTGGGGATCGACGAAAACGATATCGAAAAAATATTTGACCCGTTCTATACGACCAAGGATATGGGTAACGGGCTCGGGCTCACGATCAGCAAAAAGATTATCGACGAGCACGAAGGAATCATCAACGTAAAAAGCAGACCGGGAGAGGGTACGTCCTTTGCCCTGTCGTTCGACCCTGCTGAGGATACGGCGGACGACAGGGTACCGGCTGAGCAGCCGAAGCTATGGAATTAGTGGCACTCATTTGCAGAAAGCCGGAAACTTCTGAGGCGATCAGGGGCCTCTTGCAGGACTATACTGTCTGCACGGTCAAAGACCTTGCAGAACTGGAGGAGGCGCTCATCGATTACACGTTTGACCTCTTTGTCGTCGACACCGAGTCGGTCGAGGCCTCCCTTATCAACAGCGTCCTCAAAATGTTCGGCAAAGAGGCGGTCGTCCTCTTCAAACATCCCGGTTTCGATATGCGCAGGCTGGAAAGCATACCGCTCCATGTCACGCGCGACACCGCACCTGCCGAGCTGCACTCCATACTGCAGATAGCGCTTGCCGCGAGAAAGGCGACCTGCCAGAGAGGCACGGCGCTTCCCAGGAACAATCATCGCCACTCCGCAGAGGACGTTGTGCATCCGGTTACCCACAAAGAAGCCCTGCCCGGCGGCCTGCACCGCCATGTGCTGGTGAATTTCGCAAAGGTCCTGACTGCGAATTTCGATATCGACAAGATACTCGTCCATTTCATGGAATCGCTCAGCGAGATATCCCATGCCAACAAGATCTCGATCATGCTGCGGGAGGGCACCACCTTTTCCATAAAGGCCCATAAGAACATAGATCCTCACATCGCCCAGCATCTGAAGCTCAACCACAAGAGCGTGCTTCTCAGACAGCTGGCCCAAAACGGCGGGATCATACAGAGGGCCGCAGACCCCGACGATGAGGAAAAGATGAGGCTGTTCCAGGAAATGAGCCGCCTCCAGTGCGCGCTCTCGTTTCCCATGATGTACAAGGGAAAGCTCGAAGGGATCGTCAATATCGGCGAGAAAATCACCGGCGAGCCGTTTCACAGCGACGAGCTTGAGGTGATCTATACCCTCTGCAACTATCAGGCTGCGGCAATCAAGGACATCGACCTCTACCACCAGATTCATCGCCAGAAGGAGTTTATCAGGAACATTCTCGCCAACATGAGCAGCGGAGTCATCACGATCGATAAAAACGAGAAAGTGCGGATATTCAACCCGACGGCTTCCGAGATACTGGGCGTGCATCTCGACGATATCCTTGGAAAAGATCTCAGGAACCTCCCTTCTCCGCTGGGCGATATTCTCTATGAAACCATGGTCGACGGGATACTCTACAAACGGCATGAGGTTCCCCTGAGGCTGAAGGGGATAGAGCTCGGGATCAACAGCTATCGTCTCTGCGACGACGGAGGCACGGTGGTCGGCGCGGGGATCATCTTCACGGATATATCAAGCCTCAAGAAGTACGAGGAGGAAAAGAGAGAGGCCGAAAAGCTCAAGCTGATGCATGTCATTACCGCGCAGATCGCCCATAACATAAAGAACCCTCTTTCGGCGATAACGACCTTTTCACAGCTCATCGACACCAAGTTCAATGATAAAGAGTTCAGGAGCTACTACAAGACGACGGTGCTGTCGTCGGTGCACCGGCTCAACACCCTTATCGACAAGATTCTCTTCCTCACCGGTTCCATTGAGTTCAACCCCGATGTCCACAATGTAAATATCATTATCAGGGATGCTGTCAGCGCCGCAAAGAAAGAGGCCCCCGACGGTGTCAACCTGACGGTACGCGAAACAGAGCGGCCTGTGTTCGTCAACGCGGACCTCTCGCTGCTTTCCAAGGCGCTCTATTATCTTATTTCATCCTTCTCCGAGAGGCTGAGACCCGGAAAGGAGCTTATCATCGAAACAAACCTCGTCGGGAACAAGGTCCCGCGCATCGAAATTGCGGTGAAGTGTCCCGATTTCCAGGTCATCGACCGTCCTGCTGATGCGATGCCCCTGTCCGGCTCCGGTGTGGACGTGCTGGGCGAGAACCTGGATGTGGCGATCATGCAGAGAATAGCGGAGGCGCACAAAGGTGGACTGACGATAAAAGAAGTCGATTCCGGCAGCGCGCTGTTCATATCACTGCCGGTGAAGGAGGCGGCGTGACACAAGATAAAGGAGGGAAGCTTCCATGAGCGTAGCAGAAAAAGTTTTAATCATTGACGACGATGCAGGCCCCAGAGAATCTCTGAAGATGATCATTAAGGATAGATATCCGGTGCAGACTGCACCGAACGCTATGGAGGGGTTAAAGATTCTATCGCAAGATGACATCAGCGTTATCCTGCTTGACTTGAGGATGCCGCAGATGGACGGCATTACGGCGCTTCAGGAGATTAAAAGAATCCGCCCTGATGCCGAGGTCCTGATCGTGACCGCGTATGCGTCGGTCGATACGGCCCGGAAGGCGATACAGTACGGCGCGTTCGATTACCTGCTGAAGCCCTTCGACAAGAACGATGTGCTCAGAGCGGTAGAAAAGGGCATGCACAAGCGGATGAAGGCGCAGGAGATCGAGAAGGAGCATTCCGAATTGAAGGGCCTTGTCGATGAGCGGACGAAGGAGCTCAGGATAACGGAAAAACTCCGCACGGAATTGTTCAACCACGCCACTGACGGGATCGTTATCATGAACGCCGAGGGCATGCTCCTGGACCTCAACCCCCGTGCGTGCGAGCTGTTGGGGTACACTCTTGGAGAGCTGCTCGGGGAGAATATCGCCAGGCTCGAAGCCGGTGGAACCAAGGGACAATGGGGAACGTACCTGCCGCGGCTGCTCAAAGGAGAGCCGCTGCTCTTCGAGACCGAGCACCGCACAAAGGCCGGCGACAAGGTTTTCCTCGAAGTAAGCGCAAAAATGATCGAGATGGACGGCGGTCAGATCATACAGGCGTTCTACCGCGACATAACCGAGAAGAAGCGGTTCCAGGAGAAGATGCTCCATTCACAGAAGATGGAGTCGATAGGGACGCTTGCTGGCGGCCTTGCCCATGATTTCAATAATATCCTCGTTGCCATTCTCGGCCAGACGGGGATGATCCTTTCGTTTGATAAGGATTCCCTCCCCGAGAAAGTGGTCAAGAAGATCGAGATCATCGAGGCAGCGGCGCAGCATGCGGCAAAAGTGGTTGCACAATTGCTGAGCTTTTCCCGGAAAGGCGACAGGGAATTTTCTCCTCTGGTGGTGAATGATGTCATCGACAGCACCTTGAGCATCGTGTCGAAGCTCGTGAATCCCAAAATCAGTATCGAGAAGCAGCTCAGCAAGGAAGTGCGCGCAATAAAGGGCAACGTGACCCAGATCGGACAGGTGATCATGAACCTCGTGATGAATGCACGGGATGCCATGCCCGACGGGGGGACGATAACCATTTCTACAGAAATGGTCGATACCAGACGTGATAAACTCCCCCAGGGCGTGCTCGAAAACATAGCATGCACGGAGGACAATGTGGAGGGTCTCCTTGTGTGCATGCGCGTCGCCGATACCGGGTCGGGCATGGATGAAACAACGAAGGCGCGCGCTTTTGAACCGTTCTTCACCACCAAGGAGGTTGGCAAGGGCACCGGCCTCGGGCTTGCAGCGGTCTACGGCATCGTAAAGGACCACGGCGGAGAGATCGTCCTGGACAGTGTCAAAGGGCGCGGGACGGTGTTCACTCTGTATTTCCCTGTTCTAAAGCTTGTATAGCGGCTCCCGGAGTGTTTCCAGAGGAAGGCTTATAGTTTCAGAAACGCGAAACCACCAGCCTCGAAATCTGGTATAATGTACTCACGTTTATCATGAACATTTCCAGCGGTCTAAAGAGCCTCTTTGAGCGGATATGGACGAAGAATTATTTTATCTTCTTCCTGTCGATCTGGACGGTTCTGGTTCTTATTTCTGTCACCTGGAACCTCTATCAGGACCACGCGGGGACAACAGAGAAGGCGCGCATCGAGGCGCGGACGATCTTTCAGCATAACCTTGCCTATCGTCGTTGGAACGCACAGCACGGCGTCTATGTCGAGATTTCCGATGAGATCCGGCCGAACCCTTATATCGTATCGCCGAGGCGGGACCTGGTCACTGCTGACGGCACCCAGCTTACTCTGATCAATCCTTTTCAGATGACCCGGCAGGCCTATGAACTGCTCAGCAAGCAATCGCCGCTGGCTGCCATCAACCGCACCGTCAGCCTGGAGCCGCTTAATCCCGAGAATATCGCCGACGAGTGGGAAAAGGAAGGCATTCAGGCCTTTGCGAAGGGGGAGAAGGAGGTCAGTGCAATTACCGAGATCAAAGGAAAGCCCTACCTTCGTCTGCTCAAGCCCTACGTAACCGAACAGCCCTGTTTGAAATGCCATGGCTTTCAGGGATACAAGGCAGGAGATATCCGGGGCGCCATGAGCATTGCCGTGCCGATGGCGCCGTATAATGAATTGGCAACCGCAACGAGAAGGATTATCCTTCTCACGCATGTGCTCCTGTGGCTCATGGGCGCAGTCACGATCGGACTTCTTTCAAAGGGGATGCAGCGCTACCAGAAGACCATCTCCGAGAATGAGCGGAAATTCCGTATTGTCTCTGAATTCGCTTACGATTTCGAATTCTGGGTCAAGGAAAACAAGGAAATGGTCTTCATTTCACCATCCTGCGAGCGTATCACGGGATACAGTCCGCAGGAGTTTTCCGACAATCCCCGACTTATGTTTGATATCGTCCATCCTGATGACAAGGACATTTACAGAAATCACCTTACCGATTATCGGGCGCCGCTCAAGGAGGATCTGGAGTTTCGCATTATCACGAAAGACGGGCAGGTGCGGTGGTTCTCGCATACCTGCAGCCCCATCTTTGTCGACGGAGAGTTTCTCGGCAGGAGGGGGAGCAACAAGGACATCACCTACCGGAAAAAGCTGGAGGATCAGATCATCCAGTCGCAGAAGATCGAGTCGCTCGGCCACTTCGCTTCCGGCATCGCCCATGACTTCAACAATCTCCTCTCTGCGATCAACGGCTGCGCCTTCCTGCTTCAGGAAGACCTCCAGAGGCGCAACGATTCCCTCTCCGAATATACAAAGCAGATCCTGGTCGCTTCGAAACTCGGGAAAAATCTCACCTCGAACCTCCTCGCCTTCGGACGCCGGCAGGTGACTGCCCCGACGATTACCACATTGAGCTCGGTCATAAGGGGTCTTTCGGACATCCTGAAGACGCTCAATCCCGAAGATATCGACCTGAGGGTATCTCTCACCGAAGAAGAGCTCCCTGTTTTTGCGGATCCGAACCAGATAGGTCAGGTGGTCATCAATCTCTGTACCAATGCGAAGGATGCCATGCCGAAGGGCGGTGCACTTGAACTCCGGACCAGTCTCCTCCTTCTCGATCAGGAATACGAGGGACGATATGCTGCGGTGCCGCCGGGCAGTTACATGATGCTCTCTGTCCGGGATACGGGTATGGGAATCGAACCGGAGAATCTGGACCGCATCTTCGAGCCCTTCTTCACGACGAAGGAGAAGAAGAAGGGCACCGGCCTCGGACTTGCAATCGTGCACAGTATTATTATGCAACATAACGGCTATATCGATGTGGAGAGCGCCCCTGGTGCCGGTACTACCTTTAAAGTGTTTTTCCCTACTGTAGAGAGGGAATGCGGCGAAGGCGTCGCTGCCGACGACGGCGGTTTTGAGCCGCGCAACCAGGCGCAGCAGTTCTCTTTGAGAGGATCCGAAACCATTCTGGTAGTCGAGGATAATGCGCTCCTGAGGAACTTCCTCGAGACCTTCCTGCAGCATCAAGGATACACTGTGCTTGCTGCCGAGGACGGAGAGGAGGCGATCGCGAGGTTCGCTGAGCACAAGAGCAACATCGACATGGCGATACTCGATGTCGTGCTTCCCAAAAAGAACGGCAAAGAGGTGTATGAAGCGATCAGGGCGGTGAAGCCCGAGATAAAGGTGCTCTTCATCAGCGGGCACACCGACAATATCATTGACGGGGCGGGCATCCGGCAGGGGGGACTGGAGTTCCTTGCAAAGCCCCTCGACATGCATACCTTTCTCACCAAAGTACAGTCGATGCTCCAGCGTGACCCCGCGTGAATCTCATCGGCCTGATGAGATGACGATCTGCCCCAAGAGGACAGGTTCCGGCGCCATAATTATTGCACAAAGCATTATTTCATATGCATGAAAGATGAGCGGTAATATTGCCCCGTTCCGTCCCCTTCTGATAAACTCATACATGCCTGATAAACAATTGTCCCCTCCCGAAACATTGGACGAGCGGCTCTACCAGCTTATCATCAGCAGGCTCAACGGCGACGCTATCGATGATGCAGCATATCGAGGAAAAATCATCGGGCTGGTCAGAAAAGGGATCGGCGGCTTCATTGTCTTCGGCGGAAAGCGGGAGGAGGTGAAGGAGTTCATCCGCATGCTCCAGTCGCTCGCCGATATCCCGCTCTTTATCGCCTCCGATATCGAGCGCGGCGTGGAACAGCAGATCAAAGGAACGACGCCGTTTCCCTGCCCTATGGCAGTAGCCGCGGCACTTCACCGGGAGAGCCCGGAAGATATGGCAGTGCTCGAAGATGCGGTGCGCGCCGTCGCTGAAGAGGCGATCGATATCGGCATCAACATGCCGCTCATTCCGGTCATGGACGTCAATCAGAATCCCGATAATCCCATTATCTGCACCAGAGCCTTCTCCGATGACCCTGCAAAAGTAGCACGGCTCGGTACTCGTTATATCAAAGTTCTCGAGCAGTCAGGACTGATAAGCTGTGCAAAGCACTTTCCCGGACATGGCGATACCTCGACGGATTCGCATATCGCTTTGCCAGTGATTACCAAACCGTATGAGGACTTGATGGACAGGGATGTGATGCCCTTCATCGAGGCGATCAAGGCAGGGACGAGGAGCATCATGATAGGCCATCTCACCGTTCCGGCACTCGATATGAAGCCTGCGAGCCTCTCGGGACGCGTTATTACCGATCTGTTGAGGAAAGAGCTTGGCTTTGAAGGACTCGTGCTGACGGATGCGCTGAATATGAACGCGCTTGATGCGTTCGGCAGGGCCTCTGTCGAATGTATCAAGGCGGGTGCCGATATGTTGCTGCACCCATCTGATGCCGATGCGACGGTTGAGGAGCTGCGGTCGGCAATCAGAGCGGAACACCTTGGTGAGCGGCAGATTACCGTCGCGGTGAGCAGGATCCTCCATGCAAAGGCAAATCTGGAGAGGAGACCGGGTGCAGAGGTCGATTACGAGGGGCACCACAGGCTTTCGGTTCAGCTCGTCGAGCGATCGATAACGCTGGTAAAGGATACCCCTGGCCTCCTGCCGCTTTCCGAGAAGGAGAGGGGCCATCTTATGTATGCCGGGGATACGGTTCATGGCGTATCTCCCTTAAGGGAATATTTCCGGGATGTTGTTCCTCTCGGCGGCGCTGGGCAGTATGAGGGAGATACACTCATCGTTGCACTCTTTACCAGCGTTGCCGCATGGAAAGGCTCTTCGGGCATTGATGAGAGCGCGCGGGAATACATCGCCGAATTGATCAAGAGATCCCGGAAGTCTGTGGTGATCTCGTTCGGTAGTCCCTATGTTTTGCGCTATTTTAATAAAGCTGGTATACTAATTGCGGCCTACGAGGGAACGGGACAGGCGCAAGAGGCGGTGCTTCGATGTTTGAGGGGTGCATCGGATTTCAGGGGACGATTACCGGTGGCCTTTTGACAACTACAGAGCTTAAGGGGAGCTCGCAATGGACAATTCGTTCAAGAAGCTTTCGGAAAAGTGTTGTCCTCGGTTCGGAGAGATTGCCGTTGAAATGGGTTTCATAACACCTGATCAGCTCAAACACGCGCTGGCCGAACAGGTGGATGACGATCTTGCCCACAACCCCCATAGAATTATTGGAAGCATTTTCTTTGACAAGGGCTGGATGACGTACCAGGAGATCGAGATGGTGCTCAAGCAGCTCTTCAAGGAGGCAAAGAAGGCCTCGTAGCTGTCCCTTCATAAAAGGCCGGGAGCGTTTCCCTGAAAAGGATCAGAGCAGCTTCACTCCATAGCTTACGAACGAGAACGATGCACATTGATTTTTCTCCCTATCTCCAGGTATTCCGCAGCCGTCGTATTTCAACCATTCTGGTGCTGGGTTTTTCTTCGGGATTGCCCCTTGCTTTGACCAGCGGTACGCTCCAGGCGTGGATGGCGGTCGCCGGTGTGGACCTGCGCACGATCGGTGTTTTCGCACTGGTAGGTCTGCCGTACACCTTGAAGTTTTTGTGGTCACCGGTGATGGACCGCTTTGTTCCACCCTGGCTCGGAAGGCGGCGTGGATGGATACTCATCGCCCAGGCCGGTCTTATGCTCGGCATTGCGGCAATGGGATTCAGCTCTCCCCAGCATACGCCCTGGCTGCTCGGCGCGCTTGCCCTGCTCGTCGCCTTTACCTCCGCCTCCCAGGATATCGTCATCGACGCCTACCGCACCGATGTGCTGCATGAAAAAGAGCGCGGCGTCGGTGCGGCGGTGTTTGTTATGGGATACCGCATTGCGATGCTCGTCTCCGGCGCTGTGGCGCTCATCCTCTCCGACAGCATCGGCTGGCGGAATACCTATCTGCTGATGGCCGGCTTGATGCTGATAGGCGCAGCGGCAACCCTCCGGGGTCCGGAGCCTGAGGAGCGGGTAGCGCCGCCAAAGACGCTGCAGGAAGCGGTGTGGGGCCCGCTGCGCGATTTCTTCTCTCGTCGGACCGCTTTGATCATGATGCTCCTGATCATTCTCTACAAGCTGGGCGATGCCTATGCAGGGACCATGACGACTGCTTTTCTCATCAGGGGACTCGGTTTTTCGGCCACCGATGTGGGGACGATCAACAAGGGGCTCGGATTGGTCTCGCTCCTCATCGGTGCGATGTTCGGCGGCACGCTGATGGTCCGGCTTGGACTCTTTCGATCACTCATGCTCTTCGGTCTGCTGCAGGCAATATCCAATCTTTCGTTCATGGTCCTTGCATGGATCGGCAAGAGCTATCCCATGATGATCTTCGCCATTGCCTTCGAAAACCTCTGCGGAGGGATGGGAACATCGGCATTCGTCGCGCTGCTCATGGCATTGTGCAACCACCGCTACAGCGCTACCCAGTATGCGCTCCTCTCTTCACTCGCGGCTCTGGGACGCATCATTATAGCCCCTTCATCGGGATATCTGGTCGAGTCGATCGGATGGGCCCGGTTTTTTTTCATCACGACGATTACCGCATTGCCCGGGCTTGCATTGCTGTGGTGGCTGCGCGGGACGGTTGCTGAATTAAAACATGAGAATTCGTAGCAGGGAGGGAGGGGTGCGGAAAGCGCGATTAAGTTCCTTTCCGCACCCCTCCCTCCCTGCTGGGGATATCATTTCGGTCTTAAAACAATTATTCCCGGCTTGGAAGCTATATAGGATATGAAATCCTGGTCGACAACTTTCCTGTATTCTTTCGCCGAAGAGGCGTGGCGGAGATATATATCGCTTCCGCTCTTGATCAAAATGCCGACATGCGAGACATCAAGTCCTGCACGCGGGGTATAAATGCCGATATAATCACCGGTCTTCAGCTCTTCAACAATCTTGTCATCAATATTTTCCGAAGGGATGATGGATAGTCCCCGTTTCTTCGGCGGGATGTCCGGCAGGAACAGCGTCCCGTCTTCCTTCTCATTGAGATATTTCGTGATGTTTTCTGTTTTTTGACGGCCGACCATCGACGTGACGTCGTCAACAGCATCCGCATTGAACTCAACCCAATCGGTGAAGAAGTGGTTTCTGGTGCGGTAAGAGATTACACCGTCCTGATAGCGGACTCTTACCACATTCTCTCTAAACTCCGCAAAAGAGGTCGCCCGACGAAGGGCCTCGATGTAATCGAGATAGGTGAAACAATCTACGCCTGCAAGATTGATAACGAGGATTTCCGGCGTAAGATTGCTGCCGGTCAGCGTTGCTTCTCTGTACGGGGTATCAAGAAATTGTTTCGACAGGAACGCGATGCGCTCGCCGGTATCCGCGATCCTTGACGACTCGCCGAGCAAACGTTCCAGATCGGCTTCGGTCCATTTCCCCAGAAGAATCACGTTTTCTCCTTACAACTTCCGCTGTTTTCAGGATTAACTATACCAGATCATCCCGCTCCTTTCAAAGGCGGAGGAATCCGTATCCCGTCATTGCCGGTGCGGGAATTCCCTATGGTATGATAACGTTATGGACATTATCGATATCCACACGCACGGCATCGGTGGGTACGATACAAGGACCACCGATATCGAACATATTTTGAGGATCGCCGAACTGCAGGGTGCTGAAGGAGTAACGGCAATTATCCCGACACTCTATCCTGCTCCTATAAAGGTTATGCGCGAGAGTATGCTGCTCGTAAAAAAAGCGATGGAGCGTCAAAAAGACCTTTCAAATCCCCTCTCTCCTTCCTTTTCTAAAGGGGGGCTGAGCGAGGCAATTGACCCAGCACGTATCGCGGATCGCACATCACGGATCATCGGTGTTCATCTCGAGGGCCCGTTTTTAAATCCCTCCAAGTGCGGGGCTCTTAATGCCATGACATTTCTCGAGCCGATAGAGCACCATCTTGAAGAGCTTATTGATGGATTCGAGGACGTCGTAAAGATAATCACCCTTGCTCCTGAACTGGAGGGAGCGACGCAGCTGATCAAAAAGCTCACTGACAGAGGCATTATTGTCAGCATGGGCCATTCCGAAGCTACGTATGCACAGGCAGAGGAGGGATTCAATGCCGGGGCAAAGGGCATTACCCATCTCTTCAATGCCATGAGCGGATTCCATCACCGGGAGCCGGGACTGGCCGGCTTCGGGCTCATGAACAGGGATGTCTACATCGAAGTTATTGCAGACCCCTATCATCTGCATCCGAAAACACTGGAGTATATTCTGCGGACGAAGCATCCCGAACGGATTATTATTGTCTCCGATGCGGTCAAAGAGACACATACCCCTTCCGCACGAGAGGGTGTTGTTGACCGGCATGGTACGCTCCTGGGAGGCGCTATGACCATTCCCGAGGCCCTCCGGAAATTAACGCAGACGGGGTTTGACGGGGATGCGCTGCTCCGGTGCGTGTCAGAAAACCCTGTGCGATATCTCAATGTATCGTCACGAGCGACGTATGATGTATAACGGGTTAGAACCAAAGAAGCTCTTATCCGGAACCGGCAGGCCTTTGCTCCTTCTCATATTGCACATCGCATGTTATTTCCTGCTTTTTGCCTGCGCCGTCGATCCGGTAACAGGGCACCGTCAGTTCATGCTCGTCTCCGAGGGGCAGGAAGTGGCGATGGGCAAGGATCTCTACCCCAATGCGCTCTGGAGTGCGGAGGGGGGAGGAGGGGAGTACCGGGATGAAAAGCTCAAGAACTATCTGAAGGATATTATCCTACGTGTTCACGGCGTCTCACACCGGCCCCATCTGCCGGTTGAATTCGCCATACAGAACAGTTCCGCTCCGAATGCCTGGGCTATTCCCGGCTATGTCGTGATCACGAGAGGGCTGCTTGCAGGGCTCGATAGCGAGGCGGAATTTGCCTTTGTCATGGGACATGAGATGGGGCATGTATCGGCGCGACATTCGGCAGAGCAGATGACCTCTTCACTGCTCATGCAGCTCGGCCTTGCGGGGATCGGCATCGGCCTGAGCGGGACCGGCTACGCGGATATCGCTACCGGCCTCGGCTCTGTCGGCGGGAGCCTCGTGCTCCTGAAATACAGCAGGAATCACGAGCTCGAGGCGGACCGGTTAGGTGTTCTCTATATGACCATGATCGGTTACGACCCCCGTAGTGCAATAAGCGCCCACAGAAACCTCGAGAGGGTTTCACGGGAATACCTCCGTGCACTGGGCGAGGAACCGCAGGAACGGGGCTTTTTCGAAGAGCTGCTTTCCACGCACCCGAGATCAGCGGTCAGGATTGATGAGATCGAGACCATCATCACTACAACTCCCCGCACACCGCTTCTGGGTGACGGAAAATTCGGCAGCCGTTTCCAGGAAATGACCGCTGATGTGAGGACAGTCAACAAACTCTATCTCGATTATTATGACAAGGCAGCACGGGCGTTTCAGAAAAACGATCTTGAGGAGGCCGACTGGCTGGTAACAAAAGCATTGGGCGCCAACCAGAGACAGCCGGCCTTTTACGCGCTCAAGGGTTTTATCAAGTTCAAAAAGAAGGACTATGCGGAAGCGGAAGAGAATTTCAATGCTGTGTTGGATCTCGATAAAACGTATGCGCCTGCCTATCGGGGGCTCGGGGCGGTCCGGTATGCAAAGGGAGATTATGCTGAAAGCATCCGCTTTCTGAAGCAGGGTCTTGAGCTTTTTCCCCAAGACCTGGTTGCGCAGTACTATGCCGGTATGAGCTACTTCAAGACGAGATCGTATCGCCAGGCAATCCGGCATCTGCAGCCCTTTGCCGGGGCGCAACCCAAGCATCCCGAGGTGCACGGCGTACTGGGCATATCCTTTGAGCACTTGAATGATATCAAAGCTGCCTACAACGAGTACGTGAAGCAGCTCAAGGTGGCTCCTGACAACGAAATGGGGAGGTACGCCGCCTCGCGTTTGCCGATACTACGTGCGCTCATCGAGGGACGAAGGATGCGATGAGCGCACGTAGTGGCGGTAGGAAGTGGCGCTTCATACAAAAATGACAATGAAGCGATATTTCTGTTAAAATCTCCTGCCATGCTGCTCCAGCAACTGATCAACGGACTTACCCTCGGTGGTGTGTACGCCATCATCGCCCTCGGCTATACGATGGTGTACGGTATCCTTGAGCTGATCAACTTCGCTCACGGCGAAATTTACATGTTGGGCGCCTATTTCGGCATTATCTTTCTCGGTATGTTCACCGTTCTGGGGGTGACCGCTACGAGCCTTCCCCTTGCTCTTCTTCTTACCATCGTGCTTGCCGCGCTGTTCTGCGGCGCCTACGGTTTTACTATGGAGAAAGTCGCCTATAAACCGCTGAGGAATGCGCCCAGGCTCAGCCCGCTCATCAGCGCTATCGGTGTCTCCATCTTCCTCCAGAACTACGTCATGATCACGCAGGGTGCAACGGATAAAGTGTTCCCCGTACGCTTCGGCGATGAGCGTCTGCAGCTGCCGAACGCTGAGGCGACCTATCTGCAGGCGATCATCATCGTTGTCTCGGCGTTGACCATGCTCTCGCTCCACTTCTTCCAGAAGACGCGTATGGGAAAGGCTATGAGGGCGACGGCGCAGGATAAGACCATGGCTGCGCTGGTGGGCATCAATGTCGATCGGGTTATTTCCATGACCTTTGTGATTGGTGCGGCACTTGCGGCGGTCGCAGGGGTGATGGTGGCGTCGTATTATGGGTTGGTCAATCATTTCATCGGCTATATCGCCGGGATAAAGGCCTTCACTGCCGCGGTGTTGGGAGGCATCGGAAGTATCCCCGGTGCCATGCTGGGAGGAATTCTTCTCGGGCTCATCGAGAGTATGGGGGCAGCGTATCTCTCGAGCGAGTACAAGGATGCCTATGCATTTGTCATTCTTCTTGTGATTCTCCTCATCAAGCCCTCGGGTATCCTGGGCAGGCACACGGAGGAAAAGGTGTGAGCCGTTCTCCTTTCCTCAAGCCCCTTCTCATTGCAGCATGGGCAGCTCTTCTCTTTCTTCCCCTTAAAAATATACCGTCGGCAGCCGTCGTCTTTGCAAGTATTCTGAGCGGACTGCTACTCGTTGTCGTCGTCCGGAAAACGTTGCATCCGGAAGCCCGGAAAATCGGAAGGGCGGCAGCCGGATTAGGGGAAAAGTTCGATCCGCTGCTCAGGCGGTTTCGCTTCCTTCTGCTTCCACTCTCACTAGTGTTATTCCTTGTCCTCCCGGCAATAGTAAAGGATTATTATCTTGACGTACTCGTCATGTCCGGCATTTATATTCTCCTTGCGCTCGGGCTTAATGTCATTGTCGGTTTCACCGGACTGCTCAACCTCGGCTTTGCCGCTTTTTATGCAATCGGTGCGTACACCTATGCACTCCTCAACACAAAGGCCGGTCTGGGGTTCTGGCCGTCGTTGCCGCTGTCGGCAATCGCTGCCGCCTTCGCAGGATTGCTGCTGGCCATTCCCGCACTCCGCTTGAGGGGTGATTATCTGGCGATTGTGACGCTCGGGTTCGGCGAGATCCTCCGCCTTATCCTCAATAATTGGGACAGCTTTACGAATGGGCCGAACGGCATCTCGGGCATTGATCCTCCGATAGTCGGAGGGTTCTCCTTGGGTACATTGACGCCTTACTACTATCTTGTGCTGGTAATTGTCATCCTGAGCATCATTATTATCCGCCGTGTGGAGCATTCCCGGATCGGCAGGGCCTGGATTGCCATACGGGAAAATGAAATAGCTGCATCCTCAATGGGGATAAATGCAACAGCTTATAAGCTCTATGCCTTCACCTTCGGAACCTTCTGGGCCGGCATTGCGGGGACGCTCTTCGCTGCAAAAATGCGTTTCATCTCTCCTGAGAGCTTTACGTTTATGGAATCGGTTATGGTGCTCAGCATGGTGATTCTGGGTGGCCTCGGCAACCTTTATGGAGCGGTGCTCGGTGCCTTTCTGCTGGTCGTGCTGCCCGAAGTATTGCGTGAGGTGCAGCTCTACCGGATGCTGATACTCGGCCTCGGCCTTGTCCTCCTCATGATCTTCAGGCCGCAGGGGCTGATAGGGAAAACAGGGGTGATAAATAGATAGCTCTATCGGTTCAACTGATCAGCTTTTAGCTATGTTCATACTTGAGACACGGGATATAACAAAGAATTTCGGCGGCATTCGTGCAGTTGAGGAAGTGAGCTTCAAGGTCGATGATGGCGCCATCGTCAGCATTATCGGTCCCAACGGTGCGGGAAAGACAACGCTCTTCAACTGTCTTACCGGGATCACCAGGCCGACCAAGGGTACGATCCATTTCATGGATAAGGAGATTTCAAAGCTTCCGCCGCATTCCGTTGCGGAACTCGGCATTGCGCGCACCTTCCAGAACATCAGACTCTTCACGGACATGACCGTGATGGAAAATGCGATGGTTGCCCAGCATACGCGTACGAGATATGGATTGATGAGCGCTGTCATCCGCAGCAGGCCGTTTAAGCAGAAAGAGAAAGTGATCAGGGAAAAGGTCTTTGAATACCTCGAGCTCGTCGGCCTTGAGGAATTTACCGACACCGTTGCCGGCAATCTCCCCTATGGGAGCCAGAGGAGATTGGAGATTGCCCGGGCGCTTGCGACGGAACCGAAGGTCGTACTGCTCGATGAGCCTACGGCAGGAATGAATCCTTTTGAGACAATGGAGATCATGGAGCTGATCAGAAAGATCAAGGAGCTGGGGAAGACCGTTCTGCTGATAGAGCACGACATGCGTCTTGTCATGGGGATTTCGGAGAGAATCATCGTGCTCGACCACGGTATAAAAATTGCTGAGGGGGCCCCTGAAGAGGTGAGGAACGACCCTCTCGTCATCGAGGCGTATCTGGGGAGAGAGACCCCACATTAAACGGTAAACTCTACATCCTGATATCGAGACTCTAAATGTGTTTAGGATTTCGAATTTCGGATTTGTGATGTGAGAGAGGATATGTTAAAGCTCGATTCAATACATGCCTCCTACGGACCTATAAAGGCTATCGAGGGCATTACGCTCGAGGTGCGGAAGGGCGAGATTGTCTGTCTTATCGGCAGTAATGGTGCCGGGAAGACCACAACGCTCATGACGATCTCGGGAATCGTCAAACCCGATGAAGGAGCTGTCCTGCTTGAAGGTGAGGACATTGTGCATCTGTCGCCCCATGAGATTGTCGAAAGGGGCATCTGCCAGGTGCCGGAAGGCAGGAGAATATTCCCCCGGCTTACCGTCCGTGAAAATCTCGAGATGGGCGCTTTTCTCAGGACCCCTGAGCTCGACAGGAATCTCGAACGGGTATTCACCTTGTTCCCCATCCTCAAAGACCGTCAGGCCCAGCTGGGAGGTACCCTGAGCGGCGGAGAGCAGCAGATGCTTGCCGTCGGAAGGGCGCTGATGGCGGATCCCAAGCTGCTCCTGCTCGATGAGCCGTCCCTTGGTCTTGCGCCTATTATGGTGAGCAAGATATTCAAAACGATCAGAGAGATCAATGATGAAGGCGTCACCGTTCTCCTTGTTGAACAGAACGCAAAGGCGGCGTTGACCCTCTCCCATCGCGGCTATGTGCTCGAAAGCGGGGTCATCAAGCTGCAGGGAAGAGGAGAAGACCTCCTGCACAACGAGGAAGTGAAAAAAGCGTATCTGGGAGAATGAAACAGCTGCCGGCTATCAGACTCAGCTGTCAGCAAAAACAGAATATAATTAACTAAAGACGTTTTTATTGCTGATTGCTGATTGCGGAGGTGTTATTTATGAAAGCGAGGGCGCATCTCTTTATTTCCGGAAGGGTGCAGGGCGTGAATTATCGCTGGTTTACGCAGGGTGTCGCGCAGTCGCTCAGTCTTTCGGGCTGGGTGCGGAATCTTCCCGATGACCGGGTCGAGGCAGTCTTCGAGGGCGAACGTGAGCAGATCGAAAGGGCGATCGTGCAGTGCAAGCAGGGACCTGCAGCGTCGCGGGTCGATGCCGTCGATGTGACCTGGGATGACCGGCTGGAGAATTTCAGCGATTTCAGGATCCGCTATTGACGATTAGAATCCAGGAGCCAGAAGTCAGAGTCCAGAATAAAAAATACTTATGCTGTTCCTGTACTCTGGCCTCTGTTCTTTATCTCCTGACTTACGGCTCCTGATGTTCGATTGACTTTTCCTCTCCGTTCCTTTGAAAATAGTATGTTGTGATTACTGCTCTCAGAGACAAAGTTTTATCTCACGGCTCGATAACAATATCCGAAGCGCACTCCTTGGTGGAATGCAAAGGATCAGACCTGTTCGATCTCTTTGCCGCTGCTGCGAAGCTCAGAGAGACCTTCCTCGGGACATCGGTCGATTTGTGTGCGATTGTGAATGCCAAGTCGGGGGCATGCCCCGAAGATTGCTCCTACTGTGCACAGTCCTCAAAGAGCAGGGCCGATGTCGCGATCTATCCGCTCATCAAAAAAGAGGCGGTTATCGAAAAGGCGCAGGAGGCAAAAGATGCCGGCGTGCGGCGATTCTGTGTCGTTACCAGCGGACGGAAGATCGGCACGAGGGAGCTCAAGGAGATAGCTGCTATGATTGGCGCAATGAGGAACATCGGCCTCCTTCCCTGTGCAACATTGGGTCTTTTGGATAAGGATGAGCTTCAATTCCTCAAGGATGCGGGACTTGAGCGCTACCATCACAATCTCGAAACATCCGAGCGGTTTTTCCCCGAAATATGCAGGACCCATTCCTACTACGATAAGCTGAAAACCATTGAGGCGGCAAAGGCCGTTTCATTATCGGTCTGCTCCGGCGGTATTTTCGGCCTCGGAGAGACATGGGAAGATCGGATCGATATGGCCTTTGCGCTTACCTCGCTCGGCATCGATTCGGTGCCGATCAATTTTCTGATACCGGTGAAAGGGACCTCTCTCGGAGCGCGAGAATTCCTCCATCCCCTGGAAGCACTGAAAATCATCAGTCTCTACCGTTTCATATTGCCTCAAAAACAGATCCGCATCTGCGGCGGCAGGATCCAGGTGCTCGGCGAGCTCAACGCGATGGTCTTTCCGGCAGGCGCTGACTCTCTTCTTACCGGCAATTATCTCACCACAACAGGCAGAACATACAAAGACGACCTGAAGCTCATTAGCGATTGCGGGCTGCATACCGCGTGATCTTTCCTCAAACAGACCTTCTCTGAGCGCTTCTCGACGTGTCCTCTTCGAAGTCATTTGTTTATTGACGCGTTGAAGATTATGTTCTATTCTTTAATAAATTGAGAAATTTTATCCTGTGACCGGGCACGAACGCACCGAGCAGAGCAAAGGGCGTTGCTATTTTATGATATTGTTTTCTTGAATTTTTTTGTCTAAGATTGTTATAGTTACTTTCTCTGTCGTATCGCGTCTCATCGCCTTTAACTGAATCATTAACATATAACTCTGGAGGGTGTTCATGGCAAAGGTAGCGACAAAGGCAAAGAAGGCTGCTAAACCGGTACGGTTTGGCGGGGACGGTGCAAAGGCGCCGAGGGCGGTAAAGGGCGCGAAGGCTGCAAAAGCCGGGAAGGCACACAAATACGTCTACTTCTTCGGCGGCGGGAAGGCCGACGGTAGGGCGGACATGAAGAATCTTCTGGGAGGCAAGGGGGCGAACCTCGCAGAGATGGTCAATCTCGGTATACCCGTCCCTCCGGGCTTCACGATAACGACAGAAGTCTGCACACTCTACTACAAAAACAACAGAAAGTATCCCGCTGAACTGAAGCCGCAGGTCGAGACTGCGCTGGCCAAAGTCGAAAAGATCATGGGAAAGAAATTTGGCGATCCCGAAAACCCGCTCCTCGTTTCGGTCCGCTCCGGTGCGCGCAGTTCGATGCCCGGCATGATGGAGACGGTCCTCAATATCGGACTTACGACAAAGACCATCCCCGGACTCATCAAAAAGACGAACAACGAACGCTTTGTCTATGATGCGTACCGCCGCCTGCTGATGATGTATTCCGATGTAGTTATGGAAAAGGCTGCGGGGGTCGAACCTGCCGAAGGTCAGGCGATCCGCCAGAAGCTCGAACACAGAATGGATGCATTGAAAAAGCAGAAGGGCTATGCGAGCGATACCGACCTTACCGTAGACGATCTGAGAGAGCTCTGCAGCGATTTCAAGATGATCATAAAGGATACGCTCGGCAAGGAGTTCCCGGATGACCCCATGGATCAGCTTTGGGGCGGCATCGGCGCTGTCTTTCAGTCATGGATGGGAAAGCGTGCGGTATCCTATCGCCGGATAGAAAAGATTCCCGAAGAATGGGGCACTGCGGTGAATGTCCAGGCGATGGTTTTCGGCAATACCGGTGAAAACTCCGCTACCGGGGTTGCCTTCACCCGTAACCCTGCCACCGGCGAGAACATGTTCTTCGGCGAATGGCTGCCGAACGCGCAAGGCGAAGACGTTGTTGCCGGGATCAGGACCCCCAATCCGGTGAACAGGGCTGGTAAAACAGAAGATACCAAACACCTTCCGTCGCTCGAAGAGAAGATGCCGAAGCTCTATAAAGAACTGTTCACCATTCAGAAGAAACTCGAACGACACTACAAGGACATGCAGGACATCGAGTTCACCATCGAGGATGGCCGCCTCTGGATGCTCCAGACAAGGGTCGGTAAACGTAACGGCCAGGCTGCCATTCGTATGGCGGTTGAAATGGCGAAGGAAAGGCTGATCGATAAGCAGACGGCGATTCTCCGTGTGAAACCCGACCAGCTCGATGAACTTCTGCATCCAAGCGTCGATCCTGCTGCTGAAAAGAAAGCGACAGAGGTCGCCAAAGGGCTTCCTGCAGGGCCCGGCGGCGCGGTCGGCAAGATCACCTTTACCGCCGATGATGCGGAGGCATGGGCGAAGAGAGGCGAAAAGGTGATCCTAGTGAGAAATGAGACCTCTCCTGAAGATGTCCACGGCATGCACGCTGCTCAGGCTATTCTGACGGCAAAGGGCGGCATGACGAGCCATGCGGCGCTTGTCGCCCGGGGCTGGGGCAAATGCTGCATTGTCGGCGCCTCCGCGCTCAACATCGATATCCATAAAAAAGAGATCCATGTGAACGGCAAGGTTCTGAGGGAGGGTGACTGGATCACCCTGAACGGGACCAAAGGCCGTGTATATGAGGGCAAGCTCCCGCTGCTCCCTGCCGACCCCGAGCACAACCCTTGGTACAAGGAATTGATGAAGTGGGCCGACCAGTTCAGGACCCTGAAGGTCAGGACCAATGCCGATGCGCCGAACGACGCAACAGTGGCGCGGAATTTCGGTGCTGAGGGGATCGGCCTCTGCAGAACCGAGCACATGTTCTTCGGCCCTGACAGAATAAAGGCGGTCCGTGAAATGATCCTCTCCGACACCCTGGAGGGCAGGAAGAGAGCTCTGGCGAAACTGCTTCCTTTCCAGAAAGGCGATTTTGTCGGTATCTTCAAGGCCATGGCGGGATTCCCGGTCACCATCCGCCTCCTCGATCCGCCGCTCCACGAGTTCCTTCCCCACACTGAAAAGGAGTTGAGAGACCTGGCGCTGGAGATGGGGGTATCATTCGATCAGTTGAGCGCAAAGAACAGATCGCTCCACGAGTTCAACCCGATGCTCGGCCACCGCGGCTGCCGCCTTGGCATCACCTATCCCGAGATCTATGAGATGCAAGTGCAGGCCATTATGGAGGCAGCCTGCGAGCTCGCCAAGCAGAAGGTAAAGGTCGTGCCTGAAATCATGATTCCCCTCGTCGGCCATGTCAACGAGCTCGAGCGTCTGCGCACCATGACCATTTCGGTCGCTGACAGGATACAGAAAGAATACGGCGTAAAGGTACCTTATACGGTAGGGACGATGATCGAGTTGCCGCGCGCCTGCGTTACCTCGGACGAAATCGCTGCCCAGGCAGATTTCTATTCCTTCGGAACCAACGACCTTACCCAGACCGTCTACGGATTGTCGAGAGACGATGCCGGAAGGTTCCTTCCCTTCTACATTGAGAATGGTATCCTGAAAGACGACCCCTTCATCACCATTGACCAGAACGGCGTCGGCGCCCTGGTGAAGATGGCGGTGGAGAAGGGCCGTAAGGTCAAGAAGGACATGAAGATGGGGATCTGCGGTGAGCACGGCGGCGAGCCCAAATCGGTGGAGTTCTGCCATCGTATAGGGCTCAACTATGTGAGCTGCTCGCCGTTCAGAGTGCCGATCGCCCGCTTCGCTGCAGCACAGGCAGCATTAAGGAAAAAATAGGACTGATTAAGACCGATAGCATGAGGGGCCGTGGTGTTTGTTACGGCCCCTCGTTTTATTGTTATTCCCTTCCTTGAGAATCAGTCTTCATCTTTCAGTGTGATAGAGATTTTAAAATTCATAGGGTTGTACAGAGTTTTTGTGCGCACGTTCAAAGGCAATTATAACGAATTTTAATAGATTTATTTAATTAATTTAATGAATCTGTGCGGCCCGGAAGCCCTTTTGCGGTAAAATCCTGCGTGATTCCGCCGATAACATATCTGCAACTGCTTTGTACCAAACTTCACAGGGAGTGAAACGATGAAATTGACCTTAGCGAGAAAGCTCTATGCCATAGTCGGAATCCTCATGGTAGTCATTATTATAGGGACTGCAAGCGCCTATTTCAGTCTCACCTATGCGGTAAACAACCTGAAGCGCCTTACCAATGACGTGAGGACGATCGAGGGGGCCAACAATGATATCGAGGTGAAGCTGGGGTTGGCTGTTGAGGTGTCGAGGAACTATCTTATCCGGACCGGCGATAAATACATAGATAAATTTCACGGCTTCGTGGCGGATATACGAAAACAGCTGGGGGTCTATGAACGGTTTGCCGAAAATGAGCAGGAAAAAAACGCTCTTTCGCGGAGCAAGGAACTACTCGTCTCTTTTGAGCAGTCAATCAATGAACTGGTCGAAGCGCGCCGGAAAAGCAACGATATCGCTGCTGTCGATGACGAAGTGACCATCAGCGCCAGTCCCCTCCGTGCTGCGATGAAGCAGCTCAACGAGATGCTGATGAAGAAGTTCGATGACCGGACAAAACGGCTCGAATCCGTTATTTCCAAACTCGAGATTGTCCTTGTTATAGCGGCGCTGCTTTCGTGCGTTTTTGCGATTGTCGTCAGCACCATGATGATCCGTAAGATTCTGGAATCCGTTCACGGCGTGGCAGCGGTGACGAAGCTCGCGGCTAATGGTGATCTGTCTCAAAGCGCTCCAGTGAAGAGCGACGACGAGATCGGCGAGATGGCGAAGGGCTTCAATACGATGATGGAGAATCTGCGGCGTATGATCGGCAACATCAATGATGTCACCAACACTGTGGCAAACAGTTCGTCGGAGCTCTCTACAACGGTGCACCATATTACGACCCGTGTCGATGAACAATCCGGCAAGACGACGCAGGTGGCGACATCGTCCGCCGAGATGTCCCAGACAGTTTTGGATATCGCCCGAAACGCTTCGAGCATCGCTTCATCCGCTACCGATACGTTGAGAGTGGCACGGGAAGGCGAAGAGGTGGTCAGCAAGACGGTGCAGGAAGTACAGGAAATAGCACGGACGGTGTCGGATTCGTCGGGGCTGATGTCATCCCTGGGAACCCGCTCCAAGCAGATCGGCGAGATTGTGGGTGTCATCAAGGATATCGCCGACCAGACGAACCTGCTCGCCCTCAACGCCGCAATAGAGGCGGCCCGTGCCGGTGAGCAGGGAAGGGGCTTTGCCGTCGTCGCCGATGAGGTGCGGAAACTCGCTGAAAGAACGACGAAGGCGACTGCTGAGATCAGCGAGATGATTACGGCGATACAGGAAGAGACCGAGCGCGCCCTTGCAGGAATGGATGAGAGCCTCAAGAAAGTAGAGTCGGGTGCCGGCCTCTCCAGAGAGGCGGGAGAGGCATTGCATAAGATACTGAAGAGTGTGGATGATCTCCAGTCCATGGTGCAGCAGATAGCCTCCGCGACAGAGGAGATGTCCGCGGTTTCGGAAGGAATCAATTCCGATATCGAGGCGATTGCCGCGCTTGCCCATGAAACGAGCACCGATGCAAACAAGATCGCCTCTGAATCAACCGACCTTTCGAAGCTTGCGGAAGAGCTGCGGTTGACGACCAATCAGTTCAGATTGTAATCGAACCTGTTTCGTTTTCTATCTGCAGTGAGAAGAGAGCGCTTGGATTAGAATGCAATACGCCGCGTGGTATTCCCGCTCTCGACTACCAGCTCGTCAAAGCAGGTCACTGAATCTGATTTTGTCCAGAGTCCTATAAACCCGCTCAGCGGTTCACCGGCGGATTGATAAATGTATTGATCTGCTGATCCAGTCGAATGAGAAGCGCTCAAAACATTTTCTCGCTGCACCTTGCCTTTATGATACAGCTTGCGTTCCTTTTTGATTCCGTAAGAAAGCTCAGAACGCCGGATCAGGAGATGTTTGTGCAAAAGCCATACGGACTAATCGACTGATAGTTTAGCGCAGTCTTTCTTGACTATCAATGAGGAAATGTGTAAACCTTAAAGGGGATTGCCGGTAACTAAGAAAATGAGTACCGCGAGAGCAACGGTCAAAAAAAATCTATTTTTCTCACTCATGCTGCTGGTCGTTGTATGTTCCTGCGGTCGCGACGAGACCCCCATCCCTGTCGATATGTCGGTGAGGACCGAAACCACAATACGACAAAACTCCGGCGACATCACCTTCGCCTACCTACCTCAATACTCTCATCGAACCTCCTACCAGCGCCAGAACCCTCTTGTCGAGTATCTGAAAAAGGAAACCGGTTTAAGCATAAGGCAAATTTACCCTGAAACCTTTGATGAGCATGTAACAATGTTCGGGCAGGGGAAGATCGACATTTCCTTTTCCAACCCCTTCATTTACGCGAAGATCGCCCACTTATACGGAGCCAGGGCATTGGCCAGAACGGTGGAGCGTGACGGCAGAAAGGACTTTCGAGGGCAGATCATCTGCCGCAGGGATAATCAGCAGATACGATCGATTGAAGACTGCAGGGGAAAACGCTGGATCGCTACTGATCCTGCCTCGGCAGGAGGATACCTCTTTGCCCTTGGACTATTTTACGATCACGGAATAAAGAGAGGGGACTTTGCGCAGATCGACTTTGCTCCCGGATCGGGCGGCAAACAGGAGAAGGTCGTCCTCTCAGTATACGCTGGAAAATACGATATCGGCTCCATCAGGGAGGGAACGCTGGAGGTGGTCTCCGACAGAATTGACATCCGGGAGATCCGCGTTCTCGCCAGCACCCCCTGGTATCCCGGCTGGGTGTATGCCGTCCGCAGGGATTTTGACCCTGCTGTTGCACAGAAAGTGAAGGAGGCGTTGATAAAACTTGACCGCAACAATCCTGAGCATAAAAAAATACTCGACTCCGCCAACATCAGCGGTGTGGTACTATCTGACGATAGGGAATTTGATCCTATACGGAAACTCGCCGCAAAGATAGGCAGTGACCTCAACCACTGAAATGAAACCTGTTCACTATATAAACCGTAAACTGAATTTGCGTGCCAAAATATCTCTTGTTATCATAGCAATTCTCCTTGCCTTTGGCATCGGCCTGTCACTTGCCATCAGTAATATTGCTTCTGATGCGCTCCTTAACGAAAGTAAAAAGAGGGGAGTTGCGAGCGGAATATACCTGTCTTCCCGGATAAGCGAGCCTATATTGACCATGGATTTTCTCCAAATGAAAAATACCGTCGATGAGGTAGTGCGCGGCAGCAAGGACATCTCTTATGCCTTTGTCCTTGACCGGCACGGTGAGCCGCTGGTGCATACCTTTACCGGCGGCTTTCCCGTTGCCCTGAAACAGGCTAACCAGGTAGCTGATGGAGAAACCTACCGTATGCGCCTGCTTTCGACCGGAAGTGAGCTGATTTATGATGTCGCCGTGCCTGTTCTTGTCGGCAAGGACCGCCTGGGCACGGCACGGGTCGGTATGTCCCGGGCCCATGTCCAGCAAGTGGTGAGCAAACTCTTATGGGCAATCTCCCTCTCTACTGGTGTCGGTATACTTATTGCGGGATTCGTTAGTACCGCCCTGGCACGGACCATGACGAAGAGAATACGGCTCCTGCATCATTCCGCCGAGGAGATTGTCAAGGGTAATCTGGATATTTCCGTCTCGCCTGAGCTGAAACAGCAGTGCTGGGAGATGATGCATTGTACAAAGAAAGCGTGTCCTGCTTACGGCAACACCCGCCAGCGGTGCTGGTACCTCGTCGGGACTATGTGCCAGACCTGTATCGAAAAGAATTACGAGGATAAGATCAGGAACTGCTTCCAGTGTAAAGTCTATAAAAGCAATACCGGTGACGAGATCCAGGATCTGACGGAATTCTTCACTATTATGGCGCTCATTCTCCGCGACCGGCTCCAGGCCTTGTTGAAGACCGAAGCGGATCTCAAGCAACAGCAGCAGCTCTTCAGGACTATCCTCGACGTCACGCCTGACAGCGTATCACTGCAGGACAGGTCGTTCCGATTTCAGGCGGTCAACAAGGCGTTCTGCAGGATGGCTGAAAAGAGCGAAGAGGAGATCATCGGCAAAACGGATGCCGATCTGTTCTCCCCCGAGCTCGCTGAGGTGAACCGGCGTGAAAACCTACATATTGTCGAAACAGGACAGCCCCTCTCCGCCGAACGGAAAACCCGGAAGGCGGGAACTATCCGCTGGTTTCACCTTGTTAAAACTCCGGTTTTCGATGCCAACGGCGCGGTAGTGGGCATCCTCTGCAACAGCACCGATATTACCGAAATCAAGAGACTTCATGAGCAGATCATACGCTCTCAGAAAATGGAGTCCCTGGGGCAGCTTTCAGCAGGTGTTGCCCATGAGATCAACACCCCGCTGGGCATTATTCTGGGTCATACGCAGCTGCTTCTGGAAGACACTCCTCCAGGCACGGAGATGCACGAAACGCTTCTTACTATCGAGAAGTATGCCCGCATATCGAAGAAGATCGTTTCCGATCTGCTCCACTTCGCACGGCATACCGAGAGTATCAAGAAACCCACCGATGTCAACGCGATCCTGGAACAGGTGCTGGCAATTGTGGAGCACACGTTCCGGTTGGAACGCATTGTCATACAACGACATTTGGCTTCAGGTCTGCCCCTTGTCTTCGGCGACCAGGAAAAGCTGGAGCAGGTCTTCATGAATCTGCTGCATAATGCTTACGATGCCATTGGTTCGGATGGCCGGATCTTGGTGCAGACAAGCTACGATGAGCGTGCAAGGGAAGTGGTTATTTCCATCGCCGATACAGGACATGGCATTCCTCCCAAAATAAAAGATAAACTCTTTGATCCTTTCTTCAGCACTAAGGGCGTAGGAAGGGGGACCGGTCTAGGGCTTTCGGTAACGTTTGGGATTATTAAAGACCATGAAGGGAAGATCGACTTTGAAAGCCCTGCAAGCTTCGGGAATGAGAATGGCGAGCCCCTTCCGGAAGGGGCAAGTGAAAAGAGGAGGGGCTCGGTATTTACCGTCCGCTTGCCTGCTTATGCAATCCATGAGACAGCAAAAGGGGGAGAAATCGCTTCCAATGGCTAAAATACTGGTTCTGGATGATGTCTTCGATGCGGTTGCTTTGATCAAAAAGATACTGGAACGCAAAGGGCATGATGTCGTAGGGTTCACCGAAGAAGAAGAGGCGATCTCGTATACTCACTCGAATCCTGTCGATCTTGCCATTCTGGATATTAAGCTCAAAAAGATGAGTGGTATTGAAGTGCTGACAGAGCTCAAGAAGATCAACCCTGCACTGAAAGTAATCATGCTTACCGGCTATCCTACCCTCGAAACAGCTCGTGAGGCAGTGCGACTGGGTGCCAGTGAGTACTGTGTAAAGCCTATAGAGAAAGAGGAACTGGAAGAGAAGGTAGGGAATATCTTAAAGTAAAGGTGCTATGTCCGGGTATAAAATAACATGGATCACCGACAATCTGGCGACCGGCACTGCGCCTATCTCCTATGATGACCTTGAAGTGATACGGGAGCAGGGGATTGATGCCATCGTCAACTTATGTGCCGAATACTGTGACCTGCATGACATCCAAAGGGAAAGCGGCTTTGATGTGCTCTATTTTCCCATAGAAGACGATTCTGCCCCCGGACTGGAAGAGATGGAAAGGGCGCTTGACTGGCTGGACGAGGCAATCTATCTGGGCAAGAGGGTCCTTGTACATTGCCGCCTGGGGCTCGGACGAACGGGAACATTTATTACCGCCTACCTCCTGAGGCGCGGATTCGGCATGAAGACGGCACAAAGGAGGTTGAAGCGGACCCGTCTTAACCCCTCGAGCTTTTATCAATGGAGACTGCTGAGGAAATATACGAAGCAATCAGGCGAGCTTACCATACGAGAACCTTCTATAGGAACAAAAAACATTGTCGACCTCAATCCCTTCTTTGCCGAATATGAGCAACTCGTTCAGGAGATCGAGACATTGATCCAGTCGCTTTCCCAAGCGGCCGCATCAGTACGGAGCAAGGTGCGGCGGTGCGGCGATGACACCGACGAGTGCTGCAGCCGGTTTCTTTATCTGCAGCTTATCGAAGCGGCATATCTCAATTACTATTTGAGCAAGCGGCTCAGCAGGGGTGATCGGCTTGCTGCTCGCAACAGGGCGCTGGTAATGAGCAAGGCATTTTGCGGCACCAAGGAGTGTCTGCCGGCCGATGATGCTATGATACACCAAGAGCACGCCCTCCTTCTGCCCGATAATCCTGGCGCGGTGAGCTATAGATGCCCCCTCAACGTCGATGCAAAATGCATTGCCTACCAGTATCGGCCTCTTACCTGCCGTATGTACGGTATCAGTGCTCAGGTGGAGTCTCGTCATGCTGATAGAGCACTCGCTCAAATAGACCCTGACCGGATCAATGAGCAACTCTCCGGCATTTCGGAAAGGCTCTTCTACGGTATGAGCTCTTTCTCTTTCAAGGACAAGAGTCTCCTCTTCCCCCTGACCCATGTGGTCTCCGGTAAATTTGTTCAGGATTACTTTACTTTCCTTTCAAAGGTTTAACCCTGCATGAACATGCTCCAGTTGCATGTACCAAGATGTTTTTTTCCGGTACAAAGAAGGGCAGGATTTGGTATAATGTCCTACCTTGATGCGTAGTCGTGACATAATAATGAGGGGGACATTACATCTGTCATCCACGGGAACTATCGGGCTGCTTCTGCACCCGCTGCACGGGGTGAGGTGCCGTGCCCTTTAACGCCCTTCCCAAGAATTATTTTGTCGACCGGGAAGGCGAGCTTGCGTATCTCAAGCGGTTGGCCGATGCCGCTGAAAACACTATCGGAGGCAATATCCTTCTCGAAGGGGCACGGGGCATCGGCAAGACCGAGCTCCTCAAGCAGCTCTATCGCTCCTGCTTTTGGGGCGAAAAGAGTGCCATTCCTTTCTACTATTCCTTCCAGCGCGCCATGCTCAAGGGAACACACTTTGCCCGCGATTACTTCACGCGCTTCGTAAAGCAGTATCTCGCCTACCTCAAGAAAGACCCCTCGCTGATCGACAATATGAGCACTTCGCTCACCAGGCTCATGCCCCTGATCTCTTCTCTCAGGATCGAGTGGATGATCGACCTGATCGAGGATTTCAATGAGCAGCTGCGGGAGGGGGACCTCTACGGGCAGATGCTCGGCGCCATTAACGCACCGGTCATCGCCGCAGGGAAGAACGGGCAGCCCGTCTTGGTCATGCTCGATGACTTCCCCTTGGCAGCCCAGCTTTACGAGGCGGCCCCGGGCGACGTGCCCGGGCTGATAAGCCTTTTCGAAGGGTCGCTGAAGACTTCCCTCTGTCCTCACATCGTGACCGGTTCGCCCGAGGGTCTGCTGGAATCAATCTTCTCCGATACCACCTTCAGAGGCAAGGTCGAGCGGATGTTCGTCAGGCCGCTCCATGAAGATGCGGCGTTTGCGCTCTTCCAGAACTACTGTACCATGCTGGGGGTCAGGGACTACCGGGAGGTATCCTTTAAATTTATGAAATTCCTCGGAGGCAATCCCCTCTACATACGGAACATCGTCAGGTCGCTCTGGAAGATGCAGAAGAAGGATCTTACCGAGAGGGACCTGTGGGAGTGCTACAGCTACGAAGTGTCAGAGGGAGAGACTGCCTTCTACTGGTCTTCCATACTGGGAGAGTTTCTCAGGGATGTGGAGCAGCGGAGGACCGCAATAGAGCTGCTTATGCACTCCATAAAATCGAACAGCGAATTTCACGATCTGGGCAGGCTCTCGAGGGTGCTCGGCATACCCGAACGCTCGCTGCGGCAGGCGCTCGAGTCGCTCCAGTCCGCCGGCATCGTGCAGGCGGGCATTGCCGTGAGAAAAACAAATGACAATGTCCTTCAGGACTTCATACAAAGCATGTATCTGAAAGAGGTCGAGGGAAGGGCAACGGAGCGGATACGGGAGCTGATCGAGACGAAATACCATGCCGAGAGCAGCACTGCTTCGACCTTTGAGATGGTCATCCCCATGGCTTCGGATGCGGAGCTGGTCGCCGCAAAGGCGGTCGAGCAGATCGGCAAAAATATCAATCTGAACCCCGATGTGACCAACCATCTCCAGCTGGCCCTCATCGAAGCGTGCATCAATGCCATGGAGCACAGCGGAAGCTACGAGAAGAAGGTCTTCCTCAAATTCACCGTCAGCCCCGAGGTGATCGAAATAGCGATAGAGACGCCGGGCAAGTTCTTTGAGGCCGATATGGGCGAGGAGATGACGATCGAGGAGAAGCTCCACTCGGAGCATAAGAGAGGCTGGGGGCTCAAGCTGATGCGCAACATCATGGATGAAGTGAAGGTGGAACGCATCGGCGACATGACGCGCGTCGTGTTGATCAAGAAAATAAGACCCGATGAGGTGTTGTGATGAGGATGTCGAATTTCAATGTCGGTTCAAAAATCATGGACGATATGGCGGTCATCTATCCGAAAGGGTACCTGAACAACATCACCGGCGAGGACCTCGTCGATGCATGTAATGGTTATATCGAAAAGGGTATAAAGAAGATCGTCCTGAATTTCGGTGAGACCGAGTTCATCAACAGTATCGGCATTTCGATGCTCCTGACGATTATCGAACGGCTGAAGGAGTGCAAGGGGACGCTCTGCTTTACGGATATGAGCAAGATGTACCGCGAGACGTTCGAGATGCTCGGCCTGACCAAATTCATCAAGATATTCGCTGATGAACACGAGGCGCTGACGCATTTGAGGAGTATCGGGAGCAATGAGCCTCGAACTTAAGCGGGCGCTGTACAATATTTCCTCGCTGGTCGACCTCGGACAGGAGGTCACCTCGGCAAAGAATTTCAACGTTCGCATCCAGTCGGTGCTGTACGCCATGATGGGAACGTTTCTCGCCAATAAGGGCGCCATCTTCGTTTTTGAGAAGGACACCAGGGCCCTCATTCCGATTGCAAAGAAGGGATTCCACAAGGCTGAAATCCCGATGCTGATCATCAATGTGGAGCATATGCTGCTCATCAAGAAGAATGAGCCTTTCACGCTCGGGAACGGGAAAAGCCCCGTCGGATTACACAATCTGAAGGAGGAGCTGCTCCAGTCGGGGGTCGAGATTTTTATTCCGCTATGGGTGAGGGACGAGTTCATCGGCGCCATTGCCCTCAGCAATAAATTCACTTCCGAGCCCTACGTCGCGGATGATTTCGAGCTCCTGAAGGTCATGGCCCACCAGATCGCCATTGCCCTCAGCAACCACGCGCTCTTCATCAATCTTTCCGAGCAGCTCGAAAAGAACCGGAAGCTCTATGAAGAGATGCGGCGGATCTATCACGATACCATTCAGGCCTTTGCCGCGGCGATCGATGCAAAGGATGTCTATACGAAGAACCACTCTCAGCGCGTGGCCCGCTACGCCGTGGCAATCGCCCGTGAGCTCGGATGGAGCGAGTCCGAGATAGAGGGCATTTATATTGCCGGGTTTCTGCATGACGTCGGCAAGCTCGTGGTCAACAGCGAGGTGCTGAACAAGAGCGAACCGCTTACCAAGCAGGAGTGGCATGAGCTGAAGAGCCACCCGATGGTCTCCTATAAAATAAGCTCGAAAATCAAGTTCCCCTGGAAAGACGTGGTGAAAATGATCAAGCACCACCATGAACGGCTCGACGGCAACGGATATCCCGATGCGCTGACCGGTGAGGACCTGAGCGAAGGCGCAAAGATCCTGAGCCTTGCCGATTCTTTTGATGCCATGACCTCGGACCGGCCGTACAAGCCCCGGCTGGACCTCAAAGAGGCCCTCGAGGAGCTGAAGAAGTGTCTCGGCACACAGTTCGATCCGAAGATTGTGGCAGCCTTCTGCAAGGTGCTCGACAAGGAGATCAAGGGCGAGCTGCCCGAGCCGCATATCCTCCCCCACCTGGACGAGAATTTCGACCCCTCGATCATCACCGCAATGCTCGAAGCATTAATCGCTGAACTGTCGGAATAGAACAAAAGTAAGAAGAATATCCTAGTGGAATTAAAATACCTTTTATTCTGAATTCTGGCTCCCGGCTCTTGAATTCTGTATTCTTCCCTCTATTTTATACTAACGTTTCCTGTCCTTCTCGTGCTTTATAGCATCGATAGAGCACCGGAACCATTGAGACGAGGATAATCAGACCGAGGCCTATGATAAATTCGGGAGATATTCTCCCCCGCACCGCTTCAAGCAGGGAATTCGAAAAGACAATAAAGGCGATGCAGGCCGGAAGCATACCGATGAACGTTGCTGCCGCATAGTGGAAGAACTTGATCTTTGTAAGACCGAAGGCGTAATTGAGGAGATTGAAGGGGAAGAGAGGGATAAGCCGTGTGAAAGCCACGATCTTCCAGCCGTGTTTTTCAACTCCCACATCGAGTCGCCGCCATCGGGGGCTTCTCAATTTTCTTTCTATCCATTCCCTGGCGATGTAGCGTGATACGAGAAAGGCGACGCATGCGCCTATGGTGGAGCTGATGATGGTATAGACGACACCCCGGAAAGGACCGAAAAGTATGCCGCCCACAATGGTAATGGGCAGTCCGGGCAGAAAGAGGGCGGGCGCGACTGCATAGAGCAGCATGTATAGAATGGGCGCCAGGGCGCCGTA
Source organism: Nitrospirota bacterium (assembly GCA_040754455.1). Taxonomy (GTDB): domain Bacteria; phylum Nitrospirota; class Thermodesulfovibrionia; order Thermodesulfovibrionales; family Dissulfurispiraceae; genus JBFMCP01. The sequence goes on from JBFMCP010000021.1 coordinate 44,925, forward strand.
GCCCTGGATCGATGCTCGTAATGCATCCCGCTCAAGGTAGTGTATCGCGCCGCTGAATCTTACGGCCATTATCGCTGCGATAATCAGCAGGAGGAAGATGGCGCGCTTTATCGCCCCGCCTTTCTTCCGTTCCCTGTCGAAAACAAATGTCCTCTCCCGGATCACCGCTGCGGCAACACTCTTTTTAAGCCTCCTTTTCAGCTTCAGCCGGTTCAGATAGGTGAACGGCGCTTTCGATACTTTGGCTTTTCCGGCGAACGTGGCCTCGGGCTCAAAGGCAACATCGAGTATATGCATGGTCGTCATGTGGGGATCGAGGGAATTTGCGCACCCTGCACAATACGTTATCACCTTCCGCTGCCCGGCCTCTTTCTTCCTCAGCGCACCCCAACGACGGGCAAGATCGGGAGAGAGGAATCCGACGCTTCCCCCTTCACCGCAGCAGAGAGCCTCTGTGCCGTGGTGTGGCATTTCCTCGATTGCCAATCCCTGCTTTGCAGCAAGCGTCCTGACCGCGGCATGAATGGAAGCATCGAACCTGACGGCGCAGGGATCGTGGATCGTAACGGTTGCGCTCACCTGCGCGCTTATAAGAGGGCTGTACTCCGCGAGGAATTCGTAGACGGTGGCAACGGCAATCTCTCCTCCGTACGTTTTGAAGACCTTATAGCAATTGGGACAGGCGACGAGGATATTCTTTATGCCGTGCTGCACGAGAAAATGCTTCATTTCATTGAACATGGCAAGGAAGTACTTCTGCCTGCCGAGATCGTGCGAGGGCTTGGTGCAGCAGTCGAGGACAATGCCGAGGGAGGGAATCTCCTCTCTCATGCGCTCATAGAGCTTCAATGTAGTTTCAGGCCGTGTAGCGGGCAGGGTGCAGCCCGGAAAGAAGATGGTGTCACAGCCCTCGGGCAGGGCATAGTAGGTGTATCGCTTTGATGTGCCCCGCTGCTCGTAGCCGAGAACGGGTGCATGCTCGGGGTAGTCGCCGTACCCTCGGCTGACGGTTTCCCTGCGCATCTCCAGGAACAGTGCCGCGGGATTGATATCTGCCGGGCATACCGCCGCACATAATCCGCAGAGACTGCACTCAAAAGGCATCGTCTGCTGGAGCGTTTCGCGGGGATTGTAAGCATCGGCGATGTCTTTGGGGGGACCATATTTTTTCAGGAATGCACAATTTTTGACACACTTCTTGCATCCTGTGCACGTTTCTGAAATGATACGGAGCGCTTCAAGAAGCGCTCCGCTCATCTGGTTATCTTGTGTTTCCGTCTTTTGCGATTGCCCGATAGGCATCGGAAAATACCTACTTCTCTCTTCCCTTTACGAACATCTCTTTGTAGGGCCACCCCGCAATACCCCCTTCGAGGATGTAGAGCCTCTTCTCGGGAATTCCCTTTGACTTTATATACTCATAGGAATTGCTGGCGCCGCTTTTGCCTCTGGGGCATACAACGACCACATCGTCCTGCGTGGCTCTTATTTTCTCTACAGCCTTGTCGAGCTTCTTCTTCTCCTCTTCTGATTTTGCAGGAAAGGCATTGGTTTCTATGGAATCCTTGAAGTGATGTTCTTTGAAGTCGTCTGCCAGCTGGATATCAACAATGATGACGGGCCTCTTGGTTTCCATCCACTGCCTGAAGACATCAGGCTTTAAGTAATTGGCAGCAAAAGCCGAAGAGGTCAATACGAAAACTAACGTTGCAACCATTACGGCATACTTTTTCATACGTGGTCTCCTCCTGTGTTTATTTCAAGTCAAAGCCTGGTTAACCGATCCAGACGGTTCTCTTGAAGTCTTTTATTCCCTCGACGATATGGTTTGTCGTGCCGCGATAGCCGACCTTTAATTCTTTTTCGAGATCGTAGTGCTTGAGGCAGGTGCCGCAAGTGAATATCTCGACACCCATCTTTTCGATCTCTTTCAGAATGGGAATGATCTCCTCATTGGTTGTGGTGAGCTTTACCGCAGCATTAAGGAAAAATATGGTGTGGGGAATTTCCTTGGTAACCCTCATGGTATCGAAGAATCCCTTCATAAGTATCCTGCCCAGATCTTCCTCTTTGCCCATGGTATCCGAGCCGATGATGAGCAGCACATCTTTTTCGGGCTCTGCATATCCGGCAGGTTGCGCAGCGGGCGCGGCCTCTGCTGCACCGGTACCCCCCTCGACAGGCACTTCACAGGGGTACCCTTTCACGATCTTTATTTTCCAGTAGCCGTTTTCAGGTATCGACTCTGCATAGAAACCGCTCTTCATGGCGAACCTCGTGACATTCTTTACCGACGCCTCATTATCAATGAGGATATCGACAATGCCTTCGTCTATCTTTGCCAAAGCTTCCTCTGCCATAATGACCGGCTTTGGACAGCCGAGACCTCGTGCGTCGACAAGCATAAGAACCTCCCTTTTGTACACATCTGCGTTTTAAAAAACAGAAAATGCTATGAATGAAATATGACCTAGCTAAAAGATAACTCTTCGAAATCAGCGTTATCCAATAGTTAGTTTCGATGTGTCGCAACTAACTGATAGGTTGCTCCTATGTGAGGAGAAATGGTCCGGGCAGCAGGTAGAATCTACTTAAAAAGATCGGCCCATATTTTTACGGCAGTGCTGATGATGATCAAAGCGAGCAGCCGGTTCAGGTATTGCACCTTTGTTCTCTTGCCCACAAAGCTGCCTAATCGTGCAGCCGGCACAGCTCCGAGGAGGAGAGCGGCAGCCATATGAGAAGGTACCTGGCCAGTGGCGACCTTTCCTACCAGGCCCGCCGAAGAGGAGAAGAGTCCGACCGCGAGCGTGCTGCCGAGGGCTACCCTGAGGGGAATTTTCAGCACATACAGGAAAATGGGTATGATGATAAAGGCGCCTCCCTGGCCGACGAGGCCGGTCAGAAAGCCGATAGCAACACCGATAAAGACCGCAGTCGGTTTATGAAAGTGAACCGCCTCTGCTGTCTGCTCATCTCTGGAATAACTGCGCGGCATGAGCATCATCACAGCGGCGGCGAGGGCGAGCATCCCGAAAATGAACAGTAGCACTCTATCCGGCACCAGCTTTGAGAGGAAGGATCCGGTGAGTGACGAGAGAAACAATGAAAGCCCGAAGGTGAGGACAAGAGATTTATTAACAAGACTGTGCTTTTGATAATAGAGCATGGCGGTGAAGGCAGCGAAGAATCCCTGGACCATGGTTAGTCCTGTAATGCTTTTCACCCCTATCGGGTCGAAGCCGAGGAGCGGCGGCACATAGAGGAGGAGCGGGAACATGAGAATGCCTCCGCCTATCCCCAAGAGCCCGGAGAGAAAGCCGACTGTCGAGCCGACGATCAAGAGGAATACATAGAAAGCAGCCGGCATTACTCCTCTACAAATATATGTATATTGTCTTTTGTTTCCCCATCAAGGACATCGCCTATATGGGCCGCCAGGATCCCCTCTTTTTGCAAGGCTGTGACAAGCGCTTCTTTCTTTTGCCGGGGGACAAAGATGAGCAGGCCTCCTGACGTTTGCGCATCATTTATGAGGGCCTGTACGAACCCCGGGATACCCGACGCCCATTTGACATAGGGTGCATAGATTCCTAGATTGCCGAGTGTGCCTCCGGGGATGACATCCTGCTCGGCGAGCCTCAAGGCATCGCTGAAAAACGGTATCCTGCTCGCATGGAGTCTGGCCCTGCATTTGCTCGCAGAGAGCACTTCGTTCAGGTGGCCTATCAGTCCGAAGCCGGTGATATCCGTTGCGGTACTTACCCCCACTTCGAGCATGACTTCGCTTGCCCTCTTGTTTAAGGTCGCCATCGATGCGGTGAACTCTTCTATGGCCGCGTCGCTGCACATCCCGGCCTTAACTCCGGTAGAGACAATGCCGGTTCCGATCTTCTTGGTGAGGATAAGGGCATCCCCGGGGCGGGCTTTTGTGTTATCGAGAATCCGGTCGGGATGGATGAGTCCCATGACCGTGTAGCCGAACTTCGGCTCCTTGTCTCTGATGGTATGTCCGCCGATAATCGAGACTCCTGCCTCGGTCATTTTATCGATGCCACCCTGCATGATTTTTTTCAGGGAGGGGAAGAACTCGGGCTGGCTTGGAAGCATCGCAATGTTGAGAGCGACGACCGCACGCCCTCCCATGGCCCATACATCCGACAATGAATTGGCGGCGGAAATTGCACCGTACCAGTACGGATCATCAACAATCGGCGTGAAAAAGTCGGTAGTGAGCACCACAGCGGTGTCATCATTAATGCGATAGACACCGGCGTCATCGGCATTTGCCGAGCCGACCAGTATATTCTTGTCAGTGAGAGCAGGCAACTGCCCCAGCACGTGGGACAGGTCCGAAGGACTAAACTTCGCCGCTCAACCGGCGCAGCTCGAAAGCTCCGTCAATTTGATATCCATCGTCCCCTCCTTTGTTAGCGTCTTCTTTCGCCCGGGTATTTCCCCTTTTTCGTCACCGGACAGCATGCCGGCGCAGGCAGCTCATCCAGATAGTCTTTCTTAAGCACCTCGATGATGTCGGGAATTATAGGGTCCTTGAGGAAATAACACCTGAGCCTTCCATCGATGTAATAGTCGATAATTCCGTACCTGCGTAACAGTGAAAGATGCTGTGATATATTGGGCTGGCTGATTTCGAGAAACTCTTCGAAGTCGCTGACGCATTTCACCCCTTTCGCCAGCTCTTCAAGAATGCTTATGCGGGCAGGGTGGGCGATAATCTTCAGGAGCTCAATTTTTCTCCCCATGGAACGCATCCGGACACCTCCGAAAGAATGTATGCATATATAATAATATTTACATATATATTGTCAAGAAAAATCAATTACAATTTCATTTGCCACGGGCGAAGTCATTCGAAAGTCTTCTAGAGAACGAAAAGTAGAGATTGGTAAAAGACGCGCTAAACAGCTCGAAAAAAGTTTTTGGCGCCTATCCTGCCATTATCATGTTTCCCGAGTACGATGAACAAGAAATCAAAAAAGTGGCTTAGCTCTCTATCGGACGCTGATCCTTTTGTGTTCTCCCATCGTTATTTACCTCTCCACCGGCATCTTCGCTTCATTCCATTCTGCGAAGAGCGTTTGATAAATCTGCTTGTAATCCATTTTGACGAGTTTCCGGTATGCTATATAACTGCGGCTACCGGTATTGCAGTAGACGATGATCTTTTTCTCTTTGGGAAGTATGTCCTGCGCAGAAGCAAAACGATCTGCAGGAATGTTGACAGCACCGGGAATATGCCCTTCCTTGTATTCCGAAGCATCCCTGACATCGACAAGAACGTAATCGCCTTTGTTTTGATCGATCAACTTTTTGATATCGGCCGGTTTCAGCTTGGTGGTCTCGATCTTTTTGCCGTATTCCGGTCCGGCAACGATTGGCAGATTCTTTTCTTCCCAGACCGGGAATCCATCATTGTAGATGGTGATATTCGTATAGCCGATCGCTTCTGCTTTCTTCGCTGTCCGCTTACTCTTTCCGCACTTCACCCCGTTGCAGTAAAAAACCAGATGTGCATTTTTATCGGCGGGAAGCAGCGAGGTCAGGCTTTCGAAGCTCTTTTCGGGTATGTTGATTGAGGTGATGATATGTGCTTCCTGGTATTCCTCTTTGGTCCTCGCATCGATAAGCATGAATGCCTTCTTTTCGTCGATCATTGCTTTGAGTTGCTCTGAGGTGATGGTTTGATAGGTGCTCTCAGCAGCAAAAGACGACCCGATCATGACAAAAATCAAAGACACCAGCGATACTGCTAAAAGGCCACTTTGAAGCCTGCTCATACGTTTACACATAGATCCTCCTACTTTTTTAATCGATATATCAGTATCACAGGATACCTCTCTTGATCGGGAAGCACATCAGCTCTTCCCTGGAAGTGAGAATTCGGTGAAACGAAACGCTTCATTGTTCCTATTGATGGATAGTTCGCATTGCTGGTGATGCCGACCCAGCAGCTTTCGAGACAGGTGACACAGCCGGTATTTTCTTTTGCAGCAGCAGCCTTATTGCCTCCGAATTTGATCCTGAAACCCTTGCCTGCAGCATCGGATATGAGGTCGCTCAGCGGCAGTTCCTTATTGAGTCCCGGCCAGGTAGCAGTTACAATGAGTTCGTCACCCTCGACACGTTCGCCGTTGCTCTCCTTGGAGAGATTATCGCCGGGATTAGCGCCGATCTCGATCAGGGCATTATGGAAGACGAGGTGGTTTGCATAGGTGATGAGTATTGCTTTATCAGCGAACTTTCCATCCTTGGAAATAACACCAAAGTGTGTAGTCGGCTTGTGGAGATGCTTTGCATTGAACTCGGCGTAGATCATTACCTGCTTATTCGTCCGATCGATAATAAGAGGGTTTTTTTTGGTGGGAAGCGGTTCATGAGCATGGAGGCTCAGAGATAGACCGGTAACGGCAAGAGCGAACAGGATTACTAGGAATATGATGAATCCAGAGGCACTGCTCCTCTTATCGTTACCGAATAGCATGTGACTCATAACTCCTTGAACGTTATCTTATAACCAAGATTGAATCCGAACAGGTCCTCGTTCAGCGCCTTCCCGTCAGCTTCTGCGTAGGGATACATGAAGTAGTTAAGTTTGTCGCCCCTTTGCGCCGGAGCGAGTATCAGATCTCTCCCTGTCTGATAGGCTACCCTGCTTTCGTCGAGGCCTCCGAAGTAGTACTCGACAAGGTCTTTTTTGAGCGTCTCTTTCCGCTTTACTTTTATTGTGTACGTCAGCGACCGCTCTTTAGCAGGTGCATTCCATTCGGCGTACAAAGCCATGTTGCCGTTTTCACCTTCTCTGTAGACGCTGCTGCCGGAAAAGTTGCCGGTGACTTTGACATCCTCGACAGTCTGGTTCTCGTCCGAGACGGGGTAGGGGACCCAGAGTCGCACCTCTTTTGCATCAGCCGGCGCATTCAGGTTGAATTGAATGGTGACCTCGCCTGTCCGCTCTTTCGCAATCGAAATGTCGGGAATGGTGACTGCAATTACTACTAATACTGCCAAATACAAAAGTCTCATGCTGCGCATTGTTACTCCTCCTCAGTTTTATACAATGTCTTCTATCAGTGACGAGCCATACAGGGCAGCGCCGATTGCACCTACAGCATCAGGCTGTGGCGGCACGAGCACGCGAATGCCGAGCTTCTCCTGCAGCAATGCAACGATGCAGAGATTCTTCGCCACCCCTCCCGAAAAAACGATTGCGTCATCATACCCGACACGATGCAGCATACCGGTAAGACGATCGATTACTGAGTGATGCACTGCTCTTGCAATATCCCGAACGTCAGTCCCATGATTCTTCAGCGATATGACCTCTGACTCCGCAAATACGGTGCACATGCTGTTGATCTTGAATTCGCCTTCTGCCTTGAGTGCTTCTGCGCCGAATTCGGAGAGTGAGAATCCCAGGCTTGAGGCCATAATCTCGAGAAACCTGCCGGTTCCGGCGGCGCACTTATCATTCATCTGAAAGTTGAGGAGCTTACCGTTTTCATCGAGTGAGATCACTTTCGAATCCTGTCCGCCTACATCAAGTACGGTCCGGCAATCGGGAAAGAAATACCGTGCGCCGAGGGCATGTGCCTTGATCTCGGTAATAACCTCTTGTGCGAAATGCTTCTGAGCGAGATGGCGTCCGTACCCGGTTGCCACGATCTTTTTCGGATGGTACTTTTTGATCATTTCGAGCGACTGACGATGGGGATCGAATCCGCTTTCGGCAATCTGACAGTCCTGCAGCCGCCCTTCTTCAAGGGCGGCTGCCTTTATGGTACGTGAGCCTAAATCAATACCGACAATCATGCTATCCTTTTATCTGCTCCAGGAATGCCTCGATCCTGGTCTGGAGCTGGCCGATATCTTCCGGCGAGTAGTCGGATTCGATGGCAATGAATGGAATGCCTTCCTTCTCGCACATCTCCTTCAGCTTGATGGCTTCAATGTTATAGGTATGACAGAACTGGAGGCAGTAGTGGACAATGCCCTGTGCCCCAGACTCCTTGTACTCCTTGAATACCTGGTCGATCCTATCGTCATTTGGGGTAAAACAAGAGCAGTCTATTTTCATGTAGCGCTCGGTCAGGGCTTCGATCTGTTTATCGAGATCGTTTGCATTTTCATCCATAAGATCTTTGTAATACCGTGTGCCGATGCAGCTCTCGTCATTGACAACAATACCGCCGGCGTTTTCGACGATGTTGTGAATTTTCCAGTTGGGCATTGCCATCGGCGTACCTGAGACCAGCACGCGGGGAGCCTTTGCCGGAGCGACAGATATTCCTTTTTTGATCCGTACGTCAAGCTCGTCACAGAGAACATTGACCTTTTCAGCGAACCGTACAGGATTATCATAGAACGCGATCTGCTCGATGAGGAGTACATCCTTGCCGCTGATGGGCGAGGGAGTGTGATGCTGGAGCTTGTTCAGCCGCTGCAGCGCCCTGCGCTTATTGTTCATTATTTTTATCGCTTCTGAAACAGCCTCTGCGGTAATCGCCTTGCCGGTGACCTTTTCCATCTGAGCTTTGAAATCTTTTACTTCTTCGAGCCACAATGTCTTATCCCTTTTCCGTTTCATCTGGGGAATTTCCATCACATAGGTCGGCACTTCCCGGTCAAGAAGCTCCCAGGTCTTCTTTTTCGCATCGCAGGTGGTTTCGCCGTAGACGAAGTCGACCGACTGGAAATAGGGGCAGACCTTTGCGACCTTGAAGCCGTAGGCTGACTTCACCATGGGGCAGATGTTTCTCGGCAGCACCTTTTCCGCATCGGGAATAGGGCCGGGCGAGCCGCCACAGAGACCGAGGCAGATGCCGCCGGCAGCGATGACGAGCTCTTCAGGAACATAAACGCAGAAGGTGCCTACAACAGGGCTTCCCGCTTTTTTCGCATCGAGTATCTCCTTTATACGGCCGCCGTGGATCTCGGAGATGATCCAGTCGAAGTAGTCCATGGCCTTCGGCCGGTTGTTCTGAAAGAGAAAGGCTTTCTGATACACATCGCCCAGCACGCAGCGCATCTTTTCAAAGCGCTCTACATCCATACCGAGCTCTTCCCACATGTCCTTATACTGTTTGATTTCGAATGCCGCAGCTTCCATATATCCTCCTCGAATAAGTACAACGTGCACAACAGCTTGACTGTTGCCGCTGTTCTATAACGATAGCTGCAGAAAAACAGACATTTCCAATTGTTAGTTTCGATGTTTCGCGATTGAATCATAGGGATTTTCTATTGAAGGCATGGAGAGGGATAGTGCGAATCGAACGCACCACAGCCTCATTAGGGCTGTATCGCTGGTTTTGCAGACCAGGCGGGGCACCAGCCCCCTATCCCTCAGGAATGATTAAACCATAGAAAATTGAGATGAGTAAAATAGATAATTACTATAAAAGGACCGGGACTTATAGATGTGCTTTGATATGCTCTAAAAAGATATTGTATGTGAGAGGCAGCGTTCTTTTCTTGTGAGTGACAAGATAAAATTTCCTCTTCATCCGGATATCGGAGACCTTGATCTCTTTCAAGGTCTTAAACTTAAGCTCGTCGGCAACTGAGAGTTTCGAAAGGATGGAGATACCCAGTCCTTCCTTTACCGCCTGCTTCACCGCATCGGTCGAGCCGAATATCCCGGCGATCTTGAGAGCATCGATTGAGATATGCTTATCTTCGAGAATTCGTTCCACTTCCTTACGGGTGCCTGATCCCTCTTCCCTGAAGATGACGGGATAGGTGATGAGCTCGTGCAGGGGCATAGAGTTTTCTTTAATGAGTGCAGGAAAGGAGACGACAATGAGCTCATCCTCTGTGAGCGGAGTGAAGGTGAGATGTCCGTTGCTCAGTTTCGAACCGACGACACCGATGAGCAGGTCGTGCTTCAGCACTTTATCGATGATCTCTTTCGAATCGGCAATGATGATCTTGAAAGCGACGGCAGGATACCGCTTCTTGAACTCCGCGATGATCCTGGGCATGAGGTACGTCCCGGGAATGGTGCTCGCCCCGACCACCAGATCGCCCGAAATCTCTTTTTTGAATTGGCTGAAGGTATCTTTCAGTGTGCTTATTTTCTCAATGATGCCTATGGCATGGTTATAGAGGACCTCAGCCTCTTTCGTAGGGATGATGGTTCTTCCCAGGCGGTCGAAAAGCTTGCAGTCGAGCTCTTCCTCGAGGGTCTTGATATGGTCGCTTACTGTCGGCTGGGTGAGATAGAGCTCCTCCGAGGCCTTTGAAAAGCTCCTGTTCTTGTACACTGATACGAACACTCTGAGCTGGTGGAT
>JBFMCP010000022.1:0-2472 GCA_040754455.1 Nitrospirota bacterium
TTCTGGTTATTGTCTGATGTGTATGCAGGGAGAAAGTTCGTCGATGGCGTAAAGGTGAAGCATGAATCAAAGGCACCGGAAAGGATTGCCGCCTAAATGCTTTTTACACACCTATTGACAAGACCTCAGGATTGAAACTCGATGACTTAGAAAAGATGGGCGGCGTGATCAAGGCGTCTGAGAGACATATCCAATAAAACAAGGATTGAAACTTTCTGCCTGCTTAATCTCGTAGGCAAGCTTCTTTGGTCTGAGAGACATATCCAATAAAACAAGGATTGAAACTTTGCCTATTCCCCTATGCCCTTATCTTTTTCAACCGTCTGAGAGACATATCCAATAAAACAAGGATTGAAACCTGACTGCACCTGCTTATTGTTCAGGCCGGCGCCGTGTCTGAGAGACATATCCAATAAAACAAGGATTGAAACTAAGGCCTGCCCGACAATGGATGATCTTGAAAAGCGGTCTGAGAGACATATCCAATAAAACAAGGATTGAAACTCGTAGGTCAGAGAAATCAGCTTGCCGCCTGCGGTGTCTGAGAGACATATCCAATAAAACAAGGATTGAAACAGCAGATGATTCAGGAAGTCTGCTATTTGATCGGGGTCTGAGAGACATATCCAATAAAACAAGGATTGAAACTAGATAAAGAGCATCACGCTCCGCTGTCCCTCTCTATAGGTCTGAGAGACATATCCAATAAAACAAGGATTGAAACTAAGGCCTGCCCGACAATGGATGATCTTGAAAAGCGGTCTGAGAGACATATCCAATAAAACAAGGATTGAAACTAGATAAAGAGCATCACGCTCCGCTGTCCCTCTCTATGTCTGAGAGACATATCCAATAAAACAAGGATTGAAACATCGTACCGTCACCGCAACAGACGATCTCCTGCATGGTCTGAGAGACATATCCAATAAAACAAGGATTGAAACCCCGGAGCTGCCAGGTGGTAGATCGGCGATCTCGCAAGTCTGAGAGACATATCCAATAAAACAAGGATTGAAACCAGCAGTTTGCCGAGCCAGTGGGGCATGGGCTTGATGTCTGAGAGACATATCCAATAAAACAAGGATTGAAACAGTAGTTAATCCGCACGCCCTACCTCACATCCAACGTCTGAGAGACATATCCAATAAAACAAGGATTGAAACAGGGTATGTCGCCATGTGGGAAGAAGTCATAGAAGAGTCTGAGAGACATATCCAATAAAACAAGGATTGAAACACGAAGATGAAAAACAGGTAAATAATTGGGACCTCGGTCTGAGAGACATATCCAATAAAACAAGGATTGAAACCATGTGATCCATATTCTAGTTTTGCAGCCGAATCAGTCTGAGAGACATATCCAATAAAACAAGGATTGAAACTTGGTTCCTGCTTCGTCAACTGCTTTTCCAGTATCTGTCTGAGAGACATATCCAATAAAACAAGGATTGAAACTGAGCACATCACCAGCGACTTCCCCGGAGAGCTAAGGTCTGAGAGACATATCCAATAAAACAAGGATTGAAACTTGGTTCTCCTGTGAGGGGGGGAGGTATAGCGATGTCTGAGAGACATATCCAATAAAACAAGGATTGAAACGAGCCAAACGATGCTGTGAGGCGGTCAATCATGGTCTGAGAGACATATCCAATAAAACAAGGATTGAAACATACATGTATTGCGTCGCTCAACCGGCTGGCTACGAGTCTGAGAGACATATCCAATAAAACAAGGATTGAAACAGATACCTCTATAACCTGAAGCAGTAATAATTCTCAGTCTGAGAGACATATCCAATAAAACAAGGATTGAAACTGATTTCTGCCTGATACAACTGCGCATAATGATGTCTGAGAGACATATCCAATAAAACAAGGATTGAAACACACCAACGCTTCTTTGCCGTCTCGCTCGGCAAGTGTCTGAGAGACATATCCAATAAAACAAGGATTGAAACGGCGACGAGCGTGTCCCACTTCTCGCGCAGCTTTCGGTCTGAGAGACATATCCAATAAAACAAGGATTGAAACTTACCGGACCTGCAATCGTATGCGCAAGGCCTTCGATGTCTGAGAGACATATCCAATAAAACAAGGATTGAAACTCAATAAGGACCTCCAGAATAAACGCAGATGGACCTGTCTGAGAGACATATCCAATAAAACAAGGATTGAAACAAGACAAAGGCAACACTGTGGTGATTGTAACCGCAGACGTCTGAGAGACATATCCAATAAAACAAGGATTGAAACTACTCGTCTTGTTCACATCAGACATGATAGTTATTGTCTGAGAGACATATCCAATAAAACAAGGATTGAAACTCCGCTTCTCTTCGAGTTCTTTCGCTTTCTTCATCCCTGTCTGAGAGACATATCCAATAAAACAAGGATTGAAACATTCTTCAGAATCTTCTGAGGAGTCTGAAGATGAGTCTGAGAGACATATCCAATAAAACAAGGATTGAAACATT
>JBFMCP010000022.1:2572-54296 GCA_040754455.1 Nitrospirota bacterium
GTCTGAGAGACATATCCAATAAAACAAGGATTGAAACATTCTTCAGAATCTTCTGAGGAGTCTGAAGATGAGTCTGAGAGACATATCCAATAAAACAAGGATTGAAACATTTTAGGGGCCATGCTATCACCTTTTACAATAAGGCCGTCTGAGAGACATATCCAATAAAACAAGGATTGAAACTCACTATCACAGCAAGAGACTTACAGGACATAGCCCCCCGGTTCGTTGAAGAAAGGAAGCGACTCGATTAAACTTGAGTACCCAAAAACACCAAGATTTAAAGGAGTCGCTTATGAAGAATAATCGCAGAATCATGCAGAGAAAAGCAACAGGGAAGATCAGAGAGGTATCAGAGGGGAAGGTAACGGTGGAGGTACCCCTGCCACTGGCGTCAGTGCTGATGGGTATGCCTCAGGTGATCCGGGAATTGGCACAGGACATGGGCATCCTGCTGATGACGGCGGTAATGGAATCCGAATGCGCCCTGGGGCTGGATAAGGACGGCAGGAAGCACATTATGGGTTTGCGTGAAGGCGCTACGGAGAACAAGGAAGTGTGCATCGGACTTCTTGAGGACATGGCCCGGCGCGGCTTATCGGTCAGCAAGGATTATCTGTTTGTGCTTGACGGCTCCAAGGCGCTGAGGTCTGCGGTGACGCGTATGTTTGGCAGCACGGTTGCGGTACAGAGGTGTCAGCAGCACAAAAGGAGGAATGTGCGGGAGTATCTGCCGCCGGAGCACCAGGAGGCAATAGATGCACGTATTCGTGCAGCCTATGGCATGCTGGACTATGAGCAGGCAAAGCACTCACTGGAGCTCACGGTGAAATATCTTGAGCGACTGAATCCGAGCGCAGCCGCCAGTTTACGAGAGGGTCTTGAGGAGACGCTCACGGTGCATAGGCTGGGAATAACGGGCCTGCTCAGAAAGACGCTCTGCACGACTAATCCCATAGAGTCCTGCTTCTCGATGACCCGAGCTATTACGGGGCGAGTGAAGTGGTGGCGTAATGGTGAGATGGTGCACAGATGGGCGGTGGCAGCACTTCTGAGAGCGGAAATGAAGTTCAGACGGATAAAGGGCTACAGGGAAATACCGAAGCTGATGGGTGCCTTGGGGCAGAAGAGCGTTGACAGAAAGGAGGTCGCTGCTTAAGATAATGGCTGAGCCGCTTCTTCTTCAACGAAACCACGGGACATCGTACATATCCAATAAAACAAGGATTGAAACACTACATATCGTGGTAGTTCCCATATATCTCTGTAAAAGATAGGGATCATCTTATCGGTCAGTATAAGATCGTATATTGATCAAACTCTGTCTAATAAAGGAGAGCCCCGTGTATAAGAGACTTGCACGTCGACAAGGAAAAGGGTATAATGAACTAGTCTGACTAGTAAGGAGCGTACTATGAGAACATGGCAACTGCAAGAAGCGAAAGCACGTCTGAGTGAGGTGATTAGGCAGGCATCGAAAGAAGGTCCCCAGACTATTACGATGCGCGGAGAGCCAGCTGCTGTGATTATTTCGAAAGACGAGTACGAACGGCTTAAACGCCCAAGGGAACGTTTTGTCGATTTTATGCGGAAATCGCCTCTCTATGGGGCGGATATTGACCTGAGACGCGAGCAGACACTAACTCGGGAAGCTGATATTTCATGAGCTATTTGCTCGATACGAATATTATCTCGGAGACAATACGACGACAGCAAAATAAGCTGGTAATCGGATGGCTTGAACAGATTCCGGCTGACGCGCTTTTTGTGAGCGTCCTGACCCTTGGAGAAATTCGAAAAGGCGTTGAGAGGCTTACAGATAAAAAAAGGCGTGAGAAGTTGCGCACATGGCTGGAGCATGATCTTCCGGCGTGGTTCGAGGAGCGGGTGCTTCCAGTTGATCTTGCTGTATCCGATCGTTGGGGCAGACTGCTTGCCGAGGTAGGCCGCCCAGTCCCCACCATCGATAGTCTCCTTGCCGCCACGGCATTACATTACGAATTGCGGCTGATTACACGAAATGCCAGAGATTTCGATTATCCCGGGCTTGAAGTGATTAATCCTTGGCAGAATGGGACCTGATCTGACTGTACACTGCCTGTAAGGTCAAGCGCTGATAACTACATTTGAGAGACATATCCAATAAAACAAGGATTGAAACTGAGAATGTGTTGAATGTAGCAAAGTCGCCTCTCGCCAAAGGATCAGGGGAACAGCTTTACTTGGTCTTTTCTCAGCTGAGCAAAGTTCTCTTTCGGGAAATGAAAAAGGGGTTTGAAAATCCTGTTCATCAGGGTGACTAATTGACGGAATTTGTAGGCATCGTGGTGGGAGTCTCCTTTTTGTTCTGAGGCGTACCAGCTCTGCTCGTCGGATATGCGGAGCTCGACCGCCAGGGTATGCTGCTGGGTCTTCTTGCTGAGCCGGTCTCTCTTTGCGTAGAGGGGCGTCCCCGGGATCATGACTTTATTTGTTTTGGCGGTGCGGTGAATCGGCAGGGAAAAGTTTATCTTGCATTGGAACTTCCTATGCCCCAGAGAGGAATGCAGGTTCTCCGCCGCGTTCACGCTCAGGGCTTTGAAGAATTGTTTTGCGTTGACAAGCAGCTCTTTCTTCCCGGGTATTTTGTTTTTGCCCTCGCTCCGCGAAAGGCTGACCATCAGCCGCCGTACTGCTTCCATCATGCTTTCCGGGGTATCGAACAGCGTCTGGGTTATGGAATGAGAGAGCGTGTTTTCCTGCAAAATGACGCCCCTCTTCTGCAGTGCATGGAAAAGAGTGAGGGTGTCATCCTTGCTCTTCAGGATAAAGGTGATCGCAAGGATGTCCCGTATATCATGAGCTTCGCCTTCCACACTCTTCCCCAGCTTGGTGAACATGCTTTCCGGGCTCTTCAGCCTGGCTTTAATGTCGGCAATGTCGACCATAACGCCGTCGCCGCTGTTGAAGACCAGGCATCCCTTTTCCGCATCAAACAGTACCGACTCTTTCAGCTTGTGGAAGAACGTGGAGATCTTGACGAACGCCTTTTGGGCGGACTCGCTTTCAGGGAGGCGGCCCGGACGCGCCCAGTTGTAATTGTAGAGGTCATCAAGACTCTGGCCCTCTGTTTCGAGAAAGAGCCCGAGCTGTGCATAATCGTTGATATCCTGGCTGTCCTCTTCAATTGACTTGATCAAGTGGCACATTTTGAGAATGGCGCACGCAAGCTGCTGCCACTCTGCGGGGACGTTCATGTTCTTCCGTTTGAAGCCATAAAAAATGTGAGGGTATTTCCTTGATGAGGCTAGGAGGAAGAGGTGGCGCGGGTCCTCACTGATGATAGCCCGGAACCTCGCGCTCTTCAATATCGATTCTACTGCTCCGACGGTCTTGAGGCAATGACGGTAAAGACCGGCGTTCCGTGATGGTATCTTGACGAGCCCTCTGAGTTGACCTTTTACAAAGGGAAACAGCCAGCCGAAGAAGTACTTGTAAACGCAGGTAACGTATCTCTGTGCCCTCTCTTTTTCACTCTTCTGCAGGCTGCCATCGGCGCGAATATCAAAACCGCGATTGCCCATCATTTTGGTCGCCTGTCTCAGACCTGCCTCATAATCCATGGCGTGCAACAAGAGATAGGGGGTCATCTCGGTCCTGTCCAGAACAGAGCCGAAAATATCGTGATACAGCTCCTGCCGTGATGATTTTTGGTTCATGAGTGATCTCTTACCCACTCAATATTATAGCTTATAACTGTTGCAGTAAAAACAGATTCAGAGGCACCGGAGGCGTGCCGCCGCAGCAGAGGTATGTTGCATAAGCGGCCCTGCCTTGCATCACGACTACTGTACCGTTTATCATTAGTGATTCCGTGATGTGCAGTTGTGAGGAGAACTTCTTTTATGTCCGTTCAGACAGGACTCGATAGATTCGATAAAGAGTGGCCCAGGATATTGAGAGGCGCGCGGGTGGGGCTGCTGGTGCATCCGGCGTCGGTGGATAGAAGACTCGACCATGCGACCGATCTCTTTCTGAAATGCAAAAAGTTCGAAATGCGGGCATTCTTCGGCCCGCAGCACGGCATCCGCGGCGAAACGCAGGACAACATGATCGAGTGGGAAGGGTTCACGGACAAGAGGACCGGACTCCCTGTGTATAGCCTCTACGGCCAGACCAGAAAACCCACGCCTGAAATGCTCGCCGGTGTCGATGTGTTGGCGATCGATATGCAGGACGTCGGCGCACGCTACTACACTTTTATATGGACCATGGAGCTCTGCATGCAGGCGTGCCTCGAAGCAGGCAGGTCGGTTGTTGTCCTTGACCGTCCCAATCCCATTGGCGGAACGCTTGTGGAAGGGCCGGTGCTCGATCAGTCATATGCGTCGTTTGTCGGCCAGCGACCGCTGCCTGTACGCCACGGCATGACCGTGGGGGAAATTGCGCTGTATCTGAAAGAGACCTTTTATCCGGAGCTCGATCTCCACGTTATTCCCGTTAAGGGCTGGAAGCGGAAGGTATTGTTTGATAAAACAGGGTTGCCCTGGGTGCTGCCTTCGCCGAACATGCCGACGCTGGATACGGCAGTCGTCTATCCGGGCATGTGCCTCCTCGAAGGCACGATGCTGAGCGAGGGGCGAGGGACGACACGGCCGTTCGAAATATTCGGTGCTCCTTACATTGACCCCGAAGCATTGGTCAAGCGGCTCAAAGAATACAAGCTCCCGGGCGCTGTCTTCAGACCCGTGTTCTTTCAGCCCACCTTCCAGAAGCATGCAGGCATGCTCTGCGGCGGGGCGCAGATCCATGTGACCGGCAGAGAAGAATTCCGGCCTTTCAAGACCGCTGTTGCGGTGCTCAAGGCAGTGTATGACCTCTATCCTGACGATTTCCTCTGGAAGCAACCGCCCTATGAATATGAGGCCGAGAAGATGCCCATCGATATCCTCGCCGGCACCGACAGGCTCAGAAAAGAGATCGAAGGCGGTGAACGGCTGAAGCATATAGAAGCGTGGTGGGGCGAGCAGTGCCGTTCATTCCAGCAGAAGGTAAGGAAGAGATTCCTGCTCTATGCATAGGTCCCTTATCTGCTTCATCCCCGCCGCCGGTCTCGGCGAGCGGCTGCGCCCCATAACCAACCATATCCCGAAGCCGCTTCTCCCCCTTATGGGGAAGCCCGTCCTGCAGTTTGTTCTCGAGCGGGCATCCGCACTGGAGGTTGACGGCATCGGCATCAATCTCCACTATAAGAAGGAACTGATTGAACAATGGATACAATACTCGTCCTTCAAAGAAAGGATAACGCTTTTCCCCGAGGACCCCATACTCGATACCGGCGGCGCTTTGAAGAATGCCGAAAGCTTCCTGAGCGGCAGCACCTTTCTGGTACATAATGCCGATATTTTCTCGAATATCGATCTGGGGAAACTCCTCGATCGCCATTATGCTTCAGGAAACCTCGCGACGCTTGCGGTGCATGACTGCCCCCGATTCAACCATGTCGCCATCGATGAGAGGGGACTGCTCAAGGGGGTCGGCAAAAACTATCCTAAACCGGAAGCAGAGCGCTGGGTCGCCTTTACCGGCATTGCTGTCTATGCCCCGGAATTTCTGAAGTTTCTACCCGAGGGGAAATCGAGTGTTGTCGATGCGTGGCTGAAAGCCGTATATCACGGGCATGCGGTCGGGACCTTCGATGTAAGCGGATGCTACTGGAGCGACATCGGGACCCCCGCCGCCTACGCCGCCACGGTCCTGGAGGTGATGAAATCATCCGGAGAGACGGTATTCATTCACCCCTCGGTGCAAGGCTGCAGTGAAGCCTCACTGGATGGGTATCTGGCGATCGAGAGCAGAAGCGTTATTGAACGGGGTAGTGCTCTCAGGAATTGCATTGTGCTTCCTGGGAGCAAGGTCGGAATGAGAAATGAAAAAAGTAATCTCCCCGTCTCCCCTTCAGTAAAGGGGGGCGAGGGGGGACTCTTATATGAGGATTGCATTATCGGTCCCGGTTTTGTCGTTCCGGTGAATGAAGCGGAAGGAGGACGTACGACTGATGACGATGTGCTTATCGGTATCGGCGGATCTGACAGAAGGTATTATCGGACAAGAAGAGGCGGAGAGACCGTCGTGCGCATGCAATGTCAGCCCGGCGACCCTGATTATGCCCGCCATTTGGAGTACACGCGCTTCTTCCGGAAGCATGCTGTTCCCGTCCCCGAACTGATTGAGGAGCATCCCGCTGCCATGGGCGCGCTCTTCGAGGACCTCGGCGACCTCTCTCTCTACAGCTGGCTGAAATGCCCGAGGAACGGAGATCAAATCGAGGAGATGTACCGGAAAGTCCTCGATATCGCGGTGCTACTGCACACGACCGCAACAGATCATGTTTCCGAGTGCCGGTCTCTACAGGAGAGAGTTTTTGATTACGGCCATCTGCGGTGGGAGACGGCGTACTTTATCGAACGATTCGTTGAGGGATTAAGAAACATTGCCATCGAAAAACCTTCTGTATTGCAGGACGAATTCCACCGGCTTGCCGCAGCGGTTGATGCCTTTCCGAAGACAATCGTCCACCGGGATTTCCAGTCGCAGAATATTATGATTGTAAAGGGCACCTCCCCGCGCCTCATCGATTATCAGGGCGCACGGCTGGGACCCTCGGCGTATGATATCGCATCCATGCTGTGGGACCCCTATTATCGTCTCGAAGGCGACATGAGAGATCGGTTGCTGGATTATTATGTAGCTGGAATGAGTGGATCCGATGAGCGATTCGATGCTGAGGCATTCAGAAGGACCCTTCTCCCCTGCAGGCTCCAGCGGCATATGCAGGCGCTGGGGGCATACGGCTTTCTTTCGAAGGTAAAGGGTAAGAAATACTTCCTCAAACATGTGCCGGAAGCATTGCGGATGCTGAAAGAAGAGACCGCACTTGCAAGAGAGGAATATCCCACTCTGTACAAGCTGGTAAGCAGGCTTTGGGAATAAAGCCAGGACGTATATGTTTGGGCAAAAAGCCCGGCAAAGAAATATGATACACTTTAGGTATGATTTCGATCGAGCCCTTCAAAGGGAAATCTGTCACCGACCATCATGTTGAAATTGTAGAGCGTAAGGGCACAGGGCATCCCGACTACATCTGTGACTCAATTATGGACGCCGTTTCCGTGGCACTCTCGAGGGAGTACCTTAAGGAGTTCGGTGCGGTCCTCCATCACAATATCGACAAGAGCCTACTCGCAGCCGGTAAGGTAAAAAAGCGGTTCGGCGGCGGCAGAGTGACCAAGCCCATGGAGCTTACCATAGGCGACCGCGCGACTTTCAGCGCCGGAGGGAAGACCATCCCCGTTGCTGATATCGCGATCGATGCCGCCAAAAAGTGGATTGCCGGCAATCTGCGCTTTGTCGATCCTGAAAGGCACCTGAAGTTCCGCGTTGTCCTTGCGCCGGGGTCCGAAGAACTGACCGATATTTTCCTGAGGCCCGGGAAGGTGAGAGGCGCCAATGACACCTCGGCGGCAGTCGGCTACTATCCGCTGAGCCCCACCGAGCGCAGCGTGCTCGAGCTCGAGCGTTATCTGAATTCGAAGCAGTTCAAGACCAAGTTCCCCGATACCGGAGAGGATATTAAAGTGATGGGTCTCAGGAAGGGGACGAGACTGGAGCTCACGGTCGCCATGCCGCTTCTTGCATCCTTTGTCGGATCAGAGCGGGAGTACTTCGAGCGAAAGGGCGATATTCTTAAAGCGATGGCGCGGTTTACTGCTCGCTTTGAGGAATTCGACTCGATTGCGCTCTATTATAACTCCCTTGACGAGGAAGGCCGCGGCCTCGGCGGTGTTTACCTGAGCCTCCTCGGCACTTCGGCTGAAGATGCTGATTCCGGCCAGGTAGGCCGCGGCAACAGGGTCAACGGACTGATCTCGCTGAACCGGCCCCTGGGCACCGAGGCAGCGGCAGGGAAGAATCCCGTGAGCCATGTAGGAAAGATCTACAATGTCCTCGCCCACAACATCGCGAAAAAGATGTACGAAAAAGTCGGAGGGATACGGGAAGTATATATTCTGCTGTTGAGCAGAATAGGTACCCCGATCGACAGGCCCCAGATGGCCGCTGCACAGATTTTACCCGAGCGGGGCCGTGATCTCCGCGAAATCTCCCGGAAAGCAGAAGCATTATTCGAGAAAGAGCTGGCAAGAATGCATGAGTTCTGCATGGAGCTGAGCAAAGGAAAATATCCGATATGCTAACGGCAAACTCCAAATCCTAAATACGAAATTCTAAACAAAGATCCAAATACAAATAATTTAAACAGTTTTGAATTTCGAGTATTTGAGGTTGTTCCGGATTTAGAATTTCGGATTCAGAATTTTTCATTGAGGAGTCAGAGGTGGATATCAAAAAGCATCATGCAGCGGTGTTAGCGGGGACGATCACTGCCTATCTCCTTATCACCTTCGAAATTCTTATCATGATCAGTCCTTTTGCCGTCTACTTTTATTCGGTATACGGACCTCTGCTGCATGCCCTTTCCGCATCGCCGTTGACCAGCTGGACGACCGAGTTCTTTCTCCCTCACATGGTGTTCATCGATGATCCGATCATCGCGGGTATATTGTACCTCCAGGTACTCTTCATTGTAGGACTGGTATTGTTTCTTCTTGCCGCTATTCCGCTCTACTACATGAAGCTGTTCAGACGGAGCGTGCTCAAGGGATGGGTGTATTCCTATGTGCGCCACCCTCAGTATCTCTCCCTTGCGATCTCCGGTTTCGGTCTGCTCATTTACTGGCCGCGGTTCATCATTCTGATACTGTATATCACCATGCTCTTTGTCTATTATCTCCTTGCGAGGAACGAGGAGTGGCGTATGAGGAGCACGTTCGGTGCGTCGTATGAGGAGTATATGAGAAGGACGCCGATGTTCCTCCCTGGTGAGCCGGGCGGAAAGACATACAGGGCACTCTTCGGGTGGGTCGGACCCCGGTGGGCCGGCATCCTTCTCGCCTATGTCGTGACGCTCATCTTTTCCGTTGCGGCTGCATGGGGAATCAGGGCGTATGCAGTGCACCAGATCCCGAAGATTCCTGTTAATGACAGGATTGTCGTTCCCGTCTTCCCGCGTCCCGAGGCCGAAGTGAGGGCGCTCTATGAAAAGATCATGACTGATCAGCGGGTGCGAGGGGCTCTTGAAAAAGAGCGGCATGCGAAGCTGGCATACTTGATTCCCGGAGACTATTTCCTCAACGCACTGGTAACCGACGAAAGCAGGAGATTCTCTGAAGAATTCATCAGGAACTTCCCCGATATCCTCGAGTGGCAGCGGACGCATCCGCCGGGCGGGCTCGGCAGGTTTTTCAGGCTCTTCTTCAAGTTCTTCGGACGGATCGGCGCTGAAGAGTGGCGGGTGGATGTGGAGCGCTTCATATTCGTCAAGGTCACCGATCGCATGGGGCACCCGGTCGGGCGCAGCGACCTGCTCGATATCGGAGTAAAAAGAGAACCAGAGCTGCTGGTGGATATCGATGCAAGAACCTGGGAGATCATCGCTGTGGTTATCACCTCGGGGTACAACGAATGGGGCAAGGTGCCCATGCCGACATTCTAACTACAAATTCTAAATCTCAAGCACCAAATTACGAATAAGGCACAAAACCAAAAATATAAACTAAACATCTAAATCCGGAACAAACTCGGAATACATCCACGCATTCCTCCGAGGGAGACAGCCTGCTTCACCATCCCTGGTTACGCGTAGGCTGTCTAACCCGCCCTCATACTCTACCCTGCCCGACTCCGGGCTCTTTCATTTCGTTAGAGGCTCTTAGAATAAAGGCGGGAAGGGGGGCGGAAAGGAGCTGGCTCGCGCCTCCTTGGTTTCCACAAAGGAAACAAACTCAGATACCAGCTCTCTTTCAGTAGTAATGTGATGCAGATATACTCAAACAAACTGCGCATCGAGAAAGCTCCTTGGAGTACCCCTTCCCGCCTTTGCCGCTCAAACACGTACCTCCTGTTATGGTATAATTTCACATGGCTGTTTTGGAGATAAAGAAATACCCCGAGGATGTCCTGAAGAGCAAGGCAGTGCCGGTGAACGGCATTGATGATGGTCTTCAACGTCTTATTGATGACATGATCGAGACCATGTATGCTGCTCCGGGTATCGGCCTTGCCGCGCCTCAGGTCGGCGTCTCGAAGCGGCTGATCGTCATAGATATAAGCGTCGGAGAGGAAAAACACCCGCTCCTTGTCCTCCTCAACCCCGAGATCGTCGAAGCGGATGATTTTGTCGATTCCGAAGAGGGGTGCCTGAGCATACCCGGTCATACTGTGACGATCAAACGGGCGGGCAGGGTGGTCGTGAAGGCGCTGGACAGAGAGGGCAACCCTGTCCGGATCGAGGCGGATGGACTCCTCGCGCGGGCGCTGCAGCATGAGATCGACCACCTCGACGGCGTTCTGATTGTCGACCGGCTCAGCTCCATCAAACGGGAATTCTTCAAGAAGCGGTATTTCAAAGCGCTCAAAGAAGCACAGGTCAAGATCTAGCGAGGACCGCTCCATGGCCTTGATCTTTTTCGGCACTCCCCAGTTTGCTGTCCCTTCACTCAAAGCGCTCATTGAGGAGAGAGAAGAGATAGCCCTCGTGGTGACCCAACCCGACAAGGTGAAAGGAAGGGGCCACATCCTTTCATCGCCGCCCGTAAAAGAGCTTGCGGTGGCTCACGGCATACGTGTTGCACAGCCTTCAAAAATAAGAAGTGAAGAATTCTATCGCGAGCTGAGGCGACTGCAGCCCGAGTTCATCATCGTTGTCGCCTACGGCAAGATAGTGCCTGAGGAAATCCTCTCCCTTCCGAAATCAGGGTGCATCAATGTCCACGGCTCTCTTCTTCCCAAGTACCGAGGCGCAGCGCCGATCCAGTGGGCATTGCTCAACGGCGAGCGCGTTACCGGCGTCACCACCATGCTCATGGATAAAGGGATGGATACGGGCGACATTCTCCTTAAGACGGAGCTTCCCATTCGGGGCGATGATACAACTGAAACCCTCTTCCGAAAGCTCTCCGAGCTGGGTGCAAAGACTCTGATCGAGACGATCAGAGGACTGCGGGCGGGCACGGTGAAGCCCGTACAGCAGACCGGTGAGGCCACCTATGCGCCGCCGCTCAAGAAAGAGGACGGACGTATCGATTGGAAGCGGAGCGCTGAGGAGCTGTTCAACTTTGTGCGGGGGATGTACCCATGGCCGTCGGCATTCTGCTATCTTAATGACGAGATGATCAAAATAAGCAAAGTTAAGCCTCTGGAAGGCAGCGGCGTGCCCGGAAGGGTCGAGAAGGCATCGAAAGGTGAGCTGATCGTCGGCACCGGCAGGGGGCTCCTGCAGATCGAGACGCTGCAACCCGAGGGGAAAAAGAGCATGTCTGCCGAGGCATTTCTCGCAGGGCGGAGGCTGAGAGAGGGATATGAGACCTTTTCTTAGGGGGATTGTCCTTAAAGTGCTGTATCCCCTGCTGATGCTCGGAGGGGCTTTTTTTAAGGATAAGAAGGATAAGTTTCAGCTGGCGGTGATTGATCTCAACAACCGCCTTATCAGAGCCGAGCCCGGGCGGTACCGGACAAAGCGCATATTGCTCCTTTTGCCGCATTGTCTGCAGATCAACGAATGCGACGTGAGGATCACCAACGATATCTACAACTGCAAGCGGTGTGGCAGGTGTGAAATCAAGGACCTGATCCAGATCGCCTCAGACAATGATCTCAAGCTTTTTGTCGCTACCGGCGGCAATCTTGCGCGCCGCATCGTCAGTGATATAAAGCCTGAAGCGATCGTAGCGGTCGCCTGCGAGCGAGACCTGAGCAGCGGCATTGTCGATACCTATCCGCTCCCTGTGCTGGGCATTCCCAATGAACGGCCGTTCGGCCCCTGTCTCAATACGCGCGTTGATCTCGATAAAGTGAAAGAAGCTATACAGTTTTTTGGAAGCAATAATGACTGTGATCAGTAATTACTAATTACGGTTTGAGGAGCAGTCCTGATGCCGACGACGAGAGAGCGGGCGGTCATTGCTCTCGGTAAGATATTTGCCGGAGCAGTAAAGCCTAAAGATATCCTGGATGAACTGTCGCATGACCTCGACAAAAGAGAGCGGGCCTTTCTGATGGAGCTGGTCTACGGCGTGCTGCGCCACAGGGATTACCTCGACTGGCAGCTCAAAGGCTTCCTCAGGAAACCTTCGGGGCTCTCTCCTGATACGCTGAATAATCTAAGAGTGGCGGTCTATCAGCTGCAGTACCTGCGTGTTCCCGAATGGGCTGCAGTGAATGAGGCAGTGGAGGGTGAGAAGGGGCACAGGGGAAATCCCCCCCTGGTGAACGGTGTCCTGAGGAATTTTCTGCGGCAGAGGGACAACATTGCTCTTCCCCCGGAGAAAGACCCTGTGGCATACATCTCTATCACGACCTCCCATCCCCGCTGGCTGGTGAAGCGCTGGATACAGCGGTTCGGCTATGATGAAGCCTTCCGGTTTGCCCGGAAAAATAACGAGGTGCCGCCCCTTACGATACGGATAGACGGCACAGGTGCGCGGGCGCAGGCACTGCATCGACTTGCAGAAAAGGGTGTGCACGCCCGGCCTACTGATCATTCACCGGCAGGGATTATTATTGAGGAGGCTAATGCCGTGGGAGTTCTCTCGGAGGCAGCTGACTTTCCCTATGTCGTCCAGGACGAGGCGGCTCAGCTGGTCACCTATCTCCTGGCACCCCTGCCGCAGGAGCGGGTGCTCGACGCCTGCGCTGCACCGGGGGGGAAGACCACGCACATCGCCCGGTTGATGGGGGACAGCGGAGAGGTGCTTGCTGTTGAGGCCGACGCAGAACGAATAGGACAGATAGAGGAAAATGTTGCGCGGCTAGGGTTGCACTCGGTAAGGATCATACGGGAAGACGCAAAGAATCTGGAGTACACTGAGCACTGCCGGTCCGCAGCTCACCGCTGTGTCTTTGACCGGATACTGCTCGATGCGCCCTGTTCTGCTCTGGGGGTGATCAGAAGGAATCCGGATGTGCGCTACCGCCATAGCCGGAAGGAGCTCCTGAGATTTAAGGAGCACCAGGGTGCCCTGCTCAGGGCGGTCGCCCGTCTTCTTAAGCCGGAGGGAGTTATGGTATATTCCGTATGCTCAACGGAACCGGAGGAGGGTGAAGACGTCATAAAGGAATTTTTACAGCAGCATCAGGATTTTAGTATTATAAAGGGTGAGTTTGACTTTTTGGAGCCGTTCGCAGTTGCTGATGCCGGTCTCCTCTTTTATCGGACCTTTCCACACCGGCACGACATGGACGGCTTTTTCGCCGCGCGACTGAAAAGGGCACGCTCAGAGGATACATGAGGAAGTTACTTGCAATACCTCTTTATACCATTATTCTGCTGCTCCTTGGTATAATTTCAGGTCATATCACCTTCAAGCTGCTCAGCTTCAGCAGGACGGTGACTGTCCCCGATGTAAGAGGACGGGAAATGATCGAGGCGAATGATCTCCTCCGCCGCAAGGGCCTGTATATACGACTCGAGGGAGAGGATTACGACTCTTATGTCCACCAGGGCAGCATCATACGCCAGGACATCCCTCCCGACAGCAAGGTCAAGGAGGGGAGGGAAATCGGTGTCGTACTGAGCAAAGGACCGCGCGTGCAGTATGTGCCTGATGTCGTAGGGCAGACCATTGATCGGGCTGAATCTCTTTTGAGCGAAAAAGGCATTAGGATCGGAAAAATTATTTATGTTCACTCCGATAAGACGCCCAGGAGCGTCATACTGGCCCAGAGGCCCGAGACGAATGAGAGCGGCGGAGACATCTTCAGTGTCATCGTGAGCCTGGGAGGGTATGAGGAAGAGGTGAAGGCAAAGGCCCCGTCTCCGGGACAGGCCGCACATAAAGATGAAAAGAAGAAGGAGGAGCGGTGATACGGATAGCGCCATCCATTTTATCGGCTGATTTTATGAGGCTCGGCGCCGAGATCGAAGCAGTAAAGGCTGCGGGAGCGGATCTGTTGCATCTTGATATTATGGATGGGCATTTTGTTCCGAACATTACGATAGGTCCCGCAATTGTCGAGGCAATAAGGAAGATCACGACGCTTCCGCTCGATGTGCACCTGATGATCGACGATCCCGACAAATTTTTGGGAGACTTCGTCAGCGCCGGCGCCGATTATATTACGGTCCACACCGAGGCTGCGGTGCATCTCCACCGGACCGTCCAGAGGGTCAGGGAGAGCGGCGTCAAGGCGGGCGTCTCCCTGAATCCGGCAACCTCTCTGAGGGACCTTGATCATATTCTCGGCGACCTCGACATGGTACTGCTCATGTCGGTCAACCCTGGATTCGGCGGCCAGAAGTTTATTCCTTCTGCATTGGATAAACTGAAGGCACTCAGGAACACCATTCAGGAGCGCGGCCTCGACCTGCTCATCGAGGTCGACGGCGGGGTGAAGCCCGACAATGCCAGGGAGATTGCCGCTGCAGGCGCCGATATCCTGGTGATGGGGTCAGCCTTCTTCTATTCCGGCGATTACGGTGCATTGATGAGGACGCTCAGAGCGACGCTTAAGGGAATACGGGAATAACTGAGATGGAAGAGAAGATCTACAATTTGATACGAAAGGCGGAACAGCTGCGGGAGCGCTCGGTGTATAGAGAGGCGCTGCAGTATTTCAAGAAGGCGCTTCTGCTGAGCAGGAAACACCACCACCTCGATGGCATCATCGATGCGACGCTCGCTTCTGCCGATATCTACCGCATCACCGGTAATTTTGATCTCGCCATTAAAAATTACGAAGAAGCGCTCGAGTCGTGCGAGGCGCTCGGAAACTCGCTGACCGCCGCCGACTGCATGGTGGGCATCGGCCTCTCTCTGAGGGCGATCGGCATGTGGAAGGAATCGTTGAAGTTCATCGAGACAGCAAAGAAGACCTATCGCAAGGTGAACGACAAGAAAGGACTCGCTTTCTCGCTATGGGCGGAAGCCGGTGCGCAGAGGGTCGCGGGGAACATCACCGTAGCGATCAACGGCTTCAAGGAAGCAAAAAGGATGTTCACCGCCCTTTCCTTTAATTCGGGAATCGCCTATGCGCTCTGCGGGCTCGGGGGCACCCACAGGATCGCCGGAAAATATAAAGAGTCGCTGGACTATTACCGGCGGGCGAATGCACTGTTTGCCTCACTGAAAGATACGTTCGGTTCCGCATATTCCCATTGCGGCATCGGCAATGCCTACCGGATGCTCGGAAACTACCGTGAGGCCATGAACCATTTCAGAAAGGCAACGCGGCTCTATGAATCGATAGGCGACCTGGTCAGTTACTCCTATACGTTATGGAGTGTTGCGATGGTCCATAAAATGAACGGTGACTTCGCCCGGGCAAGGAGAGCTGTCGGCAAGGCTATGCGCAACTTCAGAAAAACCAAGGACCCCCGCGGTATCATCTATTGCGACATGGCTCTCGGAGAGATGCTGCTCCTGGAAGGAAAGAAGCGCGCTGCGGAGAAGAAGCTTCGCACCGCCTCTGCCAATGCCGACCGGCATCGGTTCAGGCTCGAGCAGTGCCACGCGACCGTCCTCCTTAGTGCGCTCACGTCAGGGAGGGGTTCTCTGAACGAACGGTGCTACAAGAAAATAGGCATACATCTTCCCGATATATCGCTCCCCTTTAATATCCCTTAACGTTTATCATTATGAAAGTCCTCAACGCACCGAATATCATTACGTTCATCAGAATCGTCATCCTGCCGGTCTTTGTGACCGCGCTGGTGTATAAGAGGTACAGCTACGCACTTATTTTATTTATTATCGCCAGTGTTTCGGACATGCTCGACGGCCTGCTGGCGCGGATGACCGACCAGAAGACGCCTCTCGGCGCTTTTCTCGATCCCCTTGCGGACAAATTTCTTCTCATGACCTCTTTTATCCTCTTTGCGGTCTACGGTTGGATACCGCTCTGGCTGACCATCACCGTCATAAGCCGTGATCTCATTGTGGTGCTGGGGTGGTTCATCCTTTACCTTCTCTATGACATTACGAGGGTGCAGCCCTCTGCAATCGGCAAAGCCGCCATTGCCGCGCAGCTGGTGCTCATCCCCTATACCCTCCTTTCGGTAACGATCGAGGGAGTTCCCCGACCGGGGAGCTGGATGTTCTGGATCGTGGCGGTGCTCGCCATTGCCTCAGGGCTCCAATATATCTACCGGGGGTTGAAACATGCCGCCGAAAAATAGTTGCGGAATAGAGATAGAGGCGGTCACAAAAGGGAGCAGGGCCGACAAGGCCGGCCTGCGCGCCGGTGACCGGCTCATCGAGATCAACGGGAACAGAATCCATGATGCGATCGATCTGATGTTCTACGGCTCCGAGCCCGAGCTCGAATTCCTGGTGGCCAGAAACAACGAAAGGATGCGTGGTACTGCCGGAAGCAAAACCGCTGCGGATGAGCTTGGCATTGTGCTGAAGTCCTTCAAGACCAGATCGTGCAGGAACAACTGCATCTTCTGTTTTGTGGCCCAGCTTCCCAAAGGAATGCGGAAGCCGCTCTATCTGAAGGATGACGACTACCGGATGTCCTTTCTCTTCGGCAACTATGTCACTCTCACCAATTGCTCTGCTGACGACCGGAAGAGGATTGTCGAACAGCGCCTCAGCCCCCTCTATATCTCCGTTCACTCCACTGACCGGGAGATCAGAAACCGGCTGCTCGGCAGTCAGCAGGCGGGAGACATTCTCAAAGAGATTAAGTTCCTCGCCGAGCACAACATCAGGATGCATACCCAGATCGTCCTTTGCCCCGGGTACAACGACGGCAAGGAGCTCAGGAAGACGATAACCGATCTCTACCGCTTCTACCCCTATGTAATGTCCGTTGCGGTGGTGCCGGTCGGCCTTACTGCTCACCGGAAGAAATCCTTGCGGCCTGTCGAAAGAGATGATGCGTTGCAGGCCCTCGAAATAATCCACAAGTTCCAGGCCCGGTTCAAGAGAAAGCATGGAGAGAGTATCGTCTACGGTGCGGATGAATTGTATATAAAGGCGGGCATTGATACCCCTCCATTGAAGGAATACGGAGAGCTCCCGCAGATTGAGAACGGCGTCGGACTGGTGCCCCTCTTCCTCCACCAGATGAGAAAGGTGAGAATCCCGAAGACGGACGGGTTGAGGAGATTCATCACCTTCACCGGTGTTTCATTTTATCCCTTTCTGTCCAAGTTTGTCGCCAAGCTCAAAAGGGGTGGTATCGATATCGAGGCGGTAGCGGTCGAAAACACCTTTTTCGGCAGCAGCGTCACCGTGACCGGCCTGCTCACCGGAAGGGACGTGATCAAGGCCCTTTCGGGGCGCGTGCAGAGGAACGATATCCTGCTCATCCCCGATGTCGTGATGCGCGAGGGCGACGAGGTGTTCCTCGATGATGTCTCGCGGCAGGACATCGAGGACGTCCTCGGCATCGAAGCGCATATCATTGAGGCAACGCCAAAGGGCATCGTTGAGACGATCTCCAAGCTGGCCTGAGCACTAAAAAGAAATTCCAAATCCGAAATCCTAAATTCCAAACAATTTCAGATGCTCAAAATCCGAAACGGTTTTGGTTTTTTGCATTTTGAATTTTTTTGAGGAGTTCGTGCTTGGAGTTTCGAATGTAGAGTTTGTTGTTCTCTTTGTTGACCCGTGGTGCTTTTTGTGCTACCTTTGGATTAAGAATGTGTACGACACGTTAATAGGGGAGCATTCTCCGGTACCGGTTCGGCGATGAGAGCCGGGAACTATAGAAACGGCACCACCTTATTATGGATGGTGGCAGGATGCGGGGGGGGAACGTAAAGCACAATCACCGGGCTGCCGAAGCGATTGATCTTTGGTATGCCCGGTTTTTTGTGGCGGCGGCTGATCGGGAATCTGATGCGGGGGGCGCTTTCCGGCCAGGGAGAGCACTACAACCACCTTGGCTTTTGTCGGATGCTGTTGACCGCCCCGTGACCCGGTCGGTGGACAACGCGTTCCGTGCCCTGCCGGACGGAGTAATCGTTCCTCCGTGAGCGACAGGGGCATTGACATGATACGAACTGAGGACTCCGGTTCTAAACCGCCCGGAGCGCACAGCAGGACAGGCAGGAGGACCGCAAAGGAAAGAAGCCTTCTCCATTATTTTCCTGAGCGAAGAGGTGCGCTGCGCTGCAAGCGGCAGGTCCGTCTCCGTGAGGAGCGCCTCGCCCGTCTTGAAGAACTGGTCAGAGGACAGGCTGAAGAGCTGACCAGTGTCAACGAGAAGTTGAGGGCGGAGATCGCCCTGCGGAGAGAGAGGGAGGGCGAACTCAGGGAGAGCCAGCGGTTCATACAGGGTATTGCCGACACCACACCGAATATCCTCTATATCTACGATATTCTCGAAGAGCGCGTCATCTATATCAACAATCAGATCAGGAATATCCTCGGCTATTCACCGGAACAGATCCATGAGCCGGGGTTTATGCTCAAGGTGATACACCACGATGACTGGAAGATCCCGATAGAAAACTACAAACGGATTGCGACGGCGAGGGATGGTGAGATCATCGAATACGAATACCGGGCGCGGCATGCATCAGGAGCATGGCGCTGGCTCTACAGCCGTGTTGTGGTATTCTGCCGGACCCCGGACGGCAAACCACGTTGCACGCTCGGCACTATCGAAGACATCACCACGCGCAAGGAAACCGAAGAGGAGATCGAGCGGCATCGCCATCACCTTGAGGAATTGGTGGCGGAGCGTACCGCAGCCTTGGCGCGCACCAATGAGCAGCTGCAGCGTGAGATTGAAGAGCGGAGGCGCATCGAGGAAAGACTCGAACATACGATCAAGGAACTGGAGCAGTCCAATGCCGGGCTGGAGCAGTTTGCCTACACCGCCTCGCACGATCTGAAAGAGCCACTCCGCGTTATTGAAGGATTCCTGAAAATCCTGGAGCGTCGCTACCGGAACAAACTGGATCAGGAGGCCCGGGAGTTTATCTCATTCGCTCTGGAAGGTGCGGGCAGGATGGATATGCTGATCAGTGATCTCCTGGAGTATTCCCGTGTGGGGAGCCAGCGTAAGCCCTTCAAGCCGGCCGACACTGAAGCGGTCCTGAACCGTGCACTTGCAAATCTGAAGGTCGCTGTTGAAGAGAGCGGTGCGGTAATAACGCATACCGGTCTTCCGGAAGTGATGGCTGACGAGCTCCAGCTCGTCCAGCTCTTTCAGAATCTCCTCAGTAACGCGATAAAGTTCCGCAGCAGCGAACCGCTTCGCATCCATGTCGCTGCGGAAAAGCACGAGGAAGAGTGGGTCTTTTCGGTAAGGGACAACGGCATCGGTATCCCTCCGGAACAGACCGAGCGTATCTTCAAGATCTTTCAGCGCCTGCACAGCAGGGGTGAATATTCCGGCACCGGCATCGGCCTCGCTATTTGCAAAAGAATTGTCGAGAATCACGGCGGGCGCATCTGGGTGAAATCGGAGGAGGGAAAAGGTGCTACTTTTTTCTTTACGATCCCCGTGAGGAGTGAGCGCCGATGAAGGGTGCAGAGAGAGAGATGATCACAGTGCTTCTTATAGAGGACAACCCTGCTGATGCGCGCCTCATAGGAGAGATGCTGAGCGAGGCGCGCGGCGCCGTCTTTAATCTGGAGACAGCAGAGCGGCTTTCATCAGGAATGGAGCGCATAGCGCAGGGGGGGATCGATGTGCTTCTCCTCGATCTTACCCTGCCGGACAGCGAGGGTCTCGCGACATTCCTGAAAGCACGTGCCCACGCACCCAACATGCCGATCCTGCTGCTGACCGGCCTGGATAATGAGCTCCTGGCAATTGAGGCGGTGCGGGAAGGCGCACAGGACTATCTGGTAAAAGGGCGACTGGATGCTGATCTGCTGGCCCGTTCACTGCGCTATGCCATCGAGCGGAAGCGGACAGAGCGGGCGCTCAAGCAGGCAAAGGCATTCAATGAGAGCGTCATCAACAGCCTGAGCGATGCGGTGTACATCATCGACGTCCGTGATTTTACTCTCATCGGTGCAAACCGGGTCTTTCTCGAGGACATAGGAAAAAGCGAGGAAGAGATCATCGGAAAGCACTGCCACGATGTGCTGTGCCACGGGGACGTTGCAGCCCGGGAACAGAACGTCACCTGTCTGAGCGAATGCGCCGCCTATGAAACGTTAAAGACCGGGCGGACTGCAGTGCGTGAACATGTGCATTACGACAAGGAGGGAAAGAGAAAGGACGTCGAGGTGACCGCAAATCCCATGAGAAACGAAAGCGGAGAGGTAACCCATATCATCAATGTGGCGAAGGATATCACCCATCGGAAGCGCATGGATGAGATCATCCGGCACCAGGCGTATCATGATACATTGACGGGCCTTCCCAACCGGATGCTCTTCAGTGAGCATCTCAATCACGAGCTGTCCCACGCGCATCGCAGCAGGCAGATGCTGGCAGTGCTTTTTCTCGATCTTGACAATTTTAAAACCATCAACGATACGCTGGGGCATACAATAGGAGACGGGTTGCTGAAGGCGGTAGCGGAACGTATACGGAGCTGTCTCCGCGAATTCGACACCGTGTCGCGGCAGGGAGGAGATGAGTACACGGTACTGCTGCCGGACATCAAGCATCATGACGACGTCACCAGGATCGCAAAGAAACTGCTTGCCGCCTTCAAGCAGCCCTGGGTGATCGATACCCATGAGCTTACCGTCACCGCCAGTGTCGGCATCAGCCTCTACCCCTACGACGGCGACGATGCGGAGACCCTTTTGAAAAATGCCGATACGGCAATGTATCACGCCAAGGAGCAGGGAAAGAACAACTATCAATTCTATAATCCCGCCATGAATCTGAAGGCGCTCGAACGTATGATCCTGGAGAGTAGCCTGCGCGCCTCTCTCGATCGGAACGAATTCGTCCTGCACTATCGGCCGCTGGTACGCATTGATACGGGAGAGATCATCGGGGCGGAGGCCCTGGTGCGCTGGCTGCATCCCGAACTGGGGATGATCTACCCGGAACAGTTCATCCGCCTTGCAGAAGAGACGGGCCTGATTGTGCCGCTCAATGAATGGGTTCTGCGCACCGCCTGTGCGCAGAACAGGGCGTGGCAAAAGGCCGATCTCGGTCTCATGCATGTCAGTGTGAATCTTTCGGCACGTCTCTTTCAGCAAAAAAATCTGGCTGAGACCGTCATGCGGATTTTGAGCGATACCGGTCTGGATTCCGCCTTTCTGGATCTGGAGGTTACCGAGAGTATTGCCATGCAGCAGGCCGAGACCTCGCTCGCTGCCATGCGTGCATTGAGCAACCGCGGCGTCAAATTGGTCATTGATGACTTCGGCACCGGCTATTCATCCCTGGGTACATTGAAGAAATTACCGGTCCAGGCGCTCAAGATCGACCGGTCGCTGGTGAGCGATATGACGACCAACCCCGACGATTCGGCGATCGTCTCTGCAATCATTCCCATGGCCCACCGTCTTAAAATGAAGACGATTGCCGAGGGCGTCGAGACGCGGGAGCAGCTCGCCTTCCTGGACTACTGCAAATGCGATGTGATGCAGGGATACCTTTTCAACCGGCCGGTTACCGCCGATGAATTCGAGCGACTGCTCACGGAACGCAAACACTCCCCGCACCAGAGCTCTCCTCTTACGTAATAAGCCGCCGCCCTCCAGCAGCTTTTTGCCGGCCCCTTTTGGACCAAAGCGCAAATCTGGTATCATGTTCAGGATTGAAGGGCATCTCTGCTCTTGAAAGGAGCCTGCATGAATATAAGCGGAACAACAAAGGTCGTCGGTCTCTTCGGGTATCCGGTTGAGCACAGCCTCTCGCCAGCAATGCACAACGCCGCCTTCGGCCATTTGGATCTCGACTATTGCTATGTGGCCTTTCTCGTCGCTCCCGGGCGTCTGAAGGAAGCGGTCGAGGGCATCAGGGCATTGAACCTGGGCGGCGTGAATGTGACCGTTCCTCACAAGGAGAATGTCATCCCCTTTCTGGATGCAGTCAGCGAAGAAGCATCTTTTATCGGGGCTGTCAACACGATCCGTAACGATAACGGCATCCTGACCGGCTACAATACCGACGGCAGGGGGTTCATGCAATCGCTGGTCGAGGCCGGCGTCGAGATAAAGGGTAAGAGGGTGCTCATTGTTGGTGCCGGGGGCGCGTCGCGCGCCATAGGCTATTATCTCTGCAAGGAAGCATCAGCGCTGTCTCTTTACGATACCGATGCGGGCAGGGCTGCAGTGCTGGCACGGCACCTGAACACGATAAGGGAGAATATAGCGGTAATCGACGGACATGCCTTGAACAGCAGGGAATTCCTTTCACACGTAGAGATGATCATCAATGCAACACCGCTCGGATTGAAAGCCAATGATCCCCTTCCGGTGGATGCGTCGCTGCTGCATAAGGACCATGTTGTCTGTGATCTCATCTATAAAACGACACCTCTGCTGCGCCGGGCATCTGAAAAGGGCTGCAGAACGCTCGACGGCCTCGGCATGTTGCTGTGGCAGGGGGTCTTTGCTTTTGAGCTCTGGACCGGCATAAGACCGCCGGTGGAAGTAATGAGGGAGGCCCTTACTAAATTCAAAAGGTAAAAAGAAAAATTTAAAATGAGGAAGTCCTTTATTTTGAATTTCTAACGAAAGCTTTGCAAAGTTCCCCGTCGGCTTGCCGCGGGGAGGTTCACTTTTTCTCTTTGCTTTTGCTTGAGTTGGCATGTAATTTGCCTTTACAAGACTTTCCCGCTGTGTTAATATTTTATATGAAAAAATTTGGATTTCTGGTCGTTGTCGTGCTTTTTTTTGCCATTGTAGCCTTTTATTCAGACAGAGAGGGGGACATAAAGACCAGACTACGTGTTGGTGACAGCTCATATATGGATGCAGTAAGCATTACGCAGAAAAGGGACGGCATCATAAAATGGATATTGAACGCCGACAAGGCGGTCTTTGTAACCGAAAACGAAATAAAGCTTGCCTCACTCCGCATTTCCTTCCCCGAGAAAGACCTGACGCTAACCTCGGATACGGGCCTGTATGATGTCGAGAAAAGGGACCTGAAGATCGAGGGCAACATCAAGGCCGCTACCAAGGATTATGATATCGTGGCGAAAACGCTGTACTGGGATTCGTCGACCAATGAGGTCATGTCCGATGAACAGGTGCATATCGTGGGCAAGAAATTTTCTGTTCAGGGGGACGACCTTGTAGCGACTAATGACAAGGCAAAACTGAAGAACAATGTAAAGGCGATTTTTTATGCAAAATAGAAACAGAATACACAAGTCAGAATACGGAAATCAGAATACGGAAGTCAGAATACAGAGAACGACAATCGTTATTGTAGCTCTTCTCTTTTTTGTCATAAGTGCTTTTCTGTCCGCAGCGGCCGCCTCTGCAGCGGAGCAGAAGAAGGCCGCTGCAGAGAAGAAGACCGCGAAGGAGCCAACGGTTATTACATCACAATCCCTGACGACGGACAACAAGGCGCATACCGCTCTCTTCGAGGGGAATGTGGTGGCGAAGAAAGGCGAGATGACGCTCTTTGCCAATAAGATGCTGGTGTACTATTCCGAAGAGAAGGGCAGCAGCAACATCAAGAAGATCGAGGCAGAGGGCAATGTCAAGCTCATCAAGGGCGAGCGGGTCGTAACCTCGAAGTTTGCCACCTATTTTGCCGAGCCTGTGGAGCATGCCGTTTTCACCGGCGACCCCAGGGCATCGGAAGGGGAGAACGTGGTCACTGGCACAAAGATGACCTATTTTATGAATGATGACCACTCCATTGTCGAAAACAGCAAGGTATTTTTGACAGAGCGGAAAAGGGGAACTGCCGAAGCAGGCAAATAGACGCTCTGAGCACCGGTTTTCGAATTCCCGTGCATCCGGATAACACGACATAAGAGGATATGAATCAGCATTCGCTCGAAATACGTGGCCTTGCAAAGGCATACGGAAAGCGATACGTGGTGAAAGACATCAACGTATCGCTCAGGACCGGAGAGATTGTCGGCCTTCTGGGGCCCAATGGTGCCGGAAAGACCACGACCTTTTATATGGTGGTGGGAATGATACGTCCCGAACAGGGTGACATCTTGCTCGATAATGAAAGTATCGGAGACCTGCCGATGTACCAGAGGGCTCGGAAAGGTATGGGCTATCTGCCCCAGGAGCCTTCGATCTTCAGAAAACTGACGGTCAGGGAGAACCTCAAGGCGGTGCTCGAAATCAGTCGAAAGTCAGGGGACAGCCGGTGCCCGTCCGGCAACGGAGAAACGCCTGCTATCGAGGAAGAGGTCGATATGCTTCTCGATGAGTTCAACCTGAGGGAATTTGCCGACAGGGACGGCTATCGGCTCTCGGGTGGCGAACGAAGGAGGGCTGAGATCGCCCGGGCGATCGCGGTGCGGCCTACCTTTATGCTCTTTGATGAGCCTTTTGCCGGGATAGATCCCATCGCCATCATCGAGCTGAAGAAAATGCTCAACTATTTGAAATCGAAGGGTCTTGGGATATTAATAACCGATCACAATGTCAGGGAGACGTTGTCCATAACAGACAGGGCATATATAATAAATAATGGTTCGATTCTGGCAGAGGGGGTGCCGGATGATCTGATCAAGAACCCTTCTGTCAAGGAAGCGTACCTCGGGGAGGAATTCAGACTGTAATGGCTTTAGAGAATAGATTAGACCTTAAACTTTCCCAAAAGCTTATCCTTACACCGCAGCTCCAGCAGGCGATCAAGCTGCTCCAGATGCCCCAGCTCGAGCTTGCCCAGGTGTTGAACCAGGAGCTCACCGAGAACCCTTTCCTCGAGGAAGCCTTCGAGGAACCCGAGATTGAGGGGTATCCTGAAGAGGAAGCGCTTCCCCCCGCGGTCTCCGACGATGCGGAAATTTCCTTCGAGAACCTCACTACCTTCAGCGTCGACGAGTATTTTGACGAACGGAGCAGCGACGGAAGGGACCTGGGTTATTTCTCTCCCGGCGTTGAAGAACAGCCCTCGTATGAGCTTTTTTACTCCAAAAAGCCCGATCTGTATGATCACCTGTTGTGGCAGCTGCGGCTGAGCACTGCCGACGACCGGGTGAGGATGGCCGCAGAGGCGGTCATCGGCAATATCGATGAGGACGGCTATCTCAGGGCGACGGAAGAAGAGCTCGCCGCAACGCTCGATGCGGATATCGGGACGGTTACGGCAGCCATCTCTCTTGTCCAGACCTTTGACCCTCCGGGCATCGGCGCGCGTAATCTGAAGGAGTGTCTGCTGCTGCAGCTTGTGTCCCTCAATCTCAAGGGAACCCTTGTCGAGAAGATCGTCGAGGGCAACATGGAGGATCTGCAGAAGAAGCGATACAGCAACATCGCGAAGCAGTACGGCTCTACTATAGATGATATAATGACCGCGGTAAAGATCATCGAGGGGCTCGAGCCGAGGCCCGGCAGGAGTTTCACGAACGCCGAGACCAACTATGTCGTCCCCGACGTCTTCATCAGCAGGACCGATGAAGGCTACCAGATCATCCTGAACGAAGACGGGATGCCACGGTTGAGCCTGAACAACAGCTACCGTAAGCTCCTCCTCAAAAAAGAGTCGCTTACCAGGGAAGAGCGGGAGTTCCTGAAGGATAAACTGCGACGGGCCACTGAATTGATAAAGAGCCTGGACCAGCGGAACAAGACGATCTACAAGGTTTCGGAGAGCATCCTCAAATTCCAGCAGGACTTTTTCGACAAGGGAATACAGTTTTTAAAGCCCCTGAATCTCAAGGATGTCGCGATGGACATCAATATGCACGAGAGCACCATCAGCAGGGTGACGTCGAACAAGTATCTCTCCTGCGATCACGGCGTGTACAGTTTCAGGTTCTTCTTCAGCAGCGCCATCCAGTCCGAGGCGGGAGATGTCTCGTCGACGCTGGTCAAGGACCTGATCAAGAAGATCATTGCCGAGGAGGACCCCAAGAAGCCGTTGAGCGACCAGATGATCGCCGACACCCTGAAGGGACAGAGCATCAATATCGCCAGGAGGACGGTGGCAAAATACCGGGAGGAGCTGAAAATACCTCCCCAGAGCCAGAGAAAACGGTACGAGTAACTATAGAGTTCAACTGGAGGACGTTTCAATCTGATCCGCCTCAGGCGGACATCAATCATGAAGCAGGAATGAGAGTGGGAGGAAGAGTATGAATATCATTGTCAATGGACGTCACATCGAGGTGACGCCCGCACTGAGAACCTATGCAGAGGAGAAGATCGGGAAGTTCGACAAATACCTGTCCAACATATCGGAAGCGGTGGTGACCCTGAATGTCGAGAAATACCGGCATAAGGCAGAGGTGCTCCTGAAGGTCAACGGCGTGCTGATCCAGGCAGAGAGCGTTACCGGCGAGGCCTATTCCGCAATAGACGAGGTGGTAGAGAAGCTGGAAAAGCAGGTCGTGAAGTACAAGGAAAAGCATCATGATTACCGGAAAGGCGAAAAGAAGCCTACGGGGATCGAAACGGAGAAGCCCGCCCAGGGCGCGAGGATCATAAAGCACAAACGGTTCGATATGAAGCCCATGAGTTCTGAAGAGGCGGTCCACCAGATGGAGCTTCTGGACAAGGACTTTTTTGTCTTCACCAATGAGAAGAGTGGGGACATCAATGTCGTCTACCGCCGCAATGACGGAAATTACGGATTGATCGAGCCGACGAAGTAATTGATGGAGAACCGTAGAATCGAAGTCGTCGTCGTAAGCGGCCTCTCGGGCGCGGGCAAGACCGTCGCCCTGAGGGCCCTTGAAGATATCGGTTATTTTTGTATCGACAACCTGCCGGTCACCCTCATCGAGCCCTTCCTCTCCACCATCAAGACAGGAGAGAGCATAAAGAAGATCGGCATCGGCGTGGATATCCGGGAGAAGTTCTTTCTTGCCGACGTCTACCATATCCTTTCGGCCCTCAAAAGCCATTACAATATCGAGGTCCTCTTCCTCGAGGCCGAGAAAGATGTCATGGTGCGGCGCTATAAAGAGACGCGGCGCCCCCATCCCATGATCTCTCTTGGTGGCGAGATGAGCATCGAGACTGCGATTGAAAAGGAAATGGCATACCTCTCCGGCATGAGGGAGGCGGCCGACAAGATCATTGATACCTCCACCTATACCCCCCATCAGCTGCGCCATCTGATTATCTCGACGCACGGGAGCACCGGGGCGGCGCAGGGACTGGCGGTTTCGATCATCTCCTTTGGATTCAAATACGGGGTGCCTGCGGACATTGACCTTCTCTTCGATGTCCGTTTCCTCCCCAATCCCTATTTCATTCCCGAGCTCAAGCCGCTCAGGGGGACTGACGCTGCAGTGGCCGATTTCGTGCTGAAGCGCGACGAGACGAGAGAGTTCCTCTCACGGCTCACCAGCCTGGTCGATTTCCTGATGCCCCACTACATCAGGGAGGGGCGTTCCTATCTGGTCATCGGTATGGGATGCACCGGCGGAAGGCACCGCTCTCCTGCCATTGTCGAAGAGATCGCGCAGCATATCCGTATGAAGCACGGCCTGGAACCGACCATTACCCACCGCGACATCGGCATCTGATGATCTACCTTGACCACAACGCAACGACGCCCC
Organism: Nitrospirota bacterium; assembly: GCA_040754455.1. Taxonomy (GTDB): domain Bacteria; phylum Nitrospirota; class Thermodesulfovibrionia; order Thermodesulfovibrionales; family Dissulfurispiraceae; genus JBFMCP01. The sequence goes on from JBFMCP010000022.1 coordinate 30,258, forward strand.
TTGACCGTGAGGTGCAGGAGGCAATCCGCACGAGCTTTGCGCTCTTCGGGAATCCTTCGAGCACGCATCGCCTCGGCCTGGAGGCAAAGGCCGCTATTGAGCAGGCGCGCGAGAGGGTTGCCCGGCTCATCGGCGCCAATCCATCGGAAATTGTCTTCACCTCGGGCGGAACAGAGTCGAACAACCTCGCCATCATCGGCACTGCGTATGTCCACCAAAGGGGACATCTCATCACTTCGGCGATCGAACATCCTTCGGTCATGAATCCTATGAAATGGCTTGAGCTGCGGGGATATGCGGTTACCTATCTTCCTGTCGGCCGCGACGGGCGTATTGATCCTGACGACGTCAAAAAGGCACTGCAAAAAGATACTATTCTGATCAGTATCATGCATTCGAATAATGAGACTGGCGTTCTACAGCCGGTGCAAGAGGTCGGTATGATTGCGCGTGAGCGCGGGATTGCCTTTCATACCGATGCCGCGCAGAGCGTCGGCAAAATGCATGTGAACGTTCAGAATACAGCGGCCGATATGCTCACCATCGTATCTCACAAGTTTTACGGTCCCAAGGGGATCGGCGCGCTCTATGTGCGCAGCGGCGTGCAGCTGACGCCCATTCTCTTCGGCGCTGGACACGAGCGGGGTATGCGTCCGGGAACCGAAAATATCATCGGCATTGCCGGGCTCGGTGAAGCCTGCGCTATTGCGCTGCGCGATATGGATTTCCGCATTGACCACGCGCTCCGGTTGCGGGAGCGACTCTATGAATTGCTCAGGAACGATCTTGACTGTGCACTGAACGGGCACCGGGATTACCGGTTGCCCAACACGCTCAATATTTCACTAAAGGGGATCAGCGCAGAATATCTCATTGCGCAGTTGAGAGATGCAATAGCCATGTCCGCCGGGTCAGCGTGCCATGCCGGCACGCGGAGACCCTCCGCTGTCTTGAAGGCAATGGGCGTATCCGATGATGCTGCACTCTCCTCGTTGCGGTTGAGTGTGGGGAAAGACAATACGCTTGAGGAGATAAAAACAGCCGCCTCCATGATTACCCGGACCGCTCGACGGTCATGATTTCACCTCTTCGCATCCGTATAACTTCCGCCTAATTTGCTATAAGAAATTATAATCGCCCGAATCCTTGACAAAGGAGTGGGCGCGTGTGGTATCGTTGATTTTAAGTTCCAAAAAACAATCAAAACGAAGAAGGTGAAAACATGCTAGAGTTTAATCAGTGGTTTTTCGTTCTTCTCGCCAATTTCCTTATTCTTCTGTTTGTTCTCAATAAAATTCTATTCAATCCTGTCGCCAAAGTGTTAAAAGAAAGAGAAAAGGCCACCACCGGCGCGCTCGAAGAGGCGAAGGCAATGGCCGCCAAGAAGGATGAAGCGGTGGCGCGGATGCATGCCGAGCTGCTGGCGGCAAAGAACAAGGCAAAAGAGGCGCATAATGCATTACGAGAAGAAGGACAGACAGCCCAGAAAGAGATACTCTCAAAGGCAGAGGCCGAGGCAGTGGCAATGATCGAGAAGGCACGGAAAGAGCTGCAGGCAGAGGCTGAAAAGGCGAGGGCGGCACTGAAAGGTGATATAGAAAAGTTCTCGGAAGAGATTGTGAGAAAGCTGGTGAAAGCGGCATGAACGAAAAAAATTCAAAAATCAAACTGAAAAATTTTAAAGTACAGAGCCTTTCATTCCTTAATTTTGCATTTTGCTCTTTGCTCTTTGCATTCGCTGATACGGCTTTTGCGGTCAGCGGCGGGGAAGAGGGCGGTCACGGCTTCGGATCGCCTATGGAGTGGGTGTGGAGACTTCTCAATTTCGGCATTCTCCTCTTCGTACTGATCAAGTTCGCCGGCAAGCCTCTCAAAGAGTACCTCCAGAGCAGAAAAGAATTGATCGGAAAGAGCATCAAAGAGGCGCAGGAGGCAAAGGAGCTCGCCCGTAAAGCCCTCGCAGAGGTCGAGGAGCGGCTCAGGCTCAAAGACAAGGAGATCGAGGAGATCAAGACAGCCGCCCTCCGCTCCGGAGAGAGTGAAAAACAGCGGCTTATCGAGGAAGGAGAGCGTTTGAAGGTAAAGATCCTCGAGCAGGCAAAGACCAACATTGATTACGAATTAAAACGGGCAAAAGATACCATTAGAGCTGAGGCAGTGGAAGCTGCTGTGCAGCTTGCCGAAGACAAGATCAAGAACAAGCTGACGAAAGAAGACCAGGAGAAACTCCTGCAGGAATCCCTAACATTAATAAGTAAGAAGTAGGAAATAAGAAGCAAGAAGCTAAAAACAGGTTTGTTTCTTGCTACCTGCTTCTCACTTGTCACTTGGAAGGAGAGCGTAACGCGTGAAAAGGGTTAAGGGTGTAAAGAGATATGCAAAGCAGTTTCTCAGCTCGATCGACGTGGAAGAAGTGCCGAAGGGTATTGAACAGCTGAACGCCATCGCCGGTCTTATGGAGAAGGACAAGCAGTTCAGAAACCTTTTGGCAAGTCCCGTCTTCAGCGATGCCGAAAGCAAACAGGTCATTACCTACATCAGCCAGAAGCTCAAGATGTCCGAGAAATCCGCCAAATTCCTTCAGTATCTTTCCGAGAACAAGGCGATCAGTGCACTGCCGGAGATCATCAATGCCGTCGTCGCGCAGTATCTCGAGATGAAGAAGCGGGCAAAGGCCGTGGTGACTGCGCCGGCGCCGCTCAGCAAAGAGTACGAAGGCAAACTGGCGGGCTCATTAAAGCAGATTACCGGCAGGGACATCGATCTCGAATACGTCATCGATCCGTCGCTGCTCGGCGGCATCAGGGTACAGGTCGGTAGCACCATGTATGACAGCAGCATACGAGGCCAATTAGGGCTCTTGAAAGATAAGCTTATAAAGGGGTGAACGCATGGAAATCAAGGTAGATGAGATTAGCGATTATCTGAAAAAACAGATCACCGATTTCGAAAAACGCGTCGACGTCAGTGAAGTGGGCGTTGTTACCGGCGTCGGTGACGGTATCGCCAGGATTTACGGGCTGGAAAACTGTATGGCATCGGAGCTGATCGAGTTCCCCAATAATGTCTATGGCATGGCCCTTAACCTCGAAGAGGATACGGTCGGAGCGGTTCTCTTCGGCGAAGACAATGCGATTAAAGAGGGCGATATCGCCAAGAGGACCGGAAGGATCATGTCGGTCCCCGTCGGTGAGGAAATGATCGGCAGAGTCGTCAATGCGATCGGACAGCCGATCGACGGCAAAGGACCGATAAACGCAAAGGCCAGCAGGATCGTCGACGTTGTCGCTCCCGGTATCGTTGACCGTCAGCCTGTGCGTGAGCCGCTCCAGACCGGAGTTAAAGCAATCGATGCGATGATCCCGATCGGAAGAGGCCAGCGAGAGCTGATCATCGGCGACCGGCAGACCGGAAAGACGGCTATCGCAATCGATGCGATCATAAACCAGAAAGGCGGCGATGTCGTCTGCATTTATGTTGCGGTCGGACAGAAGAGAGCCAGTGTCGCCCGCGTCGTAAAGATACTCGAAGAGCACGGCGCCATGGAGCATACCATCGTCGTCTCCGCAACAGCGAGCGAGCCGGCGCCGCTCCAGTACATTGCTCCCTATACCGGCTGTGCAATCGGCGAGTACTTCAGGGACAACAAAAGACACGCCCTGATCATCTACGACGATTTGAGCAAGCAGGCGACTGCCTACCGGCAGCTTTCTCTCATCCTGAGGCGCCCCCCCGGACGTGAGGCGTATCCCGGAGACGTCTTCTATCTCCATTCGAGACTGCTCGAGAGAGCGGCGAAACTGAGCGATGAGCTCGGCGGCGGTTCGCTGACGGCACTGCCGATCATCGAAACGCAGGCAGGCGACGTCTCGGCGTACATTCCGACCAACGTTATTTCGATCACGGACGGTCAGATATACCTCGAGCCCGACCTCTTCTACGCAGGCGTGCGGCCTGCGGTCAACGTCGGTCTCTCGGTCAGCCGTGTCGGCAGTGCGGCACAGACCAAGGCGATGAAGCAGGTTGCCGGTACCCTCCGGCTCGATCTTGCACAGTTCAGAGAGCTCGCAGCCTTCGCGCAGTTCGGCTCGGACCTCGATAAATCGACGCTGGCCCAGATCGAAAGAGGTAAGAGAATGGTCGAGATACTCAAGCAGGATCAGTATGTGCCGCTCCCGGTTGAAGACCAGGTAGCGATGCTCTTCGCAGGGTCGCAGGGATATCTTGATGATGTACCGGTCGAGGCGCTGAAGAGATTCGAGGCTGAATTCTACAGCTTTATGAAAGACAGAAAGGCAGACGTGAGAAACGAGCTGAGAGAGAAGAAGGCGATTGACGACGCGATGAAGGAGAAGCTCACGGCGGCGATCACCGAATTCAAGAAGGGCTTTATAATCTAAAACTCACGGAGAGGAAGATAGATGCCTGGATTAAAGGAAATACGAAAAAGAATAAGCTCGGTCAAGAGCACGAAACAGATTACCAAGGCCATGAAGATGGTGGCGGCGGCCAAGTTCAGGAAGGCGCAGATGCGGATCATCGAGCTGAGGCCGTATGCCGACAAGATGAACGCTGTGCTCTCAGGGCTTGCCAAGACGGTCGAGACAGGGCACCCGCTCCTCGAAGTCAGGCCGCGGAAAAAGGTCGAGGTGCTCGTCCTTACCAGCGATAAAGGCCTCTGCGGCGCTTTCAACACCAACATAATGAAAGCCGCTGTCAAGCTGATAAAAGAGCTGCAGGCTGCCGGGGTCGAGATCAGCGTCAGTGCAATCGGCAAGAAGGGGACTGATCTTTTCAGGAGACGCGGCAACACCCCGCGGCAGTCATGGGTCGGCATCTCGGGGAGGATATCGTACCTGAATGCGAAAGAAATTACCAGGGACATTATTGATAATTATACGAGCGAAACGTTCGATGAGGTCTACCTCATCTATAATGAGTTCAAGTCGGCCCTGGTGCAGAAAGTCACTGTCACCCGTTTGCTGCCCCTCGCACCGGTAGGTGCTGAGGGAGAGACGGCGCCGGCGGAGCAGGCGGATTTCCTGTACGAGCCTTCACAGCAGACGATTTTTGATATGCTGCTGCCGAAGAACCTCGAGATCCAGGTCTTCCGGGCGATGCTCGAGTCGCAGGCCTCGGAAGAGGCGGCGCGTATGACCGCGATGGAGAACGCCACGAAGGCTGCCGATGACATGATATCGGGCCTGACCCTGCAGTATAACAAGGCGCGGCAGGCATCGATCACCAAGGAGCTCATGGATATCGTCGGCGGTGTGGAAGCATTGAAACAATAAAAATGCAAAATGAAAAAATAAAAATGAAAAATTGCGGAGTTCCTCATTTTTTGTTTTTAAAATTTAAATTTTACTTTGGATAGAGGAGGTCTTGGAATGAACGAAGGTAAGGTCTCGCAGGTAATCGGAGCAGTTGTTGATGTGGAGTTCGAAAAAGAGCTCCCGGCAATACTCAATGCCTTGAAGATAGAATCACCGGGCGATCCCGCAAAGGGAATCCCCGCCCTCGACATTACACTCGAAGTCGCATCCCATCTCGGTGAGAACAAGGTGCGAACCATTGCCATGCAGACCACCGACGGTGTGGTCCGCGGCATGAAGGTCATCGATAAGGGACAGCCGATCTCGATTCCGGTCGGAAAGGCGACGCTCGGAAGGATCATGAACGTTGTCGGCGATCCCTATGATAAGCTCGGTCCCATCCAGACCTCCGAGAGACTGCCTATTCACCGGACGGCGCCTGAATTCGTAGATCAGGAGCCGGTGTCGCAGGTCTTTGAGACAGGCGTTAAAGTCTTCGACCTCCTCGTTCCTTTTGTGCGCGGCGGAAAGATGGGAATGTTCGGCGGCGCAGGTGTCGGCAAGACCGTCGTTATTATGGAGATGATCCATAACATCGCCATGAAGCACGGCGGCGTGTCGGTCTTTGCAGGTGTCGGCGAAAGGACAAGAGAGGGAAACGACCTCTATCGCGAAATGAAGGAATCAGGAGTCGTCAACAACGTTGCCCTGATCTACGGACAGATGAACGAGCCTCCCGGAGCGCGTCTGAGGGTCAGCCTTACCGCCCTTACAGCGGCTGAATATTTCAGGGATCAAGGGCAGGACGTTCTTATCTTCATCGACAATATATTCAGATATACCCTTGCAGGTTCTGAAGTTTCGGCGCTCCTCGGCAGAATGCCTTCCGCCGTTGGTTACCAGCCGAACCTCGGTACCGATATGGGTGCGCTCCAGGAGAGAATTACGACCACGAAGAAAGGTGCTATTACTTCGATGCAGGCGATCTATGTTCCTGCAGACGACCTGACCGACCCTGCGGTTGCAACGGCATTCACGCATCTTGACGGAACGGTCGTCCTTTCACGGCAGATTTCCGAGCTCGGCATTTATCCTGCGGTCGACCCCCTCGATTCCACATCGCGCGCGCTCGACCCGAAGATCATCGGCGACGAGCACTACAGTGTCGCAAGAAGGGTACAGTCCATCCTGCAGCGTTACAAAGAGCTTCAGGACATTATTGCGATCCTTGGTATGGAAGAGCTTTCGGAAGATGACAAGCTCACCGTCTCAAGGGCGAGAAAGATACAGCGCTTCCTGAGTCAGCCCTTCCATGTGGCTGAGGTGTTTACCGGCAGACCCGGTAAATATGTGAAGCTCGAAGATACGATAAAGGGCTTCAAGGCGATTGCCGACGGCCAGTATGACGATGTGCCTGAGCAGGCGTTCTATATGGCCGGCGGCATTGAAGAGGTCGAGGAGAACGCACGGAAGTTGGGCTGGAGCAGGTAATTAAAATTCTAAATCCTAAGCACGAAACCCTAAACATAAGGTTGTTTTTGGTTTAGGATTTCGATATTGGAAATTAGGATTTAAGGAGTTTATATGGACAATAAGATAAGATTGGATATCGTTACCCCGCACGGACTGGTGCTGAGCGAGGATGTTGAGGAGATCACTGCCTCGGGAACCGAGGGCGAATTCGGTGTGCTCCCGGGCCACGTGCCGTTTATCACGACGTTGAAAATAGGCATGCTGATTCTCAAAAACGGCGGCAATACGGAATATATCTTTGTCAACTCCGGCTATGCAGAGGTAACCGCCGATAAGGTGGTTGTCCTCGCCGACAGCGCCGAACGGGCGGAAGATATCGATGTCGAACGGGCGATTGCTGCAAGAAAGCGCGCAGAGGAGCGGCTCAGACAGGCTGAAAAGGTCGATTTCACCAGGGCTGAGGCGGCGCTCGAGCGGGCGACCATCAGGATTCAGATAGCTGAAAAAAGAAGGGCAAGGTAAGCCGGCTTTATACTGTTACCTAGTGTTTGGTGTGCAAAGGGGCGGAGTAATCCGTCCCTTTATTTTTTTCTCTTCATATTTTCTTCACAACATCCGCGTACAATAAAGGCTAAAGAGCGTATTCCGGAGGTTTTTCAATGAAAACAGCAGTAATGATGGTGCTGGTGCTCGGATTATTTCTGTCCGGGTGCAGTGCCGAAAAGTACGGCCTCGGCGTCGACAGCAGCGCACCGACCGTCATGGTCAAGGACATTATTCTAAAGCCCGAGTTGCAGGGGCAACAGGTGAACATAGAGGGAAAGATCGTGTCCCAGTGCCAGTCGAACGGCTGCTGGTTTTTCCTGCAGGACGAGAGCGGACAGGTCTTTATCAACCTCGCCCCGAATAATTTTGCGCTTCCCTCGAGAATGGGCAAAAGAGTGAAGGTCACCGGGATTGTCGCCCGGGGGCGGGAGGGGGGCTACCAGATCATCGCGCGTGGGGTCGAAGTCAGGTAATGGGCTTTTTCAAGCTGGCTGTCAAGAACCTCCAGCGCCACAAAACAAGAAGTATGCTCACCCTTTTCGGCATTGCCGCTTCTGTCGCCGTGCTCTTTTCGATCCTCTCGTTCAACAAAGGGTTTGACCGGGGGCTTTCGCGCGAACTGGCGCGGACCGGCATCCACTTTATGGTGGTCCCCTCCGGGTGCGCCCATGAGGTCGCCTCGCTTGTCCTGCACGGCTCGGTCATTCCAAAATTCCTCGACACCACGGTAATGGAAAAGATCAAGAGGCTCGACGAAATCGAGCTCGTCACCCCTATTCTCGTCGCGCAACTCCCCAATCCGGAAAAGGGCCGGATCGACCTCGTATACGGCGTCGACATGTCGGCCATCGCCTCACTGAAACCCTCATGGGAAATCAAGGGCAGCGTTCCCGCTGCAGAGGATGAAGTTCTCCTGGGCTATGAGGTGGCCCGGCACGGCAATCTCGAAAAGGGCGCCACTATCGCTTACCCTCATCTCAATATGACCTTCAAGGTTTCCGGTGTCGTGAAAAAGACCGGCAGCCAGGACGACGCTTTTATCTATGTACCGATTACTAAAGCTCAGGCACTTTTGAAGAAGCCTTCCGGTGCAACGGCAATCGGTGTAAAGGTCAAAAATCCCGAAATGCTCTCGCAGGTTACCGATAAGCTCACCGAAGAAGTGCCGGGAATCCAGATCGTCACCATGAACCAGGTGATGAACAGCATCTCCAATCTTGCAGCATCGGCAAAAGTGCTGAGCCTCTCCATTGCTTTCATCACCATCTTCATAAGCGCTGTAGGGGTCATGAACTCCATTCTTATGGCGGTGTTCGAGCGCACCCAGGAGATCGGCATGATGCGCGCTATCGGCGCATCCAGAGGCGATATTTTCAGGATCATACTGAAAGAGACAACACTGTTGACGCTCTCCGGCGGCATGGCGGGCATACTCCTTTCAGTGGTCGGCACCGATGCCATCGAGGCGTTTGTACGAAAAGTGATGCCGTATGTGCCGAGCGGCGACATGGTGAGCTTCGAGCCGGGGATTGCGCTGGCGAGTCTTGCGTTTACCTTTGGGGTAGGTATCCTGTCGGGGCTGTATCCGGCATGGAAGGCATCAAAGATCAATCCGATAGAGGCGATAAAAGGATGATACAACTGAGAGAGGTAGAGAAAGTATATCGAAGGGGGTCAGAGGATGTCCATGCCTTGAAGGGCGTTGATCTCGATATCGGACATGGTGAATTCGTTTCGGTCATAGGTCCTTCGGGCGCCGGCAAAACGACCCTGCTCCATATCCTCGGCTGTCTAGATACACCGACAAAGGGCATTATGAAGTTCGATGATGTCGAGGTCGAGGATATGTCCGAAGCAGAGCTTGTTGCCGTCAGGAGGAAAAAGATCGGCTTTATATTCCAGCAGTTCTACCTCATACCGGGACTTACGGTCTTCGATAACGTCGCACTGCCGCTCCTCTTCAACAGGAGCAAAGTGGAGAGCGACCGTATCGAATCGATCATCGACCGGGTCGGCCTCGGGGATCGGAGCCGTCACACCCCGAGCCAGCTGAGCGGCGGCGAGATGCAGCGGGTGACGATTGCACGGGCGTTGGTGAACAATCCCGAAGTCATCCTTGCCGATGAACCGACAGGCAACCTCGATACCGAAAACAGCGAACGCATCTTCGAACTCCTTACGTCACTTCACAAGAACGGCCTGACGGTAGTTATGATTACCCACAATAACGAGCTCGCTACGCGGGCGGACAGAGTGATACGGCTGAAAGACGGAAAAGTCGTCTCATAGCCTTCTTCTGAAGAGCGAATAAAAGTGCTCTTTCAGCTTCTCTGTAAGAGGTCTCTTCTGCCAGGTGTTGAGCTCTATCCTTTCCGAATGTCTTAGATCCTCCTCAAACACCTCATCCATCTTCGCCGCAAACTCGGGATCAAGAATGCCCACATTGCCTTCATCATTGTATCGAAATGATTGGAAATCGAGGTTGGTTGAGCCCACGATACCCCAGCAGTCGTCGAAGAGAGATGACTTTGCGTGAAGGATCTCTCCGGAATAGAGATAAATCTCCACACCTGCCCGCAGAAGTCTCGAAAAGAACGCCTTTCCCGCATAGGATGCTGCAGGGACATCGCTGACTCCCGGTACGATAAGCCTGACTTTTACCCCGCGGTTCACCGCCTGCTCGAGGGTCTCGACCATTCTCCAGCTCGGGGTAAAGTAGGCGGTGGTCAGAGAGATGCTCTTCCGGGCATGGTTGATGCTATAGTAGAGCAACCTGCGCATCTTCCTCCTGTCCTTTGCGGAATTGGTGACGATAGGGATCACCGGAATGCAGCAACAGGGGGCGTGAGCATCACAGGCAACCTTCCTGTCCGTTGTATTCGAGTGGAAGTCAATCGTCTCCCTGCTCCAGGTGAGCCAATCCTTCTTGAACGCCTTGAAGAGCTCGTACGCAATGGGGCCCTCAAGCATGATGCCGGTGTCGCGCCACCCCCTTCCACGTCGCCGCAGATGGAAGCCGCTATATTCGTTGGCGATATTCAGCCCCCCCATGAACGCCTTCAGGCAGTCGACCACGATGAGCTTGCGGTGGTTGCGGTGTACATATCCTGAAGGAGCGGTCCATTTGAAGGGACGTGAAGCGCGCACGTTGACGCCTGCTGCTTTCAGGTCTTTCCAGAAGCGCCGCGGCGTGCCAAGGGAGCCGAAGTGGTCGTAAAGCACGTACACCCTCACGCCCTCGCGACTCTTCTGTTTGAGGATTTCGGCCAGCTCATTGCCGGTCTCGTCATTGCGGAAAATGTAGAATTCAAGGCAGATCAGCCTCTCCGCCTTTTTCACGGCGTCGAAAATCGTATCGAAAGAGTCTTTCCCTTTCCAGAGCAGCTGTACCGATGTGGCGACCGAGAACCTGCTCTTGAAGATTGATTCAATGGAGTGGATGGTAAACGTGGGCGCCGGTTCTTTTGCTGTCGTATGCAGTATATTTGTATCCATATGCCGGAATAGAGGAGACGACATAAGTATATGTAAGCGTACATTATTTAGTGCCTATTTTCAATCATAAACTTATCCGGATAGGTAGCGTATTTTCAACTTCAATTTCTGTATAAATCTTTGTACAATGTCCCTGGATCGTGAATCCGAACTATTTCCATTTACAACATGAAAAAGGGGAGCACTATGTTTATTCTTGAGAACATCACCATGAATGAGTTCAAAAGATACCTGAAGCAGACGAAGACGATTATCTTTCCTTTCGGTACCATCGAGGAGCACGGGAGCCACCTGCCGCTGAACACCGATGCGCTGATCATTTATGAAGCGCTCAGGATGGTCGCACGAAAGAAGAGATTCTTTCTTGCTCCGCTCACCTACTACGGCGTCTGCACGACGACGAAAGATCACCCGGGCACGATAAGTATCACGCCCGCGACATTGAGGATGCTCTCGCGGGACCTTGTCGTTGAAGCGTATAAAAAGGGGTTGCGGAACTTCCTGCTCATTTCCGGTCACGGCGGCAGCCAGCACATGTCGGCGCTGAAGGAGACGGCAGAGGATCTCGTGGAGACATTAAAGGGGATAACGATTGCAGCGCTCACCCCTTATGATCTCTCGTGGAAGGAGCTGTCGCAGATAGCGGAGACGCCGAATGATTCACACGCGGGTGAGCTTGAGACGTCGATGATGCTCTATCTGGCCCCTGAACTGGTAAAGGGAAGGGCGGCTGAAGAGTATCCGAAGATCCCAAAACCGTTCAGTGTGAAGGACAGGGTAAAGCATTGGCCCGGCGGTGTATGGGGTAACCCGAAAAAAGCGACAAAAGAAAAGGGCGAAAAGGCATTGAAGGTGATGGCGGATAAAATTATGGAAATTCTTGCTATGATTGAGCGTAAGAAAAAATAAGTCGGCCTGACGCTCCATATTTTCACCCTGAAAGTAAGGAGCCCTTTCTGCAGTTAGGGTCTCGGTTATATAGGGCATGATCATTGCCATGCGTTTAGGTATCATCTCTTCGAGCAGAGAGATATGTTCGAACTCTGCTTATTGCAGATCATGCTTTCAGGAATGGTGCTTCTATTCCAGTGAGCTCAAGGGCGACTACCCGAAAGTTCCTCTGTATTGCATATTGCAACAGAACTGAAGAAATTTTGAACCGTTCCAGAAGGTTCGAGCCCTTTCTCTTTACTTTTATCTCTCGCCTATGGTTTTTTAAAGAATGTCCCTCAAGAAAAAAATAGCGCTCAGCTTTGTCATCAGCGCTTCCGTCATAGCTATCCTTGTTTCCTTTGAATATCTCAATTTCGTAGAGATCAGAAAGGAGATACGTCATCTCGAGATTACCGACACCATCAGGAGCAAATCGCTGCAATTGCGGCGGCATGAGAAAAACTTCTTTCTTTTCCCGGATAAAGCTGCTGAGGAATCAAAAGCGATCTATCAGTACCTTGACGAAATGAGTACGCTCCTGAGCGCTATTCTGCCGGTGGACAGGACTGGAAAGCTGTCACATTTTAAGCGGCTGATCAGCGAGTATCGGCTGCGCTTTAATGTCATCGAATCCTCAATACGGGACCTCGCCGATGCCTTGGACAGCAGTCCTTGCCGTAGCCGCACGTTCTATCCGCTTATAGAGCTGACCTACCGTGAGCAGCCGCTCCGGACTGCCGAGTTCCTGAGAGGTCTTTACTCACTGCCCGACGATCATCGAATCATTACCGGCCTTAAGGTGCTCGATGCGGATATAAATGCGCTCAGGAAGACCGGCGAGGATATCCTTGTCTATTCAAAAGAACTGGACAGGGTTGCACGGGTGAATGTCGAGAGTACCATCCATATGTCTCAGATCGCTATTGTCGTATTTTTTCCCCTGTTCTTTGTGACGGGCATTGTCACGCTTTTCTTCATCGGCAAGAATGTAGTGAACCGGCTCAACCTGCTTATCGGGGTCGTCGAGAAGACCGGCGAAGGCCACTTCGCCCAGGTGGAGGTGCCCTCAATGAAATGGGGCGGCGATGAGGTCGGCGTACTCATTCAGAAATTCAACAGCATGGAGCAGCAGCTTGCCCAGCGTGATATAGAACTTGAGAAGAAAAACAAGGAACTGCTCCAGACCAAGAAACTCGCAGCCATCGGTACGCTGGCATCGGGAGTTGCCCATGAACTCAACAATCCGTTGAACAACATCTATATTTCCGCCCAGGTGCTCGAGCGTGAGGCATCGAATAAATGCTCTCCCGAGGTCCTTGAAACCTTGAATGACATTCTTGGCCAGACTGTCCGGGTAAAGAGGATCGTCGGCGACCTTCTCGAATTTGCGCGCGGAAAGGAGCCGCAGATGCGGGAAATGGAGCTCAACGAGCTCGTCATGGGAGCGTACAAGCTGGTGAGTACGACCGTCGATACCGAAAAAATAAACTTTACCTTGAGCTCCGATCCCGAGAAGGTGGCGATCCATGCCGATCCAGAGCAGATGGAACGCGTCTTCATCAATCTCTTTACCAATGCCGTTGATGCTATGTCCGGAGCGGGCGAGCTCTGGGTCAGGATCCGGCAGATCAACAACATGATCGAAATCAAGATATCCGATACCGGCAGGGGCATGCCTGCCGAAGCAGTGGAAAAGATGTTCGAGCCCTTTTATACGACAAAGGATAAAGGCACTGGCCTCGGACTTGCTATTGTGTTTAATATAATAAAGAAGCACGCAGGGGACATCACGGCATCGAGCGAGGAGGGAAAAGGAACGACCTTTACCATTATCCTGCCTGTTAATCCTTATATAACAGGTCGAAGAGAGCAAGCATGAACTTCAGGATCCTTATTGCAGAAGATGAAGAAATCACCTTGAAGCACCTCGTCAACACACTGAAGAAAGAGGGCTACGAGGTGCTCGGCGTGAAGAACGGCCGCGAGGCGCTGGAGCAGCTTTCTTCTGACCGGTATGACGTCCTCATCACCGATATCAAGATGCCCGAGATGAACGGTATCGAACTGCTCGAAAAGGCGAAGGAGAGAGATAACGAGATAGAGGTGTTGATCATCACCGGCTTCGGCAGCATCGGCTCCGCAGTGGAGGCTATGAAAAAAGGAGCTTATGAATACATCACCAAGCCGTTCGATCTGGACGAGCTGATCCTGAAAGTGAAGAACCTGCACGAACGCAAGCTCCTCAAGAAAGAGAACACGGCCCTGAAGGCTTATTTCGGGATGAACAGGAAAGTCTCCATTATCGCCCGGAGCAAGAGTATGCAGAATATCCTGAATATCATAGAGGGCATCAAGGATTCGGACTGCAATGTGCTGCTGACCGGCGAAAGCGGCGTCGGCAAGAGTCTCCTTGCAAAGATCATCCATTTCACGAGCAGACGGCAGGGCATGCCCTTTCTTTCGATCAACTGCGCGACGCTTACCGAAGAGCTCCTGGCGAGTGAGTTGTTCGGGCACGAGAAGGGCTCGTTCACCGGGGCAGTGCGGATGAAGCAGGGTCTCGTCGAGATTGCCGATAAAGGCACGCTGTTCCTCGATGAGATTGCCGAGATGGCGACCAACCTGCAGGCAAAGCTGCTCAAGGTCATCGAGGAGGGAGAGTTTTACCGTGTAGGCGGGACAAAGCCGATCCGGGTGGATGTGCGGTTCATTGCCGCCACCAACCAACAGGTGAAGAAGCTCATTACCGAGGGACGGTTCAGGGAAGACCTCTATTACCGTCTCAATGTCATGGAAATCTTCATTCCTCCGCTGCGGGACCGAAAGGACGATATTGAGCCGCTGAGCGCATACTTCCTGCAGAAGCATCTGCCCAAGTCGAACAAGAACATAAAGGGGATCTCGAAGGAAACAATGGAGGTCCTGATGCACTACAGCTTCCCCGGCAATGTGAGAGAGCTTGAAAATATTATCGAACGGGCGATCATCCTCGAAAAGAGCGCCTATATTACTCCCGAAAGCCTGCCCCAGAGCCTGACCATGTTCCAGATCGAGACTATCGAACCCGGCAAGCTCAAGACGATCGACGAGCTCAACAAAGAATACGCAGAAAAGGTCGTCGACATGTATGGCGGCAACAGATCCAAAGCGGCGGAGGTTCTCGGCATATCGCGGACAAGCCTCTGGCGCATATTGAAAGAGGAACAATCCTCGAACACAGAAGAATAAGCGGCTGAGATGATGCACAAAGGTATTTTAATTATCATATCACTCGTCCTGCTGCTCTCTGCAGCGTGCTCCTCGGAATTCGATAAAAAGAAATTCACCAAAGTGCACCAGGCTGCATATGCGGTCAAAAATGCCATCGCAGAAGGCTGCGACTATCAGCAGTTTAGTGAAGTGCTGAAGAACTTTTCCGGTGAACTAGCAACCCTTAAAGGGAAGGTAGAATCCGAAAAAGAGAAAGAACTGCTCAATGATTATTCCGCTCTTCTTGCAATGTACCATGACGGCTACCTATTATGGAAATACAAGAATGAATTTACCCGCTACGGCTTTGTTCCCAAAGGTCTGATCTATGTAGGGCAGGACGTTGAGCCGATTGCGGAAAAGTACCGCATTCCCACTGAAGAGCACGTCTATACGCCTACTCATAAGGCATGGAAGAGCATCCCTGAAAGCTCCATCCGTATTGTCTGGATGAACGCCGAGTCGCAATTGAAGATAATAGACAATATTTTGAATTACTGAACCTGGCTTCCCGGAAGTAATTTCGTCTCAAAATCACTCTGCGTTCAAATTTGAAACGCAACTTTCCCGCATAATTTAAATTCCACATGAAAGTGACATGAGTGCGAATAACCTTTTTTTATTCGCAGAACTAATGGAATCAAACTCTTGAGTCTGTTTATCTGACCTCGTTTCAAAGCCAAGAAAGAAAACACCGTTCAGGACCGTTCACATTTGAAACAATGAAAGTGCCTGTTTGTGTATGAAAACTAAATAAAAACAGATGCTTGCGAGCTGGCACTGCAGTTGCTTTAGATATCTGTGAATCCTAAACAGTGGAGGGAAGGATGAGAAAAAAGCAGCTTTTGTTTGTGACCTACCATGATGAGAACTTCGAGGAGGGCCTTTCGTATGCCGTCGATCTCGCAAAGACGATGAATGACGGCATTTCCATACTTATGATTTACAAAAGGACGGTGATGGAGAAGTTCGGAGATTTGATGACCGTGGTTACTTTCGCCGAGGCGGGTGAGCACAAAACGGCACGGGAGATGATCAGTGAGGACTACAAGAAGCATAACAGGGATTATGAAGAAAGATTAGCGCAGTTGGTCGAGAAATGCAGGGAGGCGGATATCAACGTAGAGGTAAGCACCGCAGCGATGGATATCGTTTCGGCAATCAGGAATTTCATTAGACAGAACACGGGCATCGATATGGTTTTGCTGAGTCCGAGTATTACCAACGACAGCAATATTACCACCAAGGAGCTTAACCGCCTGGTGAAGACGGCTTCGAGACCGGTGGTGACGATGGCAAAAAACAGCGCTGCATGATTGCAGGCAATAATATTAATCGAATAGAGGGAGGAAAGGAGGATTCATGTATCTGTATTTACCGGTAGCATTGACAAGCATCAATATTTTGATTCCCGTAGGCCTCGGCCTTGCGGTCGGGCTGCTCTCAGGGCTCTTCGGGGTGGGCGGCGGATTCCTTATGACACCGCTGCTCATCATGTTCGGCATTCCTTCGACGGTTGCTGCAGCGACTGACTCGAACCAGATCGTCGCAGCATCGACTTCAGGCACCTATGCGCACTGGAAAGTGGGCAACGTGGATTTCAAAATGGGGTTGTATCTGCTGGCAGGCGGCTTTGTGGGAGGTCTGCTCGGTGTTCAGGGAATCAAAATTCTCAAGGCGATGGGAAATGCGGACTTCGTGATCAAGATGACCTATGTGCTCATGCTCGGCATTGTAGGTACGTACATGTTCATTGAGAGCATCCAGAGTATGAGGAGAAAGAAAACGGAAGAGGTGAAGGCAGAAAAGGAATCAGGCATGACGAAGTTCCTCAAATCTCTTCCCCTGCAGACACACTTCGAGAAGTCGGGTGTTACGCATTCAGTGCTGGTGCCGATCATCTTTGGCGGCTTCGTTGGCATACTGGCGGCGATAATGGGGGTGGGCGGTGGATTTCTCATGGTGCCGGTGATGGTCTATATCCTGAGGATGCCCATGCATGTGGTCGTCGGGACAAGCCTTTTCCAGATTCTCTTCAACTGTATCGAAGTGACATTTCTCCAGGCCTACACGAACCACAATGTGGACTTCATCCTTGCGGTGCTGCTGCTGATCGGTTCGACCTTCGGCGCACAGATCGGCGCGGTATTTGGCAGAAAGCTCAAAGGTGAACAGCTCAAGGTCATTCTTGCCGTCATCGTGCTTGCCGTTACCGTCAAGATCATCTTCGAGCTTACCTTAACGCCATCGCTACTTATTGCACAGGCAGGAGGACACTAAAATGACAGAATACAGAATACAGAAGTCAGAATCCAGAACACAGAAGACGAAGAACAGACAAAAGGTATTTTTGATAGTTGTGGTTGCTCTTATGCTCTTCGTTATCGGCGGGACAGCATCGGCGGAGCTGACGGTAACAGCAAACCACGATCATATCAAGATCGATTTCTTCTACCATGGAAGCTCGGTAAGCATAAGGGGCGTCTCCGATCCCGGCACCGATCTCATCGTCAAGATCACCTCTCCCGAAGGACACCAGCTGTTGAAGAAGAAGGGAAAGGTCGCAGGCTTTTTGTGGATGAATGTGGGAGATCTGAATTTTGAGAACGTCCCCAATCTTTATTCGGTCCACAGCACCAAAAAGCTCGATGAGCTATTGATCAGCGAAGAGCTGGACCGGTATGTTATCGGCTATCCTGCACTGGAAAAGCATATAGAAATCACTCCGGTGGCGAACGCTGAAGAAAAGGAAAAGTGGTTTAACGAATTCCTGAAATTCAAACAGGACGCAAACCTCTATGCGACATCCGAAGGAAAGATATCGGTCAACCAGCAGGACGGCAAACAGAACTACTACGTGCTGCTCGACTGGCCCTACCAGGCGGCTCCCGGCAATTACATCGTTACCGTATATGCCGTGAAGGATAAAAAAGTGATCGACCAGGCTGAGACGAAGGTATTCGTAGAGCAGGTAGGCCTTGTCGAGACCCTTTCGACCATGGCGAAAAAGAACGCTGCGCTCTATGGATTCATCTCGATCGTGGCGGCATTGGGTGCCGGATTCGGCGTCGGCATGGTATTCAGAAAAGGAGGAGGTGCACACTAATGCTGGATGGTAAGGTTGTTCCCCTCGGAACGGTTTCCGGCAAAGAAAAGAGTGTCGTTGAGGCGACAAGCACGATGTATAAGAAGATCGTCGTAGCCTATGACGGCTCCGAGTTCAGCAAGTCGGCGCTCAGGGAGTCGGCTCAGTGGATAAAGCGACACGGCGGACAGATCACCCTCGTTCATGCCGTCTATTTCGACGAAGAAGAATTCGGCAATGCACCTGAGCAGATAGAAAAACGGTTTGCGGTCGGCAAGCGAATGTGTCTCCAATCAAAGGAGGATATATCCGCCGAATTCGGTATCAAGGTCGAATCGATCGTCTGCCAGGGAGATCCCCCGAAAGTAATCGATGATATTGCCTGGGAGAAAAAGGCCGATCTTGTCGCAATCGGCACCCACGGACGAAAGGGGCTGAAACGCCTGATCATGGGCAGTGTCACCGCCCATGTCATCCTCAATGCCCCTTGTGATGTGCTGGTGGTGAAGAAACCCTGCACCGCATGCACCGGAACCTACGAGTCCATTCTCGTCCCCTATGACGGCTCCGAATTCAGCAAACTCGCACTGAACCGTGCATGCCGGATCGCGAAGATCGACGGCGCGGACGTGACCGTGCTCTATGTCATCCCCCGATACGAGGAGATGATCGGCTTTGTGAAGACCGAAGGCATAAAGAACAGCCTTCATCAGGAGGCGCAGAGGATTGTCAACAGCGCTGCAGTGATTGCATCGGCCCAGGACATCACCTTAAAGACGGTGATCGAGGAGGGATCCGCCAGCGACAAGATTGTCGAGATCGCCTCGCTTTTCAAGAACGATCTGATTGTTATGGGAAGCTACGGATGGAAAGGCGTGAGCAAGGCGATCATGGGAAGCACTACCGAGCGGGTTATTATGAACGCAACGTGTCCCATATTAATAGTGAGGTAAAAGGAATGAAGGGATGTAGAAAAGTTTTAATCGCGGTGAACGGTTCAAAGGAAGTACTCGTCGAAGGGTTGAAGATCGCCCAGGACGAAAAGTGCTGGGTGACGGTGGTGAAGGTGGTGCCGCCTCATGAAGGCGACCTCGACCTTACTGGCGTCAGGAATATCGGCGCTGTCCTCGACAGCGGAGGCTCGAAGGCGGTCTCAGAGATAAAGGACATGGCAGAGGCGGAACGTGCGCTCATCAAAGCGCGCCTCGAAGAGGGCGAGGTGCACAAAAAGATACTCGAAGTGGCGGAAGAAGAGCGATGCGATCTCATCATCATGGGAGCCCGGCAGATGAAGAAAGGGCTCCGGCGGCTCTTCGGCGATAATGCCGTCGAGAAAGTGATCAGCCAGGCACCCTGCCCGGTGCTGGTGGTGTAAGCGTAGGTATAGTACCTTCAACAAAATATGCACATAGCATGAGAGTCTCGAGGTAAAACACTATAGTGATTTTATCTCGAGACTCTCATACACGTACCTTACTTCCCGCATGTTTCAGCCGCGCCCGTTTTTTACCCCTGGCCTTCTGCTTCCTGATCTTTTCACGCTTGAGCTCCTCGTTGGTAGGTTTTCCCGAGCGCCGTTCCAGCTCCTCAACGAGCTCTCGCCGCGCGAGAAAGCGATTGACCGACTGGCTCCGGTCTTTCATGCACTTTATTTCGATGCCGGTAGGGAGATGTTTGATATAAACGCAGGTTGATGTCTTGTTGACGTGCTGGCCGCCTTTACCCGAAGCGCGTATGAACTTTTCCTCGATATCGCTCTCTTTGACGCCGAGCTCCTCCATCTTGTTCTTGAGCCATCGATTCTTCTCTTCGCTGACGGCAAAGGTAACCATTGATGTCATATTCCATTATAGCAAAGAACAGAATCCAGAATTCAGGAGCCGGGGTCCAGAATCCAGAATAAAGAAGGGAAAGGATAAAGTGAAATTTAGAAATTATAATCCAAAAGGAAAATAACACTCCTCATTTCTTCTAGCTTCTGACTCCTGAATTCTGGCTTTTCCCGTGTTTGACTGTACTTACCTCTTCTGTTACGTTTTAATCAGGGGATTGGCGCTTAAGGAGGTACCCTATGCTGGTACGGCAGATAATGCAGAAGAATTTGATAACCGTCTCATTCCATTCTTCTGTTCAAGAGGCTGCTTCAAAGATGAAACAGAATAACATCGGCTCGATCCTCGTTGTTGAGGACGGCTCAAAGCTCAAGGGAATGGTGACCGACAGGGATATTGCTCTCGATGTTGTTGCCGAGAACAAAGACCCGAGGTCGACCTGTGTATGCGATATCATGAGCACGGATGTCATCACCGCAGATGCGGACGCTGATATCGATTCCGCAATAAGGATAATGAACAGGGCGAAAGTGATGAGACTCCCGATAACGGAGAACGGAAAGCTGGCGGGTATAGTATCGTTGGCAGACCTGGCTTCGGTAATGAAGAGCGAGGTCGATCAGTTCATGAGCCTCGAAGAAGCGGTATTAAAGGGATAACCGTTACAGGACCAATCCCCTCTCCATTCCTTTAACGACAAGTCGTTAAGAATAATTACCTGCCTTTTTCCCGTCCTCATACTCCCCATTCGTCTGTGCTATTATTTACCTATGGAATTTGAAGTCCTGGATATATCGGGCGATGTCGGGCTGAGGGCCTACGGACAAAGTAGAGAGGAGGTCTTTGCCAATGCCGGCAGGGGGTTGTACCATCTGATTACCGATATCTCCGCGGTCGAGGAGAAACAGGACCTTGATGTCGAGGCCGAAGCCGATTCGCCCGAAGGGCTGCTCGTAAACTATCTTAACGAGCTGATATTCCACTTCGATACCTATGGATTTATCGGCAGGCGGATTGCAATACGGGAATTGAGCGAAACAGCGATCAAGGCAAAAGTGTACGGAGAGGAATTCGATATCGAACGGCATGAGCGCAGGCTGCTCATCAAGGCGGCAACCTACCACAATATCGAGGTTGCCAGGATCAACGGACGATGGGAGATTGCGGTCATTTTTGATATATAACAAAAACACGGAATCCGGAATTCAGAAGTCAGAAGTCGGAATGAAGAAAAAAAACAACAAGAAGCAGATATAATAACATCCTTTATTCTGGATTCTGACTTCTGGCTACTGTCTTTTGGAGGTTCATGATGGTTGAGGTTGCACGGTTGAGAAGAATAGATGATAACAGGCTGGAAGTGCCGAAAGATTATAAGCCCGGCATGAGGACGAACGGCATTATTTTCGTCGATAGAGTGCTGGAAGAGGAGCTCGAAAGCGGCTCCATTGAACAGGTGGCCAATGTCGCCACCTTGCCCGGCATTGTCGGTGCCTCTATGGCAATGCCCGATGTCCATACAGGGTATGGCTTTCCCATCGGCGGTGTCGCTGCCTTCGATATCGAAGAGGGCGTCATCTCGCCGGGCGGTGTCGGATACGATATCAACTGCGGCGTGCGGCTTCTCAGGAGCAATCTGAAGCGGGAGTTTATCGCTCCCCGGATGAAGCAGCTGGTCGAAGCGCTCTATAACGAGATCCCTTCGGGCGTCGGGTCAAAGGGAAGGGTGCGGCTCACCCAGGACGAATCGGAAAAGGTATTGGTCAAGGGGGCACGATGGGCAGTGGAGCGCGGCTTCGGCGTGACTGACGATCTCGAGAGGATCGAATCGCACGGATGCCTCGAAGGAGCGGACCCCTCGCTGATCAGCAGGAAAGCCTATGATCGTGGAGGTGCGCAGCAGGGGACACTCGGATCAGGGAATCACTTTCTTGAGGTGCAGTACGTTGATGAGATCTACGACGAGCAGGCCGGTAATGCATTGGGCCTTTTTAAAGACCAGGTGACGGTCATGATCCATACCGGCTCACGGGGCTTTGGCCATCAGGTCTGTACCGACTTCCTCGAAGTGATGAGCAGGGCGCTACAGAAATACGGCATCGATCTGCCAGATCGGGAGCTCGCCTGCGCGCCCTTCAAGAGCCCTGAGGCGCAGAATTATCTTGCGGCGATGAAGGCTGCGGCAAATTACGCCTGGGCCAACAGACAATGTCTCATGCACTGGACACGGGAGACGTTCATGACGGTGCTCAATCTGTCACCGGGAGATCTGGGCATGTCGCTCATCTATGATGTCGCCCATAACGTGGCAAAAGTGGAGGATCACATCGTTAACGGAAAGAAAAGAAAGTTAGTAGTCCACCGGAAGGGCAGCACGCGCGCCTTTCCGCCAGGGCATCCTGAATTGCCCGAGGTATACCGCCATCTCGGTCAGCCGGTGCTCATTCCCGGTGATATGGGAAGGGCCTCTTTTGTGCTCCTTGGAACGGAGAAGGCGATGCAGGAGACGTTCGGTTCCACCTGCCATGGTGCTGGCAGGGTACTGTCGCGCCACCAGGCGATCAGGCAGGCAAAGGGCCGCTCCATATGGCGCGAGCTGGAGGACAGGGGAATCTTTGTCAGGTCAGCAGGAAGAGAGACCCTCGCGGAAGAGATGTCCGAAGCGTACAAGGACGTCTCCGATGTCGTCAATGTGGTACACAACGCCGGTATCTCAAAAAAAGTGGCACGGTTGAGGCCGATGGGGGTCATCAAAGGATAAGGCAGTCATTAGTCATCGGTCATTTGTCATTATAAATAAACAACTGACAAACGACTATCGACCAATGACTATTGACTATTGACCAATGATCAACAGAAAACTGAGAATAGGAAGAATTCCCTACGCCAATCTCTTTCCGATCTTTTATGCACTGGAGCGCGTAGGCGACTTCTCGGCGTATGAGTTCGTGGAAGGAGTGCCCTCACGTCTCAACAGGATGCTCCGTGACGGGATGGTCGATGTAAGCCCCTCGTCATCGATAGAGTACCTGCGGTATCCCTCTTTCTACCGTATCGTCGAGGGCCACTCCATCAGCTCCAGAGGCCCCGTGGGGAGCATCTTTCTATTCTCTGAACGGCCGATCGAGGAATTAGGCGGCGCTGATATTGCTGTTACGTCTCAATCGGAGACCTCTGTCGCACTGCTCTCGATTATTCTTAAAAAGTTCTACGGTCTTCGCTGTACATTGACGGTTACCGATGATCCGGAGAACTCCGGCAAAGAGGCCTTTCTCCTGATCGGCGATGATGCACTCAAATACAGCACGGGGGTGCGGAAGCGCGCAAGTACAGAAGAAAAGAATTTTGGGACTGCCGGTCTTCCGGTCTTTCGAGCTTGCGGGCTTATGATGTACGATCTCGGTGATATCTGGTATAATCGCACCGGCCTTCCTTTTGTTTTTGCCCTCTGGATCATGAGACCTGAGGCCCGAAGAAATAAAAAACTCTTTGATAAATTTTTGGCGGACCTCGAGCACGCGAAAGAATATGCGTTGCAGCATCTTCCCGAGATTGCGAAGCATGCACCTGCGCGGAGCTTCATGTCCGAGGAAGACATCCTCGATTACTGGAACAAGCTCGACTATGAATTAACCGAGGACCATAAGAAAGGGCTCGATCTTTTCGGAAAATATATAAAGGAATTGAAACTCTAAATCCTAATATCTAAATTCGAAAACAAATTCGAATGTTCAAAATTCAAAACAATCTTTGCCATTTGGATTTAGAATTTTGCTATTGTTTAGAGTTTAGGATTTCGTGCTTAGGATTTCTATTTGATGAGTTGTTCGGTGAGGCTGAGGAGGAATTGGTTGAGGTTCTGGATGTCTTCGAACTTCAGGTTCCGGTAGACGTTGCCGATCTCCTTTATTACCATACCCTCTTTTATCAGGTCGATCAGCGCTTTGACGACGTTGCGGTCGAACTCGATATCGATGCCGTTGCAGATGATGCTCAATGCCTTTTCGACGGGCATCGCAGACCGATAAGGACGGTCCGAAGTCAGCGCATCGAAAACGTCCGCTACGGCAACGATGCGCGCCGTAAAGCTGATCTCATCACCGGAGAGGCC
>JBFMCP010000023.1:0-51990 GCA_040754455.1 Nitrospirota bacterium
TATTGATAATATCGTTACCTACGCGCGGCATCGCATCACCAACGCCTTGGGAGAGGCGATCAATGCCAAGATCGAGAAAGTGAAAAGAATGGCTTGTGGTTTTCGTAATCGTTCCCATTATCGAACTACCATTTATTTTCATTGCGGTGGCCTGGACCTATTCCCCAAGCCCCCAGCTAATCCAACGCTATGCTTCAGAGGAGCTTAACCACTATATGTTGGGGCTACCCATTAAAAAGCCGGATGCGGCAATAATATTAATTGCCTGTCTACTTATCAGTGCATGTGCACATCAACCCATACAAATAGAATCACTTATTAAAAGCCAGAGTCCTGTTATAAATCCACAGCCTTTAAACTTCTTGGTCATGGATGTACGCGAAGACCGTTTCAGAGAGAAGAATATTATTTACTACGACTTTCAATATCCCATCTCAATAATGTCTTTTGGCGACAGGATGTTTGACATGCCTATGAATATAGCGTTTGAGAAAATGCTGTTCACTCGATTCGGGAACATTACATCCGGTTACAAAACTGAAGCAAAACTCAAGGCATTTTTCGTGACTGATAAGCCCAATCCTATAATGGGCGCTCCCGTCATCGGACTCCTTGCAGCCGGAGCCGATCATGAATACCATGGTTTTTTAAAAGTAGATATCAGCATCTTTGACAAGAATAATAAATTCTTATTCCAAAAAAGCTTCGATGTCGATATAAAAGAGCGGAGAAAGGTCGATGAGGAAAGGAACAGTGTTATTCTCGATATGTACTTAAAGGCCTTTAATAAATTTGCAAAAGATCTCGAAGCGGATCTGCAACATATCGACTGGAACCGTCAAAGGTAACTTATGGCTCAGAAATGCAAGACATGCTCCATGTCGGTTCCGAAATGGTCAGATGCATGTCCATATTGCAATAGCAAACAGGGATGGTCGCTCAGGATAAAGCTACTTTTAGCATTCTTTGTTCTTGCAGCTTTACTTGGTGCCATGGCCGGCTATGCACCCAGTCGAGGCACGTCAGAAAAATTTCGCAAAGAAAAAATTGAAAGAGGTTTTAGTGCATGGGATGGTTCACACAGAGGACTAGAAAAAATAATAAAAGAATCAATGAACGATCCAGATTCTTATAAGCATGAAGAGACTGTCTATTGGGATAAAGGAGACTACCTTATTGTAAAAACAACCTTCCGAGGTAAGAATGCGTTTGGTGGGGTTGTCAAGAATTGGGTAATGGCAAAAGCAGACTTGGACGGTAATATTATTGAGGTCATTTCCCAAGCACCCTAATAAATGTTTAGTAAGCCTATAATACACCCATAATACTAATGCATATATAGGTAATAAAATCATGCACATAATCATGTCTGTGCAGAAAAAAAATTCTTGCCTTTTTCCCTCTCTCGTAGTAATTTTAAGCGGCTATGCAGAACACGCAAAGCCTCAATCCCTGGGGATTCATCCCTATGCCTAAAGGAATCCAGCCCGAAGGGAAATGCCCCGAATGTAAAGGCCCTTTCAAATGGGATGAAAGGCGTGGATATGTCTGCCCTATCCATTTTCTTCCCCCAAAACGCTTCACCATTTATTTCAACCACGAGGGAGAACGTGTTTCCCGAGGTCATACATTAGAGGGCAAGCCACTCACAAATCACTATATGGCTCAGGCACTCTATGAGCTTGCCATGGATCAGAAGAGTGTCCCTGGTAAGTTTGATATTACTGTCTGGAAATCAAAAAGAGCACTCGAATATCAATTTAATCGACTTATTGCTAAATGGGAACGCGAGAAAATATCAACGCTAAAAAAAGGCTCCTACAAGAACATTAAAACATACTGCAAGCAATTCGCTGCATTCTACGGTGATCGGGATGTGCGTGAGATCCGCAACACGAAGGATTACTACCAGACCTTGAAAAACAGTATTTCAGTGATCAATGCCAAAATGGACACACTCAAGAGTTTTTTCAGATGGCTTATTGAGGATGAGCGGATCATCCCAGCTCCTGGACCTTCTTTCCCAAAACTTGAAGAGCCGCCTGAGCATGAACCCATAACGGTGTCGAGAGAGATACAGGAGCAAATATTAAACTTCATCCCCGAAATCCATCAGCCCCTTTTCCGTTACATGGTCTACCAGGGATGCAGACCGAATGAGGCCCGCGCGCTGAAATGGGACAGTATTGACCTTGAAAATATGATGGTGACATACAAGAGAGGGTTTTCCATTGATGACCTGAACGAACATACAAAGACAAAAGACATAATCCATAATCCTCTGTTCCCCGAAACCGTGGCCGTTTTGCCGCATCGATCCTTCGACCTAGATTTTGTTTTCAAATTCCGTGGTGCCCCCTACAAATACAACACCGTTGGGGCAATCTTCACGGCTGCTCTCAAGCGATTCAATAAGATTACTGGCAACAACCTTCAAATCACCATGTATGAATTCATCAAACATTCCTTCGGCACTCAACTTGTCAATAAGGGGCTCCCCATCGAGGTCATGCAGCAATGGTGGGGTCATGAGGACAGTAAGATGACAAAGAAATACGCGAAACTAAAGATCGTGGATCATCTCAGAAGAGAGGTAGAAAAAATCTATCCAATCAAGAAGGTAGTAGAAGGGTCTCAGTAGCCTCTCAGTAACGGTAATTTCTTCGGATTAAAAAGCCAATAAAACAACATGTTGCAACGCTAAAGGTCGTTCCCCGAATAGGATTGATTAAAGCTCTTGTTACAAAGGGGGAAGTCGGGCACGATATTCCCCGGTATCGCCTGCTCGAGGCCTAGCCAGTTGATGCTGGACGGATCCCTGACCATACAGCGGTTCATTTCACCCTTCGGTCCCGACTGAAGCCAATAGATGATCTCGCCGCGCCAGCCTTCTACTGCAGCAAACCCGGCCCTGTCGGCCAGGGGAACCGAAACAGGCACGGCAATCGGGCCGGCCGGAAGGCTTTTGAGTAGTTCCCTGATCAATCTGATGGACTCTCTTACCTCTTCCACCCTCACCCAGGCCCGTGCGTGCACATCTCCGGAAATGAGCACCGGCACATTGATCTCCATACGATCATACGGCGGGAACGGAAACTGCGCACGGCAATCGAGATTCAGGCCGCTCGCCCGCGCCACAATGCCCA
The DNA here is from genome assembly GCA_040754455.1 of Nitrospirota bacterium. Lineage (GTDB taxonomy): Bacteria > Nitrospirota > Thermodesulfovibrionia > Thermodesulfovibrionales > Dissulfurispiraceae > JBFMCP01. The sequence goes on from JBFMCP010000023.1 coordinate 3,147, forward strand.
CTGCACCGAGCTCCCGCGCCTTTTCCGGGAGAAGAATCCCTGTATTCCTCACCCTGTCCTCAAGAGAAGGGTTATCGTCATACACAGCAACCAGCCGCTCAAACTGCTTTTCGAGATAGCTCATTTCTTTGAGTATCTTCTCTTTGCCCTTTTCATCAATATCCGCAGCAACACCGCCCGGAATAACCTTGTCCATGATGAACCGGTGGCCGAAAAGTTCGTGGTTGGTGCGGAGGAGCATTTCCTTCAATCGCATCATCTGATACAGCATAAAGGCAAAGGCCACATCATTACAGATAGCACCGATATCGCCCAAATGGTTGGCGATGCGTTCTCGTTCGAGGAAGAGCGCCCTGAGCCAGAGTGCCCTTTCAGGAGGGGCACATCTTGTCATGGATTCGAGCGCCATACAATACGCAAGGCTATGCGCCACCGTGGTATCCCCCGACACCCTTCCGGCGAGCCTGAAGCCCTCCTCCCACGCCATGGACTCAAACCGTTTCTCGATGCCCTTATGCACATAGCCGAGCCGCTCCTCGAGATTGAGTATCTGCTCACCCACTGCCTGGAAGCGGAAATGTCCGGGCTCAATAATACCCGCATGGACCGGGCCGACAGGTATTTCATACACCCCTTCGCCCTCTGCCCGGGACCAGCGATATTCACCCTTTACTCTCTGCAGGGGACGCGATGCATCAAAGGACTTTCTCAGCGGCCACGCATCAACGGGCCAGTCCTCGAACTTTATCCACGGCCTCAAGTCCGGATGCCCCACGGGAACAACCCCCATGAGGCTGTGCATCTGCCGCTCGAACCGATAGGCAGGCAGGTATCGCTTCGTAAGCGTCGGGAATGTCGGGTCATCCATCGTTGTTATGGTCTTGACAATCAGGTACTCCGAGCCCCAGCGGTAACAGGCAAATATGCCGAACCACGGCGTCTCCTCCGTTGCCCACTCTGCGGCAAGAAAGGCATACGCCTTTTTCATCGCCTTTGCGGCCTCGGCGAATCTCTCCTTGGGTACCGTGCAAAATACCACAGACGCCGGGTACTGGTAGGCTTCCCTGAAATTCACCTCATTGCCAAGGGATGCTGAGAGGGCATCTTTGAGCAGACTCATTTCAGTATCTCCACTGCCTTATGGAACCATTGATTGAGGAAATCCGGCATGTACAGCCCGATTGCAAGCACCAGAGCCATATGTAACAGCACCGGCATATGAGCCACCTTCATGGGTTTCTGATAGGGAGGAACTTCCCCCGAAACCATATGCTGCACTTTCCTGAAGATAGCGGCAAACGCAACCGCAAGGCCCAGAAGGAGAAACGGCGTCATGAGGGGCGCATCCTTGATGGTTGCGGTAAGAATCAGAAACTCGCTCGTAAAAACGCCGAACGGCGGCATTCCTACGATGGCCATTGCTCCGAGCATCAAGCCCCATCCCACGAGGGGATTACCTTTGATAAGCCCCCGTATTTTGTCCATCTCCTGTGTCCAGTGCATCTGTGATGCATGCCCAACCGTGAAAAATATGGAGGATTTTGCCAGACTGTGGACAAGCATATGGAGCAGCGCGCCATAGGTCGCAATAGGGCCGCCCAGCCCGAAGGCAAAGGTGGCGATGCCCATATGCTCTATGGATGAGTACGAGAACATCCGCTTGATATCCTTCTGCCTGAGCAAGGAGAAGGCTGCCACGAGAATGGACAGTATGCCGAAGCCCATCATGATATCACCGGCGTGGTGGGACTGCGTTGAGCCGTCTACCAGTGCCTTGCAGCGCACCAGTGCATAAAGGGCGATATTTAGGAGCAGTCCTGAAAGCACTGCGGAAATAGGCGTCGGGCCCTCGCTGTGGGCGTCGGGGAGCCAGTTATGGAGCGGGACAAGTCCTACCTTTGTGCCATACCCGACCATCAGAAAAACAAAGGCCAATGAAAGGATGGTCGGCTCGAGCTTGTCGCTCAATTGAATCAGGTTCGTCCAGAGGAGTGCCTCACCGCCCTCACCCAGCACTTTCTCAGCGGCAAAGTACAAAAGAACGGTCCCGAAAAGCGCCTGCGCTATGCCCACACCGCACAGGATGAAATATTTCCATGCAGCCTCGATCGCCGTCGGCGTGCGGTACAGTGATACCAGCAGGACGGTCGACAATGTGGCAAGCTCCATAGCGATCCACAGGACGCCTACATTATTGGTAAGGAGGCAGAGGAGCATGGCAAATATGAACAGCTGGAACATGGCATGGTAAAAGCGCATTCCCCAGTGGCCGACCCTGCCGTGCTCCCGCTCCCGCCTCATGTATCTTCTGCTGAAGATAGCGGTGGTCATAGAGACAAAGGAGGTAAGCACCGCCAGATAGACACTGAATGCATCCACAAAGAAGAATTTCCTGCCGGCAAGCATGGGGCCGCCTGAATAGACCTCAAGCGCCAGCAAAGTCCCTGCCACGAAGGTGGCTGCGGAGCCGGCGATATTGACCTCGGGTGCGAGTCTCCTGTCGCCTACAAAGGCGAGAACAATCGCGGCAACAAGCGGAACTCCGAGAAGGATGAGCAGCAACATCCTAATCTCCCTCCTTCAGGCGCGCCATCTGGTCCACATCAAGACTATCAAAGGTAGTGTTGATATGGAAAAAGAAGATACCGAAGATAAAGGCCGCGATCAATATGTCGATTGCCACACCCAGCTCCACCACAAGGGGCATGCCGTAGGTGGCGCTTGTTGCCGCAAAGAAGAGACCGTTTTCCATCGCCAGGAAGCCGATGATCTGGGTAACGGCATGCCGTCTCGTGATCATCATCAAGAGCCCGATCATTACCGTTGCGAGGGCGATGGCGAGTATCGAGCGGGTGATGAAGGTAGAGAGCTCGCGCACCGGAGCGGTCAGATGATAGGAGAATATCACGAGGGCAACCCCGATGAGCATGGTGACCGGTACGTTCACCACGGTCTCGATCTCCTTGCGTATCTTCAGTTTATGGATGAGCACATGCAAAATATAGGGGAGCAGTATCACCTTCAGGCTGAGCGTCAATAATGAAGATATATAGAGATGATGCCTGTTTGCCATATAGCCGACGATGGCCGTGCTGACCGAAAGGAAAAGACCCTGCCACGCGAAGAGATGAATGAGACCGTATATCCTTCGCTGTACGAGCATACCGAAGGCGGTCAGGAGGACCATTGCCGCAAGGAAGCTGACGATCTGCGCCATCGCCTGTACATCAACCTGGATATTTATAGTAATAGGCATATCACTCCAGTATGAAATGCGAGAGCATTCCGAGCGTCGCCATCAGGAACGCAGCCCCGAGGAATTCCGTTACGCGGAAGAGACGCATCTTTGCGAGGCCGGTCTCGATAAGTACCAGGACGACTCCTGCAACCGCGAATTTTAGTACGAGAAACACCAATGCCATCGGTACCGCCGCAATGTCCCCCGTCTCTGCAATTCCCCAAGGAACGAACGCAGCGGCACCCAGTGCCATAAAAAGGAAAAGCTTCATCATGCCCGCCCATTCGATGAGCGCGAGGTGCCTCCCCGAATATTCGAGGACCATCGCCTCATGTATCATCGTAAGCTCGAGGTGTGTCGTCGGATTGTCGACCGGTACCCTGCCGGTCTCCGCAAGCGCAATCATAATAAATGCCAGAAATGCAAAGGCGAGAGAGGGCCTCAGCACCACATTGATATCGCTCTGGGCGATTACCTGGGCGATCTGTGAGAGCGAGGTGGACTTGCTCGCCAGCGACATGGTAAAGACCGCCATGAGCATCGCCGGTTCAGCAAGCGAGGCGATCATCATCTCCCGGCTCGATCCCATGCCGCCGAAGGCAGTGCCGATATCCATTCCCGCCAGTGCGGTGAAGAACCGGGCAATAGCAAACAGCGCGACGAGCGCGATGACATCGGCGGTTGCCGAGAGGGGCAGATCGACCGACAGAATCGGTATGATACCCCCGGCAAGGAGGGTTGCCCCGAATACAAGATACGGCGTAAAGCGGAATACCCACGAAGCGTTTTCCGCCAGCACGACGTCCTTTGCAAAGAGCTTTGCAATATCGCTGTAGGGCTGGAGCAGACGCGGCGAACGGCGGTTCTGCGACCAGCACTTCACCATCCTTACCCATCCCATAAAGAGAGGGGCGGCTCCGAGAAGGAGTACAAGCTGCAGTATCTCTATGATTAACGGTGAAAACCTCATCTCACAAATAGTAAAAGAACGATGATCGTTATGAACGAATAAATAAGATACGCCTGGATACGGCCCTGCTGGAGTCTTCCTACGTACCGGGATATCCAGAAGCTCGCCTGTGCAACCGGTAGGTAGATCCATCCCCAGAAGCGGTCACGCACGCGGAGTGAATAATTGAGTCTCCGCGGAAAAGCGCTGTGGGCGGCCTGGGGGCTCAGTCGCACCTGTTCTTTTATGCTGAAGAGATAGCCGAAGATCCTCCGTATCGGCATCGAAAACGAGGTTGCGTTATACTGCATTCTCTCCGTAAGCTTCTCAAACCCGCAGTCCCAGATCGGTCCGCGGCGGATCCTCCCCGGTTTGATATGGAGCAGAAGATATGCCGCAGCAACAACGACCAGAATGCCCACAAAGACAATAACGCCCGAATACGATGCCCGTTCCGGTGCTATCGGTGTAAGCCAGAGCCACCCGTAGGTCCCGGCCGATGCGCTTATTGTGGAGCCAACCAGTTGTACAGGAACCGTATCCACCCAGCCAATAAAAACAGTCGGCAGGACTCCCAGGAGCAGGCACGTAGCTGCAGCCATGATCATCCCCGCCCTCATCGACCAGTCCGCCTCGTGGACGCGAGGCCTGTGATGTCCCCGCCAGTGCCCCAGAAAGGTGACGCCGAAGGCCTTCACAAAGCATGCGGCAGCCAGGGCACCGGTGAGGGCGAGCAGTGCGGCTCCTGCCGGCATAAGGAGTTTCAGCAGGGGCGCCGGCAGAGACGGCGAAAGCAGAAACGCCTGAAAGGTGAGCCATTCGGAAACGAATCCGTTGAACGGTGGCAGCGCGGAAATCGAAATACATCCGATGAGAAAGAGAGCCGCTGTCCAGGGCATCGTATGGATAAGCCCTCCCATTTCCTCCATATTACGTTCATGAGTCGCGTGGAGCACCGCACCGGCGCCCATGAAGAGGAGACCCTTGAACATCGCGTGGTTTAACGTATGGTAGACCCCCGCCGTCAGGGCCAGGGCTGCAAAAACGGGCATATGGAATGAGGTGAAGATCATGCACAGCCCTATGCCGATGAGGATGATCCCGATGTTCTCAACGGAATGATAGGCGAGCAGCCTTTTCAAATCATGCTGCATCAACGCGTAGAGGACTCCCATCACTGCGGAAACAAGCCCGAACACCAACACAAGGGCACCCCACCACCAGGGGAATACTTTGATAAGGTCAAACGTTACTCGAATGACGCCGTAAATGGCGGTCTTAAGCATCACTCCGCTCATGAGCGCGGAGACATTGGACGGCGCTACAGGATGCGCTTCAGGCAGCCATACATGCAGGGGGATGACGCCGGCCTTTGCCGCAAAGCCGAAGAAAGCGAGGAGGAATGCCGCAGTCGCCCATTCTACCGGGAACTGTGATGCACGCATGGCGTCGAAGGTATAGCCGCTAAAATCCCTGAACCCTGTACCCAATCCCGCCATCACGCCAAAAGAGAGGAGAATGGCAACGGCACCGATATGCGCAACCACGACATACAGAAATGCGGCCCTCCTGTTTTCAGGCTTCTCATCCTCATACAACACGAGAAAGTACGAGGCAGCAGCCATCAATTCCCATGAGATGAGGAAGAACAGGGCGTCGTCGGCAAGCACTACCATGAACATGCCGGCGATGAAAAGGGCGTAGAAGATAATAAGCCGTGTTACCGGCCTCTGTCCCAGAAACCCTTTGACATAGCCGATTGAGTACACCGATACATACAATGCAAGGAGACCTATAGTAGTGAGAAAGAACCCGGAAAGTGAATCGAGCCGCAGATGAAAGGGCAGATCAGGAAGACCGAGGGCAAGCACCGCCTTGTCGGCCGTACCGTTACCCACCGCCCATATCCCTGCTGCAACTGCACACAACGAGGCGATGGCCGCGAGTGGGAAACTGACCTTGATCATGGTTGCCTGATTCCTTCTGAAAAGGGGAGCAATAAGGGCCAGTAACAAAAACAGCAGAACGGAGAGCGATGCAACATCCAGAGGCGCAATCATCATTTCGCACCCCCGAATATCTCTGCCTCTTTCCGGGAAACCATATCATACAGTTCGTAAGACGAGGCGTGTTTCAGCGCCAGCACTATTTCCTCTTCTTTCAAGAGGCGCAGCAGCTTCGCCTGAATTCTCAAAAACCGCCGCTCGCTTTTGGGGAAAATAAAGAACAGGGTATCGACTCTCTCATTATCTACTGCCCCGAAAGGGATTGGCTTCTCAAGACAGCACAATGCTATGGAAGAGAGGGGAGCAGTAAATTCTTTAAACGGTCGGGGATGGGGAAACGCGATGCCATGCCCGACGGCAGTAGAGCATATGTGCTCCCGCTTCATAATCGCCTCGAAGAGTCTTTTAGTATCTATCTGCGGGATACGTGTCTTTATCATTTCCAGACACGAAGCAATCGCCTGCTCTTTCGTCTGTCCGCGTACCTTGTGGTAAACGCCGCCTCTTCTGAGGGGCTCGGCAATGGAGATGGATTCCTCTTTGGCGAGCAAAGGACTGCTTATTGCTGTCTCTCGTGAAAATTCCCGCGTATCCTCCATCCACGAGACGATCTCCCTCTTGTCGAAACGCCACTGTCCTCCTACCCTGAAACAGGGAATGGTTTCATTCTTTATCATTCTATATATCGTTTTCTCGGAAATATTGAGCAGTCCGGCAATATCTTTTACACTCAAATTCATAGCGTGTCCAGTATTGTCCTAAATTGGGCAACAATGTCGAATATTTTCTGCAAAACCATCGTGCTTTGTCAAGTTGAGGTTCCTCAAGCCGTCCGATAAATAAATGATTCTGACCCCATAGGGCATTTTATAAAGGCGATGTATGAATGCGATCGATAAGCAATAGAACAACGTTTACCCATTATCAGACACAACCGTTAGACGGCATAATAAGGAACCGGAAATAAGAATTAAGGGACCAGAAGAGTCGGCAACTCAGACATCTCGGCGACCCGGTGGGAGACACTTCCCAGGAAAAGCTCATGCATGCGGTCTTTTCCTGTTGTTCCCATAATGATCATGCTCGCTTTTACCTCCCGGGAAATGCGGATTATTTCCATAACCGTCTGCCCTGCGGAAAGGTGTACTTCCGTCGTAATGCCTGCCTGCTCAAGCAGTTCTTGATAACTCTTTAGGCGATCTTCACTTTCCTGTTCGATGCGCAACAACTCATTCCGCTCCAATCCTTTCGTCAATTTGGCATCAATGACGTGCGCCACAGCCGCCCTCTTCACCACTCCCTTGAGCGATAACAAGAGATCACGTGCACTTTCCGAAGGCAACGACCAATCGGTAGTAAGGAGCGGCTTCTCAAATATGCGATCATTCGTGCGGGAGACGATTTCACCGTCCCATTCAAACTGAACCATATATTTATGTACTAACACCGGCACCGGGCTGCGCCGGAGGATAGCCATGGTATGCGATCCGATAAAAATATTTTCCACTTCCGTCTTCTTCTTTTTTCCTGCGACAATAAGATCGACTTTCTCTCTGGCCGCGATCGCGAGTATTTTCGGCACCGGTTCTCCGACTTCAATGATAATAGTGCTTGCTATGCCTGCAGATGAAAGGGCATTCTGCCAATCCTCGAAGCGCAGCCTCGCTTCTTCCCTGAGCCGCTCCTCCTCTTCTTTCAGATAGCCGCCGAAAGGGACAAAAGCGACCGCATCCCTCGGGATAACATAGCAGAGGGTGACTTCCTTCAGCCCGGCATCTTTCAAAACGAAGAGCGATTCGAGAGAATTAAAGGCAAGTTCTTTGAAGGCCGTCGGGAAAAGTATTTTTTCGATCTTCATGCAGTCAGGTTTCTCCAGCCTCTTAAAAAAAAATAAAGGTCATCACAAAGAAAATCGGAATCAGAAACGGTACAGAATATTTTATCATATACCCGAAGAAGCTGGGCATGGGCACTCCTGATTCCTCTGCGATGGAGCGCACCATAAAGTTCGGGGCATTGCCGATGTAGGTCACGGCACCGAAAAAGACCGCCCCTGCGGAGATCGCCTCGAGAAAGACCGGATGCTCTTTCAGCAAAGCGACCACTGCCAGGCTTTCGTTAACACCGGGATAGAAACTCCCCGTGGCGGTATTCAAAAAGGTCAGATACGTGGGTGCGTTATCGAGAAAGCTCGAGAGCATGCCGGTAATCCAGAAATAGTGGAAGGGCTCACGTACCGATCTGACAAGAAATGCAAGCGTCCCGTGTGGTCCAGCCTGCAGGATTTTCAGGCAGGGGACCATGGTCAGGAAGACACCCGCGAAAAGAATAGCGACCTCTTTGATAGGAAACCAGGTGAAATCGTTTCCTTCGCGAACCCTTCGCGGCGTCGTCATGAGGGAGAGCAGTCCCATTACTATCAGGAGCGCATCCCTCACGATGTCCTGAACGTTCCGGTGAATCCCCAGAACGGATACCTCGCTCCACTTCACGATACCGCTCATCAGTACCGCCCCCACAATGCCGAGGAGAAACAAGATATTGTGCCCGCCGTCAATGCGCAGCGGCTCCTTCACCTCCCCAACCATGAGTGCGGCACTGCCTTCTTTCCTGTAAAAGAAGATGTCCATAACAAGATAGATGGCCAATAAAATGGCTGCTGCAACAGCCATGTGCGGCAGTATCGCAAAGGTCCAGAAAAAGGGAACGCCGCGGAGGAAGCCCAAAAAGAGCGGTGGATCGCCGAGGGGAGTAAGGGAGCCCCCGATATTGGCAACGAGAAAGATAAAGAATACCACCATGAAGGCCCGGTGCTTGCGGTGTGCATTGGCCCTCAGAAAAGGACGTATGAGAAGCATGGCGGCGCCAGTGGTTCCCATCCACGAGGCCAGGAGCGTTCCGATTGCCAGCATGCATGTATTGACTAAAGGGGTGCCGCGCACCGTGCCCCTGAGCAGAATACCGCCCGATACCGTATAGAGCGCGCCGAGAAGAATAATGAAAGGTATATAATCAGCCAGAAGGATGTGCAGCACCTCATGTAGGGCCGCTCCCTTGAAAACTATAAGGAAGGGCAGCACCATGAGCAATACCCAGAAGGCCGAGACCTTTCCGAAATGGTGGTGCCAGAACTTGGGCGCGAGCAGCGGGAAAAGGGCAATCGACAGCAGCATGCCCGCAAAGGGGATCGTGCTCCACAGCGGCAGCACCTCGCCCAAATTAATGGTATGTGTATTAATTCCACTCATTGTTGTACCACGCACGGCACAGACTCATATACTATACAAAAATCCAATTAAAAAGGCAGTAACGATCTGCCTTTTTAACAATGAAAACAGACATTTTCGCAATTTCTACGCATCACACCACGGCACAGTGGTCAATCAATGACAACCTATTCGCTATGGTCGGGAATATGTCCTCATAATGCGAAATATCATGCCGGACCTAGCACGAAACGACCAGCACCTTGCACGCTGCGTAACCAATGACTCTGGCGGTAACACTTCCCATCAAGAGCCTTTTTAATCCTGTACGCCCGTGGCTGCCCATGATAATCACAGTAGCCTGTCGCTTTGCTGCTTCATCAACAATATACTTGTATGGTTCCTCTCCTTGATGAATAATGGTTTCGCACACAATCCCCTCTTGTGTGGCCCTTGATTTCACGGATTCAAGGTATGCTTTTGCCTCTTTTTCCGCCTTTTCGACAAGCTGAGGGGCAAGGGCCTGATATTCGGGGTTGACCTCGACCACTGATAGCACATAGAGTGTGCTTGAACAGCCTTTGGCGATTTCAAGAGCCTCCATGGTCGCCGCTTCACTGAACTTTGAACCGTCAGTGGCGAGGAGAATCTTGTTGAAACCTGGGACGCACCTGTTATCCGCCATATTAATGTCCTCCGGACTTCAGTATTCCTGATGCAGCAAGTACCAGCACCAGCACTTCGAGAATCGCCAGGATGCCGTAGACACTGTCCTTGTTTTTAAATAATATCGGGATGATCCTCACATAGCAGAAAAGCGTAACGCCGGCAAGAAATGCTATACCGGTGAAGTTGAGGAAATCTCCTTTGCCGAGCATCCTGAGCCATGCCCAGCCCGGCTGGATGTTGGTCGCCTCAAGATATTTATGTACCGACATCTCCCAGTATTTGGGCAGATCGTTCACCGGCACATGGGGTGGGAGAATGCCCGACAGATAAACAACAAACGTGACGACGAGCGCCGCAAGGCCGAGCTTCATTCCCAGGTCGAGAAGTTTTGCATAGGCAAGCTGTTCTTCTGTTGCTTTTAATTTATTTTCCATACCATCTCTCCTTTCATTGGTTTAAACGGTTCAAACCGTCTTTGTTTAGTTCCAGATGCCCAAACCTTTGAGCAGCGCCCTTGACCCGGCAAAGAGGAGCATGGCAATGACAATATAACGAACTGCCGCCGGCTTCGTCTTTGCGAGTATCCGGACTCCGACTATTGACCCGAGCATAATGCCGATGATCGAGGGGACCACCATCATCGGCAGGACCGCACCGTTGTTCACATAGATCCAGGCAGCCGAAGTATCGGTGATAGAGAGCAGAAACTTGCTCGTCGCAACGGATACCTTCAGCGGCGCACCCATCATGAGGTTCAGGACAGGAACATTCGCCCAGCCCGCGCCGAGGCCGAACATGCCGGCCATAATGCCGATGATGACAAACGTTGCAAGGCCCTGCTTGGTCCTGTGGATCTTCCAGTTGACCGACTGTCCTGTCGAAGCCTCGTAATAAATACCGTTGATCCTGAGTGCCGTCGAGAGGGCATCAGCCTGCTTTACCTCGGGGTATTCAGACTTCTTTGCCATGAGCATTATAGCTACAATGCCGAGAATGGTGGCACCCAATGCGGTCTGAACAACCTTGGTGGGAAGTGCAAGGCCGATCATCGCCCCGACAATCGCGCATGAGGAAGCGATCAGGGCAACCGGCAACGCCAGGCGCAGATCCGCCATGCCCTTTTTCAAGAGACCGGGACCGGCTGCGAGGGCGCCGGCGAGGGCGACCAGGAGCCCTGCTCCTCTCACAAAATCGAGATGAAAAGGGAAGAATCCCCCGATAATAGGGACGAATAGAACGCCTCCCCCTACTCCGCCGAGTACTGCAACAATACCGAGTAAAAATGTCACAATAAACAGGATCAGCGGCCAGGCCCACCAGGGCATCGATGACTGCGCTCCAGGGGCAGCAGCTAAGGGCTCGCTTGATGCAAGCACAGAGCCGGCCATGAGCAGCACAGATATACAGATTGTTGCTACGAGCACTACTTTTGAATATCGCCTTAGCATGGTTTTAATTCTTCCTCCTTCTTTGAATGTATTACCGTATTCTTTCAAACTCCGTCTGAAATTTATATTTATCACTCCTCCCCTTAAACCGCGTATAAGCAACCGGCGCCCCGTCGGAACTAAGGAGAAGCCGATGAATCACGAGCAGGGGAACGCCTTCAGCAATGTCAAGATGTTGCGCGGCTTCTGCCCCGGCCGGAGAGACTTCCATCGTCTGAATAGCTTTGAAGATTTTTTTTACTCCCCGCTCCTGAAGCAAGGGGTACAGGGAATTATGCGTAATATCAAGCTTGTCTATTTCAGGCAGCATGTGGTGGGGAATGAACGATTCTTCAAGATAAGCCGGTTCTCCACCCACCAGCCTCCTGCACAGGATATAATAAATACCTCTCTCGGTCTGTAAGTAATTCTGCGCCTCCGCGAGTCCTTCCCTCACGCCCCTGAACAGTACCTCTCTCTCAACCTTCACCTCCTTTCCAAACATGTCTTCGGCAAGCAGTGTTCTCATGGCAAGACCGACCATCGGCATTACCGAGCTTACAAAAGTCCCCTTGCCCTGAACCTTTGTCAGATAGCCGTCGGAGACGAGGTTGGTTATCGCCTGCCTGACGGTGATTTTGCTTACGTTATATAACTTGCAGAGCTCTTCTTCGGTGGGTATTTGACAGCCCTTTTCCCACATCCCTGAGGTTATCTCCTCAAGAAATATCCGGGTGAGCTGAATATAGAGCTTTTCCTGATTAAAGCGGTCGATTGTTTTGTTGTGCAACGGTGGTATTTCATTTTGCATCATGTTGTCATGATATTATAATGACATGATGATGTCAAGAAAAATCAGCCATTGCGAGCATTAATAATAATCAGAGTAATATAAAGGTTTTTAAAGGGGACTACCGGAGCTGTATGTTATTTTATTGATTTTTCTTATCATTTAGTATACATTCATGGTGCATGGAAAACAGGCGCTCTGTAGCAACCATTGTTTTTGCAGTGCTATTTTCATTACTGAGTGCCGCTTCTGCTCCTGCTGAAGTGCGGGAAGGGAGTGTGCAGTATGTAGGCATCGTCCCTTTTTACACCCCGGAAAAAATCTGGCAACTGTATACGCCCTTTGTCGACTATCTCAATAAAACAACCTCTCTTACCTGGAAGCTAAAGCTTTACAACGACCATAATGCCATTGTAAATGGTCTCTGCAACGGAGAGATTAGCGTAGCTTACCTCGGTCCTGTTCCCTTTTATAATGCCTATGAAAAGTGCCAGGCAAAGCCGCTTTTGGTATCGCTGGGAAAAGAGAGGAAGCCTTACTACCGGTCGGTGGTCATCACCAACGACCCTGCCGTCACTTCAATGAAAGACCTTAAGGGCAAACGTATTGCCTTTTACAAGAATTCGACCGCCTCCTATTTTGCCCTCCGGAAGATGCTCGAAGAGGAGGACATTGCCCTGGACTCCATACAACCCGTATATGTAAAAAGCCAGGACAGAATCATCGACGCCCTGCTGCGCAATGAGGCAGCGGCAGGTGCGGTAAAGGATTCGCTCTATGAGGAATTCAAAAATTTGAATATCAGACGAGTGAAACACTCCCCCCCGCTTCCCCCCTTCACCTTCTGCGCATCCCCCTCGGTCTCCCCGGAAACAGAGAAGGCATTCAAAGGGGCGCTCCTGCGATTAAAGCCCCTCTCAAAACCCTCCGATAAGCAACGTATGAAAGGCTGGGACCCCGAACTGGAGTACGGGTTTGCCCCCACCCCGAAAAAATATCGACATAATGTCTTAAAACTAAAGGCGGCCATCGAAAAATACCGTGATAAGGATTGATAGAACCAGTGCAGTATTCAAAATACTTATTCCTATCTTCGCCCTTATCACGCTCATAACGCTCGCGCTCCTCTTGTTCGTCAATACCATCGTTACCAGCATACTCGAGGACTACCACCGCTTTGCGGTCTCGATCCACTCGCGGGAAGTGAAAAAGATACTCGATAGAGCGATTACCGAGCTCATCTCTTCAAAGCTCCTTGACGAACCCGTTGTGGCCGATGCGAAAAAGCATACCGTCATTGAGGAGGTATCTTCCTACTGGAAAGCTAATGACCTTCAGGGAATAATCATCACCACAGAAGGGAAGGCGCTCCTGACGCTCGCTGATGTTGAAATAGCCGCCCTCATACAGCCCTCTTCGCTCAAAAACGGGGAGTTTCACTTTGATAAAGGGCAGAGGCACATACAGGGCTATGCCATGGAATTCCCCGTATGGAACTGGAAGATCGTCACGGTGTCTGCCCCCAAAAATTTACTGACCTATAAGAGCGAGGTGAAATTCCTTATTCCTGTCATAGGAATCGGCTCGATAGTAATGATCATCGCAGTCGCTTTTGTGCTCCATCGCAACTTCAGGCAGCCGGTCAAGAGAATCACCGACGACATACAGAGCGGGCGTGAGATAAGGACCACAGGGATAACGGAGCTCGATGCGATCGGTGCAGCGACGAACGATGCATTCAGGAGGCTTTTAAAAAAGACCGAGCAATGCCGGACGTTGCACAGTATCGCCATCTCGCTTCATGAATTCTCATCAACGGACGAGCTCCTCGACCTGATTATCGATAAGGCGAGTCAGCTGATCAGTGCGGAAGTCGCAGCGATAGCGCTCTTTAATGAAGCGGGCAAGTTCAAAAAAATCATCGCCAGAGGCTCTTCCTTTGGTACCGAACGAAAACTGCCCGAAGGGAAGGGCGTGCTTGAGTTTACGCGGCTCGCCCTTACGCCGGTCCGTATCAACGACGTCGCCGGACACTATGCCTTCAGCGGCTCCTTTCCTGAAGGGCACCCCGAGATAAAGAGCCTGCTCTCTCATCCCATTCTCTCCGATGCGGGGAGACCGGTGGGCATTCTCTACTTTGCCAACAAGCCCGAAGGGTTTACCGAAGAGGATGAAATGCTCCTCAAGGCAATCGCAGCGGATGCCGCCATCGCCCTCAACAAGGCCGAAAGTCTGATGCAGCTGCTGCGGTTCAAGCAGGTGATCGATTCGGCCTTCGACGTCATTGTCATCACCGATGCCCTCGGCTACATCACCTATGCCAATCCTGCCTTCGAATCGGTAACCGGACATGCGGTGAGCGAGGTAGTCGGCAAAAGGACCAGCATCCTAAACAGCGGGTTCCATGATGAAGAGTTCTACAAAAAGCTCTGGGAGACGATAAAAGCAGGCAATGTCTGGAGGGGTGAGTTCATCAACAGGAGAAAGAACGGCGAGGTCTACCATGCCTCGGCGGTCATCTTCCCCATCCAGACCGACGAGGGGATGAACTATGCCTCGATCCAGCGGGACATCACCCAGGAAAAAAGGCTCTATGAGCAATTGTTGCGCGCGCAGAAGATGGAAGCCATCGGCACCCTTGCTGGCGGCATCGCCCATGACTTCAACAATCTCCTGACCGCCATCCTCGGCTATTCGGAAATCATGCTCTCTTCTTCAAGAGAAGGCGACCCCTTCTATAAGCCGGCATCGGTCATATATAACGCCGCAGAAAAAGGCGCGGACCTGGCAAAGAAGATCCTCCTGGTGACCCGGAAGGAGAAGCTCGAGACAAAGCCGGTCGATATCAATGCCGTTGTCGAGAACTGCCTGGAACTGCTCCAGAGGAGCATTCCGAAGAATATCGAGATAATGACCAACCTCTCGAATCCGCTACCCCTGATAAAGGCCGATCCCTCGCAGCTGCAACAGGTAATCATAAACCTCGCCGTCAACGCGCGGGACGCCATGCCCGAGGGCGGCGTACTCACCCTTGAGACCGCTGTCGTCGGCACCGAAAACGGTGCGGCAAACACTCTTCCCTCTGAAAAAAATGGTTTTGTAAAGCTGTCGGTTTCAGATACCGGCATCGGCATGGACAAGGATACGCAGCGCAAGATCTTCGATCCCTTCTTCACTACAAAGGAGACCGGAAAGGGAACAGGGCTCGGGCTCTACATCGTGCATTCGGTCATCAACAACCACGGGGGATATATCAATCTCTACAGCGAGCCGGGCAAGGGAACGAGGTTCAATATCTACCTGCCGATCACCGGTGCCAGTGAAGATAGGGCAAGCGAGGAGAGCAACGGTATTGAAGATCTCCGCGGCGACAACACGATCCTCGTTATTGACGACAGCGCCGACATCCGTGACCTCACGCGGGATATGCTGGAACCCCTCGGGTACAAAGTGCTCTCGGCGGAAAGCGGCAATGACGGCATCACCATCTTCAGACAGATGAGGGACTCGATATCACTGGTCGTCCTCGACATGATCATGCCGAGGATGGGGGGCAGCGAGGTCTTTCAGGCACTGCGGACCATAGATCCCGGGGTAAAGATAATCCTCTGCTCGGGATACAGCTACAACGGCTTTGCGGGAATCGATACGCTGCTGAAGAACGGCGCCAAGGCGTTCCTCCAGAAACCCTTTACCCGCCAGGCCATCGCCAGAGCAATCAAGAGCGTCCTCGACGCATAATATGATGCTCCGATTTACCGGTTATTGGACTCCGTTCCAATTGATTATCCTTCCCCCGTTGGTTATGATACTTGTATATATTCAATGAGGAGGTTCATTTATGGCAGAAACTACGATAAAGATCGAAGGAATGAGTTGCCAGCACTGCGTCATGAGGACCAAAAAAGCGATCGACGCACTTGCAGGAGTGACACAGGCTGATGTGACCGTCGGGAGCGCTACCGTCAAATTCGATGAATCAAAGCTGAAGAAAGAGGATATCGAGGCAGCCATCGAGAAGGCAGGATACAAAGTCGTCCGCTCATAGTTTCATACTGTTCATGGTCAAAAACGATGAACGGTGAACTATGAACGGAGCTCTCCTTTCGTCTTGTCGAGGATATACGCGACCAGTGTCTGGTGCACCGGATCAATCTCTTCATCGGTGAGTGTTCTGTCAGTCGCCCTGTATCTCACCGTAAAGGCAATGCTCTTTTTCCCTTCAGGGATGTTCTTGCCCTGATACACGTCAAAGAGCCAGATATCTTCGATCAGCTCGGTAGGGTATGCCTTGAGCCATGTCACAATCTGCGCAGCTTCCAGGCTGGCATCGATAATGATCGCCGTATCACGTTCGATAAAGGGATAACGGGGCAGGGGACGGTATTTCAGTTCCTGCATCGTGTAGGGGACAAGACGATCGAGGTCGAGATCGATGACGAAAAGGGAGAGTTTGGGGACTTTTGCCTCAAGACGCTCGGTCACTAGCGGTGAGAGCGCACCGACAGAACCGATCCGGTCGTTGCCGATCATGATATCCGCTGATTGTCCAGGGTGCAGAAAAGGCTCGGAAGACCTGGCAAAAGAATACCCCGAAATCTTGAGGTCCTTTAGAATCGCTTCGATGATCCCTTTGACCACGTAGAAATCAGCAGCAGGTTCAGGATAAAGGGCCTTGGTCTTTTCCTTATAATACACGGCGGCAAGGCGTCGCTTTTCAACCGGCAGCGCATCCGCTTGCTCGGCAATGAATATCTTTGCGATCTCGAAAAGCCTGAACTCCCGGTTGCCGTGAGCGACATTATGCACCACATTCCTGAGCAACGCCGGGATGAGCGTCGTGCGCATGCATGAATCTTCAGCCCTGAGCGGGTTCCTCACGAACACGGTCTTCCGCCGCTCATCACCCTCCCCGATCTGGAGCAGATCGAGGTCCTGTGGCGCCATGAAGCTGTAGTTGATCACTTCCGTATATCCCGACTTCAGAAACGATGCCTTCAGCTCACCCAAAAATTTCTCGTGGTAGACTTTCTTCAGGTCCTCGCGATCAGTGAGCCCGACCAGCGCTTTCGGCAGTGTCGCGGGGATACGATCATAGCCGTAGGTGCGCACGACCTCTTCAATAATGTCCGCATCCCTCCGGACATCCATTCTGTAGGCCGGCGGCTTTATGGTGAACACCTCACCTGTCTCTTCCACACTAAAACCCAGGGGACTCAGAAGGCCGATTATTTCACTCTTTTGCAGCCTCAGGCCGAGCACCCGGTTGATCTTGTCACTGCTTGTCCTTATTTCCGCCGGCACATACTTTTTCGGGTAAATATCGATCTTGCCGTATATCTCTCCCCGGGCCACTTCCTGCATGAGGAACGCCGCCCGGTCGAGGGCTTTCTTGAGCATCTTAATGTCCGCGCCTCTCTCGAAACGGTACGAGGCCTCGGTTTTCAATCCCAGCGTCTTCGAGGCTTTCCGTACGGATACAGGATCAAAATAGGCGCTCTCGATGAAAATATCCACCGTATCACTGCTCACCTCGGTCTCGGCGCCGCCCATGACGCCGGCAACGGCCACCGGACGCTCGGCATCCCATATCAGGAGTGTATCTTCGGGAATATCCCGTTCGACACCATCGAGGGTGGTAAGCCTAGTCGTGGCATGACTACCCAGTGTGCCGCCCGGAGTGCCGATGCGAATGCGGTGCCCCCGCAGCGTATGGAGATCAAAGGCGTGGAGAGGATGCCCCAGCTCCAGGAGGACATAGTTGGTAACGTCGACCACATTGTTGATCGAACGGATGCCGCATTTCTCAAGCCGCTTCTTCAGCCATTCAGGTGATGGCCCCACTTTGAGATGCCGGATAATCCTTCCGGCATAACGGTGGCAGAGCGCCGGCTCAAGGATATCCACGTTGAAATCCAGCTCTCCGGCCTCTGCAACAACATCGTGCTCCGGAAATTCCACGGGGATTCCGTAGGCAGCTGAAAGCTCTCGCGCTATACCGATAATGCTGAGACAATCGGGGCGGTTGGGAGTGATGTTGATCTCGAAAACAGTATCACTGTCGACCCGCTCCAATGCCTCCACCTCAAGACCGAGCATGGTCAGCCGGTGCGCCGCCTCTTCTGCCGAAACGGAGATAGGGACTACCTCTTTAAGCCATTCAAAGGGAACACGCATAATCTCTCCGGATAAAGCCTAAATTCGAAATTCTAAATCCTAAACAAGTTTAAAGCACTAACCTCAATCCCAAAGGGTAGTTATTCCTCGTTTTGGATTTTGGTCATTTGAAATTGTTTAGAATTTCGATATTCGGATTTAGAGTTTTGCATATTTCTTTTAAAATTGCTTCAAGAATCTGATATCGTTCTCGAAGAACAATCGTATATCGTCCATGGAGTACTTCAGCATGGCGATGCGCTCCACGCCCATGCCGAAGGCAAAGCCGGTGTATTCTTCCGGGTCATATCCCACATGCTCGAAGACAGCGGGATGTACCATTCCTGCACCGAGGACCTCGAGCCAGCCCGATCCTTTGCACACTCTGCAGCCCGTGTTGTTGCAGAGAATACAGCCGATATCCACCTCAGCCGAGGGCTCGGTAAAAGGGAAGAAGCTCGGCCTGAACCGTACCGGCGTATCAGGGCCGAACATCTGGTGCAGGAATGCCTCGAGAATGCCTTTCAGATGGCTAAAGGTGATATCTTTATCGACCATAAGCCCCTCCACCTGGTGGAACATGGGCGTATGGGTAATGTCCGCATCGCACCGATAGACCTTGCCGGGGGCGATAAACTGTACCGGCGGCTTTCTCTTTTCCATGCCCCTCACCTGTACCGGTGAGGTATGGGTCCTCAAGACAATGTCCTTGCTGATGAAGAAGGTGTCCTGCATATCCCTGGCAGGATGCTCCTTGGGAAAATTCAGTGCCTCGAAGTTGTAGTAGTCGAGCTCCACCTCGGGCCCCTCCTCGACAATGAATCCCATTCTGACGAAGATATCGACGATCTCCGCAAGCGTCCTGCTGAGGGGATGCACGCTGCCAAAGGGAGTGAATTTGCCGGGCAGGGTGATATCGATCGACTCTTTCATCAATTGCTGTCTGACCGCCTCGCCTTTGAGCGAAGACTCCCTGGCATCGATCTCCTGCTCAATGAGCTGCTTGAGCTCGTTCACCTTCTTGCCGAAGGCGGGCCGCTCATCGGCAGGGATTGACGAGAGCGATTTCAATTGGTCGGTAATGAGCCCTTTTCTGCCGAGGTACTTTACCCTGAGCCGGGAGAGATCGTCAGGTGTAACGGCGGATGACAGCTCCTCAAGGAATGTTCGTCTCAGATCGTCGATCATTGCTTAAACGCTGATGCACGGAACAGGAGAGAATGTCTCCGCCTGTTCCGTGCATAAGAGATCATGGTATCGTTGTACTATTTCTTTTTTGCGACTTGGGCTGCGAGCTCGCTGAAGCTCTTGAAGTCATGGTATGCCAGATCGGCAAGGGCCTTCCTGTTCATGGCAATGTTGGCCTTCTTCAATCCGTCCATGAACTGGCTGTAGGTCATGTCGATAGACCTGAGCGCTGCATTGATACGTGCGATCCAGAGTGCCCTGAACTCGCGCTTCTTGAGCTTTCTATCCTTGTATGCAGCAATAAGGGCCTTGTCAACGACCTGCGTTGCGACCTTATACAGCCTGCTCCGCGCGCCGAAGTAGCCCTTCGCACTCTTTACTACCTTTTTATGATATCGTCTGGTCTTAAAGCCACCTTTTGCCCTCGGCATGCTCTCCTCCTTATAGGAACGAAAAACTTCTCTTTTAATTTAAGAGCTTACATTTTAGCAACTGAACGGCAGAGGCGTCAAGTGGCGCCTCCAAAAAAGAGCCCCCATGCATTGCTGAGGACCACTGCTGAACAAACGGATTTAAACCATATAGGGCAGCAGCTTTTTTACATTATCGTGCTGTGCCTTGGGTACGAGTGTGCTCTTCCTGAGATTTCTGCCCCTCTTCGAGGGCTTACCGGTCAGGAGATGGCTCTTATATGCCTTGTTCCTCTTTATCTTACCGCTGCCCGTCACCTTGAATCTCTTGGCAGCGCCCCTGTGGGTCTTCAGCTTTGGCATACGATCCTCCTTTCTTCTCTGCTCTGAGGTAAAAAACAGATAGTCAGTAGCAAGGTCACGCAAAGAGAACTATTATACCTTTTCTCCTCTGACTTTTGCTACTGGCTATCTGGGGACTATCTTTCAGCGGTTATTTGCTGCTCGGTGCAATCACCATGGTAATATGGTTGCCCTCAAGCTTCGGCTGTTGCTCTATACTGAATTTTCCGTCCAGGCCGGCAAGGAGCTCGGTCATCTTCTGGAACACCTTCATTCCGAACTCAGGCCTCACGATCTCGCGTCCTCTGAAGTACATGGTGACCTTTGCCTTGTCTCCCTCGTCGAGGAATCTCCTGATGTTCTTCACCTTGAGCTGGAGATCGTGGTCGGTGATCTGGGGCCGGACTTTCACTTCCTTGACATCGACCGTCTTCCGGGCCGTGTGCTTCTTGCTCATCTGGTATTTGTACTTACCAAAATCCATCACCCTGCATACGGGCGGTGTAGCGCCGGGAGCAACCTCGACAAGATCATATCCCCGCTCCCGCGCGATCCGCAGCGCTTCGTTAATGGGGACAATCCCGAGTTGCTCGCCCTCATCACCGATAAGCCTCACCTCTCTGGACCTGATGCCTTCATTGACTCTGACAGTTTCTTTACTGATGTTCACACCTCCAAAATAAAGTTAGAAGCAGGAGTACAATATCCTCTCCTTCCTTCGTACGTATAGATCGACTATTTCTTACTTCTTACTTTCTGCTTGTTATTTCATCTTTTATTATCGCCAGAAATTCATCAATTGTAAACGGTCCGATATTCTCGCCGCTCCGCTTCCGCACCGTTATCTTCTGCTCCGCTGCCTCTTTGTCGCCGAGAATGATCAGGTAGGGGATCTTCCTGAGCGTCGCCTCTCTGATCTTGTAGCCGATCTTCTCGTTATCGAGGTTCAGCTCAGACCGTATGCCCGCCTGCTTCATCGAACGGTAGATGTTCTTTGCATAGATATCGTGCTTTTCCGATATCGTCAGAATCGCCACCTGTACCGGCGAGAGCCAGAGCGGGAAAAGACCTGCATAGTGCTCGATCAGCACGCCGAAGAAGCGTTCAAGGGATCCCATCAGCGCACGGTGGATCATGATCGGCCGGTGATCCTTGCCGTCGCTGCCCCGGTAGCTCGTGTCAAACCGTTCAGGGAGATTAAAGTCGACCTGTATGGTGCTGCACTGCCACGATCTGTTCAGGACATCCTTTATCTTTATATCGATCTTGGGCCCGTAGAAGACACCCTCACCAGGGTCGACCTCGTACTTCAGCCCCTTTTTCTCCAGTGCCTGCTTCAAGGCATTGGTCGCCCGCTCCCAGTTTTCCGGAGTACCTACATATTTCTCGGGCCGGGTAGAAAGATAGATGTCATATGAATCAAAGCCGAAGGTCCTCAGAATAATGAGGGTAAAGTCGAGAATATTCAATATTTCTTCCTCGATCTGGTCCTCTCTGCAGAATATATGGGCATCGTCCTGGGTGAATCCCCGCACTCTCATGAGGCCGTGCAGCGTTCCCGAGCGCTCAAAGCGATAGACCGTCCCCAGCTCAGCATATCTGATCGGCAGTTCCCGGTAGCTCCTCAGGGAACTCTTGTAAATGCCTATGTGGAAGGGACAGTTCATCGGCTTGAGCTCATACGCAACATCTTCCACCTCCATCGGCGAGTACATGCTCTCGCGGTAGAAGTCCCAGTGGCCGCTCTGCTGCCAGAGGTGCAGCCGCGCGATATGGGGAGTGAAGAGTATTTTGTAATCCGACTTCTCGTGCTCGGCCCTCCAGAAATCCTCTATGGTCCTTCTGATAATCGCACCGTTCGGATGCCACAGGATAAGGCCGGGGCCGATGTCATCGCTCACGCTGAAGAGGTCGAGCTCCTTGCCGATCTTCCGGTGATCCCGCTTCTTTACCTCTTCAAGAAAATCGAGATATGCCTTCAACTCCTCTTTGGTCTCAAAGGCGGTCCCGTAGATCCTCTGGAGCATCTTCCTCTTTTCGTCGCCGCGCCAGTAGGCGCCGGCAACGCTCAGGAGCTTGAATGCCTTCACCCGCCCTGTCTTCGTCAGGTGCGGTCCCCTGCAGAGGTCCACAAACCCATCTTCCTCATAGAGCGAAACGGTATCGTCAGTGATCTCCTGGAGCAGCTCGACCTTGTACTGCTCTCCCTTGCTCTTGAAGAGCGCTACTGCCTCCTGCTTCGGGAGCGTCCTTCTCACAAAAGGGGTGTTTTTCTTGATGAGCTCCTTCATTCGCTTCTCGATCTTTTCGAGATCTTCGGCGGTGAACGGAGCATCTCTGTCGAAGTCGTAATAGAAACCGTCTTCCGTAGCAGGGCCTATGGCGACCTTTGTATCGGGAAACAGTTCCTTTACGGCATGGGCCATGATATGAGAGGTGCTGTGGCGATATATCTCTTTCCCCTGCTTTGAGGCAAAGGTGATGATCTCTACGGCTGATCGGGGATCAAGGGATTCTATCGATGTAAGGTCTTTCAGTTCGCCGTCGACCTTGAGGGCGAGGGCTTTTGAGGACTCAATCTGCTTTTTAAGCTCGGTCGCGTCTACTTCTTTTTCGGCGCCGCCGGGAAAGATAAGTTTTATGGCTATTCCTCCAATAAGAAAATTATTTTATATCATAACTGATTTGCAATGCGCTATTCAATGCAATTATAGCGTAAATACAGCACCATGGTCGCCCCGGGGGTTGGGTGAGGCAACAGATATGTTCTACACTATACCTATGGGACAGTTCATCGTCTTTACCGACCTTGACGGTACCCTCCTGGACCATACCTACTCCTGCACTGCGGCGTTGCCGGCACTGCGGCTGTTAAAAGAGAGGAAGACCCCTCTTGTGCTTTGTTCAAGCAAGACAAAGGCAGAGATCGAGCACTACCGGAAAAAGCTCGACAACCGGGATCCCTTTATAGCGGAGAACGGGGGAGGTATTTTCCTGCCCAAAGGCTATTTCTCTTTCTCAGACATCGAGGGCTACACCTTTGTCGAGGATGGTGAATATCTCATGCTCAGACTTGGTACTCCTTATACAGCGCTGAGGAAGGCATTACGGGAATTGCGCTCGCAAGGATTCAGGGTAAGGGGGTTCGGCGATCTGTCGGTCAGCGAGATTGCACGGTTGACCGGTCTGAGTAATGATGAGGCAGCAATGGCGCGGGAGAGAGACTTCGACGAGCCCTTCATCTTCGAAGGGGATAACGAGCAGGCACTCACCGAAGCGATCGCGGCAAAGGGGTTCAACGTGATCAGGGGAGGTGCATTCTTCCATCTCCTCGGCAGCAGCGACAAGGGCACGGCGGTCTCGCTGCTGATCGATATGTACAAGAGGCATTACGGCGGATGCACAACAATAGCTCTGGGCGACGGCCCCAATGATCTTCCCATGCTCGAAAGGGTTGACCATCCCGTAATCGTGCAAAGGACAGACGGCACCTACGATCCACGCATAACCCTTCCAGGGCTCATCAAAGCAGAAGGGATCGGGCCCGAGGGATGGGACAAGGCAGTGATCAGCTTATTATCGAGGATTCATTAATGGCTTGCCAACCTGCCGTCACTCATCTCGAGGATGCGGTGGCACTTTCTGGAAAGCGATTCGTTGTGGGTAACGATGACGAAGGTGATACCGCGTCTGGTATTAACATTCATGAGGAGCCTGAAGAGCTCTTCGCCGGTGGCGGTATCGAGATTCCCCGTAGGTTCATCGGCAAGCACTACCTTTGGCTCAAGGAGCAGCGCGCGCGCCACCGCCACCCGCTGCTGCTCCCCTCCCGACAGCTCTCCCGGCTTATGGCTTCTTCGCGTATACAGACCGAGTTCGTTGAGCAGACCTTCGGCACGCTCCTGCAATGCCTTCCGGTCCATGGTGCTCTGGCCCTGTCCGTGCGCAATAAGCCCGGGCATCATCACATTTTCGAGGGCGTTGAACTCGGGCAGGAGATAGTGGAACTGGAAGATAAAGCCCACCATCTTGTTTCTGAATGCAGCGAGCGCCCGGTCGTCAAGGGAAAAAGGATCAACAGTACCGTCCGCTTCATCACTCTTCGTTTTATAGATAACCCTGCCCGATGTCGGTGTATCGAGCGTTCCCAGGATATGGAGAAACGTGCTCTTCCCGGCACCCGACATGCCGACGACCCCGACGATTTCGCCCTCAAGAAAAACGGTATCGATGCCTTTAAGGACCTTCAGCTCACCCGCGGGGGTGAAAAAGGATTTTTCGAGTGCTTCTACCCGTATGAGCTCCGGCATACTACTGATCCCTCTCCGGCCCTTTCAGCTTATGCATCATTTTGCTCCACCATTCACGCGCCGACTGCCACCATGATTTCTCTTCCGATTCGTCTCCCTTCGGGGAGTCGCTCTTCACTTCTTTCTTCTGAGAAGAACTCTTAGCGGGATGCTTAGCCGTATCCCTTTTCCCGGATTTTTTTGCGGCGACTTCTCCCGTCTCTTCCGGCTCATCATCCTTCGTGCCGGTCCACTTCTTTATCTTTTCTGTTGCCGTATCCTTCGTCTCTTTGATCGCATCCGCCTTCTCGCCGAGTTCCTCGCTGCTCTTCCTTATTGCCCCGCCGGTCTTTTCGCCGAACCATCTGAACTTCTCCCCGCCGCTCCACAAGGCGATGACAAGAAAAGCGATTACGCCGATGACGGAGATACAGAGTATTCTTTTAATCAATGTGCACACTATTCGTACCTCAGCGGGTCAACAGGATTGAGCCGTGCCGCATAATATGAAGGATACAGGGTCGAGATAAGGCTGATGGTTACCGCAGAAACCGAGACGACGATGAAATCGATGAATTTCATTTTCACCGGCAGCTTGCTGAGATAGTACACGTCGGCAGGAAGCTTTATGATCTCATAATTGTTGAGGACAACGCCGAGCGCATAGCCGCCTGCCACGCCGATAACCGTCCCGACAAATCCGATGAGCAGCCCTTGGAACACGAAGACCAGCATCACGCTCCGGTTCGTCGCCCCCATGGCCTTTAAGATAGCAATCTCTTTCTGCTTCTCCATGACATTCATCATCAGGGTGCTGACGATATTGAAAGAGGCGACCAGCACAATCAGAATAAGGATGATGAACATCGCAAACTTCTCGAGCTTTAATGCGGAAAAGAGGTTCCGGTTCATCTGCATCCAATCCTTAACGTAAAAAGGGAACCCGAGCTTTTGATTGATCGAGGTACGCACTTTCGGCGCCTTGTAGATATCATCCAGCCGCAGCTCGATCCCCGACACCGCATCGCCGTAGCCGAAAAAGTTCTGGGCAGCCTTCATATCCACCAGCACGAGGCTCGTATCGTACTCATACATGCCTATTTCGAAGACCGCCGCGACTTTGAACTGCTTCACCTTCGGCAGCATGCCGAGGGGTCCGATCTCGCCGACAGGGGAGATGACATTGACGGTATCGCCCACCATCACGCCGATCATGCCGGCCAGCTCACTGCCGATGATGATCCAGGGCATCCCGTCCTTTTCCAGGAGATTATTCACATTTCCCTGCTTGATGTGCTGCAGAATATCGGTCGTCTTGAATTCATGGACAGGATCGATGCCCCTCAGAAAGACACCGTGCGCCCTCTTGCCCGACGACACCATCACCTGTCCCAGTACGAAAGGCGCGGTGGAGACCACATGGGGCTCGTTTTTGATCTTTTCGATAACAGGACGGTACTCATCGATGCCGCCCTTGTAATTGAGGACGATGGCATGGGCATTCGCGCCCAGAATCTTCTTCTGGAGATCCTCATGAAAACCGCTCATGACCGACAGGACGACGAGGAGCGCCATAACACCGACCGCCACGCCGCAAATGGATATAATGGCGTTAAAGGAGATGCCCCTGTTCTTCTTTTTTGATTTGAGATAGCGCAAGGCTATGAAAAGCGGATAGGTGAAGTTCATTCTCTATATTATATGGCCAGGACCGAGGTTACGCAATGTATCTTTTCGCTCAGCCGGAATGCAGCAGGTTACGCTTCCGGTTTGAGTTGCGGGAAGAGCACCACATCCCTGATCGATGAGGAATTGGTCAGGAGCATCACGAGCCGGTCGATCCCGATGCCCTCACCGGCGGCAGGCGGCATACCGTACTCGAGCGCCCGTACGAAGTCCTCGTCCATCCAGTGCGCCTCTTCATCACCCTTGTTTTTTGCCTCGACTTGCTTCATGAAGCGCTCCTTTTGGTCGATAGGGTCGTTCAATTCGGAAAAGGCATTGGCGATCTCCCGCGCTGCCATGAAGAGCTCGAATCGCTCGACAAGCGCAGGGCAATCCGCCTTTCTCTTCGCGAGCGGTGAAAGCTCCACCGGATAATCGATAATAAACGTCGGCTGTATCAGGTCCGGCTCGACAAACTCTTTGAATATCTCATCCAGCACCTTGGCATGGGACGAACCCGTCGGGATATCGAGCTTTTTCGAACGCGCCCAGGCAACCGCTTTCTCGGGATCGGTGATGGCCTCCTCGGGGACCCCTTTCTCTTTCAGTGCCTCAAGCATGGGAATCTTCGGCCAGGGGGGCGTCAGGTCTATGATAGTGTCGTTATAAGGAACTTTCAATGTGCCGATCGCCTTGTTTGCGACGTGGGCAAAGAGCTCTTCAGTAAAGGACATCAGAAAATGGTAATCCTTATACGCCATATAGAATTCGAGCATGGTGAACTCGGGATTGTGCTTTGTCGAGATACCCTCGTTCCTGAAATTCTTGTTCAGCTCGAAGACCCGCTCATAGCCGCCCACGAGGAGCCGTTTCAGGTAGAGCTCGGGAGCTATCCTCAAATACAAATCGATATCGAGCGCATTGTGATGCGTCTTGAAGGGCCGGGCGGCAGCGCCTCCGGGAATCTGGTGCATCATGGGAGTTTCGACCTCGATGAACCCGTGCGACTCGAGGAAGTCCCTGATTCCTTTGATGATGGCGCTCCGCTTTGCAAAGACGTCCTTCACTTCGGGATTCACGATCAAATCAACATACCGCTGCCGGTACCTGATCTCGATATCCTTGAGCCCGTGCCATTTCTCGGGGAGCGGCCGCAGGGATTTGCTCAGGAGCGCAAGCTCCCTTACCTCTATGGTAAGCTCATTGGTCTTTGTCCTGAAAAGCCTGCCCGAAACGCCGATGATATCGCCGATATCGAGCTTCTTTACTAGTACGTACTTCTCGCCGAGGATATCTTTTTTAAGATATATCTGTATTCTGCCCGTGGCGTCCTGAAGGTGGGCAAAAGAGGCCTTGCCGAAATCGCGCATCGCCACAATCCTGCCTGCGATCGAGGTCAGGACCTCATGGGCCTCCAAGTCCTCTTTCGGGACAGGCTCGTATTCCTGTTTCAGTCGTGCGGCATGAGATTCGGGATAAAACCGGCCGTCATAAGGATTGATCCCCAGGCTCTTCAATTCATCGAGTTTTTTATAGCGCTGCTCTATGAGATCGTTCGTTTCTTCCATAAGCTTTTGATTATACTTATCGAGCTTTGTACAAGTCAAACACGGCAGCCATCGGCCACCAGCCGTCGGCAATCAGCAAAGAGGAACAAGCAACAGAACGGAATGTACATTTTTAAGATGAGAGCCGACGGCTGGTGGCCGATGGCTGAATATAACACATTGAATTATCTTGACAGGATCATCGAAATCTTCTAAATTATAAAGATGCGCAGACCATTCTTAGCAGCCAACTGGAAAATGAACAAGACCGTAGGAGAGACGCGGTCTTTTCTGAACGAGTTCATCCCCCTTGTAAAGGACGTAAAAGATGCTGATATTGTGATCGCACCGCCTTTTACATCACTGCCTGCGGCTTCGGCGCTCTTGAAAAATACCAATATCGCGTTATCCGCTCAGGATATGTTTTATGAAGACAGAGGCGCCTATACCGGAGAGGTATCGCCGCTCATGCTCACCGATCTCGGCTGCGCACACGTGATCATCGGCCACTCCGAGCGCCGCCAGTACTTTAAAGAGACCGACGATATCCTGAATAAAAAAGTAAAAGCCGCGCGCAGGCATAATCTGAAGGTCATCTTCTGCGTCGGCGAATCCCTGGAGGAACGGGAAGCGGGAAAGACCTTCGATATATTGAAAAGAGAGCTGCACGAGGGACTGAAAGATGTCGCCCCCGAAGGCATTGTCGTAGCGTACGAGCCGATCTGGGCGATCGGCACCGGAAAGACCGCAACCACGGAACAGGCCCAGGAGGCGCACAAATATATTCGCGAGCAGCTCTCCACGGTCTTCGGCACAGCGGCACAGGAAATGAGGATACTCTACGGCGGGAGCGTAACCCCCGAGAACATCGACGCCCTCATGGCGGGCCCTGACGTGGACGGCGCGCTCGTCGGCGGCGCTAGCCTGAAGGCAGACAGCTTTGCTAAAATAGTAACATTCAATCGCACGAAATAACGGAGGTAGTGGTGACAATACTGTTAATAATCCTGCATGTCCTGGCAAGCTTCTTTTTAATTGCCATAGTGCTGCTGCAGAGCGGCAAGGGCGCCGAGATGGGTGCAGCCTTCGGCGGCTCAAGCCAGACGATCTTCGGTAGCAGAGGCGCGGCGACCGTTCTCAACAAGATCACGACCATTTCAGCAGTCGTCTTCATGTTGACGTCGCTCACGCTTACCATGGTGACGACAAAGGGAACTTCCGTAATACGGCAGACTGCGCCGGCCGACCAGAAGAAGGCCATTCCGCAACAGGCGCCGCAGCAAGTACCGCAGCAGCAGTTGCCGCAGCAGCCGCTCAAGAAGTAACAATGTACGTGTCAGTGGTTAGTGTCAGTGACTGGAGAGCACAGAATTAATAGATATTTTTTATTATCAATACTGGCACTGACACTGACAATTCTTCTTTCCGGTTGTTCCCGCGAGCCCGAGATCAAGCATCCCAACACTATTACCGTAGGCTCTCTCGCCGATGCCAAGAGGCTCATCCCCTTTCTTGCCTCTGATGGCGCTTCGGGAGAGATCAGCGGCCATATTTTTAACGGCCTGACGAAGTACGACAAGAACATTAATGTCATCGGTGACTTGGCGGAATCCTGGGAGGTAAGTCCTGATGGGTTACGGATCATCTTTCATCTGCGCAAAGGAGTCAAATGGCACGACGGAGCGGAATTCACCGCAGAAGATGTGCTGTTCACCTATCAGATGGTCACCAATCCCTCTCTACCGACTCCCTACAGCAGCAACTATGGTCCGGTAGACAACGTGGAAATCGCAGATAAGTACACGGTCAAAGTTACTTATAAAGAACCGTATGCGCCGGCTTTGGAATCATGGGGCATGGGGATCATTCCCAAGCACGCGCTTCAGGGAAAAGATATCGCATCTCCGGTGGTCAACCGCAACCCTATAGGCACCGGCCCGTACAAACTGAAAGAATGGATTACCGGACAGAAGATCGTACTCGAGGCCTTTGATGACTATTTTGAAGGACGGCCGAACATTGACCGTTTTGTTTCCCGGATCATTCCCGATACCGCGACTATGTTTCTGGAATTGAAATTCGGCGGCATCGACTTCATGGGAATTACACCGCCGCAGTACAAATTGCAGGCTAATACCGATTTCTTCAACAGAAATTTTCAGAAGTTCCGCTATCCCTCTTTCGGCTATACCTATCTGGGATATAACCTCTTGCATCCGCTCTTCAAGGATATTCGCGTGCGACAGGCAATCGCCCACTCCATTAACAAGGATGAGCTTATTGCTGGTGTTTTATTGGGCTACGGGACGCCGGCTACCGGCCCTTTCCCTCCCGAGTCATGGGCGTACAACCCTGACGTCAAAGGCTATGAATACAGCCCCGAAAAAGCAGTGGCTCTCCTCTCGAAACTGGGATGGAAGAAAAACGCATACGGAGTCCTCGAAAAAAAGGGGAGGCCGTTCTCTTTCACGGTCTTGGTCAACCAGGGCAATGAGGCACGGCTCAAAACCGCACAGATCATCAAAGAGCAGTTGAAGCGGGTCGGCATCGATATGAATATAAAGGTCCTCGAGTGGCAGGCAATGCTCCATGACTTCATTGACAAGAAACAGTTTGAAGCGGTCATCATGGGGTGGGCGCTATCACGTGACCCCGACCTTTACGACATCTGGCACTCCTCTAAGACGAGGGAGGGAGAATTCAACTTCATCTCGTACAAGAATGAGGAAGTGGACCGTCTGCTCATCGAAGGCCGCCAGACCTTCGATAAGGAAAAAAGGAAAAAGATTTACCACCGAGTCCATGCCATACTCGCCGAAGAGCAGCCGTACACCTTCCTCTATGTCCCCGACGCGCTCCCGGTACTCCACAAGCGGTTCAAAGGTGTAGAGAAAGCGCCGATCGGTATATGGCACGACTTCATCCACTGGTACGTGCCGAAGAACAAGGCGGAGTGGTATCAATAATTTCGCCGCTCTCCTGAATCGCCGGAGATTCCTTCCCCTGCCATTTTCTTCCTGTTTAAGTTAAACTTAGAAATATGTCCATTATCACGGTAGAGAATTTATCAAAACGGTTCGGCGATCTTGCCGCTGTCGATGGGATATCCTTCGAAGTTGAAAAGGGTACCATCTTCGGCTTCCTCGGGCCGAACGGCGCAGGGAAAACGACGACCATCAATATCCTGTGTACCCTGCTCTCTCCGACATCAGGTACTGCCCGCATCAACGGCCATGACTGTATGAAAGGGTCTGCGGAAGTCAGAAAGGTGATCGGGATCGTCTTTCAAGACAACACACTCGATAAAGAGCTGACCGCTTATGAGAACCTGCTCTTCCATTCCTATCTCTACCAGATTCCGAAGAAAGTGCGTAAAGTAAGAATAGAAGAGGCGTTGAACTTCGTCGGTCTATTCGAGAGAAGAAACGAACAGGTGAAGAAGTTCTCGGGAGGCATGAAGCGCCGGCTCGAAGTGGCGCGGTCGATCATCCATCAGCCCAAGGTGCTCTTCCTCGACGAGCCGACCCTCGGGCTCGACCCCCAGAGCAGGACGAACCTCTGGGAGTTCATTGCCACGTTACCTGAGCAGCAGGATGTCACCGTATTCATGACAACCCATTACATGGAAGAGGCCGAGATATGTAACAAGATCGCCGTCATCGATAAAGGCAAAATCATCGCGTCGGGGTCGCCCGAGGATCTGAAGAAATCCATAGGCGGCGACGTCATCTATCTAAAAACGCGGAATAACACACAGGCGGTACAGGAAATAAAGGACAAGCTTCGCATCGATGCCGAGGAGCGGGACGGAGAGGTCTTCCTCTCGGTTGCCAAAGGCGATGCATGCATTCCGACACTCATTACGACGCTTGCGGATATGGTGATCTCGGTACGCCTCCAGAGACCGACGCTGAACGACGTCTTTTTGAAGCTTACCGGCAAGGCCATACGCCCTGAATCGGTAACCGGCGGTGATGAACTGAAAGCAGCCATTCGGTCGTATAGAAGAAAGTTCGACAAAGGATAACGGAGAACCATGCTACGTTCTGATCTTAACGCCATATACGTCGTCGTTGCACGGGAGTTCATAAAGTTCGTCAGAGAGCGTGGAAGACTGATCTCGACACTGGCCCGGCCCCTCATCTGGCTCTTCCTCGTCGGCGGCGGTATGTCGCGTATGGTATCGCCCGATATGGGAATGCCTTACATGCAGTTCATCTTTCCCGGCATTATCGGCATGACAATCCTCTTCAGCTCGATCTTCTCTTCCATCTCGATCATCTGGGACAAGGAATTCGGGTTCATGAAAGAGATGCTGGTGGCACCGGTGTCGCGGTTCTCCATTGTGGTCGGCAAGGCGCTGAGCGGCACCGTGGTCTCGACGCTGCAGGCCCTCATCATACTGCTTCTTTTCCCTGTGATCGGGTTCAAGCTTGGCATCGTCCAAATCCTTCTCATTCTCGGCATCTCCATCCTCCTCTCCTTCTGTATCTCCTCGCTGGGCATACTGATCGCGTCATTCTATGAGAACTTCGAAAGCTTTAGTGTGATAATGAACTTCATCGTTATGCCCATGTTCTTCTTATCGGGAGCGATGTACCCGGTGAAACTCCTTCCGCCGCTGCTCGGTCTGTTCACCAGGATCAATCCGCTGACGTACGGGATCGATGCGCTCAAATATATGGTCTTTCCCGAAAAGAAGCTGCTGACCCACGATTTCCCGCTGGGGCTCGACATCGCGGTCATTGCCGTTGCGTCGGTCGTTTTTGTGGTCATCGCAGGGAATGTCTTCGAAAAAAGAAAATAGAAAGGTCGTCTACAATGACTCCCGTTGATCTCTACAAAAAATTACCTAAAAAGAATTGCGGCGACTGCAGGCAAAAGACCTGCATGCCTTTTGCCTTGGCAGTCATAAAAGGGGAGGCCCGGCTGGCAGAGTGCCCGCATCTCTCTCAGGAGGAAGTCACTGCTTTGCAAAGCTCTTTCACGGCTTCGGACTGGCGCGAGGAGTTGATAGCAAAGCTGAGAGCAGAAATCAGAAATATCAGGCTCTCCGATATCGCCGCCGATCTCGGCGCCGAGCTCAGAGACGGTACGCTCTTTATCAGATGCCTCGGAAGAGAGTTCAGCATTACGTCCGACGGTGAAATAGCGACCAGAGGCCATATCACGCCCTGGATAAAAATACTGCTCCTGCACTACATCAGGACCGCCGGAAAAGGCGCCCTGACCGGCAAATGGGTATCCTACAGTGAGCTCAAGAGCGGCATGGTAAAGGCGACCTCCTTTAAACGGGAATGTGAGGACCCGCTGAAGGAGCTTTTCGAGAAAGATGCCGGTAAAGTAGCTGCTGCCCTTGCAAGGCTCGGAGCAGAGCGGCGTGAGGATTTTCCCACAAAGCAGGCCTGGCATCTCTTCCTCCTCCCCCGGATATCCGTCGTCATCCTCTACTGGCCCGGTGAGGACGAATTCAATGCCGAAGTGAAGATACTTTTCGATGCGGTCGCCGACCAGTACCTCGACGCCGAATCTTTGATCTTCCTCCTGGAAGGCCTTGTTAAAAATATCGAAATGCAATTTTAATCCTTGACAAGAAAAAGTAGATATGGTATTAATTGAGATGACGTGAAAATACCACCCAATTTTTGGCGAAATCGTGGTAGCGTTTTTTTCAACAAACATGTGGAAGGAGGTGACTACGTTGAAGAAGATCTTTGCTTTAATACTTTCCTTAATGCTCGTTGTAGCCTTTACCTTCGCAGTCGGCTGCAAGAAGGCTGAAGAGCCGAAGGCGCCTGAGGCACCGGCTCCGGCTCCGGCACCGGCTCCCGCTCCGGCACCGGCTCCTGAGCAGGCACCTGCTCCGGCCCCTGCTGAGAAGCCTGCAGAAGCTCCGAAGAAGTAGTTTCATACATAACACCATGAGGGTCCAAAAAGGTCCCTCATGGTGTTGCTTTTTGCACTAATAACTGTTATATTTTAAATAGATTATTTTTCCGAGAACTTCCTTTTAAAAGAGTGGGCAGTCCCACTCTTTTGTTTTAGAGGGGTACGGTGAATACTGCGACGGTAAAACAGAAAGTCCATGAATTGGCAGCTCAGGCCGCTGAGGGTGAGGGATTGGAGCTGGTGGGTATCGATCTCCTCGGCCAGGGCAGGAGAACGCTCCTCCGCGTCGTTGTCGACAAAGAGGGCGGGGTGACCATTGCTGATTGCGAGCGGATGAGCAGGAGTCTTGAGGCGTTGCTCGATGTGGAGGACCCGATAAAGAGCCCCTATGTGCTCGAGGTCTCTTCACCGGGGCTCGACCGGCCGCTCACGACACAGAGGGACTTCGAGAGGAACATCGAAAAGCTTGCCCGGGTCGTCACCACCGAAAAGATCGACAACCAGACCTTCTTTGTCGGAAGAATCATCGATGTCGGTGAAGGCTGGATACGGCTCAAGATTGAAAAGGGGGCCGGTAAAGACCTCTTTATCCCCCTGGATAAAATTGCAAAGGCAAGACTGGAAATAGAAATAAAATAGGAGCATCGGCAATGACAAAAGAGTTATGTTTTGTAATAGACCAGATCAGCAGAGAGAAGGGAATCTCCCGCGATGCCCTGCTGAAGGTGCTCGAGACAGCGCTCCTTTCCGCAGTCCGCAAGCGCTTCGGCGGCAGGACCAATATCAACCTGCAGATCGACCCCAAGACCTGCGCCATACACGCCTACGAGACGAAGCGGATCGTGGAGCAGGTTACGGATAAAGACGAGGAGATCACTCTGAGCGCTGCCGCTGCAATTGATCCTCAGCTGAAGATCGGCGATACGGTGGACCTCCCTATCCCTCTTCAGGACCTCGGAAGGATTGCCGCACAGACGGCAAAGCAGGTCATCTTCCAGAGGGTGAGAGAAGCTGAACGCGATATTATCTTTGAGGAGTTCAAGGACAAGGTCGGCCAGATCGTCACCGGAACCGTGCTCCGCAAGGAAAAGAATATCTACTTTGTGAGTCTCGGCAAAGCCGAAGCAGTGCTTTCTCAGAGGGATACGCTGCCGAACGAGTCGTTGAAGCGCGGTGATATTGTAAAGGCGTACCTCTCCGATGTGCGGCAGACGGCAAAAGGGCCCGGCATCATCCTTTCACGGACCGACCCCAACTTCGTCATCGGCCTCTTCAAAATGGAGGTCCCTGAAATCAATGACGGCGTTGTCATTATCAAGGGGATTGCCCGGGAGCCGGGCGAGCGGACAAAGATCGCCGTCTACTCAAAGGACAGCTCCATCGATGCGGTCGGCGCCTGCGTCGGCATGAAGGGCACGCGGGTGCAGTCCATTGTCCGGGAACTGCGCGGCGAACGCATCGATATTATTCCCTGGAGCGATGATCCAAGGATATTCATCGCCCGTGCGCTCACCCCGGCGACCGTCGACCGCGTAGGTGTGAACGAGGAGGAAAAGACGGCAATGGTCATTGCAGATGACCAGCAGCTCTCCCTCGCCATCGGCAAACGCGGCCAGAACATAAAGCTCGCAACAAAGCTGACCGGCTGGGAGATCGAAGTACTCAGCGAATCGGAGTATTCAAAGATAAAGATGGAAGAAACAGACAGATCTCTTGACAAAGCTCTTATGGAAACCAAACAATCAAAGAGTAATGAATCATGATCTGTCATCGCCCATACAATACATAAAGGGAGTCGGGCCTCAAAAGGCCCGGCTTCTTGGCCGTCTCGGCATTACTACCCTCAGAGACGCCCTCTTCTACCTTCCCTTCCGTTACGAAGACAGAAGCTCAACAAAAAAGATCGTGCACCTCATCTATGACGAGCTGCAGGCCGTCACCGGCAAGGTGGTGAGCGCCGATGTCATCACTCCCAATCCCCGAAGGCCGCGCATGAAACTCTTTGAAGTCGTCATCACTGACGGCAGCGGCGTGCTCAAGGCAAAGTGGTTCAACCAGACCTATCTGAAAAAGGTCTTCAGGCCAGGGCAGGAGGTCGTGTTCTACGGCACGGTAAAGCGCAACTACTGGGGCGCCGGGTTCGAACTCATCAATCCCGAATATGAACTCCTGGATGAGGACGATAACGACTTCTCTCAAATCCACACCGGCAGAATCGTTCCCATCTACCATGCCACTGAAGGCCTCAGCCAGAAGCAGCTCAGGAATATCATGTATGCAGCTGTCACTGCTTCAGCGGCATCCCTTTCAGACACGATCCCTCGCGAGATCGTTACTGCCTGTAACCTTCCCGAACTCAGCGAGAGCATTCTGAATGTGCATTTCCCTTCATCGTCGCTCTCGATCGACGAGCTCAACAGAGGCACAAGCGCCTATCATCAACGTCTGGCCTTTGACGAGCTCTTTACGCTCCAGCTTGGTCTTGCGGCAATGAAAAAAGGAGAGGTGCAGGCGAAGGGAATCGCCTTTTCTCCTGACGGGAGATATGCAAATAAGCTCCTCCGGAACCTGCCGTTCAAACTTACCGGAGCGCAGGAGAGAGTACTCAGCGATATCCTCAGTGACATGCGGTCTCCTGCGCCGATGCACCGGCTCATCCAGGGAGATGTCGGCTCGGGCAAAACCATTGTCGCCCTGCTCTCGATGCTCGCTGCCGTCGAGTCAGGCTACCAGGCGGCGCTAATGGCGCCCACGGAAATCCTTGCAGAGCAGCATTACCTCAACATCCATAAACTTGTCGAAGACCTTGGGCTCTCGATCCAGCTGCTCACCGCCAGCACCAAGGGGAAACAGAGCGACACCACCCCGGGCGACACCGATATCATTGTCGGCACCCATGCCTTGATTCAGGAAGGAGTAACTTTCAGGAAGCTGGGGCTTATTGTGATTGACGAACAGCACCGGTTCGGCGTCATGCAGAGAGCGGCACTGAGAAAAAAGGGGGCAAATCCCGACACCCTGATCATGACCGCAACGCCCATTCCGCGCACCCTTGCGCTCACCCTCTACGGCGACCTTGACTATTCGATCATTGATGAGCTGCCGCCGAACAGGAGCCCGGTCATTACCCGTCACCTGAACGAAAGACAGAAACAAGCCATCTACCAGCTTATCGAGGAGGAGACGAAAAAGGGAAGACAGGTGTACGTCGTGTACCCGGTCATCGAGGAGTCGGAAAAGACGAGCCTCAAGGCGGCGATCACCGGGATGGAGGCGCTCCAGCTCAAATTCCCGCATCTCAAGGTCGGCTTGATCCACGGCAGAATGAAGCCCGCAGCGCGTGAGGAGGTGATGCGCTCGTTCAAAAATGGCGGTATCCATCTCCTCGTCTCGACCACCGTTATCGAGGTGGGCGTCGATGTCCCCAACGCGACGGCAATGGTCATCATTCATGCTGAACGCTTCGGCCTTGCCCAGCTGCACCAACTGAGAGGACGCGTCGGAAGGGGGAGCGGCCAATCATACTGCATCCTGCTCAGTTACGGCGTATCGGAAGACTCAAGGAAACGGCTCGATGTCATGGTCAGGACAAACGACGGATTCAGGATCGCCGAGGAGGACCTCCTTATCCGCGGCCCGGGTGAATTCTTCGGCACAAAGCAGTCAGGGCTCCCCGATCTCAAAGTGGCAAACCTCGTCAGGGACGTAAAACTCCTCGAGATCGCCCGCAAAGAGGCCTTCGCTTTAATCGAAGGGGACCCCTCGTTAAAAAAATATCCCCAGCTCAGGAACTCACTCGAGCATTTTTGGGGAAAGCGGCTTGAACTATTCAAGACAGCGTAATGCAGTAGTAGCGAACGCAGGCAGAGAGGGATGCTGATTGATTTTAGTTCCCCAAATACTTACACTAATTACTGTCACCGACACTAATCACTGACATTGATACGATGGGAGAGGCAGGATGCTCAGCAAAGTAAAGAAAGACTTTGACGACGGGATCGGCAAGATCAAATGGTTCGCCTCGCTCCTCTCAGAGAGGGTGAGAATAGAGATCACGATCTTCAAGCTCCTCTATAAATCCGAAGAATTGAAGAAACGCAGAGATGAGCTGCTTAAACAGATCGGCGAGGAAGTATATGCACTGCGGGGCAAGGACAAAAACGTTTATACCAACAAAGAGGTCGCTGAAGCGATAAGAAATCTCGAAATGCTCGAGCCGGAAATAGATGCTACGATGGAACAGGCATCGGAGATAAGCAAACTGGTGCCATGATCCCTCTTGCCGTCTTCGTCTTCGGCCTCATTATCGGCTCCTTCCTGAATGTCTGCATTTACCGGCTTCCCCGCGATATTTCCATCGTTAGACCACCGTCGGCATGCCCGCGCTGCGCAACGCCGATTAAACCATGGGAGAACATTCCTGTTATAAGTTATATATTCCTGCGGGGGAAATGCAAACAGTGCGGAGAGCCGATCTCCTTCCGCTATCCCCTGGTAGAGCTGCTCAATGGCACCCTCTATTGGCTTGTTGTCCATCAGTTCGGCCCCGGCTGGCATCTACCGTTTCTCCTGGCCTTTGTCTCTGCCATGGTGGTCATCACGTTTATTGACCTCGATTTCCAGATCATTCCCCATTCCATAACACTACCAGGCATTGTCATTGGACTCACCGCGTCTTCCTTCTTCCTTCCTGACCCATTCCGCGCCGTTTCCGTAGTTGGCTTTAAAAATTCTCTTATCGGAGCAGTAGCGGGATACGGGCTCTTTTTCCTCATCGCAGTCATAGGCAAAGCACTTACCAAAAGGGATGCAATGGGGGGCGGCGACCTCATGTTAATGGCAATGATCGGCGCATTTATGGGATGGAAGGCGATATTCATGACCACGTTTTTAGGAAGTCTTACCGGCTCTGTTATCGGCATCTTCCTTATGTCCTTCAAAGGTAAGGACAGGAAAACAGCGATTCCCTTCGGCCCGTTCCTTGCCCTCGGCGCGCTGATCACCCTCTTCCTCGGCGGTACAATTCTTCACTGGTATTTAGGCTGATAAATAAGTTAAAATATCAACTTGTGTTTTAAGCTGATCAATTTTTGATCCTCCTCATCTAAAGCAATGTACGTGGTGAATGTATGAAAAGAGATGACATAAGAAATATCGCGATTATTGCCCATGTCGACCACGGCAAAACAACGCTGGTCGACTGTATGCTGAAGCAGGCGGGCATCTTCCGTTCAAATGAGCGGGTACAGGAAAGGGTAATGGATAACATCGACCTCGAGCGCGAACGCGGCATTACCATTATGGCAAAAAATACCGCCGTCGAGTACAATGGCATAAAGATCAACATCGTCGATACGCCCGGCCACGCGGACTTCGGTGGCGAGGTCGAACGGACGCTGAAGATGGTCGACGGTGTGCTGCTCCTTGTCGACGCCTCCGAAGGCCCGCTGCCCCAGACGCGGTTCGTTCTCAAAAAAGCGCTTGAGCTCAATCTGCCGCCTATCCTTGTGATCAATAAAATCGACAGGGCCGATGCGCGGATCCAGGGGGTGCTCAATGAAGTATACGATCTCTTCATCGATCTCGACGCCACGGAAGAGCAGCTCGAGTTTCCAATCGTCTACACCAATGCCAAGCTCGGCATTGCCAAGCTCTCACTGGAAGAGGAATCAGAAAACCTCAAGCCACTCTTTGATCTCATCCTCAAAACGATCCCCGGACCTTCGGGAGACCCCGACGGGCCGCTGCAGCTCCTCGTCACCAATATCGATTACAGCGATTATGTAGGGAGGCTCGCGATCTGCAGGATCTACTCGGGAACCGTCAAGGTGGGCGATGCCGTTGCACTGGTGAACGGCAACCAGGAGGTGATAAAGACCAAGGTCACCTCACTCTACACCTTCCAGGGTCTCGATCGGATCGACGCGAAAGAAGCCTCGGTTGGCGACATCATCGCCCTCGCAGGCATCGAGGGCATCAACATCGGCGATACCATCACCGATATCGAAACCCCGAAGCCTCTGCCGAGAATCAAAGTCGATGAGCCGACCATCTCGATGGTCTTCTCGGTCAATACCTCTCCCTTTGCAGGGAAAGAGGGGAGATACGTGACCTCGCGTAATCTCAGGGAGCGGCTCGAGAAAGAATTGCTCTATAACGTTGCGATAAAAGTCGACTTCAGCACCACCGATTCCTTCAAAGTCATGGGCCGCGGCGAACTGCAGCTCGCCATCCTCATCGAGATGATGCGGAGAGAGGGATATGAGCTCTCGGTATCCATGCCCGAGACTATAACCCGGACCATTAAGGGTATCCTGCATGAGCCTATGGAGGTGCTTGTCATCGATGTACCCGAGGAATTCGTTGGCGTCGTGACCCAGCAGGTCGGCATGCGCAAAGGGAAGATGCAGAAGATGCAGAACAACGGCCATGGGAGGGTGCGGCTCGAATTCAGAATTCCTTCGAGAGGGCTGATCGGCTTCAGATCACAGTTCCTCACCGATACCAAAGGTACCGGCCTCTTGAACCACCTCTTCGACGGCTATGAGCCGTGGCATGGCGTTTTGTCGAAACGCCAGACCGGCGCCCTTGTTGCCGACCGGCCCGGCAAATCGACGACCTATGCGCTCTTCCATCTGCAGCCGCGGGGGACACTCTTCATTAAAGAGAATACGCCGGTGTACGAGGGAATGATCATCGGCGAGAACTCCAGGGACAACGATCTGGACGTCAATGTCATCAAGGAGAAGAAGCTTACCAATATGCGCGCTTCCGGCTCCGATGAGGCATTGCAGCTCATTCCACCGAAAGTGCTGAGCCTCGAAAATGCGATCGAATTCATCAAAGAGGACGAGCTTGTCGAGATCACCCCCCAGTCGGTGAGATTGCGGAAGAAAGTGCTCGAGGCGAGCAAGAGACCGAAGCCGCAAAGGGAATAATACGCGCTCTTTGTCCGGCAGCGCATGACATCTGTCGCTCGGACGCAACAAGGAAATCGGCCCGCTTAGCCGGGATGAAGAAGCGGGCCGATTCCATATTTCACCTCCTTTTTCCTGCCTGTTGGAGTTGCGGTCTTCTATTCCGTGAGGCAGCCAAAGATCTAGTACATATCCATACCGCCGCCGTGCGGCATAGCGGGCATCTTCTTCTCCTCTTCCGGCAGCTCGGTGATCATGACCTCGGTGGTGAGCATGAGGCCTGCAACGGATGCCGCATTCTGGAGCGCCGACCTCGTGACCTTGGTCGGATCAATGATGCCGGCCTTCAGCATATCGGTGAATTCCTCTTTGTAGGCATCATAGCCGTAATTCACCTCCTTCGACTCTTTTATCTTCTCGACGATGGTCGCGCTCTCGATGCCCGCATTCTGGATGATCTGCTTGATCGGCTCCTCAAGCGCCTTCTTCACAATCGCAACGCCGAGCTGCTGATCATGGTGATCGAGCTTCATCTTATCAATAGCCTTGATACACCTGATGAGAGCCACACCTCCGCCCGGAACGATGCCCTCTTCGACCGCTGCTCTCGTTGCGTGGAGCGCATCTTCGACTCTCGCCTTCTTCTCTTTCATCTCTGCCTCGGTGGCTGCGCCGACGTTGATCACGGCAACACCGCCGACCAGCTTTGCGAGCCGCTCCTGGAGCTTCTCCCTGTCGTAATCAGAGGTGGTCTCTTCGATCTGGGCCTTGATCTGCTTTACCCTGCCCTGTATCTTCGCAGGGTCTCCTGCACCCTCGACAATGGTGGTGTTCTCCTTATCGATGGTGATCTTCCGCGCCCTGCCGAGGTCCTGGAGCTTTACATTCTCGAGCTTGAGCCCCAGGTCTTCGGAGATAACCGTACCGCCGGTAAGAATGGCGATATCTTCGAGCATAGCCTTTCTCCGGTCACCGAAACCCGGTGCCTTGACTGCAGCGACCTGAAGGGTACCGCGGAGTTTGTTCACGACGAGGGTAGCAAGTGCTTCCCCTTCAACCTCCTCGGAGAGGATGAGGAGGGGTTTGCCCATCTTGGCAACCTGCTCGAGAATCGGCAGGAGGTCCTTCATGCTCGATATCTTCTTATCATGAAGGAGAATGAACGCATCGTCGAGCACGCACTCCATCCGGTCGGGGTCGGTGATGAAGTAGGGAGAGATATAGCCTCTGTCGAACTGCATACCCTCGACCACATCAAGGGTGGTAGCCATGCCCTTTGCCTCTTCAACCGTGATAACGCCGTCCTTGCCGACCTTGTCCATCGCATCAGCAATCAATTCGCCGATCGTGGGATCACTGTTGGCGGAAATGGTGCCGACCTGGGCGATCTCCTTCTTGTCAGCAACCTGCTTGCTCATTGCCTTCAATTCGGCAATGACGCTTTCTACTGCCTTGTCGATGCCTCTCTTGAGGTCAATGGCATTGGCACCGGCGGTAACGTGCTTCATACCTTCTTTATAAATTGCATAGGCGAGAACAGTTGCCGTGGTGGTGCCGTCACCGGCAACATCGGAGGTCTTTGAAGCGACCTCTCTGAGGAGCTGCGCGCCCATGTTCTCGTAGGGGTCTTTGAGCTCGATCTCCTTTGCAACAGTAACGCCGTCCTTGGTGATATTCGGCGCACCGAATTTCCTGTCAATGATAACGTTTCTGCCGCGGGGGCCGAGGGTTGCCTTGACCGCATCGGTCAGGAGAGTAATACCTTTCAACATCGATTGCCGTGCCGTTTCATCGAATAAGAGTTGCTTCGCTGCCATCTCTTCCGCCTCCTTTTAAATTATTCGACAATGCCAAGGAGGGACTCCTCCTTGATGATGAGATATTCATACTTCTCGTTCTTTACCTTCGTGCCCGCATATTTGTC
The DNA here is from genome assembly GCA_040754455.1 of Nitrospirota bacterium. Classification (GTDB taxonomy): domain Bacteria; phylum Nitrospirota; class Thermodesulfovibrionia; order Thermodesulfovibrionales; family Dissulfurispiraceae; genus JBFMCP01. Next base: position 45,759 of record JBFMCP010000023.1, read on the forward strand.
GAAGAGCACCGTACTGCCCGGCTTCACTTCCTTGACCTCCGGGCCTACCGCCTCGACCACTCCCTGCTGCGGCTTCTCTTTCGCGACATCGGGAATGTAGAGGCCGCCTGCTGTTTTCTCGACTCCGTCTTCAGAGAACCTTACGACGACCTTGTCCTGCAATGGTCTGATCTTCATGTTGCTACCTCCTGTTGTCTATATTCTCAGCCCAAGGCTGATGGAAAGCTTTGACATCATCGGGGCGACAGCGTCAGATAGATCGTCGACCCGCCTCTCATAATGAGCAAAAGGACATCCTGGTCCGGCTTGATCTTCGAAATGACCGCCTCATAGTCTTTCACGTTGCTGATCTTCCTCTTATTGATCTCGAGGACAATGTCATGCTTCATCAGTACGCCCTCGGCCGGGCTCCCGTCCTCGATATCCGTGACAACGACGCCGCTTATCTGCTTCGGGATACCCAGCCCTCTCTTTACTTCAGGGCTGAGATTCTGTACATATACGCCTTTAAGGATGTTGTCATACATCCCGGAAGGCTTTTGCATTTCGGAAGGCAGTTCGGCAATCGTCGCCTTCAGCGTTTTTGTTTTGCCGTCACGGAGAATGGTGATCGCAACTTCCTTGCCCACCGGCGTATTCGCTACCATGTTCCTGAAGGCCGTGGGATCACCGACTGATTTGCCGTTGTATTCAACAATGACATCTCCGCGCTGCAGCCCGGCCTTTTCAGCGGGACTCTCTTCCGTCACATCTCCTATAAGGGCGCCTCTCTCATCCTTTATTGAGAATTGTCTCGCCAGTTCGGGGGTAAGGGGCTGCACCGACACACCCAGCCAGCCTCTCACTACCTTGCCTTTTTTGACGATGCTCTCGATGACTACCTTGGCCATGTTGCTCGGTATGGCAAATCCGATCCCCTGGTAGCCGCCGGAGGTGCTGAATATGGCGGTATTGATGCCGACGAGCTCTCCACGCACATTGACCAGCGCCCCACCCGAGTTTCCAGGGTTGATCGGCGCATCGGTCTGGATAAAGTCCTCGTAGTCCGCTATGCCGACATCGGCCCTGCCTGTTGCGCTCACGATCCCCGAGGTGACGGTCTGGCTCAGCCCGAAGGGATTCCCTATTGCAATGACGGTCTCGCCGACTCTCAGCTCATCTGAATCCCCCCATCTAAGTACGGGCAGATGGTTTGAGTCGATTTTGATAACCGCGAGGTCGGTCTTCGGGTCCGTGCCGATAACCTTCCCCTTGAACTCCCGTTTGTCGGACAGTTTGATCTTGATCTCATCGGCATCCTTTACGACATGGTTGTTGGTAAGGATATAGCCGTCCCTGTCGACGATGACGCCGGAGCCGAGACTCGCCTGCTTGAATTCCCGGGGCTTCCTAAAATTGCCGAACGCGTCTCCGAAAAATCCCCTGAAGAACGGGTCGTCGAAGAAAGGATCGTATACCCTCCGCTCCCGCACGGTCCGGGTTGACGAGATGTTCACCACCGCCGGCTTGACTGCAGCGGCCACTTCCGCCATCGCCTGGTTGGTCCTCGTGAGGAGGTCAATAGCATCCCTGGATATCTGAACATCTTCTGAATATCCTTTTGACTGGAATCCGAAGTGCGATGAAATCCCGAGCCCGAAGACCAGCCCGACGATGATAAAAGTTGCTGCAATAAGCAGCGTCTCCTTCTTTTTCAGTGACATCAGACACCTCCTGAAAAGATGCATCCTTTATGTAAACAGCATGCGATCGTTCGGTTATACTCAAATTGATGCGTAGGTTTCATCGGCCACTTCAAAATTACTGCTGCAAAAGCTGCTTTCCGTAATTTCCGGATATACACATAACCATCCGGACCTGCCGTGCTCCATCCTGAGCAGTGCATCACCTTCTCTTTTCTTTCCATTACTCAAAATGCCCTCGATATGCCCATTCCGCTCGAAGATGAACAGGATATCCCCGCTGCGCAGGTTTTTCCAGAGCTGTCCGGGAGCCGGGAGTATGGCGCTTGTCCTGTACTCCATCATGAACGCACCTCTTCCTGTTGCGAGGGCATTGTATTCTGCCCTCCTTTTTTCCTGAATGGTTTGTAGACGCTGAACAACTCCTTATCGAGTCGCAGGCATCCCAATCTCAATAAAAGCCCGAGTACGAGGAGAAAGAGTGCGGTTACGCCGAGGATAACGGGCTCTGTGTGAAGCACTCCTTTCAGGATGAGTTCCCTGAGGACCGATACGATCGCGATTTCGACCATGGTATCGATCGCTACATGGTGAAACTCCAGGTAGATGATGAGGAGCCTCACTGTTTCTATGAGTATGAAGATGAACATGATCTCGGATATCACATAGGAAATATCCGTATCCTTGTATATGGACATCCCGAGGAGATAAATTGTCTTCACGATGAGCACGAAGGCAACGACGACTAGTCCCATCAGGATAACATCCATGATCACTTCCATATATCTCCTGAAGGCGTTATGTATCCAGAAATAGAACTCGACCTCTTTACGGTCGGCTTTTCTGTCAACTGTCCCTGCAAAGAGCTTCATGTCTGATTCCTCCACATCACTGCACAAAATGCCCTTTGTCCGAGTCATGTCTCTCTCTAAAGATGTCCTTTGTAAGGAGGAATGCCGTGTCAGAAAAGCCTTGCCAACGCCGTGGGTATGGTCCCGCTTCGAGGAGTTTGCGGCAATTTCATCTGATCGGTTTATTTCTCAAGGAACACACGTATGGCGAGTTCCTTCCCTCTGTAGCCATTCTATATATAATCCGTCGCTGCGTAAAGGCTCTCCGGCAACGGCTCCTTCATGCAACAATCGAACCTACGTTCTTAAAGATGTGCTTGAATGCACAGCGGGAGCCGACAAAGGTCTGCATGCCCGCAGCCTCTCTCGGCTCCGTGCAGTTCAGCTATTCGGCCTTGATGGCTATCTTCTTCGTCTCCTTGATGGCCTTTGCCGTTTTCGGAAGAGTTACCGTAAGCACGCCCTTCTTGAATGTCGCCTCTGCCCTGTCCGTCTCTACTTCGAGAGGGAGCGGGATAGTCCGACTGAAAGATCCGTACGAGCGCTCCATACGGTAATAGTCTTTGCCCTTGTCCTCTTTCTCTTCCTTCTTTTCTCCCTTGATCGTAAGGGAGTCCTTATTGAGCGTCACCTCGATATCCTTCTCATCCATCCCGGGAAGCTCTGCAGATACTTTTATCTCCTTGTCCGTTTCCGATACATCGACCCTGGGGGTAAATTCGCCCATACGGCTTCCGAAAGGAGCAATGTCAAAGCTGCGGAAGAAGTTGTCGAAAAGATCGTTCATCTCCCGCTGCAGCATGGTAAACGGATCATCACCGTTGCGCTTTACCCGTACCTCCCTTTTCCCAAAAGTTCTCGGCACAAGATCTCTGAATGCCATGGTGACCTCCTTTCTCCAGGTTGCTGGGTTTTATTTGACTGCAAGCCATACGCTCTCGTCTCACATCCATTCTCTCTGCACTACCGGCCTCGAAGATGAAGAAGACTTTTATCTTTCAGCCTTTACCTTGATCTTCTTTGCCCTCGCAGCCTCTGCCTTCGGCAGGATCAGTTTCAGCACGCCGTTCTTCACAATCGCCTCAATCCGGTCCCGGTCGATCTCATCTGAGAGGGTGAAGGTGCGCTGGTAATCACCGATACCGTACTCGGAAGCATCGAGCCTGAGTCCCCGTGGGAGCTCGATATCAGCTTTTCCGTAGATCGACAGTACATTCTTCTCGAGCGTAATGTCCACCGACTGCTCATCGACACCAGGCATGTCGGCGAAAATGACAATGTCGTCCTTCCGCTCGATGATGTCGACTGCTGGGGTATAGACTCTCCGAGGACGCGTCCTCTCAACGCCCTCAGGCATTGTGGATTCTTTTTTCTGCAGTTCAAGTGTCATCTCTGCCATGTCGCCCACCTCCTCCTAATTCGATGTTACGGTGATCCTGCGCGGCTTATCGCTTTCCGCACGGGGCAGGTCAATGGTGAGTACGCCTTTCTTGAACCGTGCGGCGACCTTGTCCGCTTCGACGGCAAAAGGCAGCTCTATGGTCCTGCTGAACCGGCCGCTCCACCGTTCCCGGCGATGGTAGGACGCCTCCTCTTTGCTCTCCTCCGGCTGCCGCACACCGCGCAGGGTGAGGGAACGGTCAACGACCGAAATATCGATATCATCGGGATCAATACCCGGCACCTCGGTCGTCACCACTGCATTGTCCGGCCCTACCCATACGTTTACGGCTGGGAAATCGGTTGCCGTCATGCCGTTTATGCCCAACAGGGCGCGCCGCATACGTTCGAATTCACGCCATGGATCCAGGAATCTCTCAAAATCCGACCACAGCATAGTCCTTTCCTCCTTGGATAGAGAGTTAAAGAGCACAACGGCTCTAAATTTCACTGCAAGAAAAGCAAAGGAAATGCCAGAACTGTCCAAATCAAAAAAATCAAAGGGTTCCATTTGTGGCATGAACTTTGGAACCAAAGAAGGTAGGACATTTTGCCCTACTCATATTGTATTTAGCTATAGGACATAATGTCCCAATAGGACAAAATTACCTATTTTCTGGCTTTTTGGTAAGTTTCACTTCGGCTGGATTATATGCAGATGGCGAGCAATCAGACGATTTGCACTTCATTCATCACACTTCAGCAAACTGCTGCTGTGTTACCATACGAGTGGGTATCAGTCGGAATCAAAGAGATGACCGGCGATTGCAGTTGTGCACTGAATCGATTCGTTTAATGCTCCGCAGCGTCGGCACTAGTTTTCGGGGATTGTAAAATAAAACGTCGATCCCTTGCCTGGCTCCGACTCGATCCAGATACGCCCTCCGTGGAGCTCGACGATCTTTTTGCATGTGGCGAGCCCGATACCAAAGCCGGTGTATTCAGCTCCGGCATGCGCCCGGTGAAAAATTTCGAATATGCGGTCGAGATGTTCCGCTGGAACACCGATACTGTTGTCGCTCACCGAGAATATCCATTCGTTATCAGTCTTCTTTGCGGCAACATGGATGCGGGGAGGCTCAGCGCCACGGTACTTGATGGCGTTGCCGATGAGGTTTTGAAACAGCTGCACGAACAGCGCACTATCTCCGATCACCTCGGGCAGCTCTGCAGAACATATTGAAGCATCGTTCTTCTCTATCTCAACCTTCAGGTTGGCAAGACTCTGCTTGAGTGCGGCCTCTGTGTTTATCGGACCGAATCGTTTCCTCGTGCCTACACGAGAATATTCCAGCAGGCTTCTGATGAGGTGTTGGGCGGCGGCCAATCGTTCCATTGCTTCTTTAAGCAGGTCCTCATCTTCCGGCTCAAGCCTGTCGCGCAGATGCCTCTCCAGCAGCTTAAGCGAAGCCTGCGCCGAGAGCAGGGGAGACTGCAGGTCGTGGGACACGACTGCGGCAAAGTGCTCGAGTTCACGATTGCTCCGCCTCAAATCCTCGGCAAGTCTCCTCAGCTCCGCCTCAGTCCGTTTGCGCTCTGTGATATCGCGCTCCGTAGTCGCTATGGCAACAATGTTGCCCCTCTCGTCCACAAGCTTGGTGACGGTGAGCCATACATCGAGGATGCGCCCGTCTTTTGCCTTCCTTTTCGTCTCTATGGATTCCACCGGTGCGCCGGTCTTGATCTGCTCGATAATACGCATCTCTTCCTGCTTTCTTTCTTCGGGGATGAGCTCAAAGATGCTCATGGAGAGGGCTTCAGCCTCGGCATATCCGTACATTCTCACCGCCCCCCTGTTCCAGGCGGTAATCCTGCCGCTGAGGTCATGGACGGTGATGGCATCATTGGAGTCGGCGACCACGGTGGCAAGACGGCGCAATCCTGCTTCGTACTCCCTATGCCTTGCCTCCAGGTGCTCCAGGGATGCTACCCTGCGTCGCAGCTCCTCTAACTCCTCTAAAAGCTGTTCCTTTGTCTTTACCCGTTCCATCATATTTTTTTCAGTAGTGCTGGAATTGGGAAGCCATGAGCGCGTCCCTCAAAAAATATATCATGTTTACCGCCGAAAAAACAGTATGGAGAAGTACTACCTTGCACTATTGAGGATGTAGAGAAAATGTGCAGGAGGCAGGTGTCACGCCAAAATGATAATGTCCTATATGACCAAAATAGAAATGTCCTATAGGAGGGATGTCATACTGCAAAGTAATGGGGGGAAACAGTATGGCAGGAGAGGACATTATCATGGTAAGGCACAAG
>JBFMCP010000024.1:0-51227 GCA_040754455.1 Nitrospirota bacterium
TTGCTGGAGCCCATCGGCGATATCCCGCCGGCAGAGAAGGAAATCGAGTATTATAGTCAGCTGCAGGAGTCGACCGTTGCGGTCTGACTCAAACAAATCGGTCTCCGGAATACCCGGGGGGATTCACCCTGTCCAATTGAGTAAACATTGTTCTTTCCATTACAATAACTTCATGCCACTCTTTGTAAGATACTACTCATGAAATTTCCAAAACGCATAGAGACACCCCTTCTCGTTCCTCTTGCCCTCTCTCTTATTTTTCATATCTTGCTCGTCATCGGCGTCTCCGGATCCGGCGGGTTCCTTCTCTTTGCGCCCTTCTCCGACACCCCGCTCACTGCACATATTGTTACCGAAGGATTGCCTGCAAAAGCGATGCTCGCATCACCGGCTTCCGTCAAGAACGTCTCGCTGCAAAAGGAGCAGCCCGCTCCTGACCATCCGATAACCGATACGCCTCCTGAAGTCGACAGTACGCCGACTGCGCAACTGCCCGAGCCTCCTTCTGCCGAAGAGCAGAACCCGGCGCCTTCGAAAGAGGAAATACCCGCTCCCGCTGCTGCGAACGACAACAACCAAACCGCCCCTGACAATAGCGGACCGCTCCCTCACGCCGGAAAGGCCGCTCCTCCCGAAATGCTTACGGCTTCGAAAGAACGTCTTTACTTCGACCTCTACTGGATCGGCATCTATGTGGGCAAGGCGACGCTCGAAGCGGTCAGCAGCGGTGATGATGCCACCATTACCTCCAGGGTCCACTCTGCACCTTTCATCTCGACCTTTTATAAGGTTGAGGATTTTGCAGAGAGCAGAATCGTGGGCGGCATGCCCTCGCACTTCAGAATAAAGCAGCACGAAGGAAAATACCGCAGCGACAAAGAGACGATCTTTGATAATGAGAATAAAAAAATCACTTTTTTTAATTACCTGAAGGGCACGAGGCATGAGCATATTCCGGTCCAGTCGCTTTTCTGGGATGTCATCTCAGGTTTCTATTATCTGAGGACACAGCGCCTCGAAGCAGGAGCATCCCTCGCTATTGACGTCTTTGATAGCAACAAGTTCATTAAGGTCCAGGTAAATGTCCTCGGCAAAGAGCGGCTTACTCTCTCCTCTCTCGGTGAAAGGGAGACCATAAAAGCACAGATTGTATTGAAGTCCGAGGGGCTCTTCAAGAAAACCGGGGATATTTTCGTATGGCTTACTGATGATGACAAAAAAATGCCTGTAAAGGTTGAGACACAGGTTCCCATTGGAACGGTTGTTGCTGAGCTGAAGGCTGTCGAGGCTGAGAGATGAAACATCCTGCTTGTTTCAGTTATAGTATAAGTTGCGACTATTCTACAAGGAAATTTTGTTATGCAGGATTACATCATTATAAAGGGCGCACGGGAGCATAATCTCAAAAATATCGACGTCACCATCCCGAGAGATAAAATCACGGTCATTACCGGTCCCTCAGGCTCCGGAAAGTCCTCCCTTGCCATGGATACCATCTATGCCGAGGGGCAGCGGCGGTATGTGGAGAGCCTTTCCGCCTACGCGCGCCAATTCCTTGAGCAGATGCAGAAGCCTGATCTGGACTACATCGACGGCCTCTCTCCTGCCATTGCGATCGACCAGAAGACTGTCACCAAGAGTCCCCGCTCCACCGTAGGGACGATTACCGAAGTGTACGATTATATGCGGGTGCTCTTCACGAGGATCGGCATACCGTATTGCTACAACTGCGGCTCCGTTATTTCCACTCAGGATATCTCCAACATCATCAGCTCCGTTTCTTCGCTTCCCGAAGGCACACGCGTTCAGGTACTCTCGCCTATTGTCAGGGGGAGAAAAGGAGAATACAAGAAAGAGTTGCAGAAGATGCGGCTGGACGGGTTTGTCAGGGCGCGCATCGACGGGAAGATGGTCGAGCTTACCCATGACATATCGTTGAAAAAGCAGCAGCAGCACACCATCGAAATCGTCATCGACCGGTTCATCATCAAACCCTCTGTCGACCGGCAGATACGGCAGGCGATCGAGACCTCGCTGCGCTATGCCGATTCGATCGTTATCAACCTGGTCGATGAAAATAGAGATATTGCCTTCAGCAAGACCCTTGCCTGTCCTCAATGCGGCATCAGCTACCCAGAGATCGAGCCGCGACTCTTTTCCTTCAACAGCAAATACGGCGCATGCCCCCGTTGTGAGGGGATGGGGTTCGAGGGGATCGTCGATGAGTCCGCTGAACGAGAGGGATACCAGGAAGAAATATATGAGCGAGAGCTTACCCATCTCTCTCCCTGCAAAGCCTGCCATGGAATGCGTCTGCGCAAAGAGGCGTTGAGCATAAAGCTCAAGGGGACAAATATCGGCCAGTTTGCGAGGATGTCGGTTGAGGATGCCCAGCAGTTCATCAATGCCCTCGACCTTTCGGAACGGGAGATGCTGATTTCCAAAAGGGTGCTCAAAGAGATCAGGGATCGGCTCTCCTTCCTCGAGAGGGTCGGCCTCGGGTATCTCACCCTCGACCGTCCTTCGCTGACGCTTTCTGGCGGCGAGGCGCAGAGGATCAGGCTCGCAACGCAGCTCGGATCATCGCTGACCGGCGTTCTTTATATTCTGGATGAGCCGAGCATAGGACTGCATCCGCGGGACTGCGCCAAGCTTCTGAAGAGCCTCGATTCCATACGTGATGCTGGGAATACGGTCGTCATTGTCGAGCACGATGAAGAGACCATCAGGCATGCGGACTATATTATCGATATGGGACCCGGCGCAGGCAAAAACGGCGGATGGATCATCGCTTCGGGAACCCCCGATGAGATCAGGAACAACGAAGCGTCGATCACCGGGAAATACCTCAGTGGAAAAGCGAAAATTCCCGTTCCTGAAAAAAGGCGCAAACCGGCGGAATTCCTTAAAGTCATCGATGCATCAGAGTTCAATCTGAAACATATCAATGTTTCCGTTCCTCTTAGCGTATTTACCTGCATAACGGGCGTCTCCGGATCGGGGAAGAGCACCCTGGTCTTTGAGGTGCTGTATAAGGCGCTGGCAAAACGTCTCTACGACAGCGATGTCATTCCGGGGGCGCACAAACAGATCGAGGGACTCGAAAAAATCGACAAGGTAATCCGTGTCGATCAATCACCCCTGGGCAGGACTCCCCGCTCGAACCCTGCCACCTATACGGGCATCTTCACCTTTATCAGGGATCTCTTTTCCCGGCTCCCCGATTCGCGGGTGCGCGGATACAAGGCATCGCGCTTCAGCTTCAATCTGCCGGGTGGACGCTGCGAATTCTGTCAGGGCGACGGCATGAAAAAGATCGAGATGCATTTCCTTCCCGATGTCTATGTAACCTGCGATGCCTGCAAAGGCAAACGGTACAACAAAGAGACGCTCGAAATTTATTACAAAGGCAAGAATATCTCCGATATCCTCGAGATGACGATCACGGAGGCGCTGGAGTTTTTCTCTGCGATCCCTCCCCTCAAGCAGCGTCTCGAAATCCTCGATGATGTCGGCATGGGGTATCTGAGGCTCGGGCAGCCTGCGACCACCCTCTCGGGCGGCGAGTCGCAGCGGCTGCGGCTTGCCAAGGAGCTCGGGAAAAAGGCTACGGGCAATACCATCTACCTCCTCGACGAGCCGACGACGGGACTCCACTTTGTGGACATACAGAGGCTGCTCAATGTGATCAACCGTCTCGTCGATATGGGCAACAGCGTCATTGTCATCGAGCACGACATTGACATCATAAAATCCGCCGACTACCTCATCGACCTCGGGCCTGAAGGGGGGAACGAGGGAGGGAGGATCATCGCTGCAGGCACGCCTGAGGAAGTGGCGAAGAACAAAGATTCCTACACCGGACGTTTCCTTGCCCAGAAGCTGAAGCACCATCAACTCTTCTAATTTTTTTCTGAAAGCAACAAAACAAAGACTAAACTAGCCATGAAGGGAGTATTCTAACACTCCCTGAAAGGCGAAAGTTCCCGTACTCTTTTCACAACCTCTTCGAGTTTGCCGAGCACATAGTCGATATTCTCGGCAGTGGTATGTTTTCCGAGCGTAAGCCGTAACGAGCCGGTGATGAGGTGATGGGGAAGACCTATGGCCAGCAGGACATGGGAAGGCCCCTTGGTTGCGGCATTACAGGCAGAGCCGGTAGAGCAGGCGATTCCCTCTTGATCGAGATAGGTCATGATCAGTTCGCCCTCTGCATTCTTGAATGAGACATTGACGTTTCCCGGCATTCTCATTGCAGGATGCCCGTTGAGCACCGAATGCGGTATCCGCTCCAGTATGCCGTTCATCAGCCTGTCTCTTAAAACAGCAACTTCCTTCTGCTCCTGGTAAAGGCCCTCGGACGCGATCTCCACCGCCTTCCCGAACCCGACAATGCCAGGCACATTATGGGTAGAGGCCCTCCATCCCCTTTCCTGGGTGCCGCCGTGCATGAAGGGGCTGAGCTTTGTCCCCTCCCTGATATAGAGTGCGCCGACGCCTTTGGGGCCGTAAAGTTTATGCGCCGATACGCTCAGCAGATCTGCACCAAGCTCATTCACATCAAAGCGCATATGTCCGAACGTCTGTACCGCATCGGTGTGAAAGATAATGCCGTTTTCTTTGGCGATCTTTCCGATCTCTGCGATAGGTTGTATCGTCCCGATCTCGTTGTTGGCATGCATGACAGAGATGAGAATGGTTCTTTTTGTTATAACCTTCTTGACATCATCGGGGGAAACAAGGCCGTACCGATCAACTGGAAGATAGGTTATGTCAAATCCGTTCTTTTCGAGAAAGGCGCAGGGCTCGAGAACCGCATGGTGCTCGATGGAGGAAGTGATGATGTGATCGCCGCGGTTGCGGTTGGCAAAGGCAACACCCTTGATCGCTGCGTTGTCGCTTTCGGTTCCTCCGCTCGTAAAGACAACCTCGTTGCTTCGTGCTCCCATAAACCCGGCGACACTCTTCCTTGCCCTCTCGACCGCCTCCCGTGCTTCGAATCCCCATGAATGTGCGCTCGAGGGGTTGCCGTAGATTTCGCTGAAATACGGCAGCATCGCCCTGACCACCTCGGGGTCGGTGGGTGTAGTCGCCGCGTTATCAAGGTAGACTTTTCGCATGATCTGTTTCCGGGCACTCCCTTTTTCTCGAGATCAGAAATATCGCAATCTTGGCATTGAGATGGGGAAGCACTCTTATCATTCTACCATGCGCAATAAAAAAAGAACTTTCAATAGAGATATTTTTCAAAAAGCAATATGCCTTGAAATCACTGACACCCGCCCCTTCCCTGACGATGTCGGTGATGATCTTATGAGAACATATGCAGTTTTCCATTCGATGCGTTACTCAGGAAGTGTCGTATCAGGGGGGCCTCCTTGCCTGTATCGAGGAGAAACGCATCATGGCCGTAGGGCGAATCTATTTCGCAGTAGGTGGTCGCAATGCCTGCCATCTTGCAGGCCCTGACGATCTCCCGGGATTGTGAGGCGGGATAGAGCCAGTCCGAGGTAAAGGCGATGACGAGGACCTTTGCACTCAGCCCTCTGAAAACCTCATGCAATAGCTTTCCCCCGGCAATATCGAAATAATCCATGGCTTTTGTTATGTAAAGGTACGAATTGGCATCGAACCTCCTGACGAAATTATCTCCCCGATCTCTCAGATATCTCTCGACCTCGAAGTCCGGTGTAAACTTGGCTGAAGAGCTGTTGTTCCTCATGTGACGACCGAATTTCTTGTCCATCGATTCATTGCTCATATAGGTAATATGTCCCACCATGCGTGCGACAGCGAGTCCTTTGGCGGGAATATGTCCGCTGTCATAGTAATTTCCGAATTTCCAGCAGGGATCAGCCATGATCGCCTGCCTTCCTACCTCATTGAAGGCAATCTGCTGCGGAGAATGCCGTAGTGCCGTTGCAATGGGAATAGCGCTCCGTATACGTTCGGGATAGGTTGCCATCCATTCGAGCACCTGCATTCCTCCCATTGAGCCGCCTGCGGCACAGAGCAACGTATCGATGCCGAGATGGTCGATTAAATGGCGCTGCGCCCTGACCATGTCCTTGATCGTAAGCAAAGGAAACCCCAGGCCGTAAGGTCTGCCGGTTTCCGGATTCAGTGAGGATGGTCCAGTAGACCCCTTGCACCCGCCGATGACATTCGAGCAGATGACGAAGTAGCGGTCGGTATCGAATGCCTTCCCAGGACCGACCATTCTATCCCACCAGCCCGGCCGCTCATCACCTTCATGATACCCGGCTGCGTGGGCATCACCCGAGAGTGCGTGGAGCAGCAAAATAGCATTGCTCTTATCACTGTTCAAAGTTCCATAGGTCTCATAAGCAATGGTTACCGATGATAAGCGTTCGCCGTTTTCGAGCAAAAACGGTCCGGATGACCCGGCGAAATGAAAAAATTTTGTCGCCACGATGCCGACACCGCCGGCCGGCGATGCTCCTCTCTTTGCATGCACGCTGTTCATATCGCTTTCAAGGAGGTCACTGCGCTGATTTCTTGAGCGCCTGCTCGATATCAGCGATGATATCGTCTCTATGCTCAAGCCCTATCGAGAGCCTGATGAAATCGGGGGTGACTCCTGTTGCATGCTGCTCCTCGGCTGAAAGCTGCTGGTGCGTTGTCGTTGCCGGGTGGATAGCGAGTGTCTTGGCGTCTCCTATATTCGCAAGGTGGGATATCAGACCGAGGGCATCGATAAATTTCTTCCCTGCCTCGGCGCCGCCCTTGATGCCGAACCCCACAATGGCGCCTGCTCCACGCTGAAGGTATTTGTTGACCCGCCCGTATTCAGGACTCGATTCCAATCCAGGATACCGTACCCAGGAGACATAGGGGCTTTCCGACAAGTATCGGGCGACAGCAACAGCATTCTCCGAGTGCCGGGGCATTCTCAGGTGCAAGGTTTCCAGACCCTGGAGAAAGAGAAAGGCATTGAACGGCGAGAGCGCAGGCCCCATATCCCTCAGGAGCGTCACCCTCGCCTTTATGATATAGGCGATGTTCCCGATCGGCTTGAGTGCCTCAACAAAGTTGAGGCCGTGATAGCTCAGGTCAGGCCCATCGATCAGGGGGAACTTCCCGTTGGTCCAATCGAATCTGCCCGAATCGACAATGAGCCCGCCTATGGAAGTCCCGTGGCCTCCGATGAACTTTGTCGCCGAGTACACGGCGATGTCCACACCAAAATCAAAAGGTCGGAGGAGGTACGGTGAAACGGTATTGTCGAGCACAAAGGGGATTCCGTGCTCGTGGGCAATTGCTGCTATTCCTTCCAGATCCGCGACATCGAGTTTGGGATTGCCGATGGATTCGGCATACACTGCTTTTGTTTTGTCGGTGATCGCACCTCTCAGGGCATCGAGATCGTTGGACCTGACAAAGTTCACCTTTATCCCAAGGCGTGGGAAGGTATAGTGAAAGAGGTTGTACGTACCGCCGTAAAGGTTGTCCATCGAAACGATCTCATCTCCGGCCCGTGCGATGTTCAGAAGGGCGAGCGTTATCGCCGACTGGCCGCTCGACACTGCAAGCGCCCCCACGCCACCGTCGATGAGTGCTATCCTTTTTTCGAGCACATCGCTGGTCGGGTTCATCAGCCGTGTATATATGTTGCCGAACTCTTTCAGTGAGAAGAGGTTTGACGCATGCTCCGTATTTTTAAACTGGTACGAGGTCGTCTGGTAAATAGGTACTGCCCGCGCCCCGGTAGCGGCATCCGGCTCCTGACCACCGTGGAGTGCAAGTGTCTCAACATTCAAAGCGTTTTTTTGTCTGCTCATAGTGCCCCTTTCATTGAATAGCGTCTATTTCCCGATGAAGAGACCGGTTACGCTGCCTTAGCCCTGTCCGCATGGGCGGAAACCGGGGCATCCACTGACAGAAAGAGTCCGATATGCCCCTCATCGGTGAAATCAAATTGCAGCTTTTCGCGGGTAAGCACCGATACGGTGTACGCGAGATCATCGAGCTTCTCTGTTACCTGCTCGATCGTCCTTTCGGTAACATCGTATAACTCAAGAATGTCGATGATATCTTCCGGGTCGCCGGTGTTATAGGATTCGAGGAGAACGCGCTCCACTCCCGCCGCCCTGCTCTTTGCAGTAGTGATCTGATGCTTCAATCGCTCCAGGCACAATCCATATATCTTTACGCCGTCCATATCCGTGTATGCTCCTTTCTCTTGATTCGCTTAATTCAAACACAAAAGCAATCAATGTGCCACAAGACAAAACACTGCACATACAATCACTTCCAAATGACAGACACCTTCCGTTTGATTACTTTAATAGCATGGTGTTTATTTTATATACAGGAACATTGGGGAAGCAAAGTGAAGGAGTGCACGTAGTATTATGGAGGGAAGCTTGCTTTTTGAAAGGCGCGTTTCGTGGTTTAAAAAGCTCTTTACTGACGCAAAGAACGGCGTCTATGGTAACATATTATGATGAAATTCAAATTACTTCTGCTGTTAGCGGTTTTACCTCTCTCGATGCTTCTGCTCTCCTGCACTTCCGGTAAAGAAAAACCATACAAAGTGAGCCGGATCGCGATGGACACGCTCGTCTCCATCACCGTTTATGCTCGTTCCGAAGAAAAAGCCGAAAAGGCGATGGACAACGCCTTTAAAGAGCTCAACAGGCTCTCGGATCTTTTGAATTTCTTCTCTGAAACGAGCGAGGTGGCCTTGATAAACCGCTCAGCGGGTGTCAGTCCTGTAAAGGTATCGAAAGAGACCTTCGAGGTCATCGAGAAAGCGCTCTCCGTTGCCGAAGACACCGGCGGTGCCTTTGACATCACTATCGGCGCGGTATCGTCACTCTGGGACTTTCATAAGAAGACGCTCCCTGATCCAGAGCTGCTCAAAAAGAGCCTGAAGTCTGTTGGCTATAAAAACATTGTGCTGGACAAGGAACATTCAACTGTCTATCTCAAAAAGAAGGGAATGAAGATCGACCTTGGAGCGATTGCCAAGGGGTACGGCGCTGATAAGGCAGTAGCAGTCCTGAAGAACAATGGAATACGGTCAGGTCTCGTGTCAGTGGCAGGAGATATCAAGACCTTCGGCGCAAAGCCTGACGGCAGCTCCTGGAGAATAGGGATCAAAAACCCGAGGCCGCAGAGCGAGGGGGAGGAACTCATCGCCGTCCTCAGTCTCGGCAATAACGCTGTTTCAACGTCGGGCGACTACGAACGGTTTTTCATCAAAGATGGCATCCGCTATCATCATATCCTCGACCCATCAACCGGGTATCCGGCATCCGGATGCCGGAGCGTGAGTATTATAACCAAGGAGGGCGTGTACACCGACGCATTTTCAACAGCGGTCTTCATTCTCGGTTCGGAGAGAGGTATGGAGGTTATGAGAAAAATCGGGCTCGAAGGAATGATCATCGATGATGAAGGTAATATTTCTACTACCGAAGGAATGAAAGGTGCGGTTGAACTCGTCCGGAAGCACTAAAACAACATTTGCCGACAAACTCGTGCTGCTCTTCTTTATTGCGCTCTCCCTCTCGAGCTTTTTCTTTGTCAACGAGGTGCTGCCACAGGGAAGCGAGGTCAGAATCGAAGTAGCCGGCGAACTTAAGTATACGCTGCCGCTTTCGGACGACCGTATTATTTCGGTAGAAGGTCCGATGGGGACGACGATCATTGAGGTGAAGAACAAGCGGGTGCGGGTTGTGAAATCTCCCTGTCCCAATAAGATCTGCTTACACCAGGACTGGATAGAGCGGGGAGCGGTGGTCTGCCTGCCCAACAAGGTGCTGGTCACCATTACCGGTCCTCAGCAAAAGAAAGAGATCGATGGAATCACGGGATAGGTACCGTATCGCCCTCCTCTCTGCATACGCCCTTGCTCTCCACGGCTTCGAGGCACTC
Organism: Nitrospirota bacterium; assembly: GCA_040754455.1. Classification (GTDB taxonomy): domain Bacteria; phylum Nitrospirota; class Thermodesulfovibrionia; order Thermodesulfovibrionales; family Dissulfurispiraceae; genus JBFMCP01. The sequence goes on from JBFMCP010000024.1 coordinate 9,904, forward strand.
ATTCCCTCTCCCGTCCCGTGGCTCAGGCTCGGACTGTCGAACATCATAACGCTCGTTACGCTCTTTTTTTACGGACTGAAACCGGCCCTCATGGTGACCATGATACGGGTGCTGCTCGGATCACTGCTCCTGGGGACCTTTCTGGGCCCTGCCTTCTTTTTGAGTCTCGGCGGCGGGCTGGCGGGTACGCTCTCCATGGGGATTATCACCGCTCTCTTTCCGAGGGTCTTCAGCATGATGGGGGTAAGCATGATCGGCGCGTTTTTTCACAATGTCGCGCAGCTCGTTATCGCCTATGTGCTCTTTGTGCAGAGGATCGAGGGTATTCTTGCCGTTGCTCCTTTTCTGATCGCTGCGGGCACACTGACCGGCGCGGTCAACGGGGTCGCCTCAAGATACCTCATCAACGAAATACAAAAACAGCACTCCCCTGCACTTTCACCAACAGAGCCTATATAAGCGGTAATTTCTTTTCCCGGGCAAAATTCTTGATGACGGTGATGGCGGTAAAAATCCTCTGCAGCCTCAGATTTCTGCTCCGTATGAGCGCCGCATCATGATAGGGGAAGGGCTCGGCGCGGATCTCCCGCTGCATACGCTCCAGCGAAGTGTAGAGCGCCTTGAGTGCATTGGCGTCAAATGGTTTCAGAAAGAGAGGATTGATGGTAATGAACCCGCCTGCTATATCTGCGGCAATCGCCTTGTAGTTCCTCTTTGCCTGTTCAGCCATTTCCGCCCCTTCGGGAGATCATTCAGCTCTCCACGGCTTCCTCTTGCTTTCTGCTGAAGAGCGGAGATATCCAGATTCCAATCTCATAGAGCAGTATGATGGGGATTGCCATCAATATCTGATTGAACGCATCGGGGGTAGGCGTCAAGAACGCGGCAACAATAAAGGCGACCAGTACGGCATACTTTCTGTTTCTGGCGAGTCCCTGCGGAGTGACAATGCCCATTTTGGTCAGGAAGATAATGATTATGGGAAGCTCGAAGATCGCGCCGAAGGCGAGGATAAACTTCAGGCAGAAATCGACATACTGGCCCACCGAGAGCATGGGCATCAAGAAGTCCCCCACTTTATAGGTGAGTAGAAAGCCCATGGCGAAGGGAAGGACGATGAAAAAGCAGAAGGATGCCCCAAAAAGAAAAAGCCCCGTCGCCATGATAATGAAGGGGAGCACATACTTCTTTTCTTTCGGAAGGAGCCCAGGGGCGATAAATTTCCAGACCTGGAGAAACACTACCGGCAACGCCAGTATCAACCCGGCAACAAAGGCGACCTTGAGGTTCATCCAGAAGGCCTCCGCAGGCGCGAGAAAAACCAGCTTGGTGTTCTGGAGCTTGTCCTGGGGAACAAACTGTACAAACTGCTCTTTCACGGAGAAGTCCAGGTTGTACTTAAGGGGGAACATGATAAATTTGAAGATATCTTCCGAATAGGCAAAGGCAGCAGAAAAGGTTACCAGTACGGCAATGAGCGAGATAAGGATTCGCTTTCTCAGTTCCCCCAGATGCTCGGTAAGGGGCAGCTTCTCATCGTCCATGGAACTGTCTGCTCCTTGCGTGGAATACACTATGCTGTGTCGGGTCGGGTTTGCTTCGTTTCGTTTTTTTCGGATGGTACATCAGTGCTCGTCATATCCTCTGATTTTTGTTCCGCGTGCGGGCTGTTCGTGCTTGTCTCAATATCCAGAGAGACCGGCCTCTTTATTTCGTTGATCTCGGCGTCCATCTGCTCCTTTACACCCTGCATCGCCCTTCTGAGCTCAGCAAGTCCCTTGCCCAATGTTTTCCCGAGTTCGGGCAGCTTTTTGGGGCCGAAAACAAGGAGCGCCACGATGAATATGACAATAAGTTCCTGGATTCCGAGGTCGAACATAGTGCTATTTATTATAACATAGCACTGTACTACTCATAAATTTTCTGGTACTTTTTCTTTTCCTTCGGAAGGATTATGCTCAATGAGAAGATCAGGCGAAAATCGGGGGTCCTGTTCTTGATGTCGAATCCGGCGCCGATGGTAGTAAAGATATTATCGGCAGTCACAATCCTGTACCCCAGCCGCCACTCCAGGAGGTCGATCTTGTTTCTGGTGAAATTCTTCTTTCCGACAAGCTCGGCAAGCACTTTGGAATTATGTGATACTGCCAGTTCAGTTCCGATATTAAGAGTATACTCCTCTCTCAATCCCCGTTTCTCCGGCCTCGAGTAGAGGCCGTTGATATGCCCTTTGAAAGGGCCTACCTTCTTGGTAAGCACCACTCCTCCGCCAACGCCTCCGTCAATCGTAAATTCGTCTTTGCCCGAGGGCGGCGACACGGTGAGCATATAGGCAACGGCAGGGATAACCTCACCCTCATCGATAATCCTGTGCTTGATACCGATATGCAGATCCTCGAGGCCGTCGACGCGGTCTTCCCATTCGATGACATAGGGGAGCGTTATATTGATTTCGAACCTGTCATGCAGACCGTAGGCGAACTGGAAGAGTGTACGGTAGAAGTCAGGGTCAGAGGATTTCTCGAGACCTACCCCAAAGCCGACTTTGTTCTGTTTGAGGCTTTCGGCGCTGAAGGTCGAAAAGACACCATAGGGAGAAAGGGGCTGGAGACCTTTGACTTCAAAGGCAGCGGAATACTTCGGGAGCAGGAGGGAGAGAGCAAAAAAGAGCACCGCGAAGCATGTCATCTCCCTTGTCCCTTTCTTTAGGCTTTTTCCGCTTTTTTTCGGAATAAATCTCCTCATGAATACCTGAGCATAGCAGAAACATTCCTCTATGTCAAATACTACAGAACGTACGCGCTAGTGCTGAAGGAGGACGAACCAAAGTAGAAGATAAGGAAGCGCGATCAAGCTTCTTTCCGCCCTCCTCCCCGGTTCATCGCGTACATTCTGTATCAGCACTTCCCGAAGGGGCAGACAGGAAACCGGCATTCAGTACAATTAAGGCAGAGACCTCCATGGCCGAGCTCTGCAAGCTCCTTCCTGCCGATCCGTTCTCCTGCAAGCAATCGGGGGAGAACAAGATCAAAGACCGTTGTTTTATGGTACATACCGCAGGCAGGGATGCCGATGATAGGAATTCGGGTATCAAAGTAGGCGGTGAGAAACATTGCACCCGGGAGAACCGCAGAACCGTACGTGATATCAACAGCGCCGAGCCGCTTTATCGCAAACCGTGTAACGTCGTCGGGATCGACCGACATGCCACCGGTAAGAATGAGCAGGTCGGCACCGGCGGCAAGCAGCTCTCTTATGCGTGACTCTATAACCTGTTCATCGTCAGGCGCATAGTAGACGCCGACGATCTCCCCGTTGCATTCCTTTATTTTTCGACTGATAACAGGCGCAAAGGAATCCTGTATCCTTCCGTAATAGACCTCATTGCCCGTAATCACAATGCCGGCCTTCGGAGCACGAACTGATTTTACCGATATGACCGCCTCTGCACTGTCTCTCGCAATGGTTACCGCCTCCTCAATGACCATTTTCTTCATGACGAGGGGGATTGCCCTCGTTCCTGCAACAACCTGCCCCTTCTTTACGAGGGTGTTGCTGTGCAGGGTCGCACACATGACCTCGCCGAGCATGTTAAACCGCGCAAGTGCTTCCTTGTCAACTTTGAGCAAGCCGTCGCGAGCGGCAATAATATTGATCCTGCCCTCTTTTGGCGCTCCGGCGAGGGCGACCCCCTCCCCTGTCAGGGCCTGCGCCAATGCCTGCGCAGCGTCATCTTCGTGCATTTCATCACCGGCGATCTGCATGACAAAGAGGTTATCTTTTCCGAGCCGCCGGAGGCGGGGGATATCCTCCTCCCGAACAACATGCCCTTTCTTGAAGGCCCTTCCCTTGAATTCACTGCTGCGTATCTCGGTAATATCGTGTGCCAGCACCATACCCACCGCTTCAGTTACCGGAACCGTTCTGACACCTGCTCTGCTCTTCACGCCGTCGCGTAGTGTATCACACATAATCAGGCCTCCTTACCGTGTTAAAAATGGAAAGAAAATTTCTTGAAATCTTGTATCGACAATCTCACGTATGCCCTCTTCCATAAGCTCGTATTTCTTCAGAAATGCTCTGGCGTCTTCGGTAAGCGCAGCGCCGCCGCCGTTTTTTCCTCCGCTCTGCCGCTCAACAAGCTTTATTCCGAGCCGGTCCTCCATGGCCTTGATGTAGCTCCAGGCCTTTCGATAAGAGATATTGATCTCCCGCGCAGCCTGATTGATCGATCCGTACTTGTCGATCGCATGCAGAAGAAAGCATCTCCCCCTGCCGAAGACAGGTTCTCCATCGATCTCAATCCACAGCTTGGACTTTATCTCCATAGTATCACCTCATACTTTCACGGCACTCTCGCTATGACATTTTTGCATAGCGCTCGGCAAAAAAAATCATTTCCCTGCCGTGTTGTTCTTCATTACATAGTAGCTCGCATGAGCGCATGCCCGACAGAGCACCTTGCCATTTTGGACAATTTCTCTCATATCCTGCACATACTCTCCACATTGTTCGCAGGCGATGCGCCTGAGCGGCCTCCCCGGCATGTCCTCCGGCTTTATCTGCACGACTACTTCCATTATATCAAAAAGCTCCTCGTCAGCCATTATTTTATATGCTTCGAGCTGTGCTGTATATTTGTCTTCAATATCAGGACAATAGGCCCGCGCGTCTTCGCGTGCCTTTTCCCTTGCCACGACCCTCATTGCCTTGCCGGTTCTGAGATTCAAAAAGGTCGCCGCCATTTTACCATAATCCATGAATTTCATGGTCCGGTGTCCGAGACTGCATCCCGTCACCGATTGCACGGCATCCGTTGCGCACCGGTCCATTTCGACAAAGACCATAAGGCTCTTCCGGTCTTTACCTCGGGGCTCTTCAATGCCGATTTCCTTGAGACCGAGTACCGCCATTCTCACCCCGAGTACCTGGCCCGGACAGAGGTGCCCGTGAACCTTGACCGATTCCTGGAGCAGACTCTCAAAATCATACATGCCCATTGCTCATTACCTTAGTTAAGTATACACCAGATCACCTGTAAATATACTGTTAATTTAGAGGCTTACTTCACCGCCGCATGGTATTCACGGAGCGATTTGATGCTCAGCTCTTTTTTCAACAGCATCTCTATAGCCCGCACGACCGCCCGCGCACCGGAAATAGTGGTGGTATAGGGCACCTTGAATTGCAATGCACTCCTCCGGATCGAGAGCGAATCCCGCTGCGCCTGTGCACCGGTCACGGTATTGATAATGAAGCTCGCCTCACGGTTCTTGATCAGGTCAACAATGTGGGGGCGCCCCTCCATCACCTTGTTCGTGACATCCACGGTGATGCCCTGCTCGGCAAGGTATTTCGCGGTCCCCCGGGTTGCGATGAGCTGGAATCCAAGACCGGTGAGCTTTCTTGCTATCTCCACGGTATGCGGTTTGTCCTTGTCCTTTACGCTCAGGACGATCTTCCCCGAAGTGGGTATCTTGTTATTGCTGGCGGCCTGCGCCTTCGCATAGGCGCGGCCAAAGTCTTCGTCGATCCCCATGACCTCGCCCGTCGATTTCATTTCAGGGCCGAGAATGGTATCGACCCCCGGGAACCGGTCGAACGGAAAGACCGCCTCTTTAACTGCGACATGCTTTATTTCCCGCTCTTTGGTCAAGCCGAGTTCCTTCAGTGTTTTCCCGAGCATGACCTTTGCCGCGAGCTTTGCAAGGGGTACGCCCGTTGCCTTGCTCACGTACGGGATTGTCCGGGAGCCGCGGGGGTTCACCTCGAGGATATAGATTTCCTCACCTTTCACTGCGAACTGGATATTCATCAGCCCCTTTACCTTGAGCTCCTTGGCCAAGGCCTTTGTCTGCCGCTTGATCTCCTCGACGACCGCCGGTGCAAGTGAATAGGGAGGGATCGAGCACGCAGAATCACCAGAATGGATGCCGGCCTCTTCTATGTGCTCCATAACCCCTCCGATAATGACGTCAGTGCCGTCGGCAATCGCATCAACATCGACTTCGATAGCATCTTCGAGGTATTTATCAACGAGGATCGGGTGCTCGGGCGATGCCTTGACCGCCCGCTCCATATAATCAGTGAGGGAGTTCTCATCATAGACGATCTCCATTGCCCTGCCGCCGAGGACATAGGACGGCCGCACCATTACCGGATAACCTATTTTATTGGCTATGGCAACCGCGGTCTCGCAGGACATTGCGGTATCACTTTCAGCCTGCTTGAGGTTCAGTTTGTGGAGCAGTTCCTTGAACCGCCTTCTGTCTTCGGCACGGTCGATGGAGTCGGGCGAAGTGCCGAGGATCGTGACGCCTTCCTTCTCAAGCGGCACCGCGAGCTTCAGCGGTGTCTGACCGCCGAACTGGACGATCACTCCCTTTGGCTTCTCTTTATCGACAATGCTCAAGACATCCTCAATGGTAAGCGGCTCGAAATAGAGCCGGTCCGCCGTATCGTAATCGGTACTGACGGTTTCGGGATTGCAGTTGACCATGATCGTTTCGTAACCGAGTTCTTTAAGGGCGAATACGGCGTGAACGCAGCAGTAGTCGAACTCTATGCCCTGCCCTATTCTATTAGGACCTGACCCCAGGATAACCACCTTCTCCCGATCAGTAGGCTTCGCTTCGCATTCAACGGCGGGACTCGGATTCCTTTCCTGTGTTCTGTCTTCTGTGTTCCATATTTTGTAGAATGGTTTCTCGTATGTTGAATAGAGATATGGCGTGTAGGCCTCGAACTCGGCGGCGCAGGTATCGACCAGTTTGTACGCCGGCGTTATGCCGAAGGATTTCCTCAAGTCCCTGATCTCCTTCTCCGTTGACCCGATGAGTGCCGCAATGCGCTTATCTGAAAATCCGTATTCTTTGGCCTCTCTCAATAAAGCAGGGGCGTGTTTCTCATCCTTTTGACCACTGACCGATGACCACTGACCTTTTATCTTTTCCTCCATCTCGATGATCTGTCTCATGTTGTTCAGGAACCATGGATCGATCCAGGTCAGCGAATAGATCTCATCAATGCCGATGCCCTGCCGCAACGCTTGAGCAATGTACCAGATCCTCTCAGCATTCGGTGTCTTTAATCGTGCCCGTATTTCCTCAAGACCTGTTTCGAGCGGTTCGAGTCCTGCAGACCCGATTTCAAGGCTCCGCAGTGCCTTCTGCAGGGATTCCTTGAAGGTCCTCCCGATCGACATCACCTCGCCAACCGACTTCATCTGGGTTGTCAGCGTTGCGTCGGCCTCAGGAAACTTCTCGAAGGCGAAGCGCGGGATTTTCGTCACTACGTAGTCGATCGTGGGCTCGAACGATGCAGGCGTCTCACGGGTAATATCGTTCTTGATTTCATCGAGGGTATAGCCGACGGCGAGTTTTGCCGCGATCTTCGCGATGGGGAAGCCCGTCGCTTTGCTGGCAAGGGCGGAGCTCCGCGACACCCTCGGATTCATTTCAATGACAATCATCCTGCCGTTCTGCGGATTAACCGCAAACTGAATATTGGAACCCCCGGTATCGACACCGATTTCACGGATGATGGCGATAGCAGCGTCACGCATCCTCTGGTATTCTTTGTCGGTGAGGGTCTGTGCAGGGGCAACGGTGATCGAATCACCGGTATGGATTCCCATGGGGTCGAAGTTTTCGATGGAGCATATGATAACAACGTTGTCCCTCATGTCCCTCATGACTTCCAGCTCGTATTCTTTCCATCCGAGGGCCGATTCTTCCACAAGCACCTGGCTGACAGGACTCAGTTTCAGACCTTTTTCGAGCAGTTCGCGGTACTCCTCGATGTTATAGGCGATGCCTCCTCCCGTGCCGCCCAGCGTGAACGCAGGCCTGAGGATCGCGGGGAAGCCGATGTGCTCGATGATGTCGAGGCCGTCTTTGAGGGTGGTGATCGCCGCACTCTTGGGCACATCGAGGCCGAGGTTTCTCATCGCCGCCTTGAAGAGCTCTCTGTCCTCCGCCTTCTTGATGGCCGGGAGCTTCGCGCCTATCAGCTCCACACCGTATTTGTCGAGGATACCGGACTCCGACAATTCAACCGCCAGGTTCAGTGCGGTCTGGCCGCCCATGGTCGGCAGCAGCACATCAGGGCGCTCTTTCTTGATGATCATTTCGAGAATCTCAACCGACAGCGGCTCAACGTACACGGCATCGGCTGTCTCCGGATCGGTCATGATCGTAGCAGGGTTCGAATTTACGAGTACCACAGTGTACCCTTCTTCGCGCAGCGCCTTGCATGCCTGCGTGCCAGAATAGTCGAATTCGCAGGCCTGGCCTATGACGATGGGTCCGGAGCCGATCAATAGAATTTTTTTGATATCAGTCCTCTTTGGCATCATTCCCTCTCTATAAAATGGTTTATCGTATGTGCAATATCATCAGCTTCCCCCGGCGCTCCGGAAGAGAATATCGTTATGCTTCTGCCGTCCCTGAACTCCAGCTCTACCGTGTGGAATTCGGCGGTGGTGCCAAAGTCGGGGATCACGGTGCCGTGCTGAAGGGCGATCTTTTCGACGAGCTGTATACCATCGGGGTTGGCAGGGGTCTCAGTAGTGTAGCCCTGCCGTATCTTCTCCAGTTCATGCAACGTTGCAACAAACGCTCTCCTGCCGATTGCCCTCTTTACTGTTATACCGATCTTCTTTGTTTTCTTGTCAATAACAAGCTGCAGGACAGGCTCACGGAAAAGATAGGTACGGAAGGCAAGGAAGAGTATGGCGAACAGAGGAAGCATTGCAATATAGTGAATAACGGTCACGGAAACGTTCGAGGCAAAAAAAAATCCCAGAGCTATAATGCATGCCCCGGCCGCAAGGCTCGAAGCGAGCTCCCGGTTATAGATACCACTGTGGAGCACGCTCCCCTTCTCGGCCTTGAAGGAGGTGGTGCTGAACATGAGTCTGTTATTTTCTACTTTTATAAAATAATCTTTACTCATCACTCACTACTCATTACGCTTGACGATCCTTAAAATAGACCATCCTACCGCCGCTCAAATGAAAGGGTACCGCTGCCGCTTCTGTCCATGCCCCTTTCTTGAAATACCTATCATCGGCATAGGCGGCGAGCACGGAGCCGAAAAAGGCATAGCACTCGCCTGCCTCAACGGTCTTCCAGAGCTTGCATTCAAGATACCCGATACACCCCTCGACCACCGGCGGCTTTACCTTCAGCGACTGGTGATAGGTAATCCCCGCTTTTTTGAACTTATCCGCATCCCGCCCCGAGAGTTTACCGCATATCCACAATGCCTTCAGGAGTTTTTCCGAAGGTATATTGATCACAAAGGCCCTCGTTTGCCTGATGAGCTCGGCCGTGTAGCTCTCCCTGGCGACGCACACTGTAACGAGGGGAGGCTCTTCGCTTACTGGCGTAGCCCAGGCACATGCCATGACATTAGGAACGCCGCTCCTGCTGATGCTCGTAAGGAAAAAGGTCATCTTGGGATGGAGCAGATGGTAGATGTCGGCAGTAACTTCTCTCAGCATGCCCTGCCCTGTATCATTTCGCTGAACCGCCTGAACAGATGCGCCGAGTCATTGGGGCCGGGACCTGCTTCGGGATGGTGCTGGACCGAGAAGATGGGCAGCTCCGCATGCTGCATTCCCTCTTCGGTGCCATCGTAAAGATTCCTGTGCGTCAGGGTTGCCTGTCCTTTAAGGCTGTGGATGTCAACGCAGTAGTTGTGGTTCTGGGAGGTTATCTCCACCCTGCCGGTCTGAAGGTCTTTCACCGGGTGATTGCCGCCGTGGTGCCCGAACTTCAGCTTGTATGTCTTTCCGCCCATGGCAAGCCCGAGTATCTGATGTCCGAGACAGATGCCAAGGAGCGGCTTTTTGCCTATCAGTTTTTTCGCATTCTCGATGCCGTAGGTGACAGCCTCGGGGTCGCCAGGACCGTTGCTCAGCACAATGCCGTCGGGATTCATGTCGAGCACGGCTTCTGAAGGCGTCCGCGCAGGAACCACCGTTACATCGAAGCCGGCTTCGACCAGGTTTCTCAGGATATTGAATTTAACGCCGAAATCATAGACCACAACCTTCAGAGGAGCCTTGTTCTTTTCAACAACACACCATTTCCAGCAGCCCTCATTCCATTGGTAGGGCGCGCCGGTGGTAACCTCTTTTACAAGATCGAAAGTCGAAATGCCCGGATAGGTCCTTACCTTCCTGTAAAGGCTCCGGGGGTCCAGATCGGTGGTCGAGATTATCCCCGGCTGTGCGCCGTTGTTTCTCAGATGGCGCGTCAGCGCCCTCGTATCGACACCCTCGATGCCGACAATTGAACCATCTTTGAGATATTCGCCGAGCGACTGCCCGGACCGCCAGTTGCTTGGATAATCGAGGTATTCCTTTACGATAAACCCCTCGACCTTGGGACCGCCCTTCGACTCTATATCTTCTTTATTCACGCCGTAGTTTCCCATCTGTGTATAGGTCATCGTAACGATCTGGCCTTTATAGGAAGCATCGGTGATGATCTCCTGGTAGCCTGTCATAGAGGTGTTGAAGACCACCTCTCCGACGGTTTCGCCGGCAGCACCGAAGCTTTTCCCCTCAAAAACCGTTCCGTCAAACAACACCAGCAATGCTGTACTCATCCACCCTCCCGACCTTTTATGCATGAATTCTATAGTACCGTTTCCAAAAGTTTATTGATCTGCCCTTTCCAGATCGTCATCACCGGCACACCTTTAACGCTCCATCCATCAAACGGCGAGTTCTTGCCCATCGATGCGAAGCCTCTCGCATCAATCGTTGACTCTTTGCCGGTGTCGACGATGACCACGTCAGCATCCGCCCCGACACGCAGTGTCCCCCTCTCCAGACCTAAGATGCGTGCAGGATTGAGCGACATCTTCTCCACAAGTTGATGCATCGAGAGCACCTTGTCTTCAACCAATCTCAGGCTCAGGCTCAATGCAGTCTCAAGACCGGAGATGCCCGGCGGCGCCTTGTCGAATTCGAGCAGTTTCTCATCCCTGTGGTGCGGCGCGTGGTCGGTGGCAATGACATCAAGCGTGCCGTCCCTGAGCCCCTCGCGTATCGCATCGACATCCCTCCGTGTTCTCAGCGGAGGGTTTACTTTGGCATTGGTGTTGTAGCCCTTCACCGCGTCCTCGGTGATGCTGAAATAATGGGGACAGGTCTCGGCAGTTACCGCGATACCGCGCTCTTTCGCCTGTCTGATCAGCCGCACCGAGCCCTCGGTCGATACGTGGGCGATATGCAGCTTGCCGCCGGTAAGTTCGGCAAGGAGGATATCCCGTGCCACCATGACCTCCTCAGCAGCCGCAGGGAGACCCTTCAGTCCCAGCATCGTGCAAAGCGGTCCCTCATTCATGTGGCCGGCATCGGTGAGCGTCAGATCTTCGCAGTGGGATATGATCGGCACACCGAATATCCTAGAGTACTCAAGAGCCCTGCGCATGATGATGCTGCTCATCACCGGCCTTCCGTCATCGGAGAAGGCGATGCACCCGGCATCATACATCAGTCCCATTTCTGCAAGCTCTTCGCCCTTTTGCCCCTTGGTGATGGCGCCTATAGGAAGCACCGTGCAGACCCCCTCCTTGAGTGCTGTTTTGATCATAAAGGCCGTAACGGTGGGGTTATCGTTCACCGGACTGGTGTTGGGCATGGCACATACAGTCGTAAACCCGCCGCGGAGGGCGGCAAGGGTCCCTGTCCTGATCGTCTCCTTGTGCTCAAACCCGGGCTCCCGCAGATGCGTATGCATGTCTACAAGGCCGGGGATGATCACCATACCCTTCGCATCGATGATGATGGCGTCGTCGCCTTCAGCAGTCCTTTCCCTCTTCTGCATCTCCGATTTGCCGCGTTTGCGTGCCTCTCCGCCCTCATGCCTGCCGTTCTTCATGGACAACCCGGCAATCCTGCCCCGTTCAATGATAATATCGCCGATGCCCTCGATACCCTGCGAGGGGTCGATGAGAGCACCGTTCTTTATGACAATAGGTTTATCCATGTTCAGTCGCCCCCCACCAGCATATACATAACCGCCATTCTCACGGCGATACCGTTCGTCACCTGATCGAGGATCACCGATTGAGGACTATCCGCTGCATCGGAGGATATCTCGATACCGCGGTTCATAGGTCCCGGATGCATGACAATGGCATCCTTATGTGCAAGCGCAAGCCGCTTTTTATCAAGCCCCCAATACCTGAAATACTCCCGTGTCGAAGGGAAGTACCCCTTGCTCTGACGCTCTGTCTGGATCCTGAGCATCATGACGACATCCACATCCTTTATGCCCTTGTCCATATCATAGAAGACCTCGACGCCATATTCACTCATATCGGGAATGAGCGGCGGCGGACCGATGAGCCTGATCTTCGTATTGAATTTCGAGAGGAGGTAGATATTCGATTTCGCCACCCTGCTGTGGTGCACGTCGCCGATAATGGCGATCGCGAGTCCGTCAAGAGAGCCCTTCTTTTCGATGATACTGAAGGCATCGAGCAGTGCCTGCGTCGGGTGCTCATTGATGCCGTCGCCTGCATTGATCACCGAAGCATTGACGTTGCGCGCGATGAAATGAGGAACGCCGCTCGAAGAGTGTCGGATAACGATAAAATCCACTCCGTACGCTTCGATGGTCTTGATCGTGTCGTACAGACTTTCGCCTTTGACGACGCTGCTGGTCGGCACCGAGAAGTTGAGTACATCGGTGCTCAGGCGCTTCTCTGCAAGCTCAAACGAGGTCCTCGTTCTCGTCGAGGGCTCGAAGAAGAGATTAAATACCGTCTTGCCCCGGAGGGCGGGCACCTTCTTGATATCTCTCCTCAAGACATCCTTGAACGAGGAAGCAGTCGTGAGTATCGATTCGATCCGCTCCTTGGAGAGCTCTTTTATACCGACTAAATCTTTGGGCATGGCGTCACGCTTTTGCCTGTATTAAAATTCTGTCCTCAAGGCCTTCTTCCTCGAGCTGTACCTCGATATTTTCGGTCTTTGAGGTAGGTATGTTCTTTCCGACGAAATCAGCCCGAATGGGCAGTTCCCTATGCCCTCTGTCGATAAGCACCGCCAGCTGTATCGATGCAGGACGGCCGAAGTCCATCAATGCATCCATGGCTGCGCGGATCGATCTGCCGGTATAGATGACATCATCGACGAGGATGATCTTTTTCCCGACAATGTCGCAGGGGATATCGGTCTTTCTGACGACGGGGTGGTCCTTACGCATGCCGAGGTCATCGCGGTAGAGCGAGATATCGAGCGACCCCACTGGAATCTCCGCATGCTCGATATCCTTTATCTTTCTTGAGAGCCGCTTGGCGAGATGCACCCCGCCGCGCTGGATGCCGACGAGGCAGAGGTCCTCGGTGCCCTTGTTCTTCTCCACGATCTCATGGGCTATTCTCGATACAATCCGTTCGATATCTTTCTTGTTTAAAAGCTCTTTCATTGCATTACACCAATAAAAAAGCCTTCCCCTCGTGCAGGAGGAAGGCGTATCTATGTACAAGAATATTCACACAGCGCTCCTTTTAGTCTCACGGGACTATCATTAAAGGCTCCTTTATTAAAGCATAAAATTACGGGCATGTCAAAGGCAGCTATGATCAGTTTCCACATCCGATCATCTCATCACGGGTTTACGAGCTGTCATCTTACAACTATTGTGAAGGGGGTAGAGAGAGCAGAGATCAAAGAGAAAAATTTAAAAATAAGTTCCTTAATTTTCATCTTTGCTCTTTTCGTTGCCGTTACACCGGAATGCGCCGTTTATGAGACAGCTTCTGCATCTTACGTGCCGACATTCGGATATCAGTCCGTAGGAATATACGCGTAGTATATGGAAATGTTACTAAAAGCTGTGCTATTTTAATAGTTCATATACCAACGCTGTCCACCAGACCAAGGAGTAACGCTATGAAAATTTCAGGTGCGGAGATTATAATCGAAACGCTCAAGCGAGAGGGAGTAAAACATATTTTCGGCTATCCCGGAGGGGTTATCCTGAATATCTTCGATCTCCTTCACGATGACAAAGACCTCAAACTCATATTAACCAGGCATGAGCAGGGTGCGGTCCATGCAGCGGATGGCTACGCACGTGCCACCGGGAAACCGGGAGTCGCACTGGTCACCTCAGGGCCCGGCGCAACCAATACCGTGACCGGCATAGCCACGGCCTCGATGGATTCCGTTCCCCTTGTGGTCCTGACAGGGCAGGTTCCGACATTCCTTATAGGTAACGACGCGTTCCAGGAGGCGGACATCGTTGGCATCACCCGTCCCTGCACAAAATACAACATCCTTTCAAAGGATGTAAAGGAGCTTGCCACCCAGCTCAGAGAGGCCTTTCACATCGCAAAGACCGGGAGGCCCGGTCCGGTGGTCATTGATCTTCCCAAGGATGTAACGTCGGCCAAAACGGACTTCCACTGGCCCGATAAAGTGTCGCTCAGGAGTTACAATCCCACGTATGAGGGAAACAAATGGATGATCGAAAAGGCGGCCCATGAGATCGCGAAGGCCAAAAAGCCCGTTGTCATCGCGGGCGGCGGCTGTATCATCTCCGAAGCCTCTCACGAGCTGAAGGAGCTCGCAGAGATCACCAAAGTGCCTGTCACCATGACCCTGATGGGCCTCGGCAGTTTTCCCGGAACCCATCCCCTTTCACTCGGCATGCTCGGCATGCACGGCACCTACTATGCAAACAAGAGCGTTCAGGATTCGGACCTGCTGATCGCCATCGGTATGCGTTTCGATGACAGGGTCACGGGAAAGATCGAAGGATTCGCGCCGCATGCAAAGATAATCCATATCGATATCGATCCCACCTCCATTAGAAAGAACGTCCGGGTCGATATACCGATTGTCGGTGACGTAAAGAACGTGCTTACTATTCTGAACAAGATATTGAAGAAGGATATAAAAGAGCAGTGGGGAGAGATCAGGAAGTCCTGGCTGAAGCAGATCGATGAGTGGAAGAAGGAGCATCCCCTGAGCTACACCTATGTTGATGACGTCATCAAACCGCAGTTCGTCGTCGAGAAGATCTACGAGCTCACCAAGGGGGATGCCATCATCACCACCGAGGTCGGACAGAACCAGATGTGGGCGGCGCAGTTCTACAAATTCGACAAGCCGAGGCGGTTGCTGACCTCCGGCGGCCTCGGTACCATGGGGTACGGGTTCCCCGCTGCTATCGGTGCCCAGCTCGCCTGTCCAGACAAGCTGGTCATCGATATTGCCGGTGACGGCAGCATTCAGATGAACATTCAGGAACTCGCCACTGCAGTGATCTATAAGCTGCCGGTAAAGGTGGCCATTCTGAACAACCGCTATCTCGGCATGGTACGGCAGTGGCAGGAGCTCTTCTTTCAGGAGCGGTACTCCCATACCTCGCTCGATGTCACTCCCGACTTTGTCGAGCTCGCCCACGCCTATGGCGCGGTCGGTCTGAGGGCCACCAAGCCGAGCGAGGTCGAGCCGGTGCTGAAAGAGGCGTTCAAGACCAAGCGGCCGGTATTCATGGACTTCGTGATCGATTGGAAGGAAAAAGTGTACCCTATGGTACCTGCAGGCGCTACGCTGGACACCATGCTCTTTGAAGAGAAGGAAAAAAAGCCTGAAAAGAAGCTGAAGGCAGTCAAGTAAGGGAGGAAACGGTGAGACACACGATTTCAGTGCTTGTTGAAAATAAATTCGGCGTACTTTCGAGAGTAGCAGGGCTCTTCAGCGGCAGAGGGTACAACATCGAGAGCCTTTCGGTCGGCGAGACCATCGATCCGCAGATTTCGGTCATGACGATCGTCACTTCCGGAGACGACTGGGTCATCGAACAGATCAACAAACAGCTCAACAAACTGATTGATGTCATCAAAGTCACCGACCTCTCCGAGCTCGACCATGTCGAGCGCGAGATGGTGCTGCTTAAAGTCGCTCCCCGCCAGGACAACAAAGCGGAGGTGCTGCGCATCACCGAGATTTTCAGGGGGAAAGTGGTCGATTCGAGCCCCACGACCTATACCATCGAGATCACCGGGGACGAGAAGAAAATCGAGGCGTTTATCGAGCTGATGAAGCCGATGGGCATCAAGGAATTCGTCAGGACCGGAAAAGTGGCCATAGCACGGGAAATCAGCAGAAAGAAATAGTTTTGCAGGAGCACCATGGGCAGCAACAATAATAAAGTATATCTCATCGACGTTACCAATAGAGACGGTGTGCAGACATCGAGAATTCTTCTGCCAAAGCTTTCGAAAACAATGCTGAATCTCTATCTCGATGAGATGGGCATCTACCAGAGCGAGTTCGGGTTCCCTACGATCAGGCACGAGGTCAATTATATCAATGCAAATCTTGAGCTTGCCAGGATGGGTGCCATCAAGAGGACCCATCTCGAAGGATGGTGCCGAGCGGTGCCCGAGGACATCAAACTGACCTTCAAAAACTGCCCTGAGATAAAGCACCTCAATCTCTCGATGTCGACATCGGAGATCATGCTCCGGGGGAAGTTCCAGGGAAAGAAGAGCTGGAAGGACATCCTCAGAACCGTTGCTGATTCGATCAAACTGGCCAAAGAGCTCGGGGCCCTCACGGTAGGCATTAATGCAGAGGATGCATCGAGGACCGAACTCGACCGTCTCATAGAGTACGCCCTCGCGGGCAAAGAGGCGGGCGCCGACCGGTTCAGATATTGCGATACCCTCGGCGCCGATGATCCCATTACAATCTACGAGCGCATCAAAGCCCTTTCGTACGCGACAAAGTTTCCGGTCGAGATGCACTGCCATAATGACCTCGGCATGGGCGAGGCGGTATCGGTGGCAGGTGCCCAGGGCGCCATCGAGGCCGGTGTCGATGCGTACATCAACACCACAATCAACGGCTACGGTGAACGTGCGGGAAACTGCGATCTCGTCTCCACGATCCTCGCGCTCAAGTTTTCCCATGGATTGAAGGACAAAGTCCCGCTCGATGAGCACGTCGACCTGAAGAGATCGTGGAAAATAGCACGCTATGCATCGTACGCCTTTAATCTTCCGATTCCCATCAACCAGGTCGGTGTCGGCGCGAATGCCTTTGCGCACGAATCAGGCATTCATGCCGATGGTGCGCTGAAGGACAGGAGAAACTATGAACTCTACGATCCCGAGGACGTCGGCAGAGGAGAGCCGGAGCTTCTCGAGACCGGCCGTGTCATTACCACTGGCGAATACGGCGGGATCAAGGGATTCAGGCATGTCTACAGCAAGCTCGGCATCGAATTCCACGATGACAACGAGGCGCGGAGAATCCTGGAGCTCGCCCAGTACGCAAACCTCCATACTCAGAAGCCGCTGACCGATGATGAGTTGCGGTTCATCGCCCAGTATCCGGAAGTGGCGAGAAAAATCCTGACCGTGAACCCCTAGGCAGGGATACTGGACCACCGCCATTTCAGAAATTAATGTAAAAAATGGTATAATTATCGTGTATGGATCCAAACCTATCGCTTTCGGGATCGTATCAACGACATGCCATTGAGTTCCACAATAAAGGGGGGATGATGAAGAGCACTCCTTCATCTCCCCTTCGCTTATTCCTTTTTATCCCTCTCTATGTGGCCTGATATTTTACTGATAGCGCTCTTTATCCTCATCAACGGTTTTTTTGCTGCTGCAGAAATTGCCGTCGTCACGATGCGGAAAACGCGTATCAAGCAGCTCATTGATGAGGGAAGGAAGGATGCCGAAGCCCTCAACAGGCTGAGGGAGGCGCCCGACCGCTTTCTCGCTACTATCCAGATCGGTGTCACCCTGGCAGGCGTCATCGCCTCTGCCCTCGGCGGCGCTGCGGCAGTCGAAGTCATTGAGCCGATCGTCGCAGCTGTTCCCATTCCCCCCATCGCTGCTTATGCCGAAGGGATCGCCATCGGGATTGTCGTCATTGCGATCACTTACTTCTCCCTTGTCTTCGGCGAGCTTATTCCCAAGTCTCTGGCGCTCTCCAACCCCGAGGGCATCGGCCTCTGGGTTGCTCCAAAAGTTGAAAAGTTTTCGAAGCTGGCGACCGTGCTGGTTAAGATCTTTACCGCGAGTACGGACCTCCTGCTCAAACCTTTCCACAAGAAGGTTTTTACCGGACGAGGCTATATCTCCGAAGAGGAGGTAAAGCTGCTCATCGAAGAAGGCGGCGAACAGGGCGTCTTTGAGCCGGATGAGAAGGAATTGATCCACAGCGTTTTCGAATTCACCGACACCTCGGTCAAAGAGGTGATGATCCCCGCGCCCCAGATGGTCACCATCGGTCTCGGCATGTCCGTCGAAGAGGTAAAGTCCATCATCTCCGAAGAGAAGTTCTCCCGCTATCCGGTGATCGGCAAGGATATCAACGACATCAGAGGAATTCTCTACGCCAAGGATTTCTATAACATTCTCTCCAAAAAAGGCAGCGTCGAGATCCATAAGATCGTCAAGCCGCCCCTTTTCATTCCCGAAACCATGAAGATCAGTATTCTTCTGAGAGAAATGCAGAAAAAGAGGATTCATATGGCCATTGCCATCGACGAATACGGGTCGGTCTCGGGGCTGGTGACACTGGAGGACCTGCTGGAAGAGATCGTCGGCGAGATCAGGGACGAGTACGACACCGAGAGCCCGGTCATTACGCTCGGTGACGGCTCGATGATCATCGATGCTTCCATAAGCGTCAGCGACCTCAACGAGGATTATCAGGTCGCTATTCCTGAATCGACAGAGTATGAGACCCTGGGAGGGTTCATCGTGACACATCTGCAGCGGATTCCAAAACCAGGCGATATCGTCGAGCTCGACAGCAAGCGGCTGAAGGTCGTCGAAATGGTAGCCCAGAGGATCGCAAAAGTAAAGATGGAGAAGATTGACACTGAAGAAAAAGTTTCATAATATCTAATAAACAATCTTCGGAGGAATTATGGAAAAATGGAAATGCACGATCTGCGGCTATGTCTACGATCCCGAGGCGGGTGACCCTGATTCCGGCATTGCACCCGGCACTCCTTTTGAGCAGATCCCCGATACCTGGGTCTGTCCCATCTGCGGCGCTTCAAAAGATATGTTCGAGAAAGTCTAGGGCTCTGGAGGGCGAATGAATTCAGTCGAAATTTCTCTTAAAATGGAGACCGATGCAATCAAGTTTTATAGCGAAGCGGCGGATAAGACGCGACATCCTGTCGGTAAGAAGATGTTCCTCTCGGTAGCTGAAGATGAAAAACGCCACCTCGAGATGCTCTCCCGTTTGCTCAAGGGTTTGGAACTCTCGATCGCAGAGGCAAGTCCCATGGGTCAGATAAAGACCATCTTCGAAACGATGAAAGATGAGATGATGCAGCGGGTTGCTGCGACCGGCGACGAGATGGAGGCTTTCAGGATAGCAATGGACATGGAGCAGGAAGGTGCGGCGTTCTACCGTAAAGCTGCTGCGGCGGCAGCAACGGATAAGGAAAAAAAGCTTTTCGAGCAGCTGGTGCATGAGGAGGAACAGCACTTCGCCATATTCTCCAACACCTACAGCTTCATGAAGGATACCGGAAACTGGTTCATGTGGGAAGAGCACAGCATCGTTGAGGGGTGAGCTCCCTCTCCGTTCATAGTTCATAGCTCGTGTTTTTGACCACTACGTCGTCTTTTTTGCCATGAACGGTGAGAACGGAGTGCGATAAACTACTTAAGCCCCAGTACATCCTGCATATCGTAAAGCCCCGGAGTCTTATTGGCGATCCAGAGGGCGGCCTTTAATGCTCCCCGCGCAAACGTATCCCTGCTCGAGGCCTTATGGGTGATCTCGATCCGCTCTCCCAGACCGCCGAAGAGAACTGTATGCTCGCCGACAATGTCTCCTGCCCTCACCGTCTGGATGCCGATCTCTTTCTTCGTCCGCTCGCCGATCATCCCTTTCCGGGCATAGATGGCGACCTCATCGAGATTTCGATTGACGGCATCGGCGATCACCTGTGCCATTTTCAGTGCGGTACCGCTCGGCGCATCCTTTTTCAGCCGGTGATGGGCCTCCACGATCTCGATATCGTAATCATCTCCAAGTACCCGTGCCACGTCCTGCAATACTTTGAGGAGCAGATTAACCCCCACGCTCATGTTGGGTGCAAGGACAATGGGGACTGCTTTTGCAAAGCCGCTTATTGTCTCGATGTCATCCTTTGAAAGACCGGTCGTGCCGATCACTACAGCCTTTTTACGTTCGGCGGCAAGTTTCACATGGTTCATGGTAGCGCCGGTCGAAGTGAAATCGATAATCACATCGGCAGCATCGATAACTGTTGCGAGCTCGTCGGTCAGCTTTACCGAGGTCTCGCCGATTCCGACCAGAGGACCGATGTCCTTTCCGACATCGGCATGGCCCTTCCGCTCGAGAGCACCTGCAAGTTTCAATCCCTGATACTCTTTAGAAAGTGCGGTAATCCTGCTGCCCATCCGGCCTGTTGCACCGGTTACGATGATCTTTACCATCGACCAGCTCCTCCTTTATATGATCATTCTTCATGCTCTGATTTCGTCTCCTCGCGCTCTTTGCCGGCATCCTCGTCCGGAACCTTGTATTCCCCGGTGGCCCACTTGCCGAGGTCAATGAGCTTGCAGCGCTCGGAGCAGAAAGGCCGCCAGGGGTTCTCCTCCCAGGTCGTCTTCTTTTTACATACGGGACAGGTTATCTGCATACCACATCACCATTCGTACAACCCTTACTAAGAATTATAAACGAAGCACACCTTTTTTGGTATCAATCGAGGATACAACAGCAGATTCGGCCCTAGCGGATCAGTGGAGGAAAGCTGCTCTCCCGCTGCATAACCAGTTCATTCAGCCTCGTCATCACGAGGACTTCCCGATCATCCATTACGGTTCGCGGAATGATGACAGTAACTCCGAAGTCTCCTTTACAGAGATTAACCTCACTGATGTAATCACCATACCCGACAGAGGTGAAAAGAGGACAGTAAATTGCAATTCGCTTTTCCTTGAGATATTTGATCACTTCAGGGATATGGTTCAAGCCTATGGTCAGCAACGCCTTCTTGCTTGTGATGGCCCCGCGTACAAACTCAAGCTCAATGAGCTCGGGAATTTTCTGGAGCATGATTGCAGTGCGCCTTTCCTGAAGATAGTCCAACTCCGATTTCAGGAAGGGATCGTTGTTGGCCCCCTGCTCAAGCCTGCGAAGACTATCATAGACGGCATCGTAAAGCTCCCTGTCTTCGACCTGGCGCAGTTTCAGATGGTAGTGGTCACTCAGCAGCATTTCTGCAGTGATGTAGCGAGTAGTATCGGCGAGCTGCGACTCGAGCGTGGCGATGTCCATACCTGAGCCTGAGGGACCGGGCATTCGTTGTTCGGATCCGGACTTGTGACCGGCTGCTGCTTCACGCCCCTCACTCCGGACCGCGAAATATCCTTCGGGCAAAAGGAGGTTGAGTCCCTCCTTTTGAACCAACCATTCACCGATCTTGTATGCCTCTGCCTGGGCCCGCGGCGTCGTGCTCCGGTTGGCGCGGGTCAGGGCATCTCTATGGCTCATGCCGATAATATAGAGATGGCGGGGGCTCGCCTCATTCTGCCGGTAAATGATTTCACCATACTCGCTGGGAATGGTGAGCGAACCCGTCTTTTCCTGCAGTATCGAGACGGATGCGTGCTCTGCCGCTGCAGTTGAAGAGTTCATCGCGACGATGAGGCAGAGCAGGGAGAGGAGAAAGGCCGCGACACCCGGCACGACGTTTTGTCTGAAACTTCCTTGCAACATGGGGCTGATTATAACGAAAGTGTACAAACCACGTCAAACAAAGTCCGGAAGCTGTGCAGCGTCCAGAATAAAAATTATTTTTGTTTGACAAAGGATTTGCTTTTTATTTAACATGTTTATTCATTCTTGCATCATGTAACGAGGTCCGATGTATTTTCAGGATTTGATCGCACAATTAAATGACTTCTGGTCGAAGAGAGGCTGCATTCTGCTTCAGCCCTACGATACCGAAGTTGGTGCAGGGACCTTTCACCCTGCCACATTTTTCAGGGTGCTGGGTCCGGAGCCGTGGAGGACTGCCTACGTCGAACCCTGCAGACGTCCCACCGACGGCAGATACGGAGAGAACCCCAACCGTCTGCAGCACTACTACCAGTACCAGGTCATTCTGAAACCATCTCCCCTCGAGAGCCAGGAACTTTACCTCGAGAGCATGGCGCATATCGGCATCGACCCGATCCGGCATGATATCCGTTTTGTCGAGGATGACTGGGAATCACCCACCCTTGGCGCCTGGGGATTGGGGTGGGAGGTCTGGCTCGACGGCATGGAGATCACCCAATTCACCTATTTCCAGCAGGTCGGTGGCATCGACCTTAAGCCAGTCTCCGTTGAATTAACCTACGGACTCGAGAGGATCGCCATGTATCTTCAGGAGATCGACAATGTATACGAAATAGAGTGGTGCAGAGGGATAAAGTACGGAGAGATTCATAAGCAGAGCGAGATCGAGGGCTCCAGGTTCAATTTCGATTATTCCAATCCCGATCTCCTCATGAAGCAGTTCGATGCGTACGAGAAAGAGGCCAAGCGGCTCAATGAGGCAGGTCTGGTCCTCCCCGCTTATGAATACTGTCTTAAATGCTCGCATACCTTTAACCTGCTCGATGCCCGGGGCGTGATTTCAGTCAACGAACGGACCGGGTACATTGCCCGCGTACGGGCGCTTGCGAAGCTCTCTGCCGAGGCATTCTTAAAGCAGAGAGAGGAAAAGGGTTTTCCCCTTCTATCGAGGTAATGACGATGGCGAGAGCAACCACCATAGAGACAACATCATCTGCGTCCCCCGTCCTCCTGCTCGAGATCGGCACCGAGGAGATTCCGGCGCGCTTTCTCCCCGATGCTCTCAACAAATTAAAGGAAAACGCAGAGAGGATATTCTCCGGGCACCGCATTGCAGTATCGTCGGTACGGACCTATGCAACTCCCCGGAGGCTTGCGCTGCTCGCTGAAGTGAGTGCAATGCAGCAGGCCTCGGAACGGGAGGTCTGGGGACCGCCGGTGAATGCAGCGTTCGACCAGCAGGGCAATCCGACAAAAGCTGCTGAGGCTTTTGCCAGAACAAACAACATTGCCGTCGCTGATCTGGTGAGAAAGGAAAAAGGGAAAGGCAGCTATATCGTCGCGCTGATCAGGGAGACGGCACAGCACACGGAAGCATTGTTGCCCGGCATCCTTACCGAGTTGATCGCCTCGCTGCATTTTCCCAAATCCATGAGATGGGGCAATGGAAATTTCAGGTTCGCCCGTCCGATCCACTGGATTCTGGCGACCTATGACAACCGAAAAGTTTCGTTTGAAATCGACGGCATCAAGAGCATCACCACCACCCGCGGCCACCGCTTCTTGGCGCCTGCCGCCTTCGAGATCAAAGATAACAAGACCTACATGAGCCTCTTACGGAACAGTTTCGTCATCATCGATCCTGAAGAACGGAAAAGGCTCATTGTCGAGGGCTCACAAAAACTTGCCGCTTCGGCAAAGGCCTCACTCGTCGAGGATGAGGACCTCCTCCAGCATGTCACCTTCCTCGTCGAGTTTCCGGTCCCCGTACTGGGGAGCTTCCCCAAAGAGTACCTGTCGCTGCCCAAAGAGCTTCTTATCACCGTTATGAAAGGCCATCAGAAATATTTTGCCCTCGAAGATAAGAAAGGCACTCTGGTGAACTACTTCATCATCACGAGCAACACCAAGGAAAACAACTCGGCGACGGTGAAGAAAGGTGCGGAAAAGGTCCTGAAAGCGCGTTTCGAAGATGCACGTTTTTATTATGAAGAAGACAAAAAGGTACCCCTGAAAGAGCGCCTGGAAGGTTTGAAAAAGGTCATCTACCACGATAAGCTCGGGACCATCTACGAGAAGAGCCAGCGTACCGCCGCCCTGGCCGATTTCCTCGCCAGGAAGTGCTGCCCATCGAAAAAGGAGGCTGTTCACACTGCCGCCCTCCTCTCGAAAACCGATCTCATTTCCGGAGTGGTACGGGAGTTCCCCGAACTCCAGGGAATCATGGGCGGTTACTATGCGGCGCATGAAGGATACGGTGAGGAAGTTGCAACGGCGATATCAGAACAGTATCTCCCGGTTGCATCGGGAGGGGCGCTGCCCGCAACCGACACCGGTGCCGTCGTCAGTCTCTCCGATAAATTGGACAATGTCGTCTCGTTCTTTACGATAGGGCTCTCGCCGACTGGTTCTGAAGACCCCTTTGCCCTGAGACGGCAGGCACTCGGGAGTATCGCGATCCTTCTGGATAAAAAATATAATCTTACCCTTTCGGAAGTACTCGATGCAGCATTGCGGCCCTACGCGCTCCCGGATAAGGATAAAGAAGCGGTGATGAACGAGCTGGTCAGGTTCTTCGAGCAGCGCCTGGAACCGCTCTTCCAGTCACAGGGCTACCCGCTCGATGCAATTGCCGCAGTGATGAGGTTTGTGAAAGATCAGCCGCTGCACACCGTAAAAGAACGCCTCGATGCTCTCGAGGCATTCAAGAAAGAGACCGAGTACGAGTCCTTTCTCACGGCGATAAAGCGGGTCAACAATATTGCGCCGAAAGAGGGGGAATGGCCGGTCGACAAGGGGCTCTTTTCACAGTACGACGAGACCGTGCTTCACAAAGAGGTGGAATCGATCGCTCCTCAGATCCGTTCCCTGGTAACGGAGGGCCGCTTCCTCGACGCTCTCAGGCTGCTCCTCGTCCTGCGGGAGCCGATCAACCGGTTCTTCGACAATGTTCTTATCATGGACAAGGACGAACAGGTCAAGAAGAACCGTCTTGCTCTCGTCAAGAGTATACAGGCGCTCTCTCTTCAGATTGCCGATCTCTCGAAACTGGGCTGACATCGCCGGACAGGATACTGCGACGCCAGAGCCCCTCTTTTCCCTTTGCTCCCCTGCCGTCCTTATGGAAAGGCACGTTCCAAAGTCCGACGAAAAAACATGATATAATTTTTCTTATAAGCCTTCTTTTCCCATACGCCGAGGGAGGTAGAGCAATGAAACTTTCCGAATATTTCAAGAAACCCGGCAGAGGTGCTCTTGCTACGGCCAGCGCCGACGGCAGGACCAATATCGCCCTCTACGCAGAGCCGCATTTCATAGACGAGGAGACTGTGGTCTGGGGCATTATCGACGGACGCACCTATACCAACCTGAAGGAGAACCCCCATGCATCGTATCTCTATGTGACATCGGGCGACGGCCTCTCGGGCGTCAGGCTCAACCTCACCCTCACCAGGCTGGAGGACTCGGGTGAAATGCTCGGCAGGATAAAAAGTGATACCGCCAAACGGGTAAGTCAGGAGGCGGCATCATTGGTGAAGCATGTCGGCTATTTCAAAGTTGCCGAGCTCAGGCCGCTGACGTAAAACATAGAGCAAAGGCATGGGGTTTTGTTAAAAACATAAACCTCACTACTCCATTCTATAACCCGATGGTCTGAGGCGCTCTCGGGCAGGGGATTACGTCGCGTATGTTGGTCATTCCGGTAATGTACTGCACCAAGCGCTCGAAGCCCAGCCCGAATCCCGCATGGGGTGCAGAGCCGAACCTGCGGAGGTCGAGATACCACTGCAAGTTGTCCGTGGGGACTCCCGCCTGCTGCATCTTCTCTTCCAGCACCTCAAGGCGCTCTTCACGCTGGCTTCCGCCGATAATCTCCCCGATCCGGGGAGCAAGAACATCCATGGCAGCGACTGTTTTTCCATCAGGATTGAGCCGCATGTAGAACGCCTTTATCCCTCCCGGATAATCCGTCACAATGACCGGCCGCTTGAACACTCTGTCCGTCAGATAGCGCTCGTGCTCGGATTGCAGATCGAGCCCCCATTCGACGGGAAATTCGAACTTTTCACCGGCGTTCTTCAATGCTCCTATCGCATCGGTATAGGTGATATGGGCAAAAGGCGTCTCCGCCAGGGCTTTGAGCTCAGCCAGAGATATTGTCTTATACTGCTTTTCGAGAAAGGCGAGTTCCCTTTCACCCGTCTCCAGAACCCTTTTGAAAAGAAAACGTAAAAAGTCTTCGGCCAGCTGCATGGCATCACTGAGGTCGGCAAAGGCCATTTCGGGCTCGATCATCCAGAACTCGGAAAGGTGGCGGGAGGTATTCGAATTCTCCGCCCTGAAGGTCGGTCCGAAGGTATAGACGTTGCCCAGAGACAGGGCGAGGAACTCTGCCTCGAGCTGTCCGCTCACTGTCAAATAGGCGCGCCTGCCGAAAAAGTCCTGAGTGAAATCGATGCCGTTATCACCCCTCGGCGGATTCTCAAGATCGAGACTGGTCACGGTAAAGAGCTCGCCTGCCCCTTCGCAGTCACTCGAGGTGATGATAGGCGTATGGACCCAGGCAAACCCCCTGCTCTGGAAGAACTCATGAACTGCCGCAGCGAGAATATTGCGCACTCTGAAGACTGCCCCGAAGGTGTTCGTTCTCGACCTGAGGTGGCCGATCTCCCGGAGGAATTCGAGCGTATGCCCTTTCTTCTGCAGAGGATACGCCTCGGGGTCAGCGCTGCCGAAGACCTCGATTTCCGCAACCTCCACTTCTACGCTCTGGCCCTTTCCCGGAGACTCCTTGAGCGTCCCTGTTGCCCTTATCGCCGCTCCTGTTGTGCATCGCGGCAGTTCTCCAAAGGCCGGTGACTCACCCGAGACTATAAGTTGAAGCGTGTCCTGCGTTGACCCGTCGTTCAGCGCAATGAAGGCAAATCCCTTTGACTCCCGCTTCGTCCTTACCCATCCGCAGACCGTGACGGGCTGCCCTACCGTACCGTTGTACAGTACATCCTTTATAAGCAAACGTTCCACAGTAACCTCCTTAATGCTAACCGTTTTTCACCTTTGAAGCAGCGGGGCCATACGTAATTGTGCATTCTTCCGCTGCTACAGAATAATGTACAACTATTATTTTACCTCATCTATTTTCATTAATTAAAACGCGGAGGAAGAAGGAGAGGAGTGGATAGGAAGCAAGATAAAAGAGTTCGAGGGAGGGCATCTACCCTCCCCTCTGCGGCAGTGTTATGCCTTTTGGATCTTTCCGGGGGTCATGCTAAAAATCAGGGAACATCTTTATATCGAGCTCTTTTCCCTCGACTGTTGCAGCCTTGGCAGCGAGAATGCCGCCCTCAATGTAGGTGAGATGAAAATTTCTGAATCCCTCGGCAACAAAGTCCATAGCATCAGCGGGACAGCCGCCCTCGCACCCTGCAATTCCCTTCACCATCCGGGGAATGAGACCGTGTACGTTCAATCCTTCCAGCGTGGCTCCCTTTGATGCCACAAAGGCCTCGATCTTTTGTACTATGCCGCCAATATCCAGATGGAAGGGATTTTCGATAGGGATGGACAGGGAATCTTTGTCCATGCGCACATCGATTTCCATTGCCTCACTACCTCCTTTTGCTTATAAGATAGACAATAGCCAGCGGCACGGAAAGTCCGAATCACTCATTAAAGATTATCATTGTACCCGATTCACTGCAAATAAGCAACGGCCGCCGACACGGTGTGTCAAGCCAATTTAGAAATGTTGTATAAGGAGGAGATTCATTATGGCCCATCCGGTAATGAACAGAATGGATGTCGAAATGCAGCAGTGCATTGCCGATTGTAATGCCTGCCACACTATTTGTACCGAGGCGGTACATCACTGCCTGAGCACGGGCGGAAGGCACGCTGAGCATGCTCACATTGTGCTGCTCCTCGATTGTGCGGATATGTGCGGTCTCAGTGCCGACAGCATGCTGAGGGGCTCAGAATTCAACACCGGGTTTTGTACTATCTGTGCCGAGGTATGCAATCGCTGCGCCGCCAGCTGCTTACAGTTCGTCGATGATGAGCAGATGAGGGCGTGCGGAGAAATGTGCCATCGCTGTGCCGAATCATGCCGCCAGATGGTGAAGATGATGAATATGTAATGTGGATCGAAGGGAATCTATTCGAGAAACATTCCCATGTATACTTCATCGATATAATTCTTCCCGACACGGATCTGTTTTCTCCTGGTGCCGTCTTCGACAAAGCCCGCCTTGCTGAAGAGATTAAGAGAGCGTTTATTGGTGGTAAAGATACTTGCCTCAAGCTTCTTGAATCCCTTCTCCCTCGCCCATTCGATAGTATACTGCAGCATCCGGGTGCCGATGCCGAGCCCCCGGAAATCCTTCATTAAATGGAGCCCTATGTTCAGGATGTGTGCCGTGTGGGGCCGGTGTCCCCCGTCCGACTGGAGTGCGGCGAGGCTCCCGACTACTGCTCCATTAACAACAGCGACCAGCAGGAGGTTGTGCCGGCGATCCATATCCCGTATATAGGCCTCTTCCGCCTCGGCGTTTTTGCCGAAGGTCTCCATAAGAACATAGCTCCGCTCCAGCGATGTGGACCGCACTGTCTTGATAATCTCACCGGCGTCATCAGGCAACGCAGGCCTGAGTGTGACCTCCGCATTATTTTTTGCCGTAAATGTCTGCACTTCCTGCATAGTTCCCCCAACGTACTACTTTCTCTGATTATATCTCCTGCCTGGACGAGCATCAATACATCCCGGCAAACCCAACAGCACGGCATGGATGCCGATCCCCTCCTCTTTACACTCATACTCTACAACCGGAAGTAGAGCGCATGTCAAGCACAATCTCGAAGAGGACCAATAGAACCAAATGAATTCACGAAACCGATGGAGCAAACGGAACTGATCAAGGGAGGCATTTCAGTTGATTTTTTATTTTGTTCTGCTATGATTGTTTTAAGAATCTGTAGAAGAGGCCTTTCACGCCTGCATGACATACCGGGAGATCACTATCCGGACAACAGCATATGTGTGCAAAGCACGCCCCACGACATAAGGTCTCACGGCGCTTCGGCGTCGATATCTACGGGACAGGCGGCCCCTCGCTCCAACGGCGCATCGCGGTGCCACCCGGCGGTCTGCGCGCCAAAAAGGGAAAGGTGTCCGATTATGCCCTTCAGCTCATCGAGAAGCAAAAGCTGAAGGCATTGTACGGTATACGTGAAAAACAGTTCCGCCGCTACTTCGATAGGGCCCAGCATTCCGGCGAACCGACGGGCCGGGCGCTTATTCAGCTCCTGGAGCAGCGCCTCGACAATGTCATCTACCGTCTCGGCTTTGCGAGGACACGTCTGATGGCACGGCAGCTCGTCAGCCATGGCCACGTGCTTGTCAACGGCAAACGCGTTACCATACCCTCCTTGCTCGTCGCTCAGGGTGACAGGATCGCCCTTACTGCCCAGGCGCTGCAGATACCCGATGTGCAGGCAGAGATGGAGTGGCGACATCCTACGGTATCCTGGCTCCGCCGTGATGACGGCAATGGTGAAGTGACCGCTCTCCCCAGCCGGGATGAGGTCGATCCTGAGATCAACGAAGCCCTCGTGGTGGAGTTCTATTCACGGTAGACATGACGATTCCGAAAAGAAATATCGTTATAATTTCCATTATTGCGTTGATGGTCGTTTCGGGAACCCTCATCTACACATACTTCCTCATTCCTGATCTTGACACAAACACCGACTACGTGCTCCACATCCATTCTGATGAGGGGGAAAGCATCGCAGAGATCTATCGCGAGCGGCGGTATTTCATCCCGCATCACAAAATACCCGATCATGTGATGAAGGCTTTTATTGCGATTGAAGACCGCAGGTTCTATGCGCATAACGGTTTTGATATCAAGGGAATACTACGGGCACTACACAGGAACATTGCTGCAGGCACTGTTGTTGAAGGCGGAAGCACCATCACCCAGCAGCTCGCAAAACTGCTCCTGAAGAATCATGAACGGAGGATTTCGAGAAAGATCAAAGAGATGTTCCTCACCGCCCGCCTTGAATTGACACAGAGCAAAAACGAGATACTCGGCATGTACCTTAATCTTGCATATTTTGGGGAGCGGGCATACGGTATCGAGGCCGCAGCACGCACCTACTTCAATAAGTCCACGGACAGGCTCACCATAGCCGAAGCTGCGCTCCTTGCCGCACTCCAGAAGGCGCCGAACCGCTATTCGCCCATCAGGAACACCATAAGGGCGGAGGCCCGCAGGAAGATCGTCCTTAACCTGATGAAGGCCTATGGTTTCATAACAAAAGAAGAGTATGATGCGGCCCTTGAGGAGCCGTTGCCGCGGAAAATCTACGTTCATCGGCGTTATGAGGCACCGTATTTCGCAGAGCTTCTCCGGCAGCAACTCGGCAGAAAGTATGGGGCTCACCTCTACACCAGCGGGTTCCATGTCTATTCGACCATTGACACAGCATTGCAGTCAGCGGCTGAGCAGGCGGTGCGCAAGGGAGTGCGCGACATAGAGATGCGGACAAAGCGGGGGGTACAGGCAGCGCTCGTTGCCATTGATATGCACACTGGCGCTATTAAGGCAATGGTAGGCGGGACCGATTTCAAAACGACCCAGTTCAACCGTGCAACCATGGCGCTGAGACAGCCGGGCTCCGCCTTTAAGCCGTTTGTGTATGCTGCTGCTCTTGAACGGGGAATGTCGTGTACCGACCGCGTGCTCGATATTCCCATAAGCCTTCCGGATCCCGACAAGGGTGGCATGTGGTCGCCGAAGAACCACAGTTGGGCATACTACGGCAACGTCACCCTCAAAACCGCGCTCTCGCTCTCGCTCAATGCCGCGACCGTGCGTCTCGCCCATGACATCGGTATGGAGAGTGTCTGCGAAACAGCAATGCGCTGCGGCATACGCTCAACACTCAGACCCCGACCTTCTGCAGCGCTCGGGACCTATGAGGTGACGCTCCTCGATCTAACCGCCTCCTACATTGCCCTGGCAACCGGCAAAAAAATAGTGCCTTTGACCTACACCATCATCACCGACAGGAACGGAAAAGTGATCGAGCGAACAAAGCCATTGTCGCAACAGGTGTTTCCGGAGCATGTCGTTAAGCAGATGAAAGTGCTCCTCCGCGCTGTCGTCGAATCAGGGACCGGCGGAAAGGCCCTTTCCGTACAGAGAACCGTTTACGGAAAAACCGGTACCACCGACGATGCTTCCGATGCATGGTTCATCGGTTTTGACGATACTATGGCGGTCGGAGTTTGGGTGGGGAGAGACGATCACACCACCATAGGATACTATGAGTCAGGATCCGAGACTGCCCTTCCCATCTGGGTAGATTTCATGAGAAAGGTAAAACACTAGGATGCGCTTATGAGCCAGTTTATAAAAGTCTTGCGGCCGGATATCGGCGATATCCATATCAATTTCGACCAGATCACCTATGTCCATATCCAGGAAAACGGTGTGGTCATGGTCCATTTCGTCGGCGGCTCATCAGTGCCGCTGAGCGTCAACAACCCCGGCGTTCAGGAGCTGATGACGAGGCTGTTACGATAGGATACACCTCCATCCCTGCCTTTAGCACGATCTCTTCCGTGTCATTCCACGCAAAAAGCTGCTATAATTTCTGTTCAACAGCAACACGGCTATGCACGACGACCGTTCACCATGGAGATTTGCCATCGACAGAGGCGGAACCTTCACCGATATCATCGGTGTCGATAGCGCCGGACGTTTCCACACCCTTAAGCTCCTTTCGAATGCTCCCGGGTATGATGACGCCTCATTAGAGGGCATTAGGAGAATCCTCCGTGTACCTTCCGGTATACCCCTGCCGGAAGAGCGCATTGCATCGATACGGTTCGGCACCACGGTTGCCACCAATGCCCTGCTCGAAGGAAAGGGGGGCAGGGTTGCGCTCTTCATTACCGAGGGGTTCGCCGATCTCCTCGAGATCGGCCACCAGGCAAGGCCCGATATATTCAGCCTCTGCATCAAAAAGCCCCTGCCGCTCTATGCTGCAGTGTTTGAAATGGAAGAACGCATCAGCAGCAGCGGCGATATTCTCAAACCGCTGAATGAAGAAAAGCTGTCCGCCGATATCGAGCAACTCAAGACAATGGCAATCGATGCGGTAGCAGTCGTTTCGATGCACTCCTGGAAAAATCCGGAACATGAGCTCCTCTGCGAAACGGTCCTGAGAGCGCAGGGGATCGAACACATCTTCCTCTCCCATCGCTGTATGAACACCATAAAAATAGTGGGCAGGGGACAGAGCACGATTATTGATGCCTATCTGA
The DNA here is from genome assembly GCA_040754455.1 of Nitrospirota bacterium. GTDB lineage: Bacteria > Nitrospirota > Thermodesulfovibrionia > Thermodesulfovibrionales > Dissulfurispiraceae > JBFMCP01. The sequence goes on from JBFMCP010000024.1 coordinate 42,075, forward strand.
GCGCACCTCTCGCTCGTTATCTCGAGACAATACGAAAGCATACAGGATCGATTCCTGTCGGCTTCATGCAGAGCTCGGGAAGGCTCGCTGCCACAGACGACTTCACTGGTAAAAGCGCGCTGCTCTCAGGTCCCGCTGGCGGTGTCATCGCCGTCGCCGACATCTGCAGAAAGACCGGCGTGAAAGGGGCTATTGGGTTCGATATGGGCGGTACATCCACGGATGTAACGAGATTCGACGGCACGTTCGACCGCGCCTATGAGCAGGCTATCGGCGGGATAGAATTCCAGACGGAAACATTGAACATCACGACCGTCGCCTCAGGCGGCGGCTCCCTGCTCTGGTTCGACGGCGAGAGAATGCGGGTAGGCCCTGAATCAGCAGGCGCCCTTCCCGGCCCTGCCTGTTACGGGTTCGGAGGGCCGCTCACCATCACCGATGCGAACCTGCTCACCGGGAGGATCATTCCCGAATACTTTCCGAAGACCTTCGGTCCTGCCAGGAACGCACCGCTCGATGCTGCTGATGCTGCGCTGAAGCTCAGAAGCCTTACCGACACCATTAACCATGCAACTGGTACGACGATGTCGCTGGAAGAGACGGCGTCAGGGTTTCTCAGGATTGCCAATGAAACAATGGCAATGGCGATCAAAGAGATTTCCATTGCGAGAGGCTTTGAGGTGTCAGATTACGCGCTTGTCTGTTTCGGAGGTGCCGGAGGCCAGCATGCCTGCGCCGTCGCCGCGATTCTCGGAATGAAAAACATCATCGTTCATCCCTTGTGCGGTCTTATGTCAGCCTACGGCATAGGTCTTGCTCAGCAGGCGGTACGGTCGACCCGCACAGTCCTTAGACCTTATCATGCCGCCGTCCATGATGAGCTGCACGCCTGCTACCGGGAAATGGAAAGCGCGCTCCTCACCGGAACACAAGGGATGCTTGCTTCCCCTTCGGTCAAACGGGAGATCGACCTGCGTCTGCTGGGGAGCGATTCCTTTCTCACCGTTGAGTATACGACGTTCGAGGAAACGGTCGGAGCATTCAGGACAGCCTATTTCACCATCTTTGGTTTTTTCCCTGAAGAGGCGGGGCTTGAGGCGGTGAACATCAGGGTCGAGGTCCGGGATGAAAGAGGTCTCTTTCCTGAATACCGTGAGCCCTCCTCCCGCACCAGACGCTCACTCAGTCCGGCCTCATGGCACAGACTCTATTATCGGGGGCGATACCATGAGGCTCCGGTGCATCACTGGCATGCTCTTCCTCTTAATGTGCCGATTGACGGCCCTGCAATCATAGTCGACCCTTATGCAACCATCATTGTGGAGCCGGGATTCGAAGCGGCTGTAAGCGAGCGTGGTACTCTTCATATCAAAACGACTGCCCTCACGGCACCAGAAGCGAGACCCAACAGGGGGCGTCCCGATCCAGTGCTCCTCGAGGTATTCAACAACCTCTTCCGCGGGATAGCGACCGAAATGGGATATGTCCTGAGAAATACCGCCCATTCGGTCAACATCAAGGAGCGGCTCGATTTCTCCTGCGCTGTTTTTGATGCAGAGGGCAACCTTGTGGCGAACGCGCCGCACATCCCAGTGCACCTCGGTTCAATGGCGGATACGGTCAAGGCGGTCATCGAGGACCATGGCCCGGCGATGAGGCCAGGAGATCTGTACCTCTCGAATAATCCATACAGAGGCGGCTCCCATCTTCCTGATATAACGCTCGTCTGCCCCGTTTTCGCAGATAGCGGTGAGATCCTGTTCTTTACTGCTGCACGGGGGCATCATGCCGACATCGGGGGGATCACGCCGGGCTCTCTTCCCTCTGTAGTAACGCATATCGACGAGGAAGGCGTCCTCATCGACTCCATCAAGGTCGCGGCTGGTGGAAAGTTCTTCGAGCACGAGATAAGGGAAGTCCTCTTACGCCACCGGTATCCGGTGCGCACTATCACTGAGCGTCTCCTTGATCTCAAGGCACAGATCGCTGCATGCCGCAACGGCATGCGTGAGCTCCGAAGAATCATGGAAAAATACGGACGGGAAACGGTCGTGCGCTACATGGGGCTCATCCGGGAAAACGCAGCCAGGTCGGTACAACAGAGCCTCCTCCGGTTTCTCGGCAGCGATACTATCTTTACCTCCTCCTTTGAGGACTTTCTTGACGACGGCACGCCGATTAGGGTGCGCATCTCGGTAAGGGCAGACACTGCTTCTCCCGAGACCGTGCGGGCTGTGATTGATTTTACCGGCACCGGCGCGCAGCACAGCGATGACAACCTCAACGCCCCTCTTTCAGTTACCCGTTCAGCAGTGCTCTATGTCCTCCGATCCATTGCAAGCTGTGATATCCCCTTAAACAGCGGGTGTCTGAAACCGATAACTTTGATCGTACCCGAGGGATCTCTGCTCAATCCCGCGTACCCAGTCCCGGTTGCTTCGGGCAATGTAGAGACCTCGCAGCGCATTGTCGATGTCCTGCTCGGCGCTTTCGGCATTGCCGCTGCATCCCAGGGCACCATGAACAACCTTCTCTTCGAGGTTGAGGGCGATACTCCCTATTACGAGACCATTGCCGGCGGGGCCGGCGCGATGCAGGATTGTCCCGGTGCATCGGGGGTACAAGTACACATGACCAACACACGGATCACCGACCCCGAAGTGCTCGAATTCCGGCATCCCGGAGTGTTGCTCAACCGATTCTCGATCAGAAAGGGTTCAGGGGGAGAAGGGCGATTCCGCGGCGGGGACGGCGTTGTAAGAGAAATTACCTTTCTGAAACCAGCATCGGTATCGATCATCTCTGAACGAAGAGTTCACGCCCCTTACGGAATGGAAGGCGGCGATCCGGGAAAAAGAGGCGCCAATTTCCTGAAGACCGCGGACGGCTCATTGAAAGAGCTCCCCCACAGGATTTCACTTACTCTTAAAAACAATGACTCTCTCATCATCGAAACCCCAGGTGGCGGGGGATTCGGCAGGAGATGATCAGCAGCCGGAAACGCCGGGAGTGCATCCCCCAATTCATCCGGAGCTATCGTCTTTGCAACAACAGAGAGCACTGCACGGGCATGGCGCTGTGCCGCATCGATGTTCGAGAGATCGGTCCTGTTCTGAATCCTTTCCCGGAAATCCGGGGGTCGCATACAGCTTTTCCTGTCTCTTTGTCCCCATCGGACCGCGGTACGACCGCTTTTTTGCAGAGGCGGTCGTACTGTATAGCAATCTTTTTAACAGCTGAGTTGCTTTCAGACAAGAATCGCATTCACTCTTTAATTCCCGTCGCAATCCCTTTTTCATAAGGTCTTCTTTGAATCGTATTGAGGCGGATTACTCCGGTAATACCGGAGAGTCGCAATCCCTTTTTCATAAGGTCTTCTTTGAATCTGTCCTATCATAAACAGCCCAATAAAATGAGGATATTGGCAAAACGGCTGTACCAATTTTTTCACTCTCTCCAAGCAACCTGTACATCACCGCCTCACTCAAGAAATATATTGGCTCCGTCCGGCACCCTATCCTCACATCCCATTATGCTTACAAGAGCTTTCGAAGGAAGCGGATATATCCTTACATCATCCTCTTTTTCCTTTATACGGCTCCTCAACTCTTCTGTGAGTTTCATCAGCTCCGGCCACGTCAGCGAACAATAAAAGACAGAATACTGGAGATGTATTCCCCTTCCTTTCATAAACCGCAGGACCCTGCCGAGCCTCTGGGGCTTGGTGATATCATAACAGACCGGATAGTGCGCCTTCATAGCCGCAATTCTCTCATCAACTCAAAAAGCTCATCAATAATATTCTCCACCATGTTGTGCACGGTGCGCCGCCTGTTTTCGAAGCGGTGAATAATGTCGTGCATCCCTTTATCGGTGATCCTCCAACAGTCCTTTCCTTTTGTAAGGTGAAGCGCCGGTTGAGCGGATCTGAAGAACTGCAATGTCTGCATATCACTCTCGGCGCCCATGATGTGGCACAAATCCAGCACAAGACCGAAATTATGTCTCCGATGCAGCACGCCGAGGTGCGGATCAAGGTCTGCCTTGAGGAGTTGCTCCATAATCACCCCCCTGATCAGGTTGGTAATAATCCCCATCACCAGCGCCCAGCGCTCCTCGGCCTTCGGCTTCAGATCGGAGAGCAGACTCTGATAATCGCCTTCGCCTATGCCGTACCTCACCCTGGCGGGAGCAAGGCGACGGAGCCGCTTCATCATGTCTGTTTGGATGATCGTCCGCTTCGCCTGCGCCCATTCCTCATACCGCCTGATATGCTCATCACACTCGAGCAAGACCTTCTGCTCCTCGTAGTGTGTCGGCAGCTTGTGGTTGTAGGGGATCGCCATTGCAACCTCTTCGGCACCGTGCGTCATAAAGACCACCGGAACATCATGCTCCGCCAGCAGGGTGATAGCGCTGGCATCGAGCCGCACATTGCCTATGACGATCACCCTGCCGAGCAGCCTGACAGGGACTCGCTGGCCTGCCCTCTCTTTGGACTTCACCCAGACCGAAGGGCCGTCTCTTGTGACCACCAAATGGTTATTGGTCCCGTTCAGATAAAGGGTCCTTCCCATCCATAATCCCCCGCGCCAGGTTCCGTACCTCTTCCACCCATACAGGCCTCATCATCTTTGCCCACTCCTCATATTCGGGATAAAACCTTTTCCTGCTCTCTTTTTTGAGATAGCAGCCGGGCTTTTCATCATCATGCGCAAAATCGCGCGCTGCAAACTTCCGGTCCCTGAACAATTCCCAGACGAACCGGTCGACATCAGGACGGTAGGGCTCCACCAGATCGCACGCAAGAGAATCCCTGCCGTAAACGAAACGGTGGAAAAATCCTATCGTCGGATCAAGCCCGATGACCTCGATCTCCCTGACCATCTCGTAATGGAGCAGTGTATAGCAGAGTAAGAGCATGGCGTTCACCGGGTCTTCGGGCGGTCTCCGGTTGCGCCGCTCGAATTCGAGCGAGTCCGGAAACATTGCCGTATATGCGGAGAAGTACGCTGCCCCGGCTCCCCCTTCGTGTCCCCGGAGGGTATCAACCCCGGCATTCTGTGCCTGAATCGTCTCGATTATTCCTGAAAGCACCCTTATCGCAGTAGTGAGCTCAAGCCTGAGATCAGGCCTCCGGCCCTTGACTTCTTCCAGCAAATCCCTCTGCCCGATGACTTTCCGCAGCACAATATCCCGTGCGGTGTCGAGTGCAAATCTCGAGGTCGATTTTTCGTACTGCCTTATGCGGAGCAGCCCGTTATTGTGGACTTTGCCGTGGAGCATGCCGCAAAAGCGTAGCCGTTTCCCGGAAAGAAACACCACGCTCGCCCCTCCATCGGCAAGCCTGTGGAGGACAGGGGTATCGATCGATATATGTCCGACGACCACCACCCGTTTCAGGGGGTTGACAGGAACAATGCCCTGCCGCTCACCCTGTGAGTAGAAGGCAAGGGCATTGCCGTCGAGCTTCACATGGATGTCTCTTCTGTCGATATAGAGAGTTCCCATGGCTATCCAAAATAAAAATAATCGGGGTCCTTCGGCTGGACCGCAATGCCAAGGACATGAGTCCTGCTTCTGCCATCCATCCGGAAGATGTGGACCCTGTCCTCGGCATTGAGGATCAACCTGCCGAGCGTATGCATTACGTGCTTCAGCTCCCCGTCAGTCAGGAAGCACTCAAAGACCGACTTCTGCCCACCCGTGCTATAGCCCTTCAGCACATACCGCACGCTGTTGAGCCGCTTTTCGTCCCGAATATCATAGGCGATGAGGTAAAGCGTCCTCTCCATGGAAAATAGTAAAAGAGATCGGACGCCGCAGTCAGCAAAAGAAATAGTGCGGCAATATTTCTCTTTCCTGAGTTGTCAAAGAGCAGGTGATATTACAGTCGTACAATAATTTTTGAGATATCCGCCATCGGATAGTGCTTTCCGTTGCCTGTCGCAAGGGCAGCGTGCTTTATAAAAGCGGTGGCTGCAATTATGCAATCATCAAGTTCCAGGGATTGTCTTTTCTCGTCGCGCTTGTACTTTCCTGCCTTTTCGGCAACCTCGCGTGTCACATTGATGATATTCAAACTATCAAGAAGCTCCGTTGTTTTTTCCCTCTCACGTTCTCTCATGCCCGCATGAATTTCGGCAACAGTTATTGCCGAACAATAGATCGTCGAGTCTTCAAGAAGCGAAACCAGATAATCTCTCGCCTTTTCTCTACCCCTCAGGAAATCTATAAGAATATCGGTATCAACAAGAACGTTTTTCATTTCTGCCGTCCGGCCCTCACCGACTTTCTGAGCTTCCTGACATACACTTCCGTACCGTCTTTCAGTTCAGGATGGTCTCTGTCCTTCCATGCCCCGAAGCTCTCACGGATGGCTTTCTCCAATCTCAAACGCTTTAACTCATGCCGCAAGGCATCGGCGACAACCTTGCTCTGCTGTCTTTTCGATACTGTTCTTTTCAATTCATCGAGCAGGTCTTCCGGCAGAAGAAAGTTTGCCTGTTTCGTTGCTGTGCTCATACTACTTTCCTCCATAGATATTTGTATAGATATTAGCCTATACAGTAAACTATGTCAATTTCAATCAGGGCTGTGGTCGAAAATCACCACATCGCCCGTAACCGGGCTTCGGTATACCAGCCGCCGCGCCTTGCCGTGCAACGAATGGGCGATCTTGAGATAGAGCCACACCGGTCCGGCGCCGGTGAGCACAACCTCGTTCCCCGCGCCTGCCATCTCCCGTGCCTTTCGGACGTATGAGTCGAGCTCGGAGAGCCTGGCGGAAGGGGTAGAGGAATAGAGGGATTCGACGTTGATAATTATTTCCTGAGCCATTGTTTTAATGTATCCTTGAGCATGATAATATTTTTCCCGTCGATAAGATCAATTCCTAAAACCTTTGCTCTTTCCCTTATCGCAGGATCGTCTATACGTCGTGCAGACGCGAGCATTTTCTTGCCGAACAGTCCAAGCGCCTTATCGCTGAGAGAGTCGAGCTCATAAAGGTAATGTCTGCCGACGCCTTCGGCGTCACCCTCCGTAATACGATCGGGGTTTGCAGTTTTACAGGAGATATAAAAAAGGCGGTTACCCTTCGAAATCATGACATCGAATTCATTTTTCGGCTGATATTTGCCCTTCGTAAGCCATCTACCTTCAATATTTAACCACACTTCATCAGCTCCGGCATCTTTGGCTGTCAGATAAACATATTCCTCAAACCATATACCCTTAAGGTATCTGAGAGCATCATATTCCTGAATTTCAATGCTGCCATCGTCCCTTCTTGTGACACCTTTGAGGAGCGTAATATGCGAAAGCAATTTGTGATTTCCGGGCAGTGCAAGAGAAATCGGCAAAGAGGAGTTGCTGTCATAGGCGTGAAGCCGACCGTTCAGCGAAGCAATTATCTTCTCATCATGGGCAACCGTATGTGCGAGATAGTGTGTTAAGGTCTTCCGCGCATATATATAACTGTCATCTTTCACATGCGACGTAACCTGAAAGCCATAGGCTTCCAGATAATCCTTAATAGATATTGTTACATTGATCGGATATTCAGCTTGCTCTTTTTCGGGGAAGAGCTTAAGAATTCTATTGGATTTTGTATCCACATAGTAAATTGGCTTCCCTGACGTATAAAAAGCCTGAAATGTTCCAAGAGTGCCGATTTTTGTACCACCCGTAATGTTAAGGCTCACCTCGCAGTCAGAGCATTTCTTGATAACGCTCTCACTGACTCGTATGACATCATTTATATCATACGCTTCTATTCGCTCTGAACTGGCCTTAACTTTTTTGGCTGCTAAGATATCCATAAGAAAAGCAGCTTTTTCATCCATCTCGCTGGTCTTTAATAGTATGACCCCGTCAGGCTTTAGCTGCAGTACGGTTGTAAGAGTAGGAATGGGCTGGTCCGACACTAGACAAACATGGATGCGGCTCATAGTATCTCCTTTCTTGACAATCATCTTCATATCGCATACAATAGAAGCATATCAAGGAGGTGCAATATATGCGTGCGACATTAAACATACCCGACAACCTCATTGCCGAGGTGCAGAAACTCTCCGGCGAAAAGTCCAAGACAAAGGCGATTATCACTGCCATGGAAGAGTTTGTCCGACAGAAGAAAATCAAGGAACTGCTGGCGCTGAGGGGCAAAATACAGATCGATTATGATTGGGAAAAAGAAGAAGAGTTGGAAATGAAACATCAGGAAGAAAGGCTGAAACAACTTGAACAGCGATAACAATAACGTTCTTGCCGACACCACAATCTGGATCGAGTACCTGAGGGGCAGTTCCAATGCATCAGCAATTCTTGAATCCCTAATAATCGGAAAGAGGGTCTGGATATGCGGTCCTGTAGTTTTTGAACTGCTGCAGGGCGTGCGCTCTCCGAAACAGAAAGAGGCGGTAAAGAATGCCCTCAACGGTCTTCCATATGCGGAGATGTCGGGTGTTCTCTGGGAAAAGGCAGCCGAATCATACGTCTCCTTGAGAAAGAATGGGCTTACTGTCCCGTTATCTGATCTTTTTATCGCCGTTATTGCCATTGAACACGATCTCTCCGTCTTCACCCATGACAAACATTTTGAGCAAATACCTGGGGTGAAGTTGTATCAACCATAGCGCCTCCCACAGGTTGCACAATCATATCTCCCCGGATCTTACCCTGTCCCGGATATTTTTTGCCTTTTCCAGCATCGCGTAATGGAAAAATTCCATCTGCGCCTGCAATCATTGCAGTTTAAGCTCGACTGACTTTCATCTGTATTCTGCAATGTCTTCTTTGGTTTTATAGTACAGGAGCGGCTCCGTGCCGGTTTTTATCGTGCTTCCATCAGCCATCTTTCCATTCCTCGCCCGCTACCTCAAGCACTGCCCAGCCGAAGGGGAGCAGTCCGTTGTTATTTTGAGGTTTCGGGCTCTCAGAGGCAAGCCAGAGGGTTGTTGAGAAGCCAAGATATTCATAACGCATCTTGCCTTCTTTGTCTCTGCCTTTCATTATTTTGATGGGGTAGTGTAAAGTTTCTTGTGTAAATTGCTGAGGGGAGCAAAAAAGGGCACACCTCCAATAAAATAGTTACGCCAATAACACTTTTATTGAGGAGGAGCACCCTTGGAAATCAGAATCAGTGTACCA
>JBFMCP010000025.1:0-49909 GCA_040754455.1 Nitrospirota bacterium
ATTTAGAAAAATGGGCAGTGTTTGTGAACGATACCACTGTCTGGGGTAAACTCTCCATTACGCCGGGCATTCGCTATGATTTCACAAATACAAATGGTGATTTTACAAGTCCGAGCCTCGGGCTTACATATACACTGAATCCCAAAACCTTATTGAGGGCGTACATTGCGAGGGGGTTCCATATCCCCGCTTTCGACAAAACGTTTGTAGATATTTTTGGCTTTGATCCCAACCCAGACCTCAATGTTGAAAAGGTCTGGTCTTACCAGGGAGGAGTAGAGACCTCTCCTTTTGATCACCTCTGGCTGAAGTTCTCGCTGTTCATGCACGATATCAAGGATGTCGTTACACAGGTGGGGTCTACTTTTGGGAATAAAGGGAAGCAGAGGAGGCAGGGGATGGAGATAGAGGTAAAGACTGTTCCTGTGTATAATACTTCTCTCTCCGCTGGTGCAACGTTTATTCGTGCAAAAGACTTGGATGACGAGACGGTCTTAAGAAATACTCCCCGGTATACCTATGACATCGGTCTCACCTATGATGACCATAAATCATTGAGAGCGCTCCTGAAGGGCCGCTATATTTGGTGGAATGCAGATTCGTCTAAAGGGGGCAGATACGACGCCTTCATCTTCGATTTCAGCATAAGCAAGATCATATTAAAAGGAAATGACCACACATTTGAAATCATCGCAGCTGCGCATAATATATTCAACGGCGCTCAGCATCTAGCAGGAACATCAAAGAACCCGGGAAGATGGATCGAGGGCGGCATCAGATATACGTTCTAATGTGTCTTGCCCCTCCTGGGAGGGGAGTATTTTTAAAGAAAGGAGGTATATCGACATGAAATCACGCATTGTTGTGCTCAACAAGGGAATTGAAAAAGGAAAGCTGGCTGAAGGAGTCTGTTGTGTTTCAGCGTATGTTTTCCTCTGGTGGGCTTAGTATTGTATAGGTCATCAGAGGGGGAGCGCTAGCACTCCCCCTTTCTTTTCTACTTTTAGCAGGAGGGGGGCCTGAAAAGCGCTACACCTTCTCTCTCTTCCCTTTGGGAGCAGGAAGGGGTGCGCAAAAGAAGTTATGTTGTTATCAAGGTACTGTTCACTATATCCCTGCCACGGGGACCCGGACTCTTTGATGCTGTTTTCGGCAAAGAGGGGGGCAACTATTCTAATACCCGCATCCATGCTCGACGACATCAGGACCGGTGCGCTTGCTGACGAGGAAAGGGAGACACTCATTGAGCTTGGGTTCCTCACTTCCGATATCGAGGCGGAAAGAGCGGAAATGCTCGGCTTTATTGATGAGCTGAACGCCCTCCACAAGAGTCTCGATATCACGGTCGTGCTGAACCTCGACTGCAATCTCGCCTGTACCTACTGTTTCGAGGGGAAGCGAAAGGGGCGCTTCTTCCTCTCTCGTGAGACAGCGAATAGAATCGTTGATTTTATAAAGAGCAGAGACTTTACAGACAAAACGGAAATAAAAGCTACGTTCTACGGCGGTGAGCCGCTGCTGAGCACCGAACTTATTGCATATATATCAGAGGAACTAAAATCCTTTGCCGAAAGCAAGGGACTGGATTACCGCTTTTCATTGGTGACCAATGGGACACTCCTCACGGCAAAGATGGTTGACAGACTGCTCCCACTCGGACTGCATGGGGCAAAGATAACGCTCGACGGTCCTCGAGAACTGCATGATGCGTTCAGGCCCTTTACGTCGGGCTCGGGCTCGTTCGATGCCATCATCGACAACATCAAGGCAGTGAACGGCAAGGTCAGGATACAGATAGGCGGCAATTATACCCGTGACAATTACCAGGAGTTCCCCTGTCTCCTCGATTACCTTTCGGAGGAGGGACTCGGCCCTGACAACATTGCCGCAATCAAATTCGATCCCGTCATGCGGGAGAGCGAGGAGTTCGCACTGCCTGATTTCAATGACGGCTGCTGCTCGATCAATGAGCCGTGGCTTTTCGGGGCGAGCGTTTTTTTGCGCAATGAAATTTTAAGAAGGGGATATCGTACCCCAAAGATCGTTCCGTCGCCGTGCATTGTGGAGCTCAGGGACAGCTACGTGGTGAATTACGACGGAGCGCTCTATAAATGCCCGGGACTCATCGGCAGAGAGCACTACTGTATCGGCACTGTAAAGGACGGCGTCAAGGAGTACCGGCAATCCCATAATCTCGACAACTGGAAAAACGAGGAGTGCCTGGGCTGTGTGCACCTCCCGCTCTGCTTCGGCGGCTGCAGGTACATAAAAGTGGTGCACGATGGAACCATGAGCGGCATAGATTGCAAGAGGCCCTTTCTCGACGCGGTGCTCGGCGAGCTTGTTTTCCAGGATATAGCCTATGGTAGAGAAGAGGAAAAAGAGGAAAGGAGTTAATCCGGCGCGGTGATCGTTGCCGGCAGAATAACAATTGATACCGATGAGATGCCATAAGTCTCATACGTGCTCGCGACGTGTACTCCCGATCGCGTTGCTTTTCGTGTTGCTGCTCTTTTCAGCTTCCGGCGTGCTCGCAGCGGAGATCGTTGTCGTGAAGAGCGGCGGCATCAAGCCCTACAATGAGGCCCTCGAGGGATTCAAAAGCGCGTATGACTGCGTCATCACGGAAATAAATCTCTCCGATTCGGGAAGACAGGATGTCACCGGCAAGATCGCTGAGCTTGCTCCCGACGCGGTCCTCGCCATCGGCACCGATGCCTTCAGGGCGGTGCGCTCGATCAAGGACCTTCCGGTCTTTTATACCATGATGCTTCCGTCGGAGTCCCTCGGTTCGTCCTCCAAAAATGTATCCGGTGTCAGCATGCTCCTCTCTCCTGAGTTGTATCTCGACACTATTGCGGGAATATTCCCCAGTGCACGGCGCGTCGGCCTTATCTACGATCCCAGGAACATGGGGGGCTTTGTGCGAGAGGCGATGAAGGTTGCTCAGGCAAAGGGAGTCGAATTGATCGTGAAGGAGGCCAACAGATCGCGAGACGTGCCGGCAGTGATTGATATGCTGAGGGACAGGATCGACGTCTTCTGGATGCTTCCGGACCCGACGATCATCAATGGAGAGACGGTGAATTACCTGCTCCTCTTCTCCTTCCAGAATAATATTCCAATCCTTACGTTCTCGAATAAATACGTCGACATGGGAGCGTTGGCAGCACTGAATGTCAACCCTTTTGATCTTGGCGTTCAAACCGGAGAGATCGCAAGGGCGGTATTGACGGGAAAGAGCAGTAGAAATCCTGTGCGGGTCGATGCACGGAAGGCCTCCCTGACGATCAACAGGAAAGTGGCCAAGAAGTTGGGCATAAAGATAAACGACGAAATCAGCCAAGAGGTTGAGAACAGATAGTGACTACGGGACGTCGGAGGTATCGCTCCTTTCTGGCTGAATACAAAAAAAGCTTCGGCATCAAAATAATCCGGGCGTTTATAGCGGTTATCGTTATCGTGCTGAGCGCCTTTACCTTCTTCCTTATGTACTATCAGAGCCAGGGGATCAGAAGGGACCTGGCGAGAGAGGGGAGAATGCTCGCCAGTCTTTTGGCGTACAGCTCGAAGACCGGCGTCTTTGCTGAGAATGCAGAGCTGCTGAGAGACGTGGTGCAGGGCATTCTGAATCAGAAAGAGGTGGTGTCGGTTTCGGTGTATGCTTATGACGGGAGACCTCTCCTTACGCTCAGAAAATCGTCATCTGCACCTTCGCAAAGAGTGGAAAAAAATCTCGAAAAACCGATCATGGCCAAACTCCAGGAAGCGAAATCCTTTGAAATGGTCGAGACCTCCCTTGCGTTTGAATTCATGAAGCCGGTGGTTATGGAGGTTTTTTCCGACACCGAGGAGGCGCTCTATTACAACCAGGAACACCGGCAGAAGGCAGAGAAAGTCATAGGATATGTACAGGTGGTGCTGGATAAACACGTTTTGAACGAGAGGATAAAATCGATTCTCTTTACGAATGCGTTTATAACGCTGATCTTTATTCTTTCAGGCGCGGTCATTATTTTTATTGCGGTACGGAAGGTAACCAGGCCGCTCGCAAAACTTACTGAGGGGGTCAGGTTGCTGGGCGAGGGTGAGTACATGGGAGGGGTGCCGGTTGAATCTGAAGATGAAATAGGCAGGCTGGCCGGGGCCTTCAACACCATGTCGGAGAATCTGCTCAAGCGGGAAGAGGAGAAGAAGGCTTTAGAGGAGCAACTGGTGCAGGCAAAGAAGCTCGAAGCAATAGGCACGCTTGCTAAGGGCATCGCCCACGACTTTAATAACATTCTGACCACTGTCCAGGGAGCGGTGTACATTTTACAGAAAAGACTCGGCAGTGACAATCCTCTGCAGCAGTATACGGAAAAGATGCGTCATTCTTTAGTGAGGGCGCAGGACCTCGTACAGAGCCTCCTTATTTTCAGCAGGGGACAGGTTGTCCGCCCCGAGCCGGTGAATCTCAACAAGCTCGTCGAGATGATAGAGCCCGCCCTCAGGAGTTGTGCCGGCGATCAGATAAAATGCGTGATTACCCCATCCCATGAGGCGCTTATGGTGATGGCCGACCGGGTACAGATGGAACAGGTCTTCATGAATCTCGCCTCGAATGCACGGGATGCCATGCCCGAAGGTGGAATGTTGATTATAACGACGGAGATGGTGAGTGTTGATGGAGAAAACGGGTATAATACTATTTTGCTGGCGCCGGGAAGATACGCTCTTGTCTCTGTCTCCGATACGGGGATGGGCATCAGCGAACGGATCAAGGAGAGGATATTCGAACCCTTTTTTACCACCAAAGAGGTCGGAAAGGGAACGGGACTCGGTCTTTCCATCGTGTACGGTATTATCGAGCAGCATAAAGGGCGCATCGAGGTGGTCACCGAAGAGGGAAAAGGAACGACATTCATGGTCTATCTCCCGCTTTTTGAGGAATACCGGATGGCGGATCGAGGAGCCCAGGAAACCGTTTAAGCTGCGGAAAGCATCAAGTGAATACTGCAAAGAAAAAAGTACTGATCGTTGATGATGACAAAAACCTGAGGTCTGTTGTGAGAGATGTGCTCAGCGATGAGGGGTTTTCAGTAGCTGAAGCGCCGGACGGTGTGAGTGCTCTCAAGATATTTAAAAAAGACCTGCCCGATGCAGTACTCCTCGACCTGAACATGCCTCATATGGGCGGGCTCGAGACCCTCCAGGAGCTCAAAAAGATAAACAGTCATGTGCCGGTCATCATTCTCACCGCGTACAGTGATATTCCCACTGTTGTGGAGGCTGTCAAGAGAGGCGCCTACGACTTTACAGTAAAGCCTCCCGATTTCGACCGGCTTATCATCACCGTGAAGCGGGCGGTGGAGCGGCGCGATCTCGAAATGGAGGTCAGGCGGGCTACAACGGCGCTGGAGTTATCGCTCGAGCAGGTCTTCGGCAGGAGCGACGCCATGAAGACCGTCATCAATCAGATCCGCCAGGTGGCACAGACCGAGTTCTCCGTTATTATCCAGGGTGAAACCGGCACCGGAAAATCCTTCGTGGCAAATACCATACACAACATGAGCAGGAGGGCCGACAAATCTTTTGTGCGTGTCGATATCGGCCTCATTCCCGATACGCTCGTCGAAAGCGAGCTCTTCGGCTACCGGAAAGGCGCTTTCACCGGTGCTGAGAAGAACAAGATCGGTTATTTCGAGACGGCAGGCTGCGGGACCATTTTCATCGATGAGCTCGAGAACATGTCTCCTTACGTGCAGAGCAAGCTGCTCAGTGTTATCGAGAGGAAAAAGGTGTATCCCCTCGGCAGCACCGAGTCCGTGGCCGTGGATGTCCGCGTCATTGCCGCAACGAATAAGGATATACAGAGGAGCATGCGTGCGGGAGACTTCAGGGATGACCTCTTCTACCGGCTCGGAGAATTCATCATTAATCTCCCTCCCCTGAGGCAGCGGGCAGAAGATATTCCCTTCTTTGCGCAGAAATTTCTGCTGGATGCATGCACTGAGCTGAACAAACAGATAAAGGGTATGCATGACAGCGCCGTTGAACTCCTGCTCCAGCACACCTGGCCGGGGAATATACGGGAATTGAAAAACGTTATTCGAAGGGCGGTGCTTTCAGCGGAGAGCGATGTTATTCAGCAGGAGCATATAGAGCTTCTGATCAAGAACCATCATACTGAGGTTCCGGCGTCTCCACTGTCCCTTAAAGACGAGATCAGGATGCTCGAAAAGAGAAGAATCCGGGAGGCACTGGCCAAAACAGGCGGCAACAAGACAAAGGCAGCCGAGCTGCTCAGGATAAGCTATACCAATATTTGTGAAAAGATAAAGGAATACGGCATCGGCTGACGATTATACATAATTTGTATAACACTATACAGATTTTGTATAATTCCCCTCTTTCTTCTCGACCTGTCTCTCTAAATAATCCATCAAAAACAAGTGCATATGATTGAAGAACACCTGGCATTTCTCTTGCAATAATACAGAGTGAATATGATTGAGAAGAGATTATATTTTTATGGTCCCGTACGATCTCGATACCTTCGGAACAGGAGTGGAGACTCAAAGACAGTGCACCTCATGAAAGACAATACGACTACGGCGTTACGGGGGAGCTTGATGAGATTTCAGGTTGCGGTTATCGAAAAGAAAGGAGTTGCTTGTGCTGTTGCAATCGTCAACAAATCCATCATTGATAACAGGTTCGAGGCGGGGATGGCTATGCAGTCATTGAACAGCGTGCTTCCTGACAAGCATATCATCCTCATGGCATATGACAACGGAGGAACACCGACCTACTATGGACGCAGCGACATCGTACAATCACTCGCTGCGACCCCGCTCAGTGACCTGTCCTGGAGGGAGTACCATATCGAGTAGCCTTGTAGGGCAGGGGCCCGGCCGGGTTCCTTATAGATATGTTCGTTACAGGCCCGGGGGAAAACTCGAGAGATCAAGGTTCACTATTAATAGATGATTCGTCGTGGCAGCAGAGAGTTGGGGGAGTGGGACGGATTCACCTTAACGTGCTCGTACGAGCTGGGGGGAAAGTTAAAGTGAACCGTCCCATTTATTTTATAATGCTTTCAGCGGTATATTGTCAAATGGTTAATGAAAAAAACCGGAGCAGAAAGAGCCTTGTAATCAAAATCTTACAATAAAAACAATCCCTTATCGATTTTTTGGCGCCTGACGTGCCTGCCTGCGATCGAGTAAAACCTGTCGACCTCTTAGCGATAGAGCCCTGCACCTTCACGGATGTGCTTTTCCATGCTATGGTTTAAGAAAGAAGCAAAGGAGGCTGCTTATGACTATGCACGTATCGCTGCAGCCGCTCATTGCGCTGATTGCGGGGATATTGATTCTCGTCATGCCGCGGCTGCTCAACTATATTGTTGCCGTATACCTGATCATCATAGGGGTCCTGGGACTGATACGCTGACTATCCTCTCTCGGCATGGACCAACTCGATAATCGTCACCTCGGGAGGGGCCAGAAAACGGATCGGCGGTCCCCATGTGCCCGATCCTCTGCTCACATAGAGGTGGGCATGCCACGGCAGCCGTGAATATCCCGCGTGCACCGGATAGTAAAGATAGGTCAGGATGCTAAAAGGGAATATTTGCCCCTTATGAACATGCCCTGAAAGCTGCAGATCAAATAAGGGGAGTGCATCCTGATCGAGGAGTGGCCGGTGTTTGAGGAACAGGGTGAACTTTTCTTTCGGAAGACCTGAAAGCAACTCTCTGTCGGATATTTCCTTATAAGTTTTAAAAGCCTTTCCCGCAGTGTCGTCGACGCCGGCAATATTGATAATTCCTGAAAAGGCCTCTCCCCTCAGGATCACAAACCCTGCGTCTCTGGTAAAGGCGAGCGCCTGATCGAGTCCGGCATAGAACTCATGGTTTCCGGTAATGGCGAATTTCCCGTAGCGGGGATTGACGGCCCTGAGCATTCCGGCAAGCCCGTTCATCTTTGCGAGCTGCCCGTCCACCAGGTCGCCTGTGGAAATGAATATATCGGGATTCGCTTTTTTTACTTCGTCGAGTATCCTGCCCAGCCGATCCTCTCTGACGATGAGGCCGAGGTGGACATCTGATATCTGGGCTATGGTGAGTCTGCCGATGTCCTTCGGAATCTTCGGTGTTCTGATAACGATTCTTTCAGTGCGGATATTTTTTGCCTCGAAATAGCCGTAGCATGCGATTGCCAGAGAGAGAAGAAGGGGAATCATAAAGGACAATGTTCCCGATGGCATGAGAGGGGAAATATCCTTGCGCATAATGAAGCCCCCCGCGCTCACGAGGAGCCGAGAGGCATCGATAACCATCGAAGCGGAACAGAAGAGAAACAGGACGCCCATCCATGTGTACCCCACATACGCCATTATCTGTGCAAATGTCTCGTGGCCCTGTTTTTCGGATAGGCGAATGATAACCGGGGCCGCAATCATTATCAGCATGAAGAGCAATAAAAGTGCCGTTGCAGCGGCTGACAGCGTGAACGCCGCCCTGATTTTCAGAAAGGCGTAGAAGTGAAGCCCTGCATAGAGTACAAAGAAGGTGAGCAGGAAAAGTCTCATCCTGCTGTTTCTCCGACGGCAATGCGGATTTTCCGATAATCTTCCATGGTATCCATATCGAGCACGACACCGGGGTCGTCGACCGTAATGACCGATACGCTCGAAGGGTTCCGTCGTTGGAGGTCCCTCAACGTAGCTCCTGAGAAAACTTCATTGATGACGGCAGCAGGAAAAAGAGTGGGATGCCCTCTTTTTCCCCGGTGCTCAGGAATAATGATGTTGTCGGGGTGACTGCGGTGACGGCGTGCCAGCGTCCTGAGCGTTGCCGCTTGCACCAGCGGATGGTCGGAAAGGCAGACGAGAATGCCCGAGGGATCCCTGCTCAGAGCTCTCAGGCCGACCCTTACCGACGCTGCCATATCGCTTTGAGGTGCCCTGTTAAAGACTGTAGCAACAGGAAGGTCCGTAATGGCGTTTGCTATCTCTTCTCCTTTGTATCCCAGCACAACGATGACCTGTCCGATTCCCGCCTTAAGGACTGTATCAAGACAATGCCTGATGACCGGCTTCCCCTGCAGGGGAAGGAGCTGTTTGGGCCGGCCCATTCTCGTGGATGCGCCTGCTGCAAGAAGAAGCGCTGCGACGCGAGGGTGCATGATTCCTCCTGGTCTGTATGATCTGCGCCATGATGCTTATGGCGATCTCCTCGGGGGTGACCGAGCCGATAGGGAGTCCGACAGGGATGATCACCCTTTGTATATCTCTCCCGGAGAAGCCCTCCTGCTCAAGTGTTCTGAAGAGGACCGCCCTTTTCCGCTTGCTCCCCAGCAGCCCTATATAGGAGGCGTCGGTCCGTAATGCAGCTTTCAAGGCGTCAAGGTCATGATTATGGCCGCGTGTTGCGACCACGATAGAGTCGGTGCGGTCGATGGACACGGCTGAAAACGCATCCTCAAATGGACTCACTATGAGCTCGTGGGCATCGGGGAGGTGCTCTTTGTTGGCATAGTCTTCTCTATCATCAATCACCGTCACCCTGAACCCGGAGAACCGCGCTGCATGTGACAATGCCTTACCGACATGTCCTGCTCCGAGAATAATGAGACGCGGTTCGGGAATAACCGGCTCGATATAGACCAGAATTTTCCCTCCGCAGACCAGTCCGCCTTTGGCTTCGGTAAGCTCAAAAGGCAGCGTGCCGGGCGCGCCGTCTTTCAGCGCAATGAGCGCGGCCTGCACGACCGCCGCCTCGACACACCCGCCGCCGAGCGTTCCAACGAGGGTGCCGTCATCGCGCACCAGCATCTTTGCTCCCTCTTTCTGGGGAGAGGAGCCGATACTCTGGACAATGGTGGCAAGGGCACAGGGCCTGCCAAGCTTTTTCAGTCGCACTAATTCATCATAGATATCCATTTAAATGTTCTTTAATGCCTCCCTGACCCTTTCTGCAGTCATCGGCAACTGACGTATCCGTGCGCCTGTTGCGGCAAATACCGCATTCGCCACAGCAGGTGCAATCGGCGGCACCCCGGGTTCTCCGATGCCTCCCGGCTTTTCGTTGCTCTGCACAATGTGCACTTCGACTTCGGGCATCTCATTGATGCGCAACACTTCATAGTCATTGAAGTTGCTTTGCTCAACCTTGCCGTTCTTGAGTGTGATCGCACCATGAAGTGCTGCAGAAAGGCCGAAGACGATTCCTGATTCCATCTGCGCCGCAATGATATCAGGATTTACCACCTTGCCGCAATCGACCGCGCAGACCACTTTATGAACGCGTACCGTTCCTTCCGGACTGACCGAGGCCTCAGCCACCTGAGCAATAAAGCTGCCGAATGATTCGTGCACCGCGATCCCGTGCGCACGGCCGTGCGGCAGCGGTTTCCCCCAGCCTGCTTTCTGTGCCGCAAGTTCCAGCACGCCGCGATGGCGCGGATGCCTGTCAAGCAGCTTGCGGCGGAACGCATAAGGATCTTTCCTCGCTGCATGCGCTACCTCGTCCAGAAAGCTTTCGACGACAAAGGCGGTGTGGGAATGACCGACAGAGCGCCACCAGAGCACCGGCACCCCTATCTTCGGGCTGTGCAGATCAACAAGGATATTCGGGATGGCATACGGTATATCTTTGGCCCCTTCGACCGACGACTCGTCTACGCCGTCCTTGACGAGTACTTTTTCGAACGGCGTCCCTGCAAGGATCGACTGTCCGACAATCGTATGCCGCCAGGCCACTGGATTGCCGTCCGCATCGAGCCCTGCGGAGATGCGGTCGAACCACATGGGGCGGTAGTAGCCCCCTTTGATATCGTCTTCACGGGTCCAGATTACTTTGACCGGCCTCCCTGCTGCTTTCGCGACCTGCACTGCCTCTACAACGAAGTCGGATTGAGGGTTCGCCCGGCGGCCGAAGCCGCCGCCCAGGAGTGTGGTATGGAGTTTGACCTGCTCGGGTTTGAGCCCTGCAACGCGTGCTGCGGCATCCCGATCAATGGTCTGGAACTGGGTACCGGCCCAGATTTCGCAACGGTCGGTGCGCAGATCAACCACGCAGTTCAAGGGCTCCATGGGTGCATGCGCGAGATAAGGGACTTCGTACTCGGCGCTGATATGCGTTGCTGCCTTTGCAAGCGCCTGGTCGGGGTCGCCTTCCTTACGGGTGACCACTCCGGCGGTTTTTGCCAGGTTTGCGTACTGTTCACGCATGCCTGCTGTTGAGAGCTGCGCGTTTGGACCTTTATCCCATACGATTTCGAGGGCGTCCCTTCCCTTTTTCGCCGGCCAGAAGCCCGTAGCAATGACAGCCACCCCTGCCGGCACCTGTACCACTTCTTTCACGCCGGGAACTGCTCTGGCCCTGTCTGCCTTGATGCTCACGACTTTTGCGCCGAACACCGGTGGCCGTGCAATTACCGCGGTGAGCATATCGGGAATATACACGTCCATGCCGAAGACAGCCTTGCCGTTGACCTTGCCGGGAGTATCGAGGCGGCGCATCGGCTTGCCGATGATCGTATACTTCGATGGATCCTTAAGCTTTATGTCCTTTGGCACGGGCAAAGCAGCGGCCTTGTCTGCGAGTTGGCCATAGGTGAGTGACGTGCCGCTCCGGTGGATCACCTTTCCGTTCTCGGCGCGGCAGCTTGCTCTGTCCACGTTCCAGGCGGCTGCTGCTGCGGCGATCAGCATCTCACGGGCCGCAGCGCCGACGTTGCGCAGCCGGTTGTATTCGCTCCAGACGCTGGTGCTGCCGCCGGTCATTTGCATACCGAAAGCGGTATGATTGTATGCAGGATCTACGGGGGCCGGTTCCACTCTGATCTTCGTCCAATCGGCTTCGAGCTCCTCGGCCACGAGCATCGGAAGCGATGTATATACGCCCTGTCCCATTTCGGAATGATTGACGATGATGGTCACTGTATTGTCGGTGCCGATGCGGATGAACGCGTTCGGTTCGAGCGGCGGTGCCGGCGGCACCGCTTCACTCGGTGGTACACGGAGCGGAAGAGAGATGCCAAGGATCAGACCTCCACCCAAAAGGGCGCCGGTCTTCAGGAGGCCGCGGCGGCTTATGTTGATGATGTCGCTCATTTCCTGCCTCCCTTTGCCGCTGTCTTCGATGCGGTGTGAATAGCGCGACGGATGCGCTGGTAGGTCCCGCAACGGCAGATGTGTCCTCCCATTGCATTGTCGATATCCGCATCGTCGGGATGGGGATTCTCTTTCAGAAAGGCTACTGCCTGCATAATCTGTCCCAAATGGCAGTATCCGCACTGCGGCACGTCCTCGGCAATCCAGGCCTGCTTGACGGGATGATGTTCAGAAATCCCCTCTATCGTCGTAATCCTCTTTCCCGCTGCGTCTTTTGCCGGTACCTGGCATGACGGGACAGCGTCTCCATCGATATGGACCGTACAGGCCCCGCACAACCCTTCACCGCATCCATATTTGGTACCGGTGAGCCCCAGGTGATCCCTCAAAACCCATAACAAGGGCATATTAGGGTCGACCTCCACTTCGTGACGTTTGCCGTTGATCTCAAGCGTTATCATGCCGGCTCCTTTCGTGTTCTTCAGGTATAGCTTTTCAGGGACGTTTAGTTGGCTGCATCATCTTAAATTCTATCGCCTGGGGTAGTGAGTGTCAATTGAGGCACAAGGGCTCTCCTCGGAGGCAGGCTTTCGGGGGACCCCGCTGTGGTAAAATAAACGTATGCCTAAAATTAACGTTCTTCCCTTGTCACTCCGCAACAAGATCGCTGCCGGGGAAGTGGTCGAGCGGCCGTCCTCGGTCGTCAAAGAGCTCATAGAGAATTCCATAGACGCGGGGAGTACGCGCATTACGGTCGAGACCTCCCATGCCGGCAAGCGGCTCATCAGGGTTTCTGATAACGGTATCGGTATGGAGCGGGAGGATGTGCTGCTCGCGTTCGAGCGTTATGCCACCAGCAAGATCAGCGACGAGCGTGATCTCTTTCATATAACGACGATGGGATTCCGCGGTGAAGCGCTCTCTTCCATCGCTTCTGTTGCGAAGGTCAGGCTTACCACCGCCCCCCGAAAGAACAATGAGACCGTCCTTGCTTCAGGGACCTGTATTGAGCTGATCGGCGGAGAGGTAAAGGAGATAAAAGATTGTCCTGTGCTGGGTACCAGCATTGAGGTGAAGGACCTCTTTTTCAATACCCCGGCACGCCGCAAATTCCTCAAATCGGATACAACGGAGAATTACCATATCATCGATACGGTGACGAGAGCGGCCCTCGCCCATTTCCCCATCGGCTTTATCCTGCATATGGATGGCAGCGAGGTGCTCCACCTCCCTGCTGCGTTTGCGCTGAGAGAGCGGCTCCTGCAGGTGTACGGAAAAGAGTTTATCGATGGTTTGCTCGAGACTGAATCAGAATCGGGGCAGGCCCGCGTCAAGGCGTTCTTCAGCACACCAGTCAATCTGAGGAACAACAAAAATAATCAGTTTCTTTTCATCAATGGGCGGCCGGTGAAGGACCAATCGGTCGCGTATGCGGTATATAAGGCGTTCGAAGGGATGCTCCCGAAGGAAAAGCATCCCATCTTTTTTATCTTTCTGGAGCTCGACCCTTCCCGTGTTGATTTCAATGTCCATCCGGCGAAACGCGAGGTGCGCTTCGAGAACAAGAGCAGTGTCTTTGAGCTGGTCTATCAGGCAGTGAGCAAAACCTTGAAACATGGCGTGACGGAGCCATGGAGGAATGAGAAAAAGAAAGACGGAGCGGGAGATAATGCCGGGGTAATGGAGTACTGGCGTACCGAGAAACGAACAGAGGAAGTTCCCCACTACTCCAATGCCTCTGAATCTCCTCTGCTCCATTGCTCCGAGACATCATCTCCCTTCGTCGGTCCTTTCGCGGAATCTGTTCCGTTCCTTTACCTCGGCGATACTCTTGTTGCAGTGAGCGACATGAAGGGAGTGACGGTTATTGATTATCATGCTGCTCATGAGCGGATCAACTATGAACGGTTCCTGAAGAAAACGGGCATTCCCTCTTATCCCCTTCTCTTTCCGCAGCAGGTGAAGCTCCCGCAGGGAGAGTACCGGGTTGTTCTCGACCATCTTGCGATGCTCAATGATTTCGGCCTGGAGGTGGATGACTTCGGCCACGGCACCCTGCTGGTCAGGAGCCTTCCCGAGCCGCTGAGGGATGCCGATGCCGCTGCATTGATGAGCGATGTCGCAGCAGCGCTTCTGGAGAGGGACCGCGGAATGGGAAAGGAAGGGGACGCGCATCTTGAACCTCTGGAAGTAACGAGAAAGAAAATCGCCGCGCGGCTGGCCTGCCACTCCTCAATACGGGGGAAGGAAGTTCCTGACGGGGCGAGGATCGCGGCATTGATGAAATCCCTCGATGCAGCGGACAATCCCCATACCTGTCCCCACGGAAGACCGACGAGAGTCGTTGTATCGTTGGAAGAGCTGAGAAGGATGTTCAGAAAGTAACTCTTCTGACATCAGCACCGATCTTCTTGAGCTTTTCGTCCATCTTTTCGTATCCCCTGTCAAGATGGTAGATCCTATGGATGACGCTCTCGTCCTCAGCGCGCAATGCAGCGACAATGAGCGATGCCGATGCCCTCAGGTCTGTTGCCATGACCGGCGCTCCCATGAGTTTATCGACGCCCCTGATCGTGGCAGTGCCTCCCTCGATGCTGATATCGGCGCCCATCCTCTTGAGCTCTGCCACATGCATGAACCTGTTCTCGAAGACCGTCTCAGTGATGACACTGGTGCCGTTTGCAACGGCCATCATGGCCATGAACTGGGCCTGCATATCCGTAGGAAAGCCGGGGTAAGGGATGGTTTTGACATCCTGGGCTGCCGGTTTTTTCGGGCCTATGACCCTGAGCCCCCTCTTTGTCTCTTTAAAGACAAGCCCGGCATCTTTCATCTTCATGATGACGGCGTCGAGGTGGTCGGGTCTGCATCCGTTCAGGACGATATCGCCCCGGCAGGCACCGGCAATCGCTATGAAGGTACCGGTCTCGATTCTATCCGGTATGACTTCATAGTTGCTGATGGGTTTCAGGGTGTCCACGCCCTCGATCTCGATAACACTCTCCCCCGCGCCCCGTATCTTGGCACCCATGGAAATAAGGCAGTTTGCCAGGTCGACCACCTCGGGCTCACGGGCTGCGTTCTCCAGTATTGTCGTGCCTTTGGCAAGAGCTGCGGCCATCATGAGGTTTTCTGTTCCCGTAACCGTTACAGTATCGAAATAGATGGAAGCGCCTTTCAGTCGGCTTGCCTTTGCAATAACATATCCCTTTTCGAGCTTTATCTTTGCCCCCATTTTTTCGAGACCCATAAGGTGGAGATTGATCGGCCGCGCGCCGATGGCGCAGCCGCCGGGCAGGGAGACGCGTGCCTTGCCGTAGCGCGCCAGCAGGGGGCCCAGAACGAGCACCGAGGCGCGCATGGTTTTTACCAGCTCATAGGGTGCTTCGAACTTGTTGGTTGCCGCGCTGTTGATCGTTGCAACGCCACTCTTGTAGCTGTATTTTATCCCCATGTGGGAAAGGAGTCTCCCCATGGTGGCAACATCCCTCAGATCGGGAACCCTCTCGATGCTGCTTTTTCCAGCTGCCAGTATGGAAGCGGTGAGGATAGGGAGCGCGGCGTTCTTTGCGCCGCTGATGGTTACTTCACCCTTTAACGGTTTATTCCCTCTGATGACCAATGCATCCATGTCATGAAATCCTTGTCTCTTGACCCGAAATTCCGATCCGCATCAGGCGGATTCCTGGTGAGTATCTGCGCTCAAGCATACTATCTTAACATATAATGAAAGAGTTATAATCACGTATGGTTACGATCAAAACAGTCATTGAGAAAATCCTTTCATATAAGCCGCATGCCAATGTCGAAAGGATCAAAAAGGCCTATATTTTTTCTCGCGAGGCACATTGCAGTCAGAAGCGGGTCGAGGGGTCGCCGTACATAAACCACCCCCTCGCTGTTGCCGATATCCTCGCCGATATGCGGCTCGATACCCCGACGATCGCTGCGGGACTGCTCCATGATACGGTTGAAGATACCGGGACTACCACTGAAGATATCCGTGATATGTTCGGCAACGATATCGCCTTTCTCGTCGACGCGCTGACAAAACTCTCGAGGGTCGAATTCCAGACCAAAGAGGATGCCCAGGCAGAGAACTTCCGTAAGATGCTGCTCGCCATGTCGAAGGATGTACGGGTCATCCTCATCAAGTTTGCGGACCGGCTCCATAACATGAGGACGATCGAGTATCTTCCTGAGGAAAAGCGCAGGAGGATCGCGAAAGAGACGCTCGAAATCTATGCCCCCCTTGCGAACAGGCTCGGCATTGGATGGTTGCGGTCAGAGTTCGAAGACCTCAGCTTCAAGACCCTCATGCCCGACCTCTTCAATGACCTCGTTGCCAAGGTGGCAAAGCGCAAAGAGGACCAGGAGCGTTATATCAACGAGATCAAAAAGCTCATCACGGAAAAGCTTACCATGGCGGGGATTACGGCAAACATCAAAGGCAGGGCAAAGCATTACTACGGAATCTACCAGAAGATAATGAAACAGAAGATCCCTTTTGAGCAGGTTCATGATGTGATCGGGCTCAGGATCATCACCGATACCCTGACCCACTGCTATGATATCCTCGGCATCATTCATTCTCTCTGGCCCCTTGTCCCCGGCAGGTTCAAGGATTTCATAAGCCTGCCCAAATCGAACATGTACCAGTCGCTCCATACCACCGTCGTCGGCCCCGGTGGAGACCGGGTGGAGTTCCAGATACGCACGAAGTTCATGGATGAGCTTGCCGAGGAAGGTATTGCCGCCCATTGGAGATACAAGGAAAAGGACACCATCGACCATAAGAATGCGCGTTTTATCGCCTGGCTCAGGGAGCTGGTCAAGGATATTTCGGACGCCAAGGAGTTCCTCGAGGCGGTCAAGGGAGAAGTCATTCCCGACACAGTGTATGTCTTTACTCCCAAGGGCGATATAAAGGAGCTCCCAGTCGATTCGACTCCTGTTGATTTCGCCTACAGCATCCACACACAGGTAGGCCATAAGTGCATCGGTGCAAAGGTGAACGGCAAGATCGTCCCGCTCAGATATAAACTCAACAGCGGCGATGTGGTCGAGGTCATTACCTCTCCCACGCATGGGCCGAGCAAGGACTGGATGAAGTTTGTCGTCACCCCCCGCGCCAAGAACAGGATAAAGCAATGGATCAAGACCGAGGAGCGCAAGAAGAGCCTTGAGCTCGGGACAAAGCTCCTCGAAGACGAAATCAGGCGTCACAACCTGCCTCTTGCAACGCTTAAATCAGAGAAGATGAATGAGGTCCTTAAGACCATGAGCCTCCAGACCCTCGAGGATCTCTATGTATCTGTCGGTTATGGAAAAGTCTCTGCCCATCAGGTGGTCAACAAATTTATGCCTGAGAAAGCGGAAGAGACGGTGGCGCCCAAAATAGGAAAGCCGCACAAGAGCACGAAGAGCATCATCACCATCAAGGGAATTGATAATGTGCTCTACCATATCGGCAAGTGCTGCTTTCCAGTGCCCGGCGACAAGATTGCCGGCTTTATCACGAAAGGCAAGGGGGTTACCATACACCGCAAGGACTGCCACAGCCTTGAGCGGCTTGCGGTGAACAGCGAACGGCTGATCGAGGTGGAGTGGAGCCATGACGTCGATATTCTCTCGACGGCGAAGATTTACGTGGAGAGTATCGACAAGCCCGGTATTCTCGCGAATCTAACTACGATCATTGCCGCGGCGAATGTGAATATCAGCCATATGCAGGCAAGTGCCACCCATGACAAGCGGTCGCTGCTCGAGTTCACCCTTGAGGTCAAGAATAAGAGTCAGATTGTCGGTCTCGTGAACAAGATTTCGCAGGTGGATGGAGTTTTGGGAGTGAGGAGATAGAATTCAGAAGTCAGAAGAAGAAAAATTGATGATTTCAGAACTGCGCAGGATTGTATCCCAGACGTCAGAATCGACCAATTATCAATCTGAAATCCGAGAGGGTACGGTGAGGCCCCGTGAGGCGAACCGGGCGTTATGCCTTTTGCACTTCCTGAGCAGTGTCTCGACCCTCTCACTCGTCAGGCAGCCGTGCTCGACGAAGTATTCTCCGATCCGCCGCTGCAGGAGTCGCTGGTAATAGAGAATAGTGTTGACCTGGAGGGGGCTCAACAATCCCATCCGTAGAGCGGCCTCACCCATGGACTCACTGAACTGCCTGGCTGCGAGAATCGTTCCGATCTCCCTCTCGGTAAGATAGCGCCACTGTAGGGCGATGGTACCGAACCGCGGACGCTGCCTGCGCTGCCAGACGATTGCCTCTATGAAGGTCTTCCATGAAATGATCCCTGAATAGTACAGGAACTCACCGAAGAGCAGCGAACGCTGCGGCAACACTCCCGCGTATAACCGGTCCGAATGAATCCGGCCATCAGTATATCGCCTGTCCCGGCAGGGATGCGCCGCATGCCCGTGTGCCGCTGTCGCGGGCGACCATGCCCCTTTCGAGCGGCACTGCCGTGCGCTGTCCCTGCTTTTGCAGAACAGTATCAGCCGCTCCCGTGCCCATTGCGCCTCAATGAACAATTCGATGCCCTTCTTTTTCGCTTCCTCATTTGCGGTAATGAGCCGGTCGGGATGGACGGCGAGTGCCTTTTTCTTGAAGGCCTTCGAGATGCCGGAGGGCTGAAGGCGCACAAAAAAATCCCGGGAGATGGCGGTCT
Organism: Nitrospirota bacterium; assembly: GCA_040754455.1. Classification (GTDB taxonomy): domain Bacteria; phylum Nitrospirota; class Thermodesulfovibrionia; order Thermodesulfovibrionales; family Dissulfurispiraceae; genus JBFMCP01. The sequence goes on from JBFMCP010000025.1 coordinate 18,786, forward strand.
CCGGTCCGAAGAGTATCCTGCAGGCACGGACAAGCTCGTTTTCCGGGGGGCAACGCATTGGCTGTAATTATAAGTTGTCGCGCCGGATATGTAAATACGCGGAAACGACGAGACCGGAACAAAGGTGGGAACAGACGGAGAGAGAGGAAAAAAGTGCTGTCTCTCACAGGCGGGGAGAGGAAATCTTTTCCCCTGCTCGCCTGCTGCAGGATGCAAAAAAAAACACTGATGCGGCTGATTCCTCTTGCAAACAAGTCTTCTTCAGAGGTCGCAAGATGCGATGGCGCCGAATTTGCATGTATATTTTTCAGTCCTTGCAGAGAGGAGGTTTTGTCATGGTCCGCAGACTGAAAAGGGCATTTACGAATGTGGGCACTATCATCGATATCGTGCAGAAGACTGCCCGGGGAATAGATTACCGCACCTTGAATACCTACATCCTGAGGATAAACGAACTGCAGGATATAAACGGAATTTTGTATGAAGTTTCAATGTGTTTGAAGAGTATCCTGAACTCCGAGCTCTTCGGCTTTGCCATAAAGGACGGTCCGGTGCTCGATGTCTGGATCGACCCCCGGGTCTACAAGGGGCATTTTATTGAAATAATCCAAAAGGATTTTGATTGTCAGAATATTGACAATTTTCACTATTTTGACAACCATCATTCAATGGAATACCGCACCAGCGATATTGCTGCCGATAATGTCCTCTCTTATAAGGTCATGGATAAAGAATATGCGGCACGGCTCTATATTCTGCCCCGGAGAAAGATGCTCTCCCACCACAACGAAATCATTTCGATCATCATTGAGACGATGCGGATTGTGCTCGACAACTATATGAGCAGAAAGAAGCTCGAAAACGCAGCGGCTATTGATGCCCTGACCAATTGCTATAACCGGAGGGCGATGGACAGCTTCCTCGACCATCACGTGGCGATAGCCCACCGCTACGGCAGCGACCTCTCGGTGATCATGTTCGATATCGATCATTTCAAGCAGATTAACGACACCTTCGGACACCAGGCAGGCGATGCCGTGCTGAGGGATATCCCCCGCATCATACTCCCTTCGATACGGAAAAGCGATTACATTGCACGGTACGGAGGCGAGGAATTTGTGCTGGTGCTTCCCAATACAAAATTCTACTTTGCTGTGGAGCTCGCCGAGCGGCTCAGGGTAAAGCTTCAGAACCATGCCGTTGCGTTCGGCAATCAGCTCATCGGGATCACTTCGAGTTTCGGCGTGGCATCACTGAGGAAGGAGTATGATAAGCACCAGCTCCTGAAGGAAGCCGATACCATGCTCTACAAAGCGAAACACGCGGGCAGAAACAAGGTCATGCCCGATCTGGAGCTCTGCGCAGAAGACTTCGCCGCTCTGCGCAAGATCATGAGCCGCAATGATCTGACGAGATTGATTACGTTCTTGAGTATGTCCCTCGATTTTGAAGGAGCCCGCGAGGAAAGCTGATTCTCGGAAGGATAGTACTCGACTCAATTCCAGAGCCGCTCTAGGGTGGCGGGAGCATGTGGGAATCGAACCCGTAGAAGTTGGCTCCCAGACAGGGTTTGCCGGCACCATGGTGGCTATTTGATGGCGGTCTTCAGTTCTACCACTTTATTTTTTCCGCTCCTGGACCTCACGAGAACATCCGCCACTTCCAGTTTTGCATAATTTCTTCAATCGCTTTGCAACAAGCCTGTATATCTCTTTCTTATCACGTTTGCCGATGCCGACTATCTCGATTACTTCTATCTGCTCACCACGCAGCCGGTAGACGATGCGATATTTTTTTTTCGCAAAATAGAGCTTGTAAAGCCCTGTTAGGTTTATTCCAAATTTGTTTCCGAGTGAGGCGCCTAAAAAGGGGTTTCTCGAAAGGGCGTCGATCTTTTTTGTCGCTTCTTTTCTTATCGATTTATCAAGGGAAGCGAAGTCTTCTGCGGCATCGGGGATGAATTCAACCTTATGCGCCTGCTCCCACAAAACGGCAACTTCAGGTGAATCTCGTCGATCAGTCGCATAAGTTCCAAGTCTCGCTCACTTATCGGCACTGCTTCGTAGTACAGGCTTGCCCGTGAAAGTTCAAGTAGCTCGCATTGCCGGGTAATGGGCAAGGAATGATCCCGGTCAATCATCTCTTTGCGCTCGACCCGGCTATGCGCCCGAGCGCGATTGATAAAAAATCGTTCTCCATCGTCAGCTGCCCTATCTTGGCATGGAGCTCTTTGATACTCGGTCCCTCCTGGAACTTTTTGTCTTTCCCAAACACTTCCTCCGCCCTCTCCAGCATCTGTTTCCTCCACTCTACGATCAGGTTCGGATGTACCCCGAATCGTTGTGCCAACCCCGAGATCGTCTGTTCCCCCTTAATTGCCTCAAGTGCCACTTTCGCCTTGAATGCCGCTCCGTGATTCCTTCTCTGCCTTTTTGCCATGCTCGCTACTCCTTTCTGTTTCATTATTTTAGAGCAGCTTTATCACTTATGTCCCTGTCTATTTTTCTCCGGCCAGCTCTTGATTCCCTGCCCTTTGCCGAGGAGCAAAAGGACAAAGTGGTAAAACGGGTGAAAAATATTACGTTCTCTACCATGCTCGGCGGCGTTGTTATCGCAGTAGCTCAAGGCCTTGTGGGGGGCATGATCCTTTTTGTGCTCGGCTTTTCATCTCCTGCCGTATGGGGCCTTGTCATTGCGATTGTTTCGTTCCTGCCCGGGATCGGTCACTTTGTAGTATGGGCGCCTGTGGCCGTATACCTTCTTATTCAGGGTGAGGTCATAAAAGGACTCGGCCTTATAGCTGCCGGAGTTCTTGGACTGGGTATGATAGACGATTTTGTGAGGCCGTATGTGATCGGCAGCAGGACGAAGATGCCGTTCCCCGTACTGTTCTTCAGTGTCATCGGCGGCATAAAGCAGTTCGGACTTCTGGGGTTCATCTTAGGACCGATGAGCCTTGTCCTCTTCATATCAGTCATGGAGGTTTTAAGAGGGATTGAGAACGACAGGAGAGCAGAGGAATCAGCAGAAAGCCGTTTGCGGGGTTTTAGGTGTGCTACAGAGAGAGTGCATTGACTGTGTACAGAAATGGTGCTAAACCTTTAAATAAAGGTATGTCTACAACAGAGTTCTTTTTGTTTGTAACAAATCGGCTCACAATCTATGGGAGGGTGGATTATGATTACTAAGAAGAGAACGGTAAAAGGCGCGCCTAAAATGAAGAAGTCAGAGCAAAGGACGGTGATAAAACCTCCAAAGCCGCCCGGGGTGCCGTCGGAGATTCCACCGAAACCGCCGAAAAAGCCGAAAACGCCCAAGATGCCGCCGTCTGCTTAAAACTTGCCACACGTCTATAGAGATAAGATAAGCGTTGGTTCAGCATGTCGTATTCACAGCTGCGCGTGCATACAGTCTCGAATCAAGAGGTAATATCCACTGCTGCATTGATTTGCTCTTAGAATAAGGAGTGATTCGAGGGGTACAAGAATGCTAAAGGGAACGATAGCTGCAATAGGATGTATCCTCGCGGTATTGTCCCTGCCTTCCTGCAGGACAGAGCGTGATACATCGGAAAAGGGGTCAGATTCAGTATACCGTTTGAGCATTAACATTATCGGCGCAGGCATCGTGACAGGGCCGGATATCAAGTGTAAAGGCGTGTGTGAGATAGAGCTTGCAAGAGGAGCGAAGGTGATTCTCAACGCTGTCCCGGCAAGCGAATGGACCTTTGTCGGATGGGACGGTGCATGCAGAGGGAAAAACACTTGTTCGCTTACCATGGAGAGTGACCTGAGCGTCAAAGCGATATTCACCTATCCATGATAATAATCTTGCTTACGACAGCTCCTCATAAACTTCAACAGGACAAGGAGGAACTACCAATGAGAATGTATGGTGTCATTGCAACCTTTTTACTGATGATCGCCTTGGTTGCAGCACCCGGCTGCAAAAAGGCGGAAGAGCCTGCATCGCCGCCCCCGGTGCCCAAGGCGGAACCCGCGCCCCCTGCAGAAGTTCCGCCTACCCCCGCTCCCGGCCTGACCCCGACACCGGGACCGGAGAAGTCCGTTACCCCTCCGCCCACTCAAACACCGCCGACCCCTGCGCCGGGATTAACGCCGACACCGGGCCCTGAAAGGACACAAAAGGAAGAGAGGCCTAAAGAGAAGGCGGCCGCCGGGAAGTCTTCGAAAAAGAAATCCGGCGGATATTAATCCCCTGTGACAGCGGAGTGAGAGCAAATTCTCCTGTTGCCGCCAGCTGCAAACGTTTTTGTATATAAGGAAAGGAGTTGAAATGATGAAGAAGAGCGCTTCTGTAACGTCAAGAACACCGGGAAAGGGAACAGGGCGTAGAACGACGCATGGGAGAGCACTCCCTTCGGAGCTGAAGCTAAAGCAGCCGTTTGTAAAGCCGCAAACCGCGAAGACCAGAAGAGATCAAGCGATTGAGTACGCACGAAAGACAAGCGCGAATGTCGACGTATCGGATGTGGTAGGCAGTACGCAGTTGGCGGAGGGCGAAGCAACAAGAAAATTGTGGGAGCGGCACAGGAAACGCAGTACAGCGAAGGCCGCCGAGGATAGGGCTGCTAAGTCGATCTATGGAAGCAGAACAAAAGTATCCGTAGCAAGGATTGAAAAAGATAAAAGAGGAGGGACAAAGAGGTAAAACGGATCTCGTCACTTTGTACACTTGTAGTTTACACCGCTTGGCATGGTGGACAGAGTATGATCAGGTTGTATTGTGAGCGCGAGCGAAGTGCGGCAGTAACTCTTTCTCCGGTTGTTTGATTCTCAAAGTTAAGGCTGATCTGTTGATTCCAACCTGCCACCAGGGAGCTACCGCTTTTTCTTGCTCAGTTTTAGCTTCCAATTGTGTCCATTAGATGACGATCCCCGAGGAGCCCGCGATGATCTATGGTATTTCTATAAAGCAGTTTTTGCTCGATCTCAAACGAGAGATCAGCGACGACAATGTTTCCAACGGTGCTGCAGCATTGGGCTTCTATTTGACGCTGGCGGTCTTTCCGACGATGATTCTATTAATGACCGTCATCCCTTATCTGCCGATCCACAATGTTGACAAGGCGATCATGGACCTGCTGGGACAGGCGCTGCCGGCCGAGGCCTTCGACATGGTTGCCGGGGTAGTGAACGAAGTCACCAGCAAACGGCGCGTAGGTCTGCTGTCGTTCGGCTTGCTGGGGACACTCTGGGCGGCTTCTGCTGGAATGTACGCGATCATGCAGCAGCTCAACATCACCTACGATGTCAAGGAGGAACGCAGCTTTATACGCGCACGGGCAACGGCGCTCATCCTGAGCCTGCTGTTCGCTCTGCTGGTGATCGGGGCATTTTCGCTTATCGTGCTCGGCGGCGTTATCCAGGATTGGATCGGCTCCCGGCTTGGTTTCACCGGTGCGCTGCTCAAGTTTTTTGCCGTGTTCCGGTGGATCGTGATCGTAGTCGCACTGTTGCTGGGATTTGCGATGATCTATCGCTATGCACCTAACGTCGAGCAGAAGTTCATGTTCATTACACCCGGCAGCGTGCTCGGGGTGACACTGCTCATCGTAGCTTCACTCGGGTTTGCTATTTACACCCGTAACTTTGCCAATTACAGTGCGACCTACGGCAGTATCGGCGCAGTGATAATTCTGATGCTGTGGCTCTACATCGCGGGGCTGGTGGTCCTCGTCGGCTCGGAAATCAATGCACTCATCGAGCACTACAGCCCGAAGGGGAAGCGGAAGGGCGAGAAGAGGGAAGGGGAGCGCCACGGAAGCAGCCCGTCGGCGGGCTAGCCGGAAATGCGCTGTCGGCAGGCATGGTATTCGACAGAGCACTTCAGACCTTCGGCGTCGGTGTTTTCGGCACTCCCGGCGGTCGGGAAGGTGTTGAGGTGCTCTTCGTCCGCGTCCTTTTTGTTGCTGTAGATTTGGCCTTTTTTTGCTTCGATGCCATTCTCTGGTTCCTTTCTTTGTTCTTTAGTGAGATCAGCTAAGCCTGACACTCATACCAAGAGATCTTCTTACCACTTCAATACAAACGACAAATCAGACCTTATTGCTTCTCTTGCATGCTACTTTTGGAGATATCCTGCCATGGCCATCGGCCTGTCATTTCAAGCTCAAGCGTAAAGCTCAGGAATGTCCTTATCAGGACAATGATCACGAGCACCCCTGCGCTGTGAAACGAGGGCTCGACGGCAACAGTTTTGATGATATCTGCGGCAACCAGAAACTCCAGTCCAAGAAGAATGCCGCGACCGAGCTCACGGCGATAGGTCAGGAAGACCTCGCGGCGCGCAGCTTTTCTGGCCAGGAGAGCTGCCACAATTGTTGAGTACAATGCCCCCAGGGCAATGACGCCGACCCCAAATGCCTCAAGTACCGTTGCCACCTCTTCAACAAGCGGCTTTATCGAGCTCATAGGGTAGTCCTCCCGATCCCTTAGAGGGGTTAAAGGGAATCCGGCCGTAAAAGCCTGGAACTCACCATCTGATGCACGGCGCTTCAGGCTCTCGGCTTCGGCTTTTTCGGCACTCCCGGAGGGCGGGTAGGGTGCGTAGGTGGCGACTTCGGCGGCATTTCCGGAGGTGACGGAGTCCTTATCTTCCCCTTGGCTCTTTTTGTTCCGGCGCCCTTTGATGTTGAAGATGCAGCTGTTCTCGGTATCTTTGTCATAGTCTCACTTCATTGGAATTGTGGAAACTCATAGCCTCTACGATCAAATCCAGTAATGCGGTCTGCTGTAATAATCGTAGAGCCGTGCCTCGTAGTACCTGTCCACGGTAACATTAGGATTGTATTCGGGGCTGTTCCTGACGGCATCTTTGGTGAGATCGACATGTACCTTTTCTTCGGCCCAATCGATATGCTTGATCCACTGCGTGGCAATCAGTACCTTCTTGCCCGGCAACCATTTGCGGGTGTCCACAATGATATAGCGCATAATCCAATCTTCATCATTGACGAGAAAATCCTCTACCTCACCGATTTCTCCATCAGTGGCCTGAATGCCGTAGCCTGTTACTTCTTTCGTGCTCCTCAGGTGAGGGTCCCCTCCCTCCTGCTTACCGATGTCTTCCGGGCGCACCTCCGTGAGAGGAGGTACATTGTGGTACATATCGCCGATCCAGTACGGAGACCAGCCATAAAACCGGTATAACTCGCTCTGATGCTGTCGCGAGATCGGCTTATCGGCCTCAATGCCTGGGCTGTTCTCCACCTGCTCTCGGGTGAGCACAACAGGGAAGATTTCCTGTTCCCAGTCAGGCTGTTCGAAGGCAGCCGGAGCAATAAGGACCTTTCTGCCCGAGAGCCATCCGCCGGTGTCGGCCACAAGGTAGCGCACCGTCCACGATATATCGTCGAAAAGAAACTCATCCGCCTTGCCGATATCGCTATCCCGTGCGCGGAGTTTGAATCCGGTAAGCTTATCGATACTCCGCAATGTGCCTACTCGTTGTATAACAGTCCCTTTTGTCTCTTGTGCTGCCATAGGGTCCTCCTTTTTAAACACGCCGTATCGGGTTTGGATCTCTCGCCCTCATCGAACCACTACTGCGGAACTCGGCACTATCCCTACTTATCACTTACCAGCTGATCTACATACAGTCAAGGGAAATAACCATATCAGTAGTAAGGAATGGCTCTGTCCGATAATGAGGCGTCTCCATAATGGCTTGACAGACGCCCCGGTCCGGTTTAAAAGTTAAGTATAAGATACTGCATTCCCGGACACATCATCCCGCCTATAAGCGGACAAGGAGCACATGAAATGCCGTTCGACTTGTTGCCTGCATTGAAGCGTCTTGACGAGCTCGCCGACACCTTCGTACGATCACTGCCGGGCGTTCTTACAGCGTTACTCGTATTCCTCTTATTCTATGCTGTAGCAAAAGCAGTAAGAATGCTGGCGCGGCGTGCTGCCGAGCGGCGCGGACATGTGCATGCCGCGGGACTGGTGATCGGGCGACTGGCCCAGGGAGGCATCGTCCTCATCGGCACGCTTGTTGCGCTCTCAGTGGCGCTGCCGACGTTCAGGCCGGGCGATATCGTCGAGCTGCTCGGCATCGGGAGCATCGCCATCGGCTTTGCCTTTCGCGATATCCTTCAGAATTTTCTTGCGGGGATACTGCTTCTCATAACGCGCCCCTTTTACATCGGCGACCAGATCGTCGTGAGTAACAATGAAGGGACGGTCGAGGATATACAGACAAGGGCGACATTTATTCGTACCTATGACGGCAGGCGTATCGTTATTCCGAATGCCGAGCTTTTTACACAAAAGGTAACGGTCAACACCGCCTTCGAACAACGTCGCCTCGAATACGATATCGGCATCGGCTATAGCGATAATATTGATCAGGCGAAACGGATCATTCTCCAAACCATGCGGGAGACGGAAGGAGTGCTGAAGACGCCGGAGCCCGATGTGCTCGTTATGGACCTTGCGCCCTCGAGCCTCAATATCCGCGCCCGCTGGTGGATCACCCCCCCGCGCCACGCCGATGCCCTCGATGCGCGCGACAAGGTGCTCGCCGCAATAAGAATCAAGTTGAAAGAAAACGGCATCGACCTGCCGTTCCCGACGCAGCAGGTGCTCTTCCATGATCAGACCGAAGAGACCGATGGAGACCGGTCGCGGCAGCGCGAGGGATGGCCCGCAGGAAAGGATCCGGCTCCGCGTCCCCGCAGCGTAGCAGGAGCAATAGCGCAGTATGCGCGTGTGTGCGGGCAAGAGGATGGTGATGACGCACGCAGGTCACCGGGTCAGGCATAATGAATTTTCACAATACAAAGCTCAGCGCCTTCTGGGATACGCTCCGCACGAGCTACTGGTTTGTCCCGATGCTCATGGCGATCGGCTCGGTCGCGCTCTGGGCCGTTCTTTATAATCTGGACACTCAGATGGAGAGCTCGTATGTGCGCAGACTGGGTTGGATCTACACGGGAGGGCCTGAGGGGGCGCGCGAGGTGCTTGCGGTAATAGCCGGGTCGATGATCACGGTTGCCGGCGTCGTCTTTTCCATTACCATCGTTGCCCTTACCCTTGCCTCTCAGCAGTTCGGGCCTTTCCTGCTCCGCAACTTCATGCGGGATGCCGGCAATCAGATTGTCCTCGGCACTTTTATTGCAACGTTCATCTTCTGCCTGCTCACCCTGAGAACAGTGCGCGGCACCGATACTGTCAACTTTGTGCCTCAGCTCTCCGTAACCGCCGGCGTTCTGCTGGCGCTGCTCAGCCTCGGCGTCCTTATCTACTTTATCCACCATGTATCGGCGTTTATTCAGGCATCGAACATCATCTCCGTCGTAAGCCGGGATCTGGAAGAGGCCATAGACCGGCTCTTCCCGGAAAAGCTCGGACACGGCGCCGAATACCTTCGTGCCGAAGAACAGTGGGAGATCCCCGAACGGTTTGAAGCTGAATCAGGACCAATCACTGTTCGCGAGTGCGGGTATATAAAAGCAATCGACAACGATGCATTGCTGGGGGCGGCGAGAGAGCATGACGTCGTTATACGCTTGATGAAGCGGCCGGGTGATTTTGTCGCCGGCAATGATGTCATCGCTATGGTCTGGCCCGCTGCAGAGGTGAACGACAGCGTGGCCCGCGCAATCAATGATTCTTTCGTAATCGGCGCACAGCGTACGGCGACGCAGGATGCGGAATTCGTGGTCAGTCAGATCGTCGAGGTCGCGGTCCGCGCGCTGTCGCCCGGCATCAACGATCCGTTCACCGCCGTCATCTGCATCGACCACCTCGGCGCGGGACTCAGGCGTCTCGCGGGAAGGGCGATCCCCTCTCCCCTGCGCTATGATGATGACAAAACCCTCCGCATCATCGCTCACCCGATGACTTTTGCCGATATGGTTGCCGCTGCATTCGACCAGATACGGCACTATGGGAGAGCGAATGCAACGGTAACCAGGCGTCTCCTTGAAACTATCGCTTCTATTGCTCCCCATATCCGGCGGGAGGAAGACCGCAGTGCGCTCCTCCGTCAGTCGGAAATGATCGAGCGCGGAAGCCGCGAAGGTATTGCCGAAGAGGAGGATTGCAGGGAGGTCCGGAAACTGTACCGCGCAGCGCGTGAAGCGCTCCACGCCGAACGCATCACCGTGTAGCAAGGTGACTTCTTGACTCATGAAATAAAATTAGTAACCGGCCGACATCCTCTACATACTCCACAAGGCTTTTAATCATACGGATATTTATGTCTGACAGCCGAAAGGACCTGAATCATAAGGAGTTCAGAAAGAAAGCATAAAACCGGATACATGCACAAGCTCTCTTGAAATGGCCCAAGCCCTGCCGGCGCTCCCCGAGGTCGATGCCCCTCTGGATCGCATCGATGCTGCCTTCGCCTGCTCCATAGAGGGCATGACGCTCCTTAATCTTATTCACGCGGGCACAGTTAAGGAGCAAGACAGATCAATGCCCCTCCCTTAACAAGACGTCTCCTTGAATGTACTCACCTTATACCCTAAACTTTTAAGTAGGATAAGGCAACCGCATGGAGGTCATACAAGACCTGCCCTCAACCCTCTCTCAAGCACTTTAGACTGAGCTGAAACATCATAACCATTAAGAGGAGGCGACTATGAGCGTAGCATCTCAGCAGTACCGGCACTCTACAGGACGTCCCGTTACTATGGGCGCTATGGCCATGGTGAGCACTTCGCACTACCTCGCCAGCGCGGCAGGATTCTCCATGCTCGACAGGGGAGGTTCCGCTGTTGATGCGCTCATCGCCGCCAATGCGACACTTGCAGTGGTTTACAACCATATGGCCGGCCTCGGCGGCGATCTGTTTGCCCAGGTATGGGATCCAAAAACAGGAAAGGTCGAGGCATTGAACGGGTCCGGCCGCTCCGGTGAACGGGTCACGATCGATGCGTATCGTTCCAAGGGGTGGGACAAAATCCATCCGAGAGGCCCGCTTGCCGCCAACACCGTTCCCGGCGTAGTGGATGCATGGCGGAAGCTCCACGAGCGGCACGGAAAGCTGGAATGGAAAGAGCTGTTTGGACCGGCTCTCCGCCACGCCCACGGCTTTCCGGTCTCGCAGAAGCTCCGCGATTACATCGAGCAGTATTCCGACATGCTGAAGGAGTTCGAGACCGCATCAGCTATCTTTCTGCCCGGCGGACAGGCGCCGAAAGCAGGTTCAATTGTGCGACAGCCGGACCTGGCGAGCAGCCTCTCTCTGATCGCCGAAAAGGGTGCTGACGTTTTCTATCGGGGAGAACTGGCGGAAAGGATGGTGCGCGGGCTCAAGCAGGCGGGCGGGCTCCTGACCGAGGATGATTTCGCTTCCCACTCCTCCGATTGGGTGGAGCCGCTGCGCACCAATTATAAGGGATACGAAGTCACCGAGCTTCCGCCGAACACCCAGGGTATCGCCACCCTGATGATCCTGAACCTGATCGAGGCAATGGACCTGCGGGATATCGGCGAGGGCACGGCGGATTACTACCACCTGATGACCGAAGCGGTGAAGCTTGCCTTTGCGGACCGCGACCGCTGGGTGACCGATCCCGATACGATTGAGGTCCCCTATGACCGGCTGCTCTCGAAGGAGTATGCCGCGGAGCGCAGCCGCAAGATCGATATGAACCGGGCCACACCCGAGGACGATATACACCCCGGCGTAACCGAACCGGCAATGGCAGGGCACGGCGGCGATACGGTCTATATGTGCGCGGCGGATGAGGACGGCCTCTGCGTGTCGCTCATCCAGAGCGTTTACTTCGAATTCGGATCGGCGTTCATACCGCCCGGCACCGGCATACTCCTGCAGAACAGGGGCTCGTTCTTCAAGCTCGACCCCGACCATCCCAATGCGCTCGCGCCGCGAAAGCGTACCTTCCATACGATCATCCCGGCGATGGCGCTCAAGGACGGAAAACCTGCGCTCCTGTTCGGTACCATGGGCGGTGAGGGCCAGCCCCAGACCCAGACGGCGATGCTCACCCGCATGGCTGACTTCGACTTCAATGTACAGGAAGCGATCGAGGCGCCGCGCTGGCTCTATGGAAGGACGTGGGGCGAATCCTCACGGTCGCTCAAGCTGGAGGGGCGCATACCGGACGGCGTCGTCGCGGAGTTGAAGCGCCGCGGCCACGATGTCCAGATGATGGAGGACTGGTCGCAGAAGATGGGGCATGCCCAGGCGATCTGGATCGATAGAGAGCAGGGTGTGCTGCATGGCGGCGCCGACCCCCGCGGTGAAGGGCTCGCTATCGGCCACTAAGCCGCCGGACGAGAATTCTCGGAGGAGGTCGTCATGAAGGAAAGCATTGACGTATCCTTTTGGCCCTGGATCGTTGCCGCCACTCCTCTGGCGGCGATACTCATCCTGCTGGTGGGGCTTCGGTGGAAAGCGGCAACTGCCGCTCCCGTCGGTTACTTCATCGCTACGATCGCGGCCCTGACACTCTTCCGGGCATCGCCCCGCATCATCGCCCTGCAGACGGTCAAGGGAATATGGGATGCGATCTTCATTCTCTATGTGATCGTCCCGGCGCTGCTCCTCTACCAGGTTTCGAAAGAGGCCGGCGCGTTTCAAGCGTTGCGACGCGGTATCGAAGCGTACACCCCGAACGACCTGCTGCATGTCCTTGCCTTCGGCTGGGTCTTCGCCAGCTTCCTGCAGGGTATCACCGGCTTCGGCGCGCCCATAGCCGTAACCGCGCCGCTGCTGGTCGCCGTCGGCGTAGTCCCGGTCTGGGCGGTCATCATCCCTTTGATCGGCCATGCCTGGGCCAATACTTTCGGCACACTGGCTGTGGCCTGGAACGGGCTGCAGCTGGTAACCGAGATGCAGAGCCCGGCTACGACCGCTATCATAGCCGCGGTGATGCTGCTCCTGGCCAACCTGCTGGCCGGACTCACCATCGCCTGGCTCTTCGGGAAGGGGAGGGGCATTCGCGAGGGCCTGCCCGTAGTGTTGATCGTATCAGCGGTCCATAGTGTCGGACAGCTTATCCTTGCGCCGCTCGTGCCCGAGCTGGCCAGCTTCCTTCCGGCAACCGTAGCGGTGGGCGTCGTAATCATGCTGGGAAGGAGCCGCTGGTACCGGAACCCCACCGGGGTCGAGACCAGCCGGGTCATGCAGAAAGGGGAGCTGCAACAGCAACGGGGAGAAGACCGGAAAAAAGAGAGGACAGGAGGCGGTTCCGAACAGGAAGAGATGTCGCTCCCGCTGGCCCTCTCTCCCTACTTTGTGCTGATTGCCTTGATAGTCCTGGTGCTGCTTATTCCTCCCGTTAAAGACGCTCTTTCCGCCTTCCAGATCGGCCTTTCCTTCCCGGAGCTCGAGACGGGACGGGGAGTCGTTACCGAGGCTGCCGACGCTTACAGCGCCTTTTCCCCGCTCACACATCCCGGTACGTTTCTGCTCCTCTCTGCGATCTTTGCCTTTGTGACGTTCCGCTGGGCAGGCACAATAGATCGGGGCAGGATGGATGAGGTGCTGATCAGAACCATTCGCACCAGTATCCCTTCCGCTATTGCCCTTTTCGCCTTGGTGCCCCTGGCAAAAGTGATGGAAGGCTCCGGTCAGACCCTCGAGCTGGCGCTCGGCATTGCCGGTGTCGCGACCGGAACGGTGTACGCATTCGTCGCGCCGCTGATCGGAGCGGTCGGGTCGTTCATGACCTCCAGTAATCTGTCGTCGAACATCCTCTTCGGCCCGCTCCAGGAACGTACCGCAGCCGCCCTGGGCGTTGCGCAGGCGGCGATCCTTGCAGGACAGACTGCGGGCGCTGCGATAGGCAACAGCATCGCGCCGAGCAACGTCCTGCTCGGTATCGGTTCGGTAGGTTTGACCGGCAAGACCGGCGAAGTAATTCGCCGTACCATCACGTACATGCTGGCCGGTGTGCTCCTGGCGGGAGCCGTCTCACTTCTCTATGTGCTCTTTTTGTCGGGAGGAGCAGGAGGGTCTGCACAATGAAATGGTACAAGCAGCGGGTGTGGCAGATGGGAGCAGGAGCACTGATGATTCTGTTCGGCGCATGGCTCGCCTATAGCGCTGCCGCAGGGGAGATGACGAACACTCCGCTCCTGTGGACCGCCCTTGCCCTCATTTTTTTCGGACTTCTCATTCCCCTTATGGCAAAAGCCCTCGAAGCTGCGCAGGATAAAGGGGGGGAGGAGAACGAAAGCTGATGAACGCCGCTCCGCCGGTCACATCCCTTACCTGGCTTGCGGCGTTCCTCCCTATTCTGGTTCTCCTGGTGCTGCTGGTGTGGCGCCGCTGGAGCACCTCGGCCGCAGCCCCCCTCGCTCTGGCCGGAGCAGTCGCTGCCGCGCTGCTCTTTTACCGCACACCGCTGCACACGCTGGCGGTTGCGGCAGGAAAGGGCATCTGGGACGCGATCTTCGTGCTGTACGTCATCTGGCCGGCGCTCATTCTGTACAATGTCGCCCACGAGGCCGGGGCCTTCGGCGCTATGCAGCGCGGCCTGCGCCACCTCATTCCCGACCGGCTGCTGGTAGTGCTGGCCTTCGCATGGGTGCTCGCCTCATTCATACAGAGCATCGCCGGCTTCGGCACGAACCTGGCGGTAACGACGCCCCTGCTGATCGGGCTGGGTGTACAGCCGGTGTATGCCGTCCTGCTTCCGATGATCGGGGCGGCGTGGGCCAATATGTTCGGCTCGCTGGGCACCGCATGGCTGGCCACCCAAACCGTCGTCGATATTCCCGATACCACCGTTATACTGCGGTATGCTGCGGCACTCATCTGGGTTCCCAACTTGATGGCAGGGATTGCGATCGCCTGGTTTTACGGAAAGACCTGGGCGCTGAAGCGCGGCGGTCCTGCCATTGTAGCGCTCTCGCTTATTCAAGGCGGGTTGCAGTTTCTCCTGGTGCCGATAATCCCTACCATAGGTACGTTCCTTGCGACCTCCGCCTCTCTCGGGGCGCTCTTCATCCTTAATCGGTGGGGGTTCTATCGTCAGCAGGACCGGGATGAGCCGCACCTGATTTTCACGGAATCCGGAAAACGGGCTTTTTACGAGGAGAACAAAGAACGTGAGGCGAAACTGTCGGTGAAGCCGACTGAGCCTTCCCCAACGCCGGGGCCGCGTGAGAGACCGGGGATGTCGCTTGCGCTCGCCTTTGCCCCCTATGCCGTTCTCGCCGTCCTCGCCGTCACAGCGCTGCTGATACCACCCGTCAACCATATCCTCGAACAATTCCGGGTGGGCCTGCCATTCCCGGACGCTACCACCGGGTTCGGGGTGGAGCAGAAAGCGGTCGACGCTTACGCCGCCTTTACTCCGCTGACGCATCCCGGCACACTGCTGCTGCTCTCGGCTACGGCGGGCTATCTCCTCTACCGTAAGAGGGGGCTATATGGAAAAGAGGACACGCCGGCGGCCCTACTTTCACTGGCGGCAGAGGACGCCTTGCCCGCCACCACCGCAATCGCCGCACTGCTGCTGATCAGCAAGGTGATGGACCACTCGGGTGAAACGACGGTGCTGGCCCTGGGAATAGCGCAGGTATCCTCTCCGGCAGTCTACGCGGGGGCGAGCGACTTCATTGGCATTCTGGGATCGCTGGTCACCTCATCCAACACGGCCTCGAATGTCCTGTTCGCCCCGTTGCAAGCCACTGCTGCGCGTGCCCAGGAGCTTTCCGTCAATTTGATACTTGCGGCGCAGTCCGCCGGAGGAGCGGTGGGCAATGCGATGGCTCCCGGCGACGCCCTCCTGGGCGCCACGGTGGCGGGCCTGTCGGGGAGGATAGGGGCTGTGCTGGCGAGAGCGCTGCCGTGGACATTGATAACCGGCGCGCTCGTCTCGGCATTTACGCTCGGGATCTACTTCTTAATGTGAGAGGGAGAATGAGAAAAGAGACACTGTTTATCGCTGCCGCCCTGCTTCTTGCGGCCTCTTTGGCTCTTATTGTGTACGGTCTGCAGAACGAAACATCATGGTTATGGCGCACCGGCTTATGGGCAATCCTTCTGGCAATGATCCTTTCCCTCGCTTCGCACTGGAGCGATCAGGGGAGCCGCAAAGATTGATCGAAAGAATCCGCCATAGACACTCTTCGGGACGAGGCGAAGTATTCATGCCCTTTACGGAACGCAGCAACGAGAGGTGATGCAATGCAGAATCAACTTCCTATAGGTCTGTTTCATTGGATAGTGGCCCTTCTTCCGATACTCGTTCTCCTCTTCCTTCTGGTCTTCCTCAGGTGGAAGGGGCCGCAGGCAGGGCCGGTGAGCATGTTCACCGCCTGGGCGGTGGCGCTCCTCTTCTTCCGCACCCCTTTCGAAACCCTGGCGGTCGCCAGCGCCAAGGGCGTATGGGATGCCATTTTCATCCTCTATGTTATCTGGCCTGCCCTCCTCCTCTACAAGATAGCTGACCGGGCCGGGGCCTTCGAGGCTCTCAGAATAGGCATACGCCGGTTCAGTCGGAACAGGCTCTTTCTGGTGCTCGCCTTCGGCTGGATATTTGTCTCCTTTCTCCAGGGGATCGCGGGATTCGGCGTTCCGATAGCGGTTGCCGCGCCCCTGCTCGTCGCCATCGGTGTGCGGCCGCTGTACGCCGTCGCCATTGCGCTGATCGGCCATTCCTGGGCAAACATGTTCGGCACCCTCGCGGTCGGCTGGCTTGCGACCATTAAAGTGGTAGAGCTTCAGAATGTGACTGGAACCGCTTTTCAGACCGCGATCCTGCTCTGGATCCCCAACCTCCTGGCGGGCTTTACTATCGCATGGCTCTTCGGCAGGATGAATGGGATCAGGCATGCCTGGCCCCTCGTCCTCATCATCTCTCTCATCCACGGCGGGGGACAGCTCGCGCTGGTGCTCTGGAACCCGGTCGTTTCGACCTTTATCCCCGCAACCGTCGCACTGGGTGCGCTCTACCCTCTTTCGCGCTGGGAGAGGTACAGTGAGCCTCAAGATATCGAGAGCGAAATCATGCAGGAGCGGAAGGGAAAGAAGGAGACGGAAGAGAAAGAGCCTGTCATGGGGCTCTGGATGTCCGTACTGCCCTATGTCGTTCTGGCGGTATCAATTGTAATAGGGTCCGGCATCCCCCAGGTCGAAAGCATTCTGGGTCAGTTCGAGATCGGCTTGCCCTTCCCGGAGACGACAACCGGATACGGGCTCACCACAGAAGCGATCCGACCCTATTCACCGTTCAGTCTTTTCACCCATCCCGGCACGTATCTCCTGCTCGCGTCGCTTATAGGCTGGACAGTATACAGAGCTAAGGGCTATTACCGGAAAGCAGGCCGTGAGAAGGAGGGCATCTGGAGCGGACTGATCGGCAATGCGATCCCCGCCTCGATAGCGGTCACCTCGTTCCTGGTGCTGAGCAAGACAATGGACGATTCGGGGCAGACGAACGTGCTGGCGCTCGGCATCTCGGCGGTGTCTCCTCCCCTGGTGTACGCATTTTTTGCAAACTGGATCGGGATTGTGGGAGCCTTCATCACCTCGAGCAACACCGCCTCGAACATCCTCTTCTCGCCTCTTCACGATACCGTGGCACAGACGGAGCAGGTACTCTCACAGACAACGCTCATTGCCGCCCAGTCTACCGGCGGCGCGATCGGCAACGCGATAGCGCCCGCCAATATAATTCTGGGGACGAGCACGACGCAGCAGACCGGCAAGCTCGGCGAGATACTGAAGATGACGCTTCCCTGGGCTGCCGTTGCCGCGGTATTGACCGGCATTGTCACTGTTCTGATAAACAATGTAACCTTCGTGAGGTGACCGAATGCTTATAAAAGGTGTCGCACTGATCTTCATGCTGATCTCTTTTCCCTTCATCAGCTATGGGGCGATGCGCGAGATATCATGGCTCTGGTGGAGCGGGCTCATTGCACTGGCTATAGGCGGTCTTATCCCTGCGGCTTCGCGCTTTTTCGAGTCGAGCGGGTAGAGGTCGCCGGTCCAACGGGACACGCCCGCATCAATAGGAAAGCGAAGATCAGAACGATCAATAAATGAAGCTGAGGCCTGCAGTGCCATAGACAACGGTGTTATCTGCATCATCAAGGGGCTTCTCGGCATTGGCTATTGCCTTGTCACGAACAATCATATGGACTCCGGCGCTGAAGCTCCAGTTGCCGTACTCCTTCGGGATGAACTTCAGCGGCAGCGATGCGACCAACCCCGCGCTTCCGTATGCCAGGACATCGTCGTCATCGGTGCCATAAAAATCATCGAACCCCAGACCCGCCTCGATCGGCACCTTCAGGGTAAGACCGCTGCCCTGTATCGGGTTGAAGCCGGGAGTAATAGACACCCCTGCAAAATAGCCGTCGCCCGCATCTACGGGAAAAACTATCTTGGCCTGTGGTGAAAGACCGCCGATGAAGTTTTTGCCGGTGTACAGCACTGCCGCGGCGACCTCCTCCGAGGTGCCGGAAACATCGTTGGGACTCGTAAAGGCGGTGTAGGTCACCCCGAAGAGCAGGTCATCGGAGGTCCGCGTCGTCAACGCGGCAAAGTTGTTGGACTCGTACCAGATCTTGGGATCAGTGGCATTATCGAAAGGAGCTTTATCACTCAGGGCATTCTGTGAGGCGACTACGAGGTTCAGGTTGCGAAGCCAGCCCTGATTTCGCTCGAAAAGCCCGAAGACGACCTTCAGTGTTCCGGATACCGCGATATCGTTCAGTTCTTCCCTGACATCGTCGAATTTTCCGCGTGTGTAGTCCGCCGTGCTGATGCCCAGGCTGCCTATAACATGAACCTTGCCCGGGCTCGGCGTCGTATCTTTCAGGATAGTCCCGAGCGAATCCACGGAGATAACCTCCTTCTGTTCAGCGGCAAGGGATATCCGAGTCCCCAGCAGCCCCAGCACCAGCGAAGCAATCAATAAGACATGCATACAGAATCCGCTTCCCCTGCAGCTCCTCTTCATTGTTAACTCCCCTTCCGCACCCGCATTATTTTTATCAGAGCAACACTTCTCCATTAAGATAAAATCAGAAAGCGGCCCTTACATAAGTACATAGCACATTTCCTTTCAGGCCACAACAGAATTTTTTCTGCTGCATTGAATTCGTGCTCTGCGGCAAGTCACTTGGCCTGGCAGAACAGGTCGCCGAGATGCCTTCGTATTTTTACCGGGTCCGTAGGAGCCACCCATTCCGAATATGGCTCGTAAGCCGAAGAGCTTTACCGAGCGGAGGATTTAGCTCTCTACAGGGCAACAAAAAAAGGAAGGGATTGCATGGCCGTAGGGCAAGCCGAATAAATTGCCTATCTTCTCTCAATGTCTTGGAGAAAGTCCACAAACGACGGGAACATATATGTGCTTATACTTCGCCGCGACCCGCCTAAATTACCCGCGAGCATTTCCAGAAAAACAACGCGGCTCTGCGGGCACTCCTATCCTGCGATGTTGGAGGAAAGCACGCATCCAGCAGGTGTAGGTGTCCTCTAAATGGGTGTGGTTGTACACTGCGCTGTATTCTTAAATTCAAAAGAGTGGATAGTGAAGTTGTCGAAAAAAAACAGGTTGTGCTTGTGTGCAGCCTTGTCATAGCTACAGACGACTGGGCCGCTCTTGCCCCCCCTTACCATCACTCGTTCCCGAATTATAGTTGCTGACGTATTCCAGTGATGAGCGGCCCTCGGCATTGGCAGCGCCGGTCCTTGTGATGATGGAGAAGGTTCCGTCCGTTTCCAGTACTACTGCCTCCACGTTGTCGAGCGACGGCACTTTCTCCCGTCGTGCTGCGGCGGCAATCTCTTCCTCGGTGACCCGTTCACGTTTCATTACGTCATAGAGAAATTCTCCGCGATATAACAGCATGGTCGGCTCCGCTTTTATGAATCGCTTGAAGCGCTTCGAGCGCACCGATACCCAGGTAACGGCAAACTGCAGGAATATGAGCAGCGTAAGGGCGAGTACTCCCTCGGCGAGCGCCACCTGGTTCGAGAGCAGCACGGTGGCGAGTGTGGAACCTATGGCGACCGTGACTACAAGATCAAAGGCGTTCATCTTAGACAAGGTCCTCTTGCCCGAGATCCTCAATAGAATGACCAGAGAGATATACGCGAGAGATCCCACTACCGCTACTCTCAGCAAGCCGGTCCAGCTGTCAAAAAGCATTGCTCCTCCTCATCAATGTGGTGTGGATCGGCAGAGCATACTGCAGAGTATGCTGCGAGACAATTGCCCTGGGCAGCTTAAAGAGATCACATGCGTCTGCGCAAGGGGAGCTGATAGAGTTTTACCAGGGCACCGGTCAGCCCCCCGGTTGCCGCTCCTATTCCGGCTCCGGTAAAGAGCGCAGGGCCGAGATCTGAGGCGAAGAAGTGGCCGAAATAGGGCACTGGGATTATTGCACGATATATTCCATAGGTGATGACACCTAAGGCTGCAGCGCCGATGAGCCCGCCGATGAGCGCAAGCCTCAGTATATCGGCATGGTAGACCGGCTGCCCGTCGGCTTCATTTACTACCGGCACCACCGGAACGGTTGCCTTACCTCTTTCTTGAGCGTGTCCGCCGTGCTCCATCTTGATGTTTCTCCTTCAGAGCTGCTTGCGGTCTCATGAGCATATCGATCTCTTTCTGCACCTGCCACGACACATGGCTTTTTCCGCCGATGATAAATGCATGATTGAGAATCGTCTCGGCCGGGCCGGCAGGATACGGCTGCACCGACGTGAGATAACGTACGACCGGCTCGGGCACGCGATTCCGTTCCACCAGAAGTAGCGGGCCGTGCTTTCCCATGTGGCCGAGCAACACGGCGGGAATCATCATGAGGAGGTCATCGGCGCTGCCGATGATAAAATTATGCCCGGCCTCTGATATGCCCCACCCGAAGTCGCGCCCCTTCCATCCGGTCCACCATCCGAAATTGCGTCCGAAATCCTTGTATCCTGCATTGACGGTGTTGGAGGAGTAGATATCCGGACCGTAGACGCGCCGCACCTGGCCGTATTCGCTCAGCTCTTTTGCGACCTTATCGGAAATGATCTCGGGCCCCCCGGTGAGATACATGAATGCACCGTGGCCGCCGTAGCGCCGCTTCAGCATCTTCCGCGTCTCTTCCGGTACCGAATCCTTATAGACCCATGCGAACCCTCTCCCCATATGCGCATTCCATCCCATGGCGCCGATGCCGTGTGCCATACCCTGCGGATGGTCTAGCGCAGAAATGACGACCTCGTCGGGATGGTCCGATTTCAGGGCGGCCTGCCACCGGTCCAGCAGCTCCGCAAGCTTGACCGGATCTTCTGCGCGGAGTTCTCTCACCTTGTATCTGAGCTCTTTGCGAATAGTTTCAGCTACCGACGGATCGACACTCCCCACCACATATACCTGCACCTTGCCGTCCTGCACAACGCCGTCCGGCCTCAGCCGCGTCATCTCATTCATTACCGCCTCGGAGAGCTTGCCGTCTTTTCCCAGATAGAGAAGCGGTGCGTTGACCGGCATATGGGTGACCCGCTGCATTGCCGTGAACGCCTCGGCCGTATTCTGCCGTGTGATAATAACTGCCCCGGCAGCATGCTCCTCTCTCGTTGCCGGATAGACCGTCTGGGCAATGCCGATGGCCTGTGTTTCGGGATCAGCCGCAGCTATGCGGGTGGTGAAGGCGGTCGGGATCGATTTGAGATGAAGGTCTTTATTCTCCTGCCCGATCATCCGATCTTCAGAGGTGCATGACAGAAGAAGAAGTACTAACAGTAATGATGCCGTGGCTCGCATCATCACATTGCTCCCGATTTCAGCTTTATGCGGATCATAACGTAGTTAAGCGGCCATGCGGCGAGGAATCCTGCTGTTGAGGCAAACCACAGGGCGCCGAACCACATGATTTCATCCTCATGCGGCATCATGGGGACCTTCTCCATGAGCATGTGCCATGACATCGGCATCATGCCGAGGCTTACCGCCGCCATGCTGAGAGCGGTCACTACAAAGGCCGCTCGTGCCGTAGCGCTATCAAAGGCGCCCCCCATCATTGCTTTCAGGGGCAATTGAGCAAACAGCCAGGCGATAAGTAATGCGCCAACGTACATACCCGCCATCATCAACGGCATACCCGCACCGAAGAGAAACTGCCATCCGCTTGCCCAGGGGCCGAAAAAGAGAGGGAAGCCGAAATAAACAAAAGCATAACCTACTATGATCATCAGTGGCGCACCGTAGCCGAAGCCCATCGCCGTCGCCGCGGCGCTCTGCACCGACGGAGGACGCTGCCAGTGTACCATGTTGTCCTGTTGTTTCATCGGACGACGATACGCTGAAAGGTAGAGTACAACGCCGACGACCGGAACAAGGAGTGCAGTAAATGCCCATCCTATGAGAGCGGCTGGCATTACCTCCGGAAGCAATCGATGCGTATGGAGCACTACGAAGATCGCTCCGGCTATGCCGAAAGCGATGTATATGATGAAGAGCGCCTCCATCGGTCCGAGGGCGACGGAGCCGCGGTCCGGATAAGGGGACTTTTCGAGCGCAAGATCGATCCGAGATTGGGAGGCGTAACTTGTACGGTTCCCGACGATCCAAGCATGCCGAAACGGTCCCTCGGAAGGAACGGTGAAGAAGTCGGTGCGCTGCTCCCAGAGATACCGGTCCGTTACGGCAGGAATGCCGCCGTCAAGCCCGGTAAAGAGGAAGGGTGCTGCATTCGATTTTGCAAGCGGTAGCGCCATAAGTGAGTGTTCCGTCTCGAGCGGCGTTGCAAGTACATAATGAAAATAGCCGTTCCGCCGATCATGGGTACGTCCCCATCCGAAGCCGGTCGAATAGTCTCTGTATTCGGCGATTACGACGGCGTGTGCGGCCGGATTTCTTCCTGCAATTCGCTTTGCTGGTCCGAGAGCAGCTATCTGCCGTAGCACCGAATCAGCGACTAATGACGCAGGAGCGAGCAGGTAGACCGGCGCTTTGAATCTCTTTATGGCCTGTTCCGCCTCGGCGTCGAGCTGTTCGCGGCCGACGAAGACAACAGGTACTCCGGCGTACGCCGCCCAGTAGGCGCCGGGGACCGCCCAGACCTTTGCATCCCTTCCTTCCGCTGCCAGTGCAACGATGTGCGGGGGCTTTGCCGATGTGGTGATATGGCCTCTGATGGCCGATATCCAGTCTTCGGACGACTTCTGCCGTGAAGGAGCATCTCTCAGGAACACGGCACGATCTACCGAAGCTCGGACATCATCGGCAGTGCCCACCAGACGGGTCACATTCTTCATGTGGTAATGCACCCTGTTGTTCTCCGCCTGTCTGGCCCACGGCGCGCCGGTGAGGTTCTTCTTCAGGACTGTTACTAGTCCGAGCGCCAGAAGAAGCGCCATCAGCACTGCGAGGATTGGATGAATGCGGTGCGTCATGAGTGCTCCTTAATGAAGGAATGTGATAGCGGAAGTAGCCTCTACCTATCAAGTAGCTTATTTGGAGAGCATTGTCAAGAAGCGTCTTAAGCTGTTTTCCGAATTCCAGCTCTTCGACTTATACCTGCTGACGATCATGCTCAAGCAGCACGGAGAGAATCAATGCGCTCATGCCGATTGAGGCAAGGGCGAGACGAACGGCATGAAAGAAATGCCAGCGGTCACGTAGCTGTATCCAGTTTGATGGCAGCATCTCCCGCCAGGTGATCATATGCAGATTGATAGGGTTAATGAGCAACAACCAGACGAGGAACATGACTACTATGCAGACCAGACCTATGAGCGTGAGAACGCAGGCACTCCGTCGCTTGCGAACCAGGAAGAGCACTGCCGTTGTTGAGATCATTGCACTGGATTCGATTATTCCGCCTGCAAGACCGTAATAGGTGTATAAATATTGAGACCACAGATACATCTCCGCAGGAAAGGAAGCCTTTATCGGCCATTGGAGCGCATGGGAGAGCGAAAGGCCTGCCTCCAGTCCCATGGTGAACAGACTGATAAATCTAAAAAGCTTTACTATCATGGATAGTTCCGGCTATATGCCATGGCCATAAAGATGAGAACGATCACAAATAAGAGCACAGCTAATACTGCCTGCTTTTTCGTAGCCCTTTTCTCCATATCGCCAGCCCTCCAAAGTGGCTCTCATTCGATATGTGCTTCTCTTGGACTATGGTGTACTCTCCTAAAGCGAGATGGTGCAGGCGCCTGTTCTCGTCGCATGGTTGCGTATGATTGCGCTGTGCTTGCGCAAGGGAGACGCACAGTCTTACTTAAAGCTTAGCGAAAAGCCTGCTTACCTTCAATTCTATTTGACCCAGCAAAGGATAGCTGGTAAAAAATAAGTAGAGAGGTCCTCTCTGAGCATAACGCCTCTCTGAAATCCGCTGCAGCTGCTCGCCGGCTGTCTTCTCTGTCTCATGCTCTGTTTCAGTCTAACCCACTAGAGAGTGAGGTGATCGATATGTTCGGCAAAGGTATAAAGTTATTCAAGCTGTTCGGTTTCGAGGTGAAAATTGATGCAAGCTGGATCATCATCGCCGTCCTGGTCACCCTGACGCTTGCCGTCGGGGTGTTCCCTTTTTCCTATAAAGGGCTTTCTTCCGGTATCTATTGGGCAATGGGAATTATCGGGGCTTTGGGTCTGTTTGCTTCCATCATTTTCCATGAGTTTTTCCACTCCATCGTGGCGCGAAAATACGGACTCCCCATGAAGGGGATTACCCTGTTTATCTTCGGAGGCGTTGCCGAGATGGAAGACCAGCCGCAGAATGCAAAAACCGAATTCTTCATGGCCCTTGCCGGTCCTCTATCGAGCATTGCCCTGGGATTTATATTCCAGGGGGTGCTGGAGATCATCTCCGGGCTTCCGGTCTATATCAGCGGGGTCCTCGCCTATCTCTCCTTCATCAATTTCGTTCTGGCGGGCTTCAATCTGCTCCCCGCCTTTCCCCTCGACGGCGGCCGCATCCTGCGGTCTGCTCTGTGGCACTGGAAAGGGAACCTGCGATGGGCGACGAGGATTGCGTCTCAGCTTGGATCGTTGTTCGGCCTTTTCTTGGTTCTTATAGGGGTGCTCAATGTCTTCCAGGGCAATGCCGTAGGAGGCATATGGTTCTTTCTGATCGGCATGTTCATCCGCAATGCCTCGCAGATGTCGTACCAGCAGGTGTTGCTGCGAAAAGTCCTGGAAGGCGAGCCGGTGAGCCGCTTCATGCAGAAGAACCCCGTGACCGTTGCTCCTTCAACTTCGGTTGAGCAGTTCGTGGAAGATTATTTTTATAAATACCACTTCAAGATGTTTCCTGTGGCGAACAACGGTGATCTTTCGGGGTGTGTCAGCATTGATGAAGTAAAGAGTATCCCCCGTGAGCAGTGGAGCCGGAGCGCGGTCGGAGAGCTTGTCCATGCATGCTCTCCTGACAACACCATTGCACTGGAAGCGGACGCCATGAAGGCGCTTGCCCACATGAGCAAAACGGGAAATGATAAGCTTGTGGTGGTAAAGGACGGCCACTTGGAAGGTATAGTAACGCAAAATGATATCCTCAGGTTCTTTACCGCGAAAATGGAGCTCGGTGAGACCGGGGAGAAAACCTGAAATCCGAGGCCCCTATGGGATCAAGCGAGTCCGGCAACTCCAATGAGAGGAATCAGTATAACGGGTTAAGCTTTCGGTGTAGGTGTCTTTGGCACTCCCGGCGGCTGTGGAGGCTCCTGCGGCGGCCTCTTGGGCACTCCCGGCGGTTGAGGCGATGCCGCAGCTTTTTTAGTCCTCTTGGTTCCGGTCTTTCCCGTTCTCCCTGCCATGGTTGCTCCTTTATCCGCTATGGGCGGTACTCTGGGTTATCACATCAGCCGATTCACCCTGCATGCCGACACATGAGTGTCTATAGCCTTTCAAGGATTCCCTTCAGAATTTCTTTCTCTCGGTGCAGCGGTTCTCTTCCGTGCTCCGTGTCGGCTATTGTAAATCTTAGGTCGGAGAGATACGAATCCAGCGCCTTCTTCAACGTGTTCCTTTCCTCTTCGTTCAGCTCCAGGCTTATCTTCGCTCCGATCACCATGGCTTAGGCCTCCTTTCGTTTGCCAGGATGTATCAGCGATGCAATGGAAAAGAATTCATCCGCATCTTACTTAAATTGGAGCATATGAAAAAGAGAAATGCAAGTGCCCGGCGCATCATTATTGCGCACGTATCGGAATGAGTGTCCTGCTTTTGGTGAATAATGCTAGCGGGAGGTATCTCCACTTAACGCTCACTATCCGGCAACCTAAAACGAAACTCTTTTGCGGCCAATTGACCCAGCAAAGGATAACTGATAAAAAGTAAATAGAAAGACAGAAAGCCACTGTGGGAACATTGCGGTGTGAAGCGATATTCCCAGGTCCTTAGCTCGGAAATGGAGATCGGCGAAAGCGAGAGGAAGACTGAGCTGTATTCAGCAGGAGGAAATTATGTCAACCTCAAAAGCAGCAACAGAGCAGAAAAGAGGCACTCTCAGAAGTGTGAAGCGCCTTTCCGGATTCACCATCTTTGCAAAGGACGGCGATATCGGGATAGCGCATGAGCTTCTCTTCGACGATGACACATGGGCAATTAAATATCTCGTGGTGCATACCGGTCCCATTATCGCGGGCAGAAAGGTTCTCATTGCACCGGAGGCATTCAGCTATCTGGTTCCAAAGGCCGAGCAATTTCATTTAAAGCTTACCCGGGAGCAGGTGAGCAATAGCCCTACCATTGAAGCGGATAAGCCCGTTTCTCTTCAGCATCAGAGGGAAGTGCACCACTACTTCGGATGGCCGTGGATATTCATGGGATCGCGCTCCGCTATCCCTGCTCCCCTTCCCGAAACGGAGGAGAGAGAGAAACAGCTCACCGAGCAAACCGAGGAGCGCGATCCCCACCTGAGGAGCAGCAAGGGGATCATCAACTCCTATGATATCGAGGCCGCAGATGGGAAGCTCGGGCATGTGGAGGACTTCCTGGTGGATGATGCAAGCTGGATCATCCGGTATATGGTTGTCGATACCCGCGACTGGCTGCCGGGCAAGAAGGCGCTCGTTGCCACACAATGGATCGCGCATATCGATTTCGAGCGCGCGCGCGTGCACGTCGATCTTTTAAAGGAGAAGATCAAGAACAGTCCTGAATACGATCCGCTGAAAACAGTCGACCGCGATTACGAGGAGCTCATCCATAACCACTACGGCAGACGGGGGTACTGGTGGTGATCGCAGACGATATGCACAATGTCCTCTCGGGTGACTTTGTGCCGGCAAGCAGTGCTATCGCAGTAACTTATAGTCGGCCTCGAATGAACTGAACAGATCGAGATGTTGTTCGACGAGCCTGGTGAGCAGAAAGCGCTCCTTCACTGTTTCCCGTGCTTTGTGGCCCAGCGCTCTCCTGAGGTCTTCATTCCTGAGGAGCGCAACTATCCGCTCCGCCGCCTCCTGAACGGAGGAGACGAGAAAGCCGTTGACACCGTCGTTGATCTGGTGGCGGATCCCTCCGGTTTTTCCTCCAATGACGGCTGTCCCCTTCCACATAGCCTCGGCAACAGTGAGGCCGAAGCCTTCGCAGATCGACTTCTGGAGGACCACCGCCGCACGCCGCTGCAGCGCATTGACGAGGGCGGTATCCTGGTGGCTGAGAATAATGATGCGATCCTCTTTGTGCTGAAGGAGCGTCTCATAGACTTCCTCGCCTTCCGGATCATCCGTAGCCACATTCCCCAGCAGCACAAGGGTGCAGTCAACCTCTTTTCTCGCTATCTTGAAGGCCTCAATAACGCCTTCGGGATCTTTCCAGCGGTCGAACCGCGACACCTGTACTACCAGCGGGAGATCGGACGGAATGTTGTAGTGATTGAGGCGCTCGTCGATATCCTGATCGCTGAGCTCCTTGTTCTTGATCGAAAAGGGGTTGATGGCAGGCAGGAAGAACACCTGTGGCGTCTGCAGTTTCCGCCGATACTCTTCGAGACTCAGCACCACCGCATCATATTTTTCGATAAAAGGTTCGAGATACGACCACAGCTCAGGATGCGGGTTCGACAGATCGACATGGCAGCGCCATATCCACGGACCCCGTTTTCGGTAGTGGTTGATCATGGGAAGAGGCTGAGGATCATGAATAACGACGATATCATGGTGCAGGTGATTGCGCACCGCGTTTTCGTAGATGACATCCTCGTAGATCTCCATTTTGAGCTTGCTCAGGTTGATCTTGCCTCCCTGAAGGGCGTTATGCATTTTCTTGGTGATACTGAAAAAGTCAGGTGAGCCCTGGATCACTCTCCAGCCGGTCTTGATCGACAGGCTGTTCATGAGGAGGATTAGAGAAGACAGGAGCTCTGCTACCCCTCCACCGTAATAGGTGGAGTTGATATGCGCTACATGGAGGTCCCGGAGGGGCCTCGATTTCTTGATGATGCGCTCAACCACTTCGGGGCCGATATAGCGCTCGTAGTCTTCCACTTTAATGAGCGGATGGTGTCCTATTATGTCTGCTGCTCCTGAAGGTGAGGACAATTCAGAAGAATGCTCTCAACAGTATGACGACTTCTCCTAATTAAAGTGTAATGCGAATCCAAAAAGATTGCATCACCTGTGATCCAGAACTCATGCTTAGTGCTGCAGAAGAACTCCTGTGCAAGCCCAAACATTCGAAGTCCTGTAGCTGGAAAGGATTGATTCTACACGCCGAGTCAATCAGCCCTCTCTATCCGCCCCGTTCTTCACTCCTTTATCTGGCACTCCTCCTCCTGCCATTTTGAATTTGCTTTGACCTTCATTTTGAGGGTGGGACAGGCTTCTGCTATCGGGAGAACATGGCCGGAAACATACATTAGAGAACGCAGAGAGAACCACTGAGCCTGTTATTTCCTTGCAAGAAAGATTGTTCTGCCGATGGAAAGGTGCCCAGGCATCTTCAGATCACGTCGGGCGTCGCAAAGAGTGACCTCCCTAAACCCGCACTGCTGCAATGCAGACTTCACCTCTTTTGGCGAATGACACTTCTGGTAGAGCATGGCATCCGAGCGTCTCCAGTTCCCTTCCAGGTGGAACATGGTAAGCCTGGTAATTCCGATTTTTTTACGGCGATCATAGTCACCGCTGATGATGCAGACATTATCATTCTTGATGATGGATGTAGATTTGTGCCATTGGGTCTCAAAAGCCTCCTCCATGTTCAGATCGAAGAGGAAATAGCCGCCTTCTTTCAGGACTTCGAAAACATTCCTGAATACTCTGTTCAGGTCTTCTGTGGTCAGTATATGATTCATGCTGTCAAAGGTGGAAACTGCGGCATCAAAGAACGGCGAGATTTCGAACTCCCGCGCATCTGCTGTGATAAACTCTCCATCGGGCACTCTCTTTTTTGCATACGAGAGCATTTCTGATGAGCCGTCGATCCCGACCACGGTGAAACCGCAGGATACCGACGCCTGCGCCAGATGCCCCGTGCCGCAGCAAAGGTCGAGGAGGCGACTACCATCGGGCAACCCGGAGAATAAAATCTTTTGAGGATAAAGAGCGACTGCTCATAAAAATCGAAATAAGTATCATAGAACCAGACAAGGGGACTGTAGGCGTCACTTCTCGTGGTGTCCAGCATACATAACCTCTGTTTAAAAAGATGGTTGGTACTACGGCGATGGAACTGCTCCAGGCAGGCAGCTCTGTCCTGTGTATCTGGGTGTAATCAGGGGGAAATCTCATCATCTGATATCATCATTTTAAGGAGTCGCAGTGCTATATTCAACTCTGATGGCAGAGATTTCCCTGTGTGCTGAAACGTCGCATCTCTCGACAAGATTTTTCCGATTATGTGGCCAAAAATGGTTGACATAGTGGCTTCAAATAAAATAAAATGTAACTACAAATAATCGAGAGGTAACCATAATGGAAGCGGTGGGAATTAGAGAGCTGAAGGCGAAATTGAGTTGCTATGTGGAGAAGGCCCGAAAGGGCGAACGGATTATTATTACTGACCACGGCGAAGAGGTAGCCATGATCGTGCCGCTCTCAAAGGAACGAAAGGTAATCAAGTCTCTTGCGGAAGCGGGGAAGGTCCGCTGGACGGGTGGGAAACCCAAAGGGACGGAGGGGATTACCATAAAGGGCAAGCCGCTGTCGGAGACCATCCTGGAGGAGCGTCGATGATCCTCTACTTGGGGACGAGCAGCCTTGTGAAGCTCTATGTGCAAGAGCCTTATTCTGACCTGGTAAAGGAATGGGTTCAAGAGGCCGAAATCGTAGCCACCTGCCGTGTCGCCTACACCGAAATCATAGCCGCTCTCGACATACGGTTCAACAGCAGGGATCTGACCAAGAGCGACTATGATCTGCTGGTTAAGGAAATCTCCCGTGACTGGACTAATTTTGCCATTGTTGACTTCAATGAGGTTGAGGCCGCTCAGCTGGTTAAGAAGTATGGGCTGCGACGCTTCGATGCGATTCACCTGTCCGCCGCCAAGCTTATAAAAAAGGCGCATAAGGATATTTCAGTAGCATTTTCCTCTGCTGAAGAAAATTTGTGCAAGGCCGCAGCAGCGGAAGGTCTGAGGGTTCTGCGCCTTGGCTAGAAAGAGAAATAAAATAATAATGTTCTTATTTCTTCTTTATTTTGTTTCCTATATTATTTCTCCTCTATCGTATACTTTCGCGGACAATCGTCCCAACCCGTCCTTTACATGGATCAAGCCGGTCGTCGACAGTTTCACAACAGCTACGAAAAGTATAAGGATCTTTCTGTGGGATACGCTCTATTCAAACCTTGTCCAGAAGGAGACTGGTTCTAATGCACCGCCAACCATCAGCTTTTTAATAAAAAAGAAGCGTGCCGTTGTCCGAGCGAATTCCCCTCTCAAACCACTACCTGTAGAATACGGATCTGGAGAAATTGGTGTTCCGCAGTTATCTATCTTTGATGCCATAAGTACAGTAGCTTATTGTCCTAGAGTAACATCATACAAGTATTTCTATTTAGAGCCATCAGGACTTTCTCCTCCTTCCTCACTAGCATAACGTGCTACTGGCACTGTGCTTGTGTTTTTTACAAGGTAGTGTAAAGTTTCTTGTGTAAATTGCTGAGGGGAGCAAAAAAGGGCACACCTCCAATAAAATAGTTACGCCAATAACACTTTTATTGAGGAGGAGCACCCTTGGAAATCAGAATCAGTGTACCA
>JBFMCP010000026.1:0-46801 GCA_040754455.1 Nitrospirota bacterium
CATGCCGACGGGTACCCGCAGTTCATCGACAATACGTTCGTGAAACAGGACAACTATGCAAACTATCGGACCATACGGAGCGATTACCTTTACTATCCAAGCACCGGGAACTTCATCGGCAACCGCTTTGAGAACAGCGCCTCGATGGACAGCATCGATCTCCAGTTCAACAGTACTGCAAAAAAGGAGATCAAGGCGAGCTGGCACCTCGATGTGAATGTAAAAAATGCCTCGGGCTCACCGCTGAGCGGGGCAACGGTCGTGGTAAAAGACAGTGCCGGTTCCGTCGTGTATAACGGATTTACGAATAGCGGCGGCAGCATCAGGACCGATGTATTTCAGCTACTCGACACCAATGTTTCAGGCAGCACGGTGGTAAGCAGGGAGATCAGGACATCAAAAACCCCGCATACTATTGTTGTCACCAGAGATGGTCTGACCTCAACCAGAACCGTGGCGATTACCGGCAACCAGACCATCGATATTGTTCTCGGTGCACCGGCGCCGGTGCCTGCACCAACGCCTGCACCGGTACCCGCTCCGACTCCGGTATCAGAACCGACACCGGCGACCGGGCTCACCTTCACCGATCTCGATCCGAACCACTGGACCACGGCATACATCAAGGCGATAGCCGAAAAAGGTATCACCACAGGATGCGCGCCGGACAAATACTGCCCCTACAACAATATAACGAGGGCACAGATGGCGGTCATGATCGTCCGGGCGAAATTCGGCGAGAACTTCACGTATACCCAGACGCCCTATTTCAGCGATGTCCCGTCAACAAGCTTTTTCTTCAAGTATGTACAAAAGCTCAAAGACGCGGGGATCACCCAATCGAGCGGGACCTTCGGCGCCAATGACCTGTTGACAAGAGATGCAATGGCGGCGTTCATCGTCGCTGCGAAATACGGCAGCGCCTTCACCTATCCCCAAACGCCCTACTTCAGCGATGTGCCGTCAACAAATTATTTTTTCAAGTATGTGCAGAAGCTCAAAGAAACCGGCATCACCAAAGCGAGCGGGACATACAATCCTCAAGGAAACATCACGCGGAGCGAAATCGCTGTGTTCCTCGCGAGAGCGTTCCTCGGGATGCAGTAGCAGACCCTCTCACTACTACCCTCCGGGGCAGGACATTTCCTGCCCCTCTTTTTTTGCTTACTCCGTCCACCGGCGCTCCAGATCCAGCGCATTATCTTCGTCGAGAGATACCGGCAAAGAGGATAGGAGGCCGTCTAAATTGCAGGCACAGGGAACAACAGTTGACTTTTCCCGGCATTGAGATAAACTCTGTTTAGAGCAGGTATCGGTTCTGCTCGCTTTTATCTACACCAATCAAATTGGAGGATCGTATGCCGGTACGCAAGGCAGAAGCAGTCTGGAGTGGAACGTTAAAAAATGGTAAAGGGACGGTAAAGCTCGGCAGCGGCGCTTTTGAAGGGGCATATTCCTTCGCCTCACGGTTCGAAGAGGGGACCGGCACCAACCCCGAGGAGCTGATCGGCGCTGCACATGCAGGCTGCTTCTCCATGGCGCTCTCGCTCCTTCTGGAGCAGGCGGGGTACAAGCCCGAGCGTATTCACACCACCGCACGGGTGCGTATAGAGAAATCCGGAGAGGGGTTCAACATCACGTCGAGCGAGCTTGAAACCGAAGCCGAAGTTCCGGGTATTGACGAGAAGAAATTTATGGAGCAGGCGGAGGCAGCAAAAAAGGGCTGTCCTGTGTCGCAGGCCCTGGCGGGCACGGAGATCACCCTCAAGGCCAGACTGCTCGCCCGGTCCGTGTAGATTATAGTTCGGGATAATGACAGGGACTCGTGTGATTGCGGGGACACCTCCGGATGCTTCTATCTGCTGTATATTCTGCTCAGATTTTTCTGCACATGTGTTGCGTAATCACGTGCATCCTCTGCCATATCGGTGATTCTCCGGCGCATCCTTTTTCCCGAATGCGGAGTGAAAAGCATTGCCAGTCCGGCTCCGACGAGCCCTCCGACAAGAAGAGAGGTAATCACACTGCCTGCTTTGTGGTTGTTGCCGCCGTTCCTGCGAAACATAGGTTTCCTCCTTTCATCGTTCGTTCTTACCTAAAGCGTAGCACTAAGTTGCTGAAGGGTCAACAAGCCCCTTGACGATCACCTTGGATCAACATACAATTAATCATAACAACACTTCAGGAGGAAGACCATGCCGATCATCGAGCACGCAGGAATAAAGATCGCGGTCGACGACGCGGGATATCTCGTCAACAGTGATGACTGGAATGAGGAGGTCGCCCGCGCCCTGGCAGCGCGTGAGGGGATCCCCGACCTCACCGGGGCGTGGATGGAAATCATAAGATTCATGAGGACCTACTACCAGACCCATCATGCCTTCCCCATCCTCCGGGCGGTCTGCAGAAATGTTCACATGTCAAAAGAATGTTTCAGCGAAAAATTTATCGATCCGCTCAAGG
Organism: Nitrospirota bacterium; assembly: GCA_040754455.1. Classification (GTDB taxonomy): domain Bacteria; phylum Nitrospirota; class Thermodesulfovibrionia; order Thermodesulfovibrionales; family Dissulfurispiraceae; genus JBFMCP01. Next base: position 2,464 of record JBFMCP010000026.1, read on the forward strand.
CCTGGAGAATCGCCGGCCTTCCGAAGCCCGACGAACATGTTATCGCCGACATACGCGGCGAAGGCGGCGTCGCCTAGCAGCGCGCTCCTGGGCAATTGCATCACAAACGAATTATTTTCTCCCCTTTTGCTGTTATAATATCGTCGAGGGACGTATTTTGGTACTTGACGATTTAAACCCGCAACAGAGAGAAGCAGTAGAGCACTTCGGTTCCCCTCTTCTTGTACTGGCCGGTGCCGGTTCGGGAAAAACAAAGGTCATCACCCACAAGATCGCGTGGCTCATCAAGGAGAAGGGGATCAAGCCGCACCGCATTCTCGCCATTACCTTCACCAAAAAAGCTGCACGCGAGATGCAGGAGCGCGTCGAACATCTGCTCGGTATACGGCCGAAGTGGATATCGACCTTTCACGCCTTCTGCGTGAGAGTGCTCCGCGAGAGCATCGGCGCCCTCGAAAGGGGCTTTGATAGAAAATTCCTCATCTACGACGAGACCGACAGCATGAAGGTGCTCAAGGACATCCTGCGCGCGATGAACAGGGACATGAAGGACGCCGACAAGGCGAAATCGGTCATATCAAGGGCGAAGCAGGAGTACCGCGACAACATCATCGATCACATCGCCCGCCTCCCCTTTCCCGCTTCGTCCTTTGCCCCGGTCGCCGGGCAGTACCAGGCGGCGCTCGAGCAGAGCAATGCCATGGACTACGACGACCTCATCTACTTTGTCGTCGATATGTTCGTTAAAAAGCCCGAAATGCGGAAGATGTGGCAGGACCGCTTCGACTATATCCTCGTCGACGAGTACCAGGACACCAACAAGATCCAGTATACCCTCATTAACCTCCTCGTCGGCGACCGGGGTGATATCTGTGTTGTCGGCGATCCCCAGCAGTGCATCTACACGTGGCGCGGAGCCCATCCGATGAATATCCTCAATTTTGCCGAAGACCACACTGCGCGGGAGACGAAACTCGAAATCAACTATCGCTCGACAAAAAAAATCCTCGATATCGCCAATAAGATCATCGCCAGGGCCGACAGGATATGGGAAGGCAAGATCCTCGAGCTCTCGACTGTGAGAGACGATGAGGGAGAGGTGCTCTATACCAGGAGCTACGATGATACGACGGAGTGCTCCTTTATCGCTGAGAAGATCGGCGATCTGATAGACGCTGGATACGGGTATGGTGACATCGCCATCCTCATGAGGATGTCCTTCGTTTCGCGGGGCATCGAGCACACCTTCGTCGATTACGGCATCCCCTACGAGATTATCGGCGGCCCCGCGTTCTACGACAGGGCTGAAATCAAGGATATCCTTTCCTATCTGCGCGTGATCGCCAACAGGAGAGATAAGGCAGGCTTCGACCGGATCATCAATATCCCGCCGCGCTCAATCGGCGCACAGACGCTGGAAAAAATACGGAACAATTACCGGATCGACTGGATACAGGCGCTGCGGGACACCAAACTCGCCGCGCGCCAGCGCGCCCATGCGGACAGCTTTGCAGGCATCATCGAATCCTATACGGACGACATTGAGGAGAAGCCGTACACGGTGCTAATGGAGCTCCTCCGCGACCTGCACTACGACGACTATCTCTTGCGCCATTATAAGGACGACTACGAAGACCGGAGGGGGAGTATATCGGAATTGGCGAATGTGCTGAAGAGAATCGAATCGGAAGGCAAAAGCTTCTCCGAATTTCTCGAAGAAAACATCCTCACCCAGGACCAGGACAGGATCGGCGGCGGCGATACGGTAAAGGTCATGACCATCCACGCCGCCAAAGGCCTCGAATTCCCGGCTGTCTTCGTTATGGCGATCGAAGAGGAGATATTCCCTTCGGGACGCGCACTCGACAGCGCGGCACAGCTCGAAGAGGAACGCCGTTTGTTCTACGTCGCCGTCACCCGCGCAAAAGAACGCCTCTACCTCACCGCCGCCTCGCGCAGAATGCGCTTTGGCGAGGTGATGTTCAGCCTGGAGTCACGATATGTCGATGAAATACGGGATGAACTCAAGACGGTCGAAAAAGAAGTATTCTAATAGGCGTTTTAAGCACCGGGTGTCAGTACATTCAGCCCTTCAGCCATAGCGGCTTTATCCAATTTCTCATCAAAGGATGGAAAAAAGAGCGTGATATTCTCATCGTCATTGAGTAATTTGGCCGAAGAAAGATGGACCGCGTCAAAACCCCTCAGTCCGTATCTTCTCACCAGAGCGCCGGCCTCGATTTCATCGAAATCGATGACTACATAATTGAGCCGATCCCTACCAAACACATTCATCAACAATGCATACTCTTTCTTGGACAGGTCTCCGATCGTGAAACGCCGATCCAGAGCGGAGACTGTCTCAGGGTACGCTATACGGTAGCTACGATTTCGGCACCCCCGATCCATTCTCTTACTTTACTCGAATGGGCCTCCTCTACATAGAGCTTTACAAGGCTGCTGGTATCGAGATAAACAATCAACGGCGCTCCTCAAGAACAGTCTCTGAAAGCGATTTCCTCTTTATCTTAGCGCCTTGCATCCCCTTCGGTTTCCCACACGACCATTTCGCCCTGCCTCCCTCCATAAGCGATTTCACGATTTTCCGCTCCTTTGACAGAGGCAGTATCAGCGCCACATCTTTTCCGTGGTCAGTAATTACAATCTCTTCCCCCTTACTTGCCTTGGCAACATAGCTGCTCAATTTTGCTTTAAGCTCCTCTATGCCAACCGAAATCATAACAACTTCCCGCTTCTCAATGTAGTTACAATTTAGTACAATAGTAACTACTTTTACACTAGCAATAAATCAATCGCTCCGCCTCGCGCAGGTCAGGCGTGCTCGCAGCGGCGTGTACTTTTACTGGGAGAAGTCTTCTGATCAAAGCAGAGTGTAGCCATGAATTGGACCCTGCAGATCAGGCATCTGTCAGGAGTGACTGCGTATTACCCCCTGAAAAAAACGGCCGGGGCGTTAAAGAGGGTGTATTGAGCAGCGGTTACCTGCGTGAACGCCAGGCCAGGAATGAGGTTAAGACCAGCAGAAGCGCTGAGAGGATGGTCGCGATTTCGAAGAATGTGGAGATGAAGCCCGCGCGATAGGGTGAAGCAAAGAGAATATCGTATCCATGTTCAACCACGATCGCAGCGGCCCAGAAAATACCGGCAATGAAGTTCATGACATATCCCCCCGCGTAATTACGTGCCGCCAGCGCAATGAAGAACACATGAACGGCGTAGGCAGTGCCGGTCAGTGCTGCCGCCGATGCCGTAGTAAAGCCGAATTGTGCGGGCACGCCGTAGACGAAATCCTCGCATACATGGGCAATGCTGAAGCAGACGACAAGCGCTGCGCTCGCCGCGACATAGAGCCCCCACGTCCCCTGTACCTGAGCACTGCTGCTGAACCTGACTTCCATAGTCCTTTCCATCGATAATGAATGCGCCGTGGCAGTGAACCGCTATATAAACTTTATCTGCATTGCACCTCCTTGTCAATTGCCGCTCACCTGTATTTTTGATGCAACTTGACTCAATAATATGCGCATTTACAATTTAAGTAAAAGACTCTCTTGGGATTTGGGTGGGTAAAAAGATAATGCAAGGTAAACCACAGAGACACGGAGACACAGAGAATAAATTCGAAATCCTAAGCACTAAATCCTAAACAAATCCAAAATTTGAAACAGATACATATGTTTTGGATTTTGAGCATTCGAAAAGGAGGTACAACAATGCTGGTAATTTTTGATATTGTCGGAACGCTCTTTTCGCTTGATACTATCGGCAGCGCCCTTCGTGAGGAGGGATTGGAGGCAGGAATGATGGAATGTTGGTTTGCAAAGCTGCTGCAAACCTCGATGGCGGCAACTCTCGCAGGCCGTTATATTCCCTTCAAGGAATCGGCAGAAGCAAGTCTGCGCCAGGTGCTCGTTGAGCGGGGCATCCCCTACGACCGCGGTGCCCGCTTCTTCCGTGCCCTCAGCGAACTCGAGCCGTATGACGATGCAAGGGAATGCCTTGCAACGCTCAGGGAGGAGGGCCATCGGCTCGCCGCACTCACCAACAGCAGCGAGGAGATAACACAGACGCTGCTCCAGAGGGCCGGGTTCAACGGTATGTTCGAGGCGGTCGTCTCCTGCGATGAGGTCATGGCCTGCAAGCCGCACCCTTCACCATACCGTATGGTAGTGGATCGGATGGAGGCCATGCCTGATGAATCGTGCATGGTCGCTGCGCACGGCTGGGATATCATCGGTGCACATGCAGTCGGGCTGCACACGATATGGATTTCAGAGCTCGAAAAAGGCTGGCCCTTTCCCGGCAGCCCGCCCGGAGCCTATGCCTCGCGGCTCGCCGAAGTCCCTGCAATCCTCTATCAACAGGCAGGTGTGCTGATGTAGGCAAAGACAGAAGCACGTCGTGCAAGCATTCGTATGGCCTTGTACACTGCTCCGCTCAGGCCCTTTCCCTTGTATGGCTCTGTCGTCATGCCGGTACTCAGCCATGATCGGACCACCTCCGGCATGACTGGCTATCGAGTTAATAACTATTTGACGGGCGTGAGGGAAGCTCTCACACCTCATCACTTCACTATGAATAACCTGCCGCTCTAATTATCAATCCGTATAAAAGGATAGCGCTGCAGCTGCTCCCGGGTCCATAGGGACAGCCCTGCACGCTGGCCAATCGTCTCGATGATAATGATGGCATCGGGATCTTCGAATGTCACCTGTGCGGAGTGGCCCTCTTTGTGCAGCGCTTCGAGAACAACCTTGTCGAGGAAGCGCTCTTCCTCAGGGCTAGAGAGTTTGCCTTTAAACCCCCGCCGGTGTATGCGCACATGAAATCGCTTCCCGGCCAGTTGTGGAGCCCATTCCGTCACAATTGCACCTGCCTTTTGCTCGAACTCATCGGGAGATTGAAAGGAGAAGGTATGGGTCACCGGTATCAGCCGGGAAAGGAACGACAGTGAGGAGGGATCAGCCTCTGACCGCTCACGGAGCGCCTCCATGAACTGCCCGGTGTCGTCCACTTTCATTGTCAGGACATTATAGAAGGCGGTCTTCTGCACAGCTCCGTAGGCGCGGAGCACCTCCCGCGCACGCTTGAATCCGAACTCATTGACGCTGACCACCACATTCCATTCCATCATCATCCGCTCCCGCCGGCCGCCATTATCGCCTCCCGCTTCTCATGGTAGGCGCCCGGCTCCATGATCAAAAAGTGAGGAGGCGGGCAGTCAGCGTACGGAAACTACCGCTGTTGGTGACACCATGTCGAGAAGCACGCCCATCGCTTCCTGCACATAAGGGTCTTTGCTGACTTCCAGGACCCACTGCTGCTTCCGTTCCTCTTCAGACAGGGACGTGTCCGTCTTCTTTGACTCGGATGCGCCATGAGGAGAACGGGCCTTCGCCTCTTTCCCTTTATGCTTCAGCGCCTCCTCGCGCTCCTTGCGCACGGCATCGATATGCAGCGGCTGGAGGGTCTTTGCCTGCAGCTCGCCGATCCGCACGCTCTCCTTCACCATATCGGTGAACTCCTGGTTCCCCTGCACCCGTGCGCTGCTCCTGGCTTTAAGCTGTGCGAGATCGGGCAACGCAGGCTGCCATTTCGTATACTGCACCGGAGCGACCGTGTCCCAGGGGAGCGCATAGTCGAGGTACTGCTCTCCGGTCTTCAGGCTCTTCAGCGGGTCAGGGAGAACGATATCGGGCTCAACGCCGCGGTACTGGGTGGAGCCGCCGCTCACCCGATAGAATTTCTGGGTAGTGAGCATCAGCGCGCCGAGCGGTTTGTACTGTTCGCCGAAGCTGAATGGCAGTCCCTCACTGAGATCGAAGACGATCTGCACCGTTCCCTTGCCGTGGGTATGGTCGCTGCCCATGATGACCGCACGCCCGTAGTCTTGGAGCGCGCCGGCGAGGATTTCCGAAGCAGAAGCGCTGAACTTGTTGACGAGCACGACCAGCGGTCCCTTGTAATAGACGGCGGGATCTTCGTCGTAGTGGACCTTTACTTTTCCCGAGGCGCTCTTGACCTGCACAACTGGGCCCTCTTTGATGAAGAGCCCTGCAATGTTGATAGCGTCGGTCAGCGCCCCTCCGCCGTTGTTCCTGAGATCGAGGATAAGGCCGCTGATATTTTCCGATTCGAGCTTCTTCAGCTCGTTCTTCAGATCATCAGTGCAGTTGCGGCCCTCCTTTCCATGGCTGAAGCTGTCGAAATCCCTGTAGAAGCTCGGCAGCTTGATATAACCGAAGGTCTTGCCGTTCTTTTCATCCTTGATGGTCGTGCCCTTGGCAAAGGTCTCATCAATCTGGATCACATCGCGCACAATGGGGATCACGAATTGCGGCATGCCCTGCCGCTTGACGGTGATTTTGACCTCGGTTCCCTTCTTACCGCGGATCAGCCGCACGGCATCCCTGAGCTTCATATTCGTAACATCAACCGGCTCACTGTTCCCCTCTGCCACCTTGACGATCGTATCACCGGCAAGCAGTTGCCCCTGCCGCGCCGCCGGGCCGCCAGCCTTCACGCTCTCCACCTTTATGACGCCGTCCTCCTCGCGCAGCACGGCGCCGATCCCCTCGAGAGAGCCCTTCATGCTGATATCGAAATCCTCCTTGCTGGTCGGCGGCATATAATTGGTATGGGGATCGAAGGCCCTGGTAAGGGCGGTAAAGTAGCGGTCGAACTGCTCCGATCTCTTCTCCTGCTGCATGCGTGTAAACGTCTCTTCGTAGCTCTTCAGGGTCTTTTCGCGTGCCTTTTTCTGGAGATCTTCGGGCTTTGCGCTCTCTTTCGGTGCCTTCTCCGCGGCAGTTTCTGCGGTGCTGTCTTCCAGCAGGTTCAGATACTGGGAGAGCACCTGGTATTTCAACACCTTGCGCCAGCGGTCTTTCAATTCCGTCTCGGTGGTGCAGAAATCGATCTTGTCGATATCGGTCTCGATGAATTCGTCCTGGGTGAAGTCGAAATCTTTTGCCAGCAGCTCTTTGACCACCTGCTGGGTCTTGGCGACCCGCTCGGCGAGGATCTCCGCTCCCCTTTCCGGCAGCTCGATTTTCCCCGAGAGCACTTCATCGTCGATTTTATCGGCATAGGCCCTCAGCTTTTCGATATCCCCCTTCAGCAGGAAGCGTTTCTGGGGGTCGAGCTGCTTGATATAGAGATCAAAGGCCTTTTTCGAGAGACCGTCATCGATCTTCGTGTTGCTGAAATTGTGGTTTGCAAGATACTGGTACAGCCGGTATCCTACCAGCTGCGCACGATTGTAATCATGGTCGCCCGTGCTCTCAATGCCCTTTGCCGAAGCGGAACTGAGGCTCAGAAAGCCTATAAGGAGCACAACAAAAAAACGTTTCATCATACGATTACTACCTCACGATACACTGTTTTCCGGTCATACAGCACACGTACTGCCTAGGTTGACCTAAGCTCAATGATAACAAAATACACTGCGTTGTGGAAAGTTGCACGGACAGGGCTGTCAGAAAGTATTAAAAAATGCGCAAAAATCTTTTATAATTGGAATAGAGATCAGAAGGAGTTCAGCAGCACCACGTTGTTGCTCGCCCCGTGGTTACTCAACCCTCACCCCTGCCTGCAAGGAGGCGCTTCCTATGAATAGAGAGCATATTCTCACACTATTCCTTATCATTGTAAGCCTTGCCGCCGGAGCAATTGCCGTCCGTCTGCTCCTCAGAAAGGCGGCGCTGGCAAAAAATGCAGACAACACCTATTCCTTGCGCATCCCCTTTTTAGGTACGCTTTCTTTCGATCCGTTCCCGCGCTGCAAGGGGATTGTCATTGATGAGCTCCTGGAATTAACGAAAAATCTTGATTATCTGAAGCAGTTTCTCGATATTCACTTCGTGCTCAGGTATGCCAGGGAGTTCAAAATCACGTATGTCGGTACCGAAGGAGATAGGGAAGACGGCTCATGGAGTCCGGGCAGGCTCGCCTACTGCGAGGGAGGCTGCAACATTTATCTGAACCCCCACCTCGATATCCATAAAGTCTCATTGAGCTTGAGCTGGGAGTTGAAGACCATCATCGCACCTTCCGAGGTATATCCGTTTCTTTTCCTCCATGAGGTCGGTCATACCGCCCATGCCGGCAACCAGAATTTCTATACCGCCGTCGTCAACCATGCTCTCTCCGGGGGGCGGCACTCCGCAAAGAGGAGAAAAGAGTTATCGAAGCTGAAGAACACGATCGAGCGGTTTGCCGATGCCTTCGCCCTAAAAGAGCTCGAGCGCTGGCGTGAGGAGAGAGCCAAAAACGACCCTATTCCTTAAGTTTTTTGAGGCCGCGGTAGAAGACCAGCATGCCCACCGCGGTAAAAGCGACATCAAGGTAAGGGTAAAGCCGAAATGTGTAGCGATAGAGCACAGGAACTGTTTCGACAGGGCTAGAGTTTCCGATTGCCGCCCAATAATACGCCGAAGCGGCCGTCAGCAGCACGCCGATGATCAGCTCTCCATGTATTTTCATTCCCTTTCTCCTCCTCAGCGCAATCTTGAAATCATCATGAGCTGTGATCAATAGTATAAAGAAAGTGGGGAGACAAAGGGAATGCAGACACGTCGCGCTGACGACTGCAGGCAGGTGACGGTAAAAAGTGGCGAAACTTTTTCCGCCCCGGTTGAGGAATGTGGAAGCTTGTTATCCCTTACTGCCGGCCGGGTGAAATTCCGAAACCCATTTGCTGGCGCCTTTTCTCTGTTCCTTGATGGCAGGGCAATAAGTGATGATCGACTGCAATTTGGATTCAACCTCGTCTGATAGCTCATCCAGCAGAATGAAGATGTTTTCGGAAACCGCCCTCTTGTCCTCAGCCGAAAGATCCTCCGCGTGCTCTTGTATTGTATGGATCCTCTGTTTTATATCGGACAGTTCATTAAAAACGTAATCGCAATACCCGTTGATGTTTTTTTCCTCAAACATGGCGACCTCCTTCTATTTCGTTGATGTACATCAAAGGAGCCGCGGGGTACCCTCTGGTTCCGCGCAGATGGTATACCTGCAGCTACCTCCTTAATTCAATTGTATACCGTATGCCAATCAGGTTCAACACTGCAGAAAAGGGGATGGGGCCTAGAAGCCGAGGTCCTTGTCGACCGACCCATTCTCTCCCACAGGTCCTCCGGGCTCTTCAAGGCCGGGTTCCCGTGCAGCGACTCCTGCGTCGGTTTCCGTGAGCACTTTTTTGACGGCATTTTCAGTATCCCTGAGCCGCCCTTTGCAGAAGTGGATAAGTTCTGCGGCCCGCTTCACTTTTGCGGCGAGGGCATCCACATCAATGTCGTCCGCTTCTATTTCACTGACGATCTCCTCAAGCTCAGTCAAAGCCTGGGAGTAGGTAAGCGCCTTGTTTCTTCCCATCTCGTTGTGCCTCCTCTTTCTGTCCTACAATACTGGTAATACTCCCGTTATACAGCCTTGTCTCGAGGACGTCGCCACTCTTTGCCTGTGCGGTGTCTTTCAGGACTTTCCCGTTGCAGCGGGTGATACTGTACCCCCTCTTGAGCACCCGTGCCGGATCAAGGAGCATGACCGCCTGCTCGAGCTGCGCAAGTCTGCTCTGCTCCCGCTGCATGCGCCGCGCTGCTCGGTTGCTCAGGTCCTTCTCGAGGAGCAGCAGCCGGTTGGCCAGTGAGATGACCCGGACAGGGACCATGGCGAGCTGCTGTGCAAGCGCATCGAGCCGGTAGTTCTCATCGGTCACGAGCCTCCCGGCAGCGAGGTGGAGCCTGTTCTGCAGGTCGAGCACCTTTTCTTCAAAGCTCCTTACTCCTGATATGAGGAATTCTGCGACAGCGGTCGGGGTCTTCATTCTGGTATGCGCCACCAGATCGACCACCGTATCGTCCTTTTCATGCCCGATACCGGTGATGACCGGCAGGGGGAATCGGGCAATACAGGCAGCGAGTGCATAGCTGTCAAAGCAGTTCAGGTCTATGGAAGAGCCTCCGCCCCTGATCACCACAACAACATCGAAATCGTCCTGTTGCCGTGTGATCTTGTCGAGTGCCGCAATGATCGAACGCTCCGACTCATCGCCCTGCATCACGGCAGGGAAGAGAACATGGCTGAAGGTATAACCGAAAACGTTGGTATCGAGCTGGCCGAAGAAATCGCCGTAGCCTGCTGCCGTGGGCGAGGAGACGACCGCTATCCTCTGGGGAACGAGCGGCAAGGGCACGCTCTTATTGAGATTGACAAGCCCTTCGCGGGTGAGCTGCTCGATGATCTCCTTTTTCCGGCGCGCCATCTCTCCCATGGTATAGGCGGGATCGATGTCTTTCACATTAAGGCTCAGGCCGTAGACTTCATGGAAGGTCACTGCAGCGAGGAGCAGTATCTTCATGCCCGGCTTCAGTGATTCGCCGGTGGTCATCTTGAACTTCAAGCCGAGCTTCCTGTACTCATACGCCCAGATCGTTGCTTTTACCTGCGCTATGGTCCGGTCATCTTCCTTCTCCACCAGCTCCAGGTAGCAATGTCCCCGCTGGTTGCACTTGCACTCGGCGATCTCCGCAACGACCCAATACATACCGGGGAATGCTTCATTGAGCGCAGTCCGTATGATGCTGTTCAGCTCACGGAGGCTGTAGGCCGGCCTTCTCATCAATAATTCGTCGATCATGTCTTCATAATTATACCTAAAGGGAAAGAGAAGGTGGAAATGAAGGGCACAAAAATGGCACTTCTTGAGAACGCGACGGGGTAGGAAAGGGTGCGAAAAGAAGCTTTCCAGCGCTTCCTTAGATTCCACCAAGGCCCACATTCTTAATAACAACTATTCTCAATGAAAAGAGAGGCATTTCTATTTACAATAAATGCGCAAGAGAAAGTGCCCTTTCCTGCCTTTACGAGTTTGAAAACGTGGAAGAACTGGAAAACATCAGACCGACCGATAGCTGATGGTATGTGTGCCGTGGAGCTCCCGCAACACCATGACCACCCCATCCTCGAGAATACTCTTCTCCGGCGCATGCAGAAGCGCATCGAGGACGTCTTTTGCCTCGAGGACGGTAACGCCGATAAGCGGCTGGCGCACTGCCACAGAAGCGTTTTCATAGGCGACTACAGGAGTAATAGGTACATCCAGACCGATCCGTTCCCGTATGGTGGATTTCAGCCAGAACGTATCTTTCAGGGCCTTCTTTATAATGTCGGAGCGCTCTTTGTCGTTGATGAGCAGATGCTTTCCACTGCAGGTCACTGTACCCCTCTCAGCAGGGGCATTGATGAGAAAAAGCCCCTGTTTTCTGCTGAATACGATATGGTCGATGCCGCTGTGGTCATAGAGCACGGCGTTGAAGACCATGTATGCCTCAGGCAATCCGGCAAGTGCCTGTGCAACGGTAATGCCCGGCTCGCGCTTCCGCCCAAAGACCTTTCTGATAAATTCTTTTACATTACTCATTTCTGATCCCTCTGAAAGGTGCGTAATGTTAATAAACCCTCCTCATTTTTTTCAACCCCTCTTCTCTGCGCGCGGTTTGCATCTGCGTAACGCAGTTGACAATATGGAGTATCCTGATAAAATGTAATTATCCATACAGACGGTCGTTACGGGTTGCCTTATAAACCATTCTGCCCTGATCATCACCGTTACCGCACCGGGAATCCCTCATGGAAGCCGCATGGCCGGACCGAGCAGTCGTGGTGCATTCAGGAGCACGCCTCATTCAACGTTCTCCTGACACGGGCAGCAGAGGAGAATCCCATGAATACTACCATCCTGGACACACATCAGCGGCTCGAACAGTTCGACATGCTGATTCAGTGCGCCCTTGAGCACCTGGAACTCATGAAGGGGACCATCTATGAGCGATATGCCGAGGATATCCTGAATTCAATCGTTGCGGAAAAAGAAGAGTTTATCGCCCAGATCGTTCGCAGCAACTGACGATGTCAGCGCGCGACTGCACAGGCTGTCCCTTTATCCGTCCCGGTGCCTTAACGCCAGCTGCCGAAGCCCATGCAGCAGCGGATCGAGCGTTCACAAGACTACTTCAACCCTGTTTCTTCCCTTATTCTTGGCCTGATAGAGGGCATTATCCGCTTTCCGGACCAGTTCATCCTCTTTTTTCATATGCTCCTGATACGAGGCAATGCCGATACTTACCGTGACCTCTGTCCGCTTCTCCACCGCCTTCCGTATTCTCTCGGCGACCTCGCAGGCCATGGCCGTGTCTGTTTCGGGGAGCAGGATGGTGAACTCCTCTCCGCCATACCTGAAGGCATAATCGGCTTCGCGCATATTTTCGGTAAAGAGGCCTGCAACCTTGGCGAGCACCGCATCACCGGCCGCATGTCCGTGACGATCGTTGTACTCCTTGAAATGATCGATATCCAGCATGAGGATGGAAAGCTGTTTGTCGTACCGCCGTGCCACGGCAAAGCTCCGCTCCAGCTCGATGTCCATGAGGCGCCTGTTGCCGATGCCGGTAAGGGGGTCACGGAGGGAGAGCGCACGCGTCTCCTCATAGAGCCGCGCGTTCTGGATGGCGATGCCGATCTGATTGCCGACCGAAGAAAGCAGCGCAAGGATCCTTTCCTCGACTTCCGTCTCGGGCGGCAGATAGAGGCAAAGGACGCCGAAGACCTTGTCCTTGGCTTTCAGCGGCAGTATAATGTGTCCGCATGGACTCAGACCGGGAACTTTTACCTGGTGACGGGCATCCTCATCAGAATTCTTCGAGATGATCGGTTCCCCGGAGGTAGCAACGAGACCGGAAAGGCTCTCTCCCATGGAGAGGTCCTTGTGACGCTCAATTGCTGTTTCAGACAGGCCGGTATGGGCCACGAGATGCAGCCTGCTGCCTTCAACGAGAAAGATCATGCCCTTCCGTTCCACCCTGAACATTTCCATGCCGGTAATCGTCTGGAGGATATCGGAAAGGAGCTTCTCCAGGTCCAGCGTCCTGCTGATCGCCTTGGAAACCTCATAGAGTGCATGCAGCTCGGCATTGATCTTCTGCAACTCCTTGCTCTGGTTGAAGACCTGCTCGCTCTTTTTCAGCAACCCCTCTTCGAGCACTTTACGCTCGGTAATGTCTTTTGAAATATGGACGAATTTAACGATTTCTCCTCTTTTATCCTTGAGAGGGTAGGCGCTCACCTCCACAAAGCGTCGGTTGCCGTCGCGGTCAAAGTGAATATGCTCCACGACTGAATTCCCGGACGCAATAAGCTCGTAGACAGGACAGGGATCATAGGGCGGAACGCAGAGGTGGTCCGAGCGATGAGTCACTTCGTAACACGGTCTGTTCAAAATTTCCCCAAGGGGGAGACCCGTCTCTTCCAGTGCAGCTTTATTGGCCCAGAGAATCTTAAAGTCCTTCGAAAGGAGCAGGATACTCTCGGTGATGCCCTGGGCGATATCCTCGAGCATCTGCTTCGATTCACTCAGTTCCCGCTCCGCCTGCCTGCGCTCATTGATGGCAACAAGAAGGGGGCGCAACAAGAAGAAGTAAAAGGAAGGGGAGATCAATAAAACGAGCAGCGAGGCGTCGAGAACAGCCTTTGCCGGCACAGAGAGCGGTGGGAAAGCGGAGATGAGGAGCATGACGGCGATCTCGGCAACGAATATCGAGAGCGCCAGGACGAGAATCTGATAGGCAGGTGAAAGATACCTCGTCTTCGTCGCATCCTGCATGTATTCGGCTCCAGCCCTCTGCGCCTTGAAGAGGATGGCGACGATAACCACCAGGAACCCCATCATCAAGACGAGCGGTATAAGCGAGGAGCGAAACACCAGGGTGTTGAGCGCCTGGTTCCGTTTGGTGATATCGTAATAGATCTCGAAGGCGCCGGCAAATCTGCCGTTGATCATAATCGGGGCGTACGTCTCGACCACATCGGCGACAATCGTCTGGCCCTCGAGGGATTTGGTGCCTTTCTGCACCACCTTGGTGTACGGCTTCCCCTGGGCGACGATCTCGAAAAAATAGGAGTTCTTGTTGCGTGTCCCGATGTCCTTCGGATCAGTAGAATAGATGATCTCTCCTGTGGGTGCAAAAACCTTCAGCTTCTCGAGATTGAATTCCCTGGCCAGGGTGCGTGCTTGAGCGGAAAACGCGTGGGGCTCTTTGAGTGTTCCTCCTTCCATCACCAGCGGCGCCAGATGGTTCGCGAGCCGGACCGCTTCGTCCTCGGTGTTGCGAGTCAGAAAGTTTCGGAACGAAGGGAATATGAAGTAGACATTAACGAGAGGATAGAGCAGCGCGACGACGCAGGAAGCAATGAAGATATGTTTGAAAGCCCTGTTCACTCCCGATCCTTTGGCTACCAGTTGTCCGGGACAGTGATCGCGAGCAAGGCCGCTTCATGGCTGCCGGATGTGCATCGGTCCTGCTGATAGTATGCTCGGTATATCTCCACGGCCATCGAAAACAACGCCGACATCAAATACCCCCTCTGTACCGAATACCCCCCGCGCCTGCGTTATTATAGCAAATTTGTTTTTTAAAATGGATTTTTCCCGAGGACCTGTCAAGGCAATTGCATCAAAAAGGGAGTGGGGAGAGGCGAATGCTGCCGTTGCTCGCCTCCATAGCAGGTCGCGCGCGCAACGTACCGGGGGTATGGAGCGGCGCCGGGATGCTAATTGAGCGAGATTTCGATGTGGGAGAACCCGAAGCCAAAGGGATTGAAGGAGGGCGAGATGATCCTTACATCGATACCGTTTTCCCTGAGAAATTCGTAGAAACTGAGGGTTATATCGTAACGGTAGGCGTAGTAATCCTTCCAGTACCCTCTGATGGTATCCTCGCTCACGTTCGTCAGGACAAACTGCTCGCTGTCGACCATAAAGAAACGCACGGAATGATCACCTCCTTGTTGCTCTTCAGCACCTCAGGTGCGGAGGCGTCGCCTCCTGATCATAAGCGGGGCATCAGGAGCACCCTCCGGCATTGGGGTAATCAATAAAACGCTCTATTATTCGCGCTGCAAAGAGCTGCTTTTCGGCATCGTACCGGTCCATGATCAGTTTCATCGTCCTTTCGAACCTGCCGGTCACCAGCGCATCGACCGCCATGAGCGAGAGAATGGAGAGGATGACGACGAGCTCCACGACAAGGTAGAACGAAGGTTGTATGTTGAGCGCCAGACATGCCGTCGTGAGCAGGAGGATGCCGATAAGGAACACCATGCCCTTGACCAGCAGGCTGTTGCATTTGATGAAGGCCTTTGTTTTCTTCAGCAACGTCACCTCCATTTCCGCCTCGAACAGCTCCTCTGCATGGGTCCGGGCGATATCCATCTCGTTTCTCTTTATTCTGCATTCGACGAGCGCGAGGAGCCTTTTACGCTCGAAGTCCAGTTCCTCTTCGATGCGGTAAAGCCCTTTCATTGCCGTTACCTCCTCGGGACGTAGTACTAAAGTATGTTCAGCTTAGTAATCGTGCCGGGATAAATAAACTTTAGAATTATCCGATGGAATTTTCAAATAAAATTATCTAATCCTCCCATTAAAACCGCAAGATTACCGTCGTGGTAACGGCGCCGCAGTATATGTGCTGATTATTTCAGGAGACAGGAGCTATCTGATGCGGTCCTTCGGGAACGGGTAGAGCAAACTACTCGAAGTCCTCTCGGCATGCTGCTCCGTTACCTCACACATCACCGGTCTTTACCAAAATGGTATCTTCTCGCTGCCTCCCTGTCAAGGACTCCCGCCCCTCGTATTCCCCTCATTTTTACAAATGCCGATTTATGGGATATCCTTATGGTAAAAGGATTCATGGGAGGGTGTTATGGCCAGATTTCTTTTTTCAGTGCTGTTACTGTTCGCTGCAGGATTATTGTTCCTGAACACTGCCGAGCCGCAGACGGGTGAGAAATGGCCCGGTATCACGACGAGGGTGCATGTACGGGGCCTTACGTCTCCCACACATATCACCCATGCCGGCGACGGCAGCAACCGGCTGTTCGTGACGGAACAGAGGGGCCGCATCATGATCGTAAAGAGCACTACCGTGGCGAAAACCCCTTTTCTCGACATAACCGGTAAGGTGAGCTGCTGCGGGGAGCGTGGCCTCCTCAGCATCGCCTTCCCGCCGGGCTATCGTGACAAGAGATATTTCTACATCAATTACACCAATAAATCAGGCGATACCGTTATCGCACGCTACCAGCTCAGCGCCGATCCCGATAGGGCAGACTCCGGGAGCGAGGAGATACTCCTGACGATCAAACAGCCCTATGCCAACCACAACGGCGGTCAACTCGCCTTCGGTCCGGACGGCTATCTCTATATCGGTATGGGTGACGGCGGATCGAGAGGGGATCCCCATAACAACGGGCAGAACCCAGCTGCTCTGCTGGGGAAAATACTCAGGATCGATGTCGAATCCGGCGCTTCGCCCTACGCGGTTCCCAAAAACAATCCTTATATGAACAAAAGAGGGTACCGCCCCGAAATATGGGCGCTGGGACTGCGCAATCCCTGGCGCTTTTCCTTTGACCGTAAGACCGGCGACCTCTATATCGCCGATGTAGGCCAGGAGCTCTATGAAGAGATCGACTTCCAGCCCGCCTCGAGCCGGGGCGGGGAAAATTACGGATGGAACATCATGGAGGGAAACCACTGCTATCGCCCTGCTCCCTGCGACCGGTCGGGACTGACCGCGCCGGTTGCCGAATACGACCACTCACAGGGATGCTCGGTAACCGGCGGGATGGTCTATCGCGGACCCAAGTTTCCACAGTTGCAGGGCATCTACTTCTATGCCGACTATTGCTCCGGACGCATCTGGGGGCTGCGGCGGTCCAGAGCCGCATGGCAGACAAACCTGCTCTCCGATACCGATCATGCAATCTCAACGTTCGGCGAGG
Source organism: Nitrospirota bacterium (assembly GCA_040754455.1). Lineage (GTDB taxonomy): Bacteria > Nitrospirota > Thermodesulfovibrionia > Thermodesulfovibrionales > Dissulfurispiraceae > JBFMCP01. The sequence continues at coordinate 19,327 of JBFMCP010000026.1, forward strand.
ATGAGGCGGGGAATCTCTATTTTGCCGACCACCGCAGCGGAACGGTGTATGCCATCGATGCGTCCTCTTCCTGATACGCTGTGTGACCCCGGCAGTGCAATGGCCATCAAAAGAAGAATCTCGGGCAGCGTCATCGGCATTATCGGTTACCTGCTCTCCCCTCTCTCGTGGTGGAATGATCTGTTCCTCAATATCCCTCTTGCATATGCCTGCGCATGGCTGGTGAGCCTCGTCTATAAGCCCGCGTTCCTCTCGTCATTTGTCATCTCGTATTGGATCACCAACATAGCAGGGCTTGTCATAATGCATAAAGGGATAGAGAAAATAGTAAAGAAAGGAAACGGGGACACGCACTACACGAAACGGCAATTCCTGAAAGACCTTGCCGTCTCTCTGGCCTATACCGGGCTCATCATGCTGCTCGTCAAGCTGGGTATGATCAGGCCGATCGGTGATTACATCTGATCTCCCCGTTTATTGCATTCTGCCTCAGCCTTGATCCTGGCCTACCCTTTGGAGCCGCAGGTACTCTTTGAGCAATGCAGGATACAACGCCGGATTGAATAAGATATTGGTCATAAAATAGCATTCGTGAGTGCAATAACAGTGATTCCGCCGTATTGAATCGATAATCTTTGCAGACTTTTCCGAGCCGATAAGCCTCTGCATATCGTAGTTATGTTCCCTGATATTACCAAGAGACGCATCGAGCATTTCACAGGGGAAGACTTCGCCGCTCTCGCTCAGCACGAGATTCAACCTGCCGGCATAGCAGGGAATAAGCCGTTGCCGCTCCTGCCGGGTGCGGTGGATAAGGCGGCGCTGCAGGATATCCTGTGCAGCCTTGAGCCGCGCGCCCCTGAAACGGTATGTTTTTGCACTGCCACACTTCAGGTTGTGCTCAAGCCGTTCTATTGCACGGCGGTACTTCTCAAAGTCCACCCGTGTGTAGTGTTCCCGTGCGAGGTCACCGCGGACCAACGAGATCGTGTGGGTCCTGATATGCTCCAGACGGCCCACATAGTCGATAACCTCATCCATGTGGTCCTGGTTTTCGGCACAGAAAACAGTATTGATGCCGAGCTCGAAGTTGGGATAGCGCCCGAGCAGGGGGGCGAGCAGCCAATAGGTTTGCATCGTCTTCTCGAAACTGCCCGGTGTTGCGCGGAGTGCGTCATGGGCATCGTGCAGCCCGTCAAGGGAAAGCTTCACGGCAATGGTGCTCTTCCTGCAGTGCATGACGATCTGTTCCGTCTTCTCTCTGATCACTTCAGGAAGCATACCGTTCGTCGGGAAGAGCATTATAGCAGGCTTGTTGGTGCGGTAGAACACCTTGCTGATCTCCACGAGATCATTGCGGAGATATATCTCTCCACCCGAGAACGCAAGCCACAAAAGGCTGCCGAGGGTGCGTGAAATCTTTTCGATCTCGTCGAGAGAAAGCTCGGGACGGTCCTGCGCAGGTCTCTCCTTTTTCCCGAGATAAAAACAGAAGGGGCAGCGCGCATTGCACCTTCTCGTCAGGAAAAAGGTGAGATGGATCGGCCTCCCTTTGTGGAAAATACTTCCGACATGTCGAACCGGTGAATACATCCTTTATTTTAACTGAAATAGATATCAGGCGTGTTTTGAAGTTTATGCGGGGTGGGCGCAGGCAGGAACGGGTACCCCAAGAAGCTTTCTCATGCGCCTTTATTCTAGATCGATATGCCTCACCTCTCAATTAAAGAGCAGTTATCAAGAATGTGAGGTCTTGATGGAAGAATAAAGAAGCGCTAGAAAGCTTCTTTCTGCATCCATTCCAGCCTTTTCCTTGCGCAATTCCAGGAATAATATCATTCGTGCTTTCCTAATAGGTATTTTTTCATTCCCACGATCACCCCTATCCATATCGCTGCCGGGTAGACGAGCATGTAATATGCTGTCGCTTTGAGGGCAAAAAGCTTGCCCCCTGCCCTAAGAAACGCAGCAAGAAGAGCTCTGCTGACAGTACCGTTGGCTGCAAGTAGAAGAAGCGCGAGCACAAATGCAGCAGCAATACCCTTTCCGGTAGCAATGCCGAAGACGATGAGAGAGAGCATGATGAGATAGATGAAGCCATTGAATTTGAGCTCGAGAGAGGCAGTGCCCGAGTCGGCAAAGAGGTCGCGGTTTCTGAGTGAATAGAGCACCCAGTACGCAGTTTTCCTCATGGCGTTTCTGAGCGACGCGCCGAGAGAATAGTTGAAAATATGCTGCACGAGGAGGTGAGGGCTCATCATGAGCGTGTACCCGCGGCTGCGCAGGCGATGGCTGAATTCCACATCCTCCAGAATCGGCAGAAACTCCTCGGCGAAGCCGCCCGACGTCCGAAAGACCTGTGCATCAATCGCCAATGCATGGGTGGCGATATAGTCAGGGGCATCAGCATGCTTCAACTCTGAATAGTTGATGAAAACAGACTGGAACATGCTGTAGAACCCTTTGTCGTAGGGCAGCGGCGTATAGGTGCCGCCCACCACCATCGCGGTACCTTTCTCCGCAATGATCGCACCGGCTACGGAGAGTGCGTCGGGGGTAAGGAGACAATCGGCATCGGTAAAAAAAAGAATATCGCCTTTGCTGTGAAAGGCGCCGGTGTTCCGCGCCTTTGATGCCCCGCCGTGCCGGGAAAGCCGGATGAGCCTGCAGGGATACTGCGTAATGATTTCGACCGAGCCGTCCGTGGAGCAGTCGTCGACAACGATCACTTCGAAATGCGCATATGCCGACGCCAGCGCAGCCTCAATACAGCGGCCTATCGTAGCGCTGCCGTTATAGTTGGGGATTACGATCGATATGAATCTTTCCATAGACAAGTAAGTTTACCATATCACCAACGCTCTTCTCGCAACGATTTTGCTATACTTCTTTTATAGCTCATTGTGGAGGAGGCGTGAAGAAAAAGGTCGCTGTTATCGTTACCAACCGTCAGCAGGAGGCGCTGCGGATGGCCGTCGGCCTTACGCTTGCGGATAATCAGATAACCGTCTTCGTCATGGACCGGAGGCTCGAGATTGACGAGGGGGTCGCCATGAGCATAGAGGCTCTTCGAGAAATGAAGGCAACCATAATCACCAACACTCCCGAGAATAATTTCGAGCAGATGTCTACCGAAGAGATCGCCCGGGCATTAGTGGAGTATGACGCAGTGATTCCTTATTAACGACAAGGAAGCATCGAGCCAGCCGCGTGGAGCACATGCACACGTGCCTGCGACAGAGCACACTTCCGGACAGTTGACCCTGCCTGCACGTGATCCGGATCGGTATGTGGTTATGATGAGAGAGTTGTTCTGCTGCTCGGCAACTGCAAGGGGGAGAAAGGTGAGCATGAGAGATCGTACTCTTGGCTATTTACCGTTCGCGATCAGCTCCCTGAACTCATCTGCCGGAAGTGGCTTGCTAAAGAAGAATCCCTGTATCTCCTGACAGCCTATCGATTTGAGAAACTCGAACTGCTCTTCTGTCTCTACCCCTTCGGCGATCACCCTGAGCTTCATGTTCTGTGCCACGGCGGTCACTGCACTGATGATTGCCCGATCATCAGGATCGGTGGCTATATCCCTCACAAAGGACTGGTCTATTTTAAGTTTCTGTATGGGCAACTTCTTCAGATAACTGAGCGATGAGTAGCCAGTGCCGAAATCATCGATCGAAATTCTTACCCCTATCTCCGCTAACCTGTTCATATTGTGAATCGTCTGCTCCAGACTTTTCATCGCTGTACTTTCGGTGATCTCAAGGTCAAGCCGATTCGGCTCCAGTCCGGTCTCCTTGAGGATCAAGGATATCCGCTCCACAAGATCGGTCTTCTGGAACTGTTCGGCAGAAAGGTTCACGGTGACACACATGCCAGGAATCCCTGATTCCTGCCATTCCCTGCATTGTGTGCAGGCGGTTCTGAGTACCCATTCATCAATGGCAGCAATGATTCCGGTCTCCTCGGCCAAAGGAATAAAGTGCTTGGGATCAAGCATCCCCTGTTCAGGATGCCTCCAGCGGACCAAAGCCTCTGCGCAGATCATCTGCCTGGTTTCGATGCTTACCTGTGGCTGATAGTATACGACAAGTTCTCCCCCTTCAATGGTTCTGCGCAGCATACCTTCGAGCCTCATGCGCTCAAGGGACCGGGTATTGATTGCCGGATTGTAGAACTGATAGGTATTTCTACCGGTCTCTTTGGCATGGTACATAGCCATATCCGAACACCTGAACAGTATGTCGATATCGTCGGTATCGTCGGGATAAATACTGATGCCGATGCTGGTGGTAATATGCAGTTCTTTTCCGGCGATGCTGAAAGGCTTCTGGAAGGACTCCACGATCTTTCGGGCAACGTCACCTGCATCCTCTCCCCTGGCAATATCGGTAAGGACTATATTGAACTCATCGCCGCCGATGCGGGCGATGGTATCCGTCCGCCTGATGACGGCCTTGAGCCGGACCGAGACATGTTTCAGCAGTTCATCACCTGCTTCATGGCCGAGCGTATCGTTGACCTCCTTGAAGCGGTCAAGGTCCAGGAAAAGGAGCGCCAGTCTTTTCTTGTGTCTTCGGGCCTCAGCAAGCGCGAAAGTAATGATATCGATAAACAGCCTTCGATTGGGCAGGCCGGTAAGCGCATCATGGTGCGCCATGTGTTTGATTTCCTCTTCTATGCGCTTCCGCTCGGTGATATCGTTAAAGAGAACGGCGACCTGCCGGTCCTCCGGTTGCCCGAAGCGGAAGGCGTAAACGTCGAACCACCGTTGCAACTGTTCGGCACGACTCTGAAAGCGAACAGGTTGTCCCGTCAAGGCGATGTTTCCGTATGTCTCGAACCAATACTCTTCGTGCTTCGGGGCAAGCTCGCGCATTCTCTTGCCCTGCGCATCGATGAGCCCCGTTTGCTTTTCAAATGACGGGTTGATCTCCAGAAAGCGATAGTCGACCGGCTTTTCATGCTCATCGAACATTACTTCGATAATGCAGAAGCCTTCGTCAATCGCATTGAACAGCGTGCGGTAACGATGCTCGGACTCTTGCAGTGACTTAAAGAGATGGGCATTCTTGACTGCCAGTGAGACCGATGCAGAAACCTTATTGAAGAAGTCTATATGCCTCTCGTTGAAAACCTCCCCTTCTCTATGGGAATACAGCGCGAAATTGCCGATCACGTCCTCCCCTGCGATCAGAGGCGCATCGAGGAGCGCTTTTACCCCGTATCCCTGTACAATACGAGTGTGGCATATTTCCTCATTGGCGGGAATATTATTGATGACAACGGGCCTTCTCTCCTTGACCGCACGTACCGAATATTTTATATCGTCTGCAGTGATACGGGTCCCTTCGAATCCGGGCAATCCATAGACGTACCGGGCCACCCACAAGTTCCCCTCGGGCATGTAAATCACGGCTGAGTCAGCCCCTGCCGCTTTGACAACCTCTTCGATAACCCTGTGCATTATTTCACCGAAATCGAGTGTTGAGAAGATCACTGCGTTGATCTGATTGACGGCATCGCTCAGCTCTTTGCTCTCTCGTAGTGCCTCCTCAACCCTTTTTCGCCGGGAGATGTCTATGATCACCGTTCTCACATACAGGGGTGGTTCGTGATCTTCTACAATGATGCTTTGGAGTTCTGCATGGAAGGTGCCGCCGCGCAGCCTCTTGAGTCTGACCTCGCAGGATTGACGGGTCCGCTTTTTGAGGACATCGTCCATGTGGGCGGCAAAGATGTCGTGGTCCCGCCGGACAATATACGAGGAGAAGGGGCGTGAAATCAGTGATCGTTTGTTTCTTTCCAACATGGAGCCAGCGGTACGGTTGGCCTCGATGATTACACCATCAAGGTCGAGGGTGAGATACCCGACAGGAGCGAAGTCATAGAGATCGGCATACTTGCGGCGAGCTTCTTCGAACTCCTCCTGTGCTCTGCACAGCTCCTCGTTTTGCAGTTCGAGCTCAATCTGGTGGGTTCCCAGCTCGTGGACAAGACGTGCCATGTCCTGCTTTGATAAATCCTGCAACCGTTCGGTCTGGTCTTGAAGTTTTCGTTCCGCCCGCCTTCTCAGCCGATCGAGGTGTTCCTGCTCTGATAACGGCACTTCTAAGGCCCCCCTTCCCTTTGGGTCTCTCGGTACGGGTGTTTATCCTTCAATGGCTACTCCCTGGGATGCTAGAGGACAGATGAACAGATGACACACGATATCGCCGTGTTTAGTTAAAGTATATCACTGGATATATAGAATAAGCTAAACAAGTTGCAACGCACGAGCACCCGTAGAGGGGAGTGCACTCTAACACATCTCAGAGGTCTTGCTGAAAGGCAATGCGCATATAAAATCATGCGTTCCGATCGACTACGGGGGCATGCATTCAAAGGCGGCTCACCGATTCACCGTCCTGCCCATTCTCCTCACGTAAAGTTTCCTTATTTCCTCTACCGCCAGCAAAAGAATACTGAAGGGGAAGAGCACCAGCCAGATCGACGGGTCCAGCGGCGTCGTCCCGAAAATGGCATTTCCCGGCGGCGTATAGATGATGAAGATCGAGATCGCGATCTCGAGGGCGATACCGAGCAGTATCAATCTGTTCGAGAAAAAACCGATACTGAACACCGACTCCCTGAACGAGCGGCAGGCAAAGACATTGCCGATCTGGGTAATAATGATCGCCCCCAGGCAAGCGGTCGTCGCTTTCAGGTAGAGCAGGTCATGAGCAGGCAGCATTTCGCCCCACTGCCATCCGCCTGCATTCAATACAAAGAAGAAGCCGTAGAGTCCCGCAAAGGCCTCGATCGGGCCGAGAAAGAGATAGGCGCGTCCGAGGACCGAAAAGTTCAGCAGTCGCTCCTCGCGCCGCCGAGGAGGCTGGCTCATCACCTCCTTCGACGGCTGTTCTGCGCCGAGGGCAAGGGCAGGAAACATATCGGTGCCCAGGTCAATGGCGAGGATCTGCATGATCGTGAGCGGGAGGGGAATGCTGAAAAGGACATAGGCGATATAAGGCACAATCTCCGGAATATTGGAAGCAAAGATATAGCTGATGAATTTTCTGATGTTCTCGAAAACACCCCTGCCCTCCTCGATGGCATTCACAATCGTCGCGAAATTATCGTCGAGGAGGATGATATCAGCGGCCTCCCGCGCCACATCGGTTCCGGTCACCCCCATGGCGATACCGATATCCGCCTTCTTGAGCGCCGGTGCATCGTTGACGCCGTCGCCGGTCACCGCAACGCGTTCTCCCTCATCCTTGAGCAGTGCGACGATCCTCATTTTATGTCCCGGGGTCATGCGCGAAAAGATAACCTCTCCGGAAAGGAGCCGCTCTCTCACGGCCCTGTCGGTCATGGCGTCCAATGCCGGCCCTTCGATTACGACCCCCCTCTCTTTGTGCGAGCGGCTCTCCTCGTCACTCACCAGACCTATCTGCCGTGCGATCGCAAGGGCGGTCCTGCTCGCATCTCCGGTAATCATGATCACCCTGACCCCGGCGCTGCGGCATTTCTGTATCGCCCCGGGCACTTCGGGTCGCGGCGGGTCTTCAAGCCCGATGAGCCCGGCAAAGATCATATCCGTTTCGACCAGCATTTCAGAAGCCGCTGCTTCATCGGCGGGGATATTCTCCCTTTTGTAGGCAAAGGCGATCACCCTGAGTCCGGAATCCATCATTGCGTGATAGGCGTGCAGGAGCGCTGCCCGCCCCTCATCATCCAATGCTCGCTCTCCCTCCTGATAGAGCATGCCGGAACAGCGCGGCAGCACCGTTTCGAGCGCCCCTTTGGTGAGGGCAAGCCGGTCCCCTTCAATCGCATGTATCGTGGTCATCCTCTTCCTCTCGGAATCGAACGGTATTTCGGCAATGCGCACGGCCCGCACGTCTCCGTACGACTCCCGCGCTGCCTTGAGCAGTGCCGTCTCGGTCGGGTCCCCCCTGTACTTCCCCTCTTCATAGACCGCATTGTTGCAAAGATAGGCAATCTTCATGAGCATCGCCACTTCACGGAGGGGCGGAGTTCCTCCGGAATCGCTCCTGCGGTATTCGATGGTACCTGTCCCCGGTCCCCAGAGCCTCGTCACCTCCATCTTATTCCGCGTAAGTGTGCCGGTCTTATCGGTGCAGATCACGGTAACCGATCCGAGCGTCTCCACAGAGGTGAGTGTTTTTATGAGGGCCTTTTTCTTTGCCATACGTTGACTTCCCATGGCCAGCGCGAGAGTGACCGTGGGGAGGAGCCCCTCAGGGACATTTGCGATGATAATGCCGACGGCAAAAAGAAAATTATGCCAGAAGCTCCTGCCGCTGAGCACTCCCACACTGAAGAATACGAATCCCGTGGTGACGGCAATGGTGGCGACGACCCTCGCCGCTTTTATGATCTCTTTCTGAAGGGGGCTCAATCCCGGTTCGACAGCGCTGGTGAGATGGGCGATCTTGCCAAACTCGGTCGACATGCCCGTCGAAAATACGACTGCCCTGCCCGATCCGCTTGCGACAAGCGTGCCGGCAAAGACGATATTGGGGCTATCGAGATACTCCCCCGTAAACGGCTCATGTCCTCTCAGTCGTAATGCGGACTCCCCGGTCAGGGGAGCATTATTCACCATTAAACGGTGCGCCTCGATCAGTCGTGCATCGGCAGGGACTTTGTCCCCCTCTCCCAGGAGGATAACATCGCCGGGAACGATCTCTCTTGCAGGAAGCTCTTTCACCAAACCTTCTCTCAGCACCTTTACATTGAAAGGCAGGAGCTTTTCAAGGGCATGGATCGCCCTCTCCGCGCGGTATTCCTGGATGAAGGTGAAGATCGCATTGATCACGATCACCACAACAATCGCCAGGCCGAGAGAGAACATGCCCTCTCCGGGATTCAGGTACTCCGACACAAAGCTGAGCGCAGCGGCAATCCAGAGGAGCACTGCCAGGAAGTGGGTGAACTGAGCAAGGAACCTCTGGTAGAGGGGCTTCCTCCTGACCTCTTTTATCTCATTGTATCCGTACTCGTGCAGACGACGCCGGGCACTCTCTTCCGAAAGTCCCTGGTCGGACGTGACGAGATAACTGGTGACCTCTTCGGGCGGCAGGGCATGTATCCTCATAGCCCTCAGTGCTGCTCTCCCGCGCGATGCTCATGGTCGGGCCGTACTATGATGAGATTGCAGGGCGTCTCCCTGAGAACGGCCTCTACCGGGTTGCCGCTGATAAGGCTCCTGAGCAGGCTCCGCTCACTGGCGCCCATCACAATGAGATCGTTCCGCTTCAGCGCCGCCTCTATGGTGATCGAGCGTCCGATACTGCCGTGGCCCGTTCTCCGCTCATGGGCGATGCCGTACTGTTCTATTGCCTTCACAAACCGCTCGATGTCCTTGGGAAGGCGCCGCTCCCGTTCAACCGGCAGCAGCACCCGCTCTCCCTGGAAAAAGCTTGTGAGTGGTTTCAGCAGATGAAAGAGAGTCACCCGTGAACCGAGCCCCTCGGCGAGCTTTGCAATGAAATAGGCCCTTTCATCGATATGCGAGATATGGCCCTTGAGCGGAACCAGAATGTCCCGCGGGTGTATCCTTCCCATGTGCACCACTCTCACCATTGCGACTGAACAGGGCAGCTTTGTCATAAACTCGCGGGCATGGGTCCTCGCGAAGAACCGCCTTTTTACATCTTCTCTCCTCGTTGCGATAACCACGAGGTCGACCCCCCGCTCTTTCACTATTTCCTGTACCCTCATTACCGGACCACCCGTTTCGGTAATGCGCTCGACCTCGATTCCCTGTCGCTCTGCTTCGACAAAAAGCCGCTCTTGAGCCGCCTCCGCGTGTCTGAAAACAGCATGACGGAGAGTCTCCTCAGACACGAAGACGAGCAGCAGCTTTGCCCTGCATGCCTTCGCGAGCGCGAGCGCATAGTGGGCCGCCGTCTCGGAATTGGTAAATTCATTGACCGCAGCGAGGATTTTCTTATACATCCTATTAAGAGGATATCAACAAAAAGTGGGCGAGGCAATCGGAGGAGCGATGCACTGCACCCGGTTGTCCCCTGATAAACAATGCAGCGCACGGCCGACCATTGTCCCTCCTGCAGAAAGAGTATGCCGGCAGAACGTCGCTACAAGCAGAGGGATTGCACCATGCTTGCGCGGCTGCTGCCGGCACCGCTATTCCTGCAGACAAGAAAATGCAGGGTATTGGACAAGCGAAAAGGTACGGCGCCTCAGGACACATGAACAGCAGCAGGCTATGGCTGAATAACGAGATTGGTCCTCACACTCTTGACCCCTTCGGTGTTCCTCGCCAGGCTCACCAGTCTGTCCTGGGCCTCTTTGCTCGGAACCGTCCCTGAAAGTGTTACATTCCCCTGGAAGGTATCTACATCGATCTTTAGATACTGCAGAGCGGGGTCCTGGACGATCTTTGCATTGATCTTAGCGGTTATCGCGGAATCATCCACGGTCTGCCCTGCCGTCCTCCCCGTTGCGGTCGAGCAGCCGGCGGCAAAAAATACTGCAAGCACCAGGAACACGCTGAGTTTCAACAACCAGGCTTCTCTCATTCGTACGCCTCCTTTGTAATAAGAGGGAGACACGACGGCACGATGCGATGCGGATTACTGCTGCTGTTGCTGTTGTTGCTGCTGCGGCCACTTCGGCGGCTCGATAACAAGATTCTGCTTGACACTCTTGACACCTTCGGTGGCTTTCGCCAGGGCCACAAGCCTATCCCTCGCCTCCGCGCTGGGGACCTGTCCTGAAAGTGTTACATTGCCCTCAAAGGTATCCACATCGATCTTCAGGTACGCCAGTTCGGGGTCCTGGACGATCTTGGCGTTGATTTTCGAAGTTATGGCAGTATCACTGGCGATCTGCCCTGCCGTCTTTCCGGTAAACGTGGCACAGCCCGCAGCAAAGAAAACGGCAACTACCAATACTACACAGGACTTCAACAAAAGCGACTTTCTCATGTGCTGCCTCCTTTCAAAATAGTTTTATCTGCTTATGAAGGAGCAAGAGGTATGCCAGTAGGCGATACATCTCTCATGTGAGTGCCCTTTTGGGGAGGAGCCGGAGGAAGGCAATGATAAATTTGTTTTCATATCAACGGCAATGATCCTCAGTGCGCCCTCGCGTGACCATATGATGACCATCGTATGCTCATACACATCGTGGAGCACAGGAACGTTCTCCGTCGGGATGCTTAACAGAAGTGTAGTCGTTCATTACAAAAAAGCGGCTGGCGTTTGCCGGACTGCCGCTTTTATCCGGACCGGCCTGAGCGTGCTAGCAGGGAGGCGGTACCCGGGACATCCTAATCATAATCCTCATAGCGGTTCTTCTCTTTCTTGTGCCGCGAGTCCTCTTTCTCGATCTTTTTGTGATGCTTCTTCACGACCTTTTCGTAGGGAACGGGCTTGCTTATATAGTACGACTCGTAGTAATCCTCGGGAAGGCTGACGAATACTCGGGGGACTCGCGCCGGCGGGAGGTATACCCAGGAGCCGCTGTAATGGCGTGACCAGAACCATTCTCCCCGGTGGCGGCGGTACCAATGTCCGTCATAATAGAAAAGTTCGGTTCCGGCGCCCGGTACAAAGTAGACATAGGTTCCGCGGATCAGAACGACGTCGGGCGGGGAGGAAAGCACCACCGGTGGCGGCGGAGTTCCGATAGCGACATTAACAGACACCTCTGCAGCGCTCCTCTCCGGCAGCATGAACCCTGCTGCAGCCAGAAGCACCAGTCCCCAAAGAAAACAGCGCACGTTGTTATACATACCATTTCTCCTTTAATAAACTCCCCGCAGCAGAAACGGCGGGCATCAACTCCCCCAGTGAGGGATGAGAACGAAGGGAGGGTGGAAACGGAACAATGCTCACCCCGCCTTTTTCGTGAACTACGTATGCAAGCGATGAGCAAAGGGCATGCCACGCAGAAGATCTATTTGCAAGCCTTTGACTTTTCTTACTACTTTTCACTGGGCAGTACTTCTGAACAAAGGAGCCCTGAATGGAAAAACCTACATACCTTTTAAAGAAATTCAGACAATAGAGGCACTTGCGGGCTTTGCGGGGCACCTTCCGACTGTATGTTTTACCCTACAGGCATTGTAGAAAAGGAGTGACACTCCTTCCGGCCGGTGATCTCAGGCCGTGTCGGCTACCCGGTGCGCCGGCATCCCACCGGCGCGGGGGAAGCATTTATCGGGCTGGAGCTCACTGCATCCTGATTTGCATTTCGATAGTATCACGTGTTATACGTAGAGAGCTAAAAACAGACAACGGCACCCTGCATGAAAAAAGGCATATTCACACGAATCTTTCTCATTTACGGCATCATCATAGTTCTGTCCGCACTGTTCATCGAAATCTATATTGCCTCGGTCATCAGGAACAGCCATATCAGCGACCTTAAGAAGAGTCTTGCCGCCCAGATAAACCTCGTCGCCCACTCCATGCCGTTCGGGAAAGGAAATCTTGACGGCTTTTGCAGGCAGATGAGAGAAAAGACCGGAGCGAGGGTCACCATTATTGCCGCCGACGGGAGCGTTATGGGAGATTCCGACAAAGACTCTTCTCTTATGGGAAATCACTCCACGAGGCCGGAAATCGAGCATGCCCTCCGTTCCGGCATAGGGAGTTCGATCAGACACAGTGAAACCCTCAACTATGATTTCCTCTATATCGCAAAAAAGGTCACCGGAGGAAAAAGCCCCGAGAGAATCATCAGGATGGCGATCCCGTTAAAGGAGATCGATAAAGCGATCGTACTGCTCAGGATAAAGATCATCATCGTCATCACGGCGGTCTTGCTGCTGTCGGGCATTGTGTTCATGTGGCACACCGATTATTTGAGGAGGCTGCTGAAACAGGTTACCTGGTTCTCCCAATCATTGGCACGCGGCGGGATCGAAAAACGACTCTTCATGGATGATGCTGAGTTCAATGAGATTGCCCGAAACTTAAATGCAATGGCCGAGAACCTTCAAGAAGTGATAACAAAAAACATTGAGGAGAAGGAGCGTCTCAGTGTAATCCTCAAAAGCATTCCCGATGTCCTTATTATCGTTGATTCACGCGGCGTTATCCAGATGACCAATCCGGCATCCGCTGAGCTTTTCAGAGATGAAACGATACTCGGAAAGCAGCTTATTGAGGTCGTAAGAAACCAGGAGCTGTCGAATCTGGTCCACAAGGTACTCAGCAGTCGCGCACCGGGGATGGTCGAGTGCCGGTTCGATTACCCGCAGGAGCGGTATATGGTGATAAGGGTGTCCCCATTGCTTTACAGGGCTGATGAGCCCTCGGGCTTCGTAGCGATCTTCCATGATATCACCAAACTCAGAAAGCTCGAGCAGATGCGGAAGGACTTTGTCGCCAATGTCTCCCATGAGATTAAGACCCCCATAACGGCAATCGCGGGCTTTGCGGAAACACTGCTGGACGGTGCGCTCGCAGACAAGGAGCACGCGATCAAATTCCTCAGCGCGATCAAGTCCAACAGCATGAGGATAAACAGCCTCGTCAATGACCTAATGACCCTTTCCAAAATAGAGCTGGGGGCAATCAAGATTGAAAAGGCTCTGCTCTCCGTCGAGGATGTTATTGAGGACGTCCTTGCTGTCCTGGGCAATAAGGCGGCGGAAAAGAATCTTTCCATAGCGACTTCGGTTGTGGATGAGCTCAGGGAATTATACGCTGACAAGAACAGGCTGACCCAAATTCTGGTCAATCTCACCGATAATGCAATAAAGTTTACCGAAAAGGGCAGTGTAACCATCGGCACTGCCAGGAGCAACGGCAAAGCCGTTCTGTTCGTCGAGGACACCGGCATCGGTATCCCGGAGGACCATCTCTCCCGGCTCGGCGAAAGATTCTACAGGGTAGATACCGCCCGCTCCAGGAAAATGGGGGGTACGGGACTCGGGCTCGCAATCGTCAAACACCTTGTCAGCGCCCACGGTTGGAATATGCGCATTGAGAGCACCCCTGGCAAGGGAACCAAAGTCGAGCTGGTTATAGCTTAATACTTGCCTGCTCGGAAACAATTTCGAGCAGGAGCAGGCACTCTGTTTCCTGCCGCTATCGAAGCGAATATTTCATCTCACAAAAGAGTCGCGTCCATTGCGCGATATCCCTGCGACGTTTCACGACCCTGAATATCTTCATTTGTTGATGGTGGTCTTCTTGAAGACCTCGGGATTGAGGTTGTACTTCTTGAGGAGATTATAGAAATCGGCCCGGTATTTCCCTGCCATCTGGGCCGCCCTGCTCACATTGCCCCTGCTGAATTCGAGGATGCGGATGAGATATCCCTTCTCGAAAGACTCGCGCGCCTCTTTGAGCGGCAGCAATTCCTCATTCTGGACCTCTTTTTTATGGAGGATCAGGTCGTCGGTGATCATATCCTGATGGGCCATTGCAGCAGCATATTCGATGGTGTTCCTCAGTTCGCGGACATTGCCCGGCCAATCATAGAGCATGAGCTTCTGCGTCGCCTCGGGGGTGAAGCCTTTCAGCTTTTTTCCCATCTCCTTGCTGAAATTGTTCAGATAATACTCGGCAAGAAGGGGGATATCCTCCCTCCTGTCCCTGAGCGGCGGCAGGTGGATGGGGATTACATGGATCCTGTAGAAAAGGTCCTCCCTGAACCGTCCTTCCCGAACTTCCACTTCGAGATTTTTATTTGTTGCTACGATCACCCTGATATCGACCTCGATGGGCTTTTCGCTCCCCACGGGATAGAACTGTCGCTCCTGGAGTACCCTGAGCAGCTTGGCCTGTATCGAGAGCGGCATATCGCCGATCTCGTCCAGAAGGATCGTACCCTCGTGCGCCCTTGCAAAGAGCCCCTTCGAGCTCTTGATCGCACCGGTAAAGGCGCCGCGCTCATGCCCGAAGAGCTCGCTCTCGAGGAGGTTCTCGGGAATCGCCGCGCAGTTGATCGCCACAAAAGGTTTTTCCTTCCTCGGGCTCGCCAGGTGGATCGCCTTGGCGATCAGCTCCTTTCCAGTGCCGCTCTCTCCATGCACATAGACGGTGCAGTCCGTCGCTGCAATGCGTGATACCTGCTCGAGCACCCTCCGCATACTGTCGCTCCTGGCAATGATGTTCGAAAAGTCGAAGCGCTCCTCCAGCAGTCCCTTCAGCCGCTTGATCTCGGCATTCAGCTTGCGGCTCTCGAGCGCCCGTTCGATCTGGAGCAGCAGCTCCTGGGGATCGAAGGGTTTCGTGACATAGTTGAATGCTCCCCGTTTCACCGCATCGACAGCGCTCTCGATGCTGCCGTGCGCGGTAAAAATAATGACCGGCATATCGGGATTGATCGCATGGAACTCTTCCATCAACGCAATCCCGTCCTGTCTGCCCAGTTGCAGATCGACGAGAGCAAGGTCAAAGGTCTGGCGCCGCATCGCGTCGAGCCCCTCCTCTTCACGGGGGGCGGTCGTGACCTCATACTGTGCCGATTCGAGCCGTATTTTCACCAGCTCCAGAAGATTTTTGTCATCATCCACAACCAGGATGCTTGGCAACCCCATTTCGTACCCCCTTATTTGGCAAGTCCTTTCTTCATCTCTTCGATCTCGATATCGACCTGTTTCGACTGTTCGATCACCCCGAGCACCCCTACCCAGACCCTCGCCTGTTCGGCGAGAGGGCTCTGCGGATACTCCCTGAGGAGCTTATTGAAGAGATCAAGGGACTGTTTGAAATCTTTTCGCGGATTCTTGTAATGGGCATAGACAAGTCCCATGGTAAACAGCGCCTCGTCGCCCGGGGCATTCCTGCCCGCCAGCGCCAGTGCCTTCTGGCTCTCTTTCAGGGAGCCCTCGTAATTGCCTTCGCTCATAAGCCTCTTTGCCTGCTGGAGATGGCCGGAGCCCGGCTTCGCACGAACCTCCTTCTTCTCCTCCTTCAGCCGTTCTTTCTTATACTCGTCCCCGTTCTCCACGCGCACGACATCGCCCAGCAGTGCGCAGCCCGACAGGGCGAGCGCTACGAGACCGGCAGCACAAAAATGAAAGAGCTTCCCTGTCCCGGCGTGCTCTCTGCCCATACCCTTCCTCCGTGAGCTGTTATGATATGTTTCACAATAGCCAGTCCTAGACCGGTCCCTTTTATCTGGCCCGTATCAGCGGTGGGCGCCTGCTGGAACTTTTCAAAAATAACCGGGAGGTTTTCCTGTTCGATCCCCGGTCCCGAATCCGACACCACCACCATGATACTCCCGGCGACAAGCCCTGCCGAGACAGTGATCTCACCACCATAGGGCGTAAACTTCACCGCGTTCCCGATAAGGTTCCGCAGCACCTGCATAATGCGCTCCCTGTCCAGTCTGATCTCCGGCAATGCGGGCAGCGGCTCGACCGTAAGGGTGATCTGTTTTGCTCCTGCCAGGAGCTCGGCCTCCTCGGCGGCCTTGCGGATCAGCGGTGCGATGTCAGCCGGAGCGAAATCATACGTCATCATGCCGGCCTCCATCTTCGAAAGGTCCATGATGGAATTGACCATGCCGATCATGCGGTTGCTCTCTTCAGCGATGATGGTCAGAAGCCGTTTCTGCCGTTCGTTTGCCTCTCCCCCCACACCCTCCAGCAGAAGATTGGTCCCCTCCTTGATGGAAGCGAGGGGAGTGCGCAGCTCATGAGACATATAGGAGAAGAAATCGGATTTCATCTTGTCGAGCATCGAGAGCTTCTTGCACATGGAATTAAACGCCCTCGACAGTTCCCCTATTTCCGGAGGAGATGCAACAGCAAGATCGCTCTTCAGGTTCCCCTTCGCGATTTCCCTGGTCTTGTCTACCACGACCGAAAGAGGGCGGGTAATGCTCCGGGTAATAACGAATGCGACGCCGATACCGATCGTAAGGGACGTAAGCGCCATAGCCGCCACGACCCCCGCTGCAGCGTCCCCGCTCGCTCTCAACTCTTTTATCCTTTCGTAGGTGTGCTGCTGGTACACGCTCTTCAGTTTCCTGAGCTCCTCGGTGATCGCCTCGACCTTCCTCTGCTTCTCCTCCTTATACCACAGCTGCGGATAGGAACTGTTCCTCCTGACGAGCTCCGCCTCCTGCTGCACGAGCGCGCGGTAGCCTGCATGCCGGTCCCGTATTGCTCTGATGAGTATCTTCTTCTGGGGGGTATCCGCCACCGCCAATGCCGCATCGCAGGAGCGGGCGAAATCGCCGGCGGTCGACAGAAACTGATCATAGAGCGCACTGTCTTTTATGATGATATACTTCCGCTCGTACCGTATCTGTGAAAAAAGGGAGTCGCTCAACCTCTTTTCATAGTCGGCGAGCAGATTGTTCACCTCGAGGATGCTCCGGATCGTCCTGTTGAAATGGCGCAGCTGCACCACCGCGTAAACGCTGACCGCCATGACGAGAATAAAGACAGCAAGATAACCGATAACCAGCCGGGAAAAAATACTTAATCTCATACTCATTCTGCTGCGCTGCGGATAGTCAAGGAAATCTTCGCTCGGAAATACCTATCGGACGAGTGCAACGTCATGTACTGCTTCAGGTGCGATTTCCTGTAGAGGTTAAAACAGCATCTTGCACTACCTATGCTCAAAAAAACGACACTATATAATAACATATTTTCACTCAAATGCCATACCTGCCTTTCGCTCAAAGATGCGGTACATAAAGGGTTTAGAGGCGCCTACCCTCACCATAGCGCTCCGGATATCATTTGTAAAGGAAACTATTCCCTCGTGATTTTTTAAGGGCATCGCCCTGCTGAAAATGTTGCACGTCCTCTCTCATCAGGAGCGGGCGCCGCATGCGAGGACTGCGCGTGTACTGCAGGGGATAAGCATCCTGCCGCACGGAAGAAACGCATTGACGACAGACTCATTAACGGACAGAGCGAAGCATGCCGCGTCCCGTTATACGACACTCTGTCATGTTTCTTTACATCTCGGGGGAAAGCATGCGGCATCCGGCGAGAATGCGCTTTGATTTCAACACCGACTTAAGAATGGCATATCACTTGCATATTTTTAAAATATGAAACGTCTGCTTCATTAACTATGATGCAACATCTCACCATACATCCTGAACAGGCGATGAGGCCAATGATGAAGTACTTGATTTCCATACTGATGGATTCACCGCTCTACATGAAGCTCCCCGTAAAAGAGAGATTGCGGCTGCTCAAATACCTGGCGGACAAATACTGGCAATTGCTGAGCCGGTAATTACCCGGATTTCTTCGTCCCTACACGACTGCCGTTCCGACAGTACACCCCCGCGCAAGGTGCGTTCTTTTATAGGAGGTGACCATAATGTACCTGCGGACGATCTCCCTTTTGATCTCGGTGCCGGCCGTGCTCGCGCTCTCCCTCGGTCCAGTGTCGTCCGGAGCGATGATGGTCATACAAAGTACTGATGCAGGGGGCCCCGCTGCTAAGGAAGACGACATATTGTTTATCATACGCAAGCCGTCCACACTCCTACTGCTGGTGGCCGGGCTCCTCGGGTACGGTCTCTTGCAGATGAGAATGTGAAATTGATAAGACATGTACGTCCGGGGTCCCGTGTGCCGCGTGCAGCACGCGTTTTTTTCCGCTATGATCGTAAAAGGGAGGGAAGTTCAATGAGGAAGAGAGTGATCGTCGCCCTTTTAGCAGTGATCTACGGTCTCATCTGTCTCGGCATCGGCTGGATCGCAGGTATCGACAGCGGCTTTGATACCGGGTACAGGGTTGCCTATATCGAAATGGACAGACTCCTGCGGCAGGGAATGAAGGAGGGGGTGAATTTTTATGTTGAAGGCCTGAACATAAAATTCTCTCCCGGCGAAGAGAGCGTGCTCAAGATTTCGGCTGGAGGAAACCGGCAGTACCGATAGTGTAAAATCTCACAACAAAAGTGTCGCTAAAGTTTACAGCACTACAGCAGCGCATCGCCCGAAGCATGTCTCCGGGACACGCCGCAGCACAGAGGAGCATGTCGTCACTGTGTTGCGCAAAAAAACAAGCACGCCCCCTTGGCCGCAGCGCATCGGGCTGAACATTGCACGCCGCCCCATCTCCTGCAGCATCCGCTGCAGAGGACCCCGAAACAGTGGGCAAGGGCTTTCTTCTGCTCCAGGCACAATTATTGCTTTTTGATGGCGAAGCACCATTGCGCATACCGCGCAATGATGGCGATCGCACCAGGAGCGCATTGACGGCACCGGTCATGGACATGCACGAATTTATCACCACCAAGCTCTCGATCCTTCAGGACGTTCCGCGTGCCGTTGTGGCTACCGGCGGTGCCAGTGCCATAACGAACCTTATGCTCGACCTTGCCATAAACTACGCTGCGGCAGAAAAAGGCTCGCTGATGCTCGTGGACGAGCACCATGAACTCTTCATCGCTGCTGCTAGGGGCATCGATACCCAGCTCATCAGAATCTGCCGCAGCAAGATAGGGGAAGGCATCGCCGGCACGGTTGCGGCGCAGCGCACTCCCGTACTGGTTGCATCAATCGAGCAGGACCATCGGTTCAGAGGGGAAGGACGGGAGCAGCGGTATAGAACGAAGTCCTTCATATCCTGCCCGGTTATCAGCAAGAACAACAGGCTGTTGGGGGTTCTCAACATCAGTGATAAAAAGGACGGCGCCGCCTTCACCGAGCGTGAATTTGCATTCATAAAGATCATTGCCGATCAGACGGCTATCGTCCTCCGGAATGCCCTCCTGATACACCAGCTCAGGGCAAAGACAGCAGAGCTCGAAATGGTCAACAGCGCCCTTATCGAAACCGATGCTGCAAAGACCGAATTTCTCGTCCGCATCTCCCATGAGCTGCGGACTCCCCTCAATTCGATCAAAGGTGCAGTATATTATCTCCAGAAATCGGAACTGCCGAAGGCCGGGGAACAGAAAGAATTCTATGATATCATCTCACACGAGACAGGCAAGCTCATTAGCACCGTCGAAGAACTGCTCGATTATCTCAGAACCGAAGACGAGGTACGCGTCATCAGGACATCGATCATTCCGGTCGCCGGGCTCATGGAAGAAATCGCTGCCTCGAGGACGTTGAGAACGGCGCTCGCACAGAAAGAGCTTACCCTGGACCTCGATATCCAGAAAGGGATAGCGGATTTTCCCGGCAACAGGATACGAGCGGCCCAGTTCTTTACGACGCTCCTGGAAGCGCTGTGCCGTTATCTCAGGCGGGGAGATACCCTGCATCTCGCCGCACGGGATGCTGGCAACATCGAGATCACTATCACCCTCCCCCGCCGGATGCCCGAAACGGCCCCGCTCCTGTGCCACCTCTTTCATCCTTCCTCTCCCTTTCAGAGGGGCCGGGCCGAGGAGCATCTCCGCCTCGCCATGGCGAGGAAGATCGCAGAAGCGCACCAGTGGTCGCTCAGCGCGAACAACAGCGCTGCCTCCTGCATTGTTTCTCTCGTCATACCCAAGGGTATGCGCCAGAAGACCGAGGTCGCCATCTCCGCAGCGGCCGACCTTTTTGCCGATGTCGCTGCAGAGATGATGGGACTGCACCGGTGCTCGCTGATGCTCGTGGACGACCTGACCGGAGAGCTCAGCATACGGGGTGCACGGGGAATAGATGACGAAACAGTAAGAAAGACGCGGATAAAGCTCGGCGAGAGGATAGCGGGGTGGGTTGCGGTGGAAGGCATGCCGCTCCTGATAGAGGACATCGAGCGGAATCACTACTTCGGCAAACGGAACGCTCCACAGTACAACACAGGATCGCTCGTTTCCCTGCCCCTGAACACCGGGGACCGGGTGATAGGGGTCCTGAACCTGAGCAACAAAAAAGCGGCTTCCCCCCTTTCACGCGAAGAGCTCTATATAGGCTCTGTTCTGAGCGAGCGCATCGCCTTCTGCCTCGGCGACCTCCTTCGCAACGGGTATCGCGAAGATACCTTCAGGAATCTCCTCATGTCCTTCGATACCCTTTTGAGCGCACAGAAGCGGGACTGCAAGAGCAGCCCCCTCCTTTCCGGTCTGCTTCTGAGCACCATGGAGCTGCTGCATGCAACCGAGAGGGAGAAAGCGCTCGCCCTGTATATCTCCCGCCTCTACGATCTCGGTCTCGGCCTCGTGGATGAGGATGTCCTGAGCGAGGAAACGCTCCTCCCCTCGGATATGCGCATGCTGAAGGCGCATCCCTCTATGACCGTGGACCTCATCAGCTTCTTTGAGTATTCCGAGGAGGTGAAAAAGGCGCTGCTCCACCACCATGAACGGTATGACGGAAAGGGGTATCCCGATGGTCTGAAAGGGGAGGAAATACCGTTCATTGCGCGATGTATCGCTGTCGTCGATGCCTTTTGCGCCCTCTCCTCGGATCGACCGTACCGGAAGGCCATAGAACGGGAGGCGGCGCTGCAGGAGATCAGGAGCGGTGCAGGTTCGCGCTATGACCCAGCCATCGTCGAGGCGTTCGATGCGGCCGCTGCACGGATGCTGAGCCGTACCGCAGCACAGGCCCTGCTTCATTGAGCGCAGCGGCACGAACCCTGTGCAGCTCTAAAGGAAGGATGCCGCTGTTCAGGAGAGCGGCAGCGCTCTTCACCTTTTATTGTGAGATACTTTCTTTTAAGAGACCCGGCTGGCTGTTGTAGAGGCCGTGCTTTTTCATGATATCGTAGAGGGTAGGCCTGCTGATGCCCAGTTCTTCGGCAGCGCGGGCGATATTGCCGTTGTGCTTCTCAATGGCCGCGGTGACCATTTCCCGCTCGATCCTGTCCCGCGCCTCTTTGAGCGTAATATTTTCGACGACCGTCGCCTTCTGCATCGACGACCGCTCCGAAAACCCGAGGTCATGGGGCTCGATGATCGAGAGCTCCGACATGATTACTGCACGCTGTATCCTGTTTTCAAGCTCCCTGACGTTGCCGGGCCACTCATACGATTCGAGCAGCTTGATCGATGCAGGGCTGAATCCTCTCACTTTCTTTTTGAACTCCTCACTGAACCTCCTCAGAAACAGGTTGGCGAGAAAGACGATATCCTCCCCGCGCTCTCTCAGCGGCGGGAGATTGATCACCAGCACACCGAGCCGGTAATAGAGGTCCTCCCTGAACCTCCCGTCCTGTATCGCCTTCTGGATATCGATATTGGTTGCCGCCAATATCCTCGCATCCACATGGATGTCTTCACGCCCGCCGATGCGCTGCACGGTCTTTTCCTGCAGAAAGCGAAGCAGTTTCACCTGCAGCGCAGCGGAAAGCTCGCCGATCTCATCGAGGAAGAGCGTTCCCTTATGCGCAAATTCGACCTTGCCCTGCACCTGCAGGTGGGCCCCCGTAAAAGCGCCCTTTTCATGTCCGAAGAGCTCCGATTCGAGCAGGTTTTCGGGTATGGCGCCGCAGTTGATCGGTACAAAGGGTCCCTCCTTCCTCAAGCTCATGGAGTGGATCGCCCGCGCCACCAGCTCCTTGCCGGTGCCGCTATCGCCGACGATGAGAACCGAGATATCGGATGAGGCAACCTTTCTGATCGTTGCAAAGATCTTTACCATCTCGGGACACTGTCCGACCATACCGCACAGCTCCGTGGTCTTTTCGTCAAGCGAAAGGTGCAGCCTGCGGTTCTCCTCCTCGATGTTGTGCAGATAAAAGGCACGGTTGATAATGATCGTGAGTTCTTTCACATCGATAGGCTTCTGGTAATAATCGTAGGCCCCCATCTTTACCGCTCTGAGCGCATTCTCGCGCTCATGGTTTCCGGTGATGACGATCACCTTCGTCGAGGGGGCGAGCTTCAGCATCTCCTCGAGACACCTGAACCCCTCTGCCGTGCCGTGCCCGTCAGGCGGCAGACCGAGATCGAGCGTCACAACCTTGGGCTGGTGCCGCCTGAAAAGCGCCTGCGCCTCCTTGCCGTCTTCTGCCAAAAGGACAGCGTACTCCTTTCCCAAACCCCATTTGAGCTGCTTTCTTATCTCCTCGCTGTCGTCAACGACCAGTACCTTTTCCATTGGGTGTGACAAGCCTCCTTTCTCGCAAATTCTCTGTTGGCGTTTTCTTTTTCCAGCCTACCGGCCGTCCCGCTGAGGACAACAGCTCAACCGGCGAGGGGCAACCCCGCGACCGCGTTTCTGCGGCGATCGGCTGCAGGATCACCGGTTGCCTCGGCCTGCTGCGTTGCAACGGATAAAGGACATCATCAGGTACACTGGAGCGCAAGGTCCGGCGCGTGCGCCAGCGGGAGGTGGACAGTGAAGACCGACCCTTTCCCTATTTCGCTCGTCACCTCGATCCAGCCTCCGTGCGCCTCAACAATATGCTTGCATTGGTACAGACCGATCCCGAGCCCCTTCTTTTTCGTAGTACAGAAAGGCTTGAACAGCCGCTCCCGCATAAACTCATCGGTCATGCCGCAGCCGCTGTCCTTCACCCGTATGAATGCCGTTTCATTACTGCCCACCTCGACAATGACCGGCGTCTTCCCTTCGGACGCCTCGAACGCATTGAGGACAAGGTTCAAGATGACCTTCTGGAGCTCATCCACATCAACATAGGAGAAGACGGAACTTATATTCAGCCGCACCTCTCCCTGGGTAATTCTGCCGACTGTTTCATAGGCAATCCGGCACACATCAACAAGCTCCCGGTGCAGAGATTGTTTTTCCTCAAGGTTTTTCAAACGTGCTATCAGCCGCTTCATTTTATCCATAGTGGCACTCAGGGACTGGAGCATATCTTTCTGGAAATCGGGATCCCCCATATACTCCCGTGCATTATCGATCACGAGCGAGAGGGTGGTGACAAGGTTCTTCAGGTCATGCATGACAAAGGCGGACACCTTGCCCATCGCCTCCATTTCCCGTGCATTCGAGAGCTCATTGGTCAACTTCAGGTTGAGTAGCACAGAAGAGGCATGGCGGGCAAAGGTCTTCATTAGATCGTAATCCTCGCTGGTATACACCTCATTTTTATTCATGGGCCTGCCGAGGGCGATGAACCCCTCGAGTGTCGTCGCGCTGTAAAGGGGAACCGCGAACGAGAGGGCGCGCTCGGCAAAAAAGGTCCGGTCCTCGGCAGCGGCACCGGAAAGCCCGTCGTTGATATTGAGGACCCAGTCTCTTTTTTTCATCTGCAGGACCAGGGGACTCTGGTTGCTGAAGGACTCCGTGCCGGTGCTCACCCCGAAGGAAGCGGCATTATAGTATGCCTTCTTCCCGTCATCGTAAAGGAAAAGGACAGCCTCTTCCATACCGAAGGTATCACGGTATCCTGAAAGCACCGCTCTCAAGAGCTCGTCGATCGTCTTTGCTGAAGAGAGCCTGTCGGTAAACGTCAGCCATTGCATGCGATAGTCATACTTATTCGCATAGAAGTGCTTGTAGAGCATGATCCTCAACGCCCTCTGGGCTTTTTCCGAAAGGAGCACGGCGATAAGCCCCATGCCGCCCGCAAAGGCGAGGGAGATCAGCACTGCCTTCTGGAAGTACCCCCCGAAGTACCGCATCCCCTCCCCCATCAGCCCGAGGGCGATCAGGTAGAGACCGATAATGAAAATGACTGCTGACCGGTACGCCGATTGTTTTGAAACATAGACCCTGACGCCGCTCCCGCGCTTTCCATGCGAGTACGCCATAAGCGCGACGGCAACCACGGCCATGATCGACCGCACCGGCATCAGGTTCATATTGAGCGAGCGGTAGAGCAGGCCCTGGCTGTAGTAAAAGAGCAGCGCCGCCAGTAAGCCCCCGGCGCCGAGCACCTCGAACTTGATCTTCCACCGTGAAGTCCTCGAAGCGGTCAGCAGCGTCACCTCGAGATTGAAAAGGGCCGCGATCATATACATCAGCGCTCCGAGATAAAAGATAAAGCCGGCGTTCCCCAGAAAGAGCATCCGCTCGTTGATAAAGTCAGGAGAACTGAAAAAAGCTTCGATAGGAATGATCGCTGCAGCAACGAGCAGTGCAGGGGCGCTGCAGAGCAGCAGACGCTGCGTTATCGGTATGCTCCTTGTGCCGCTCTCTCTCGAAAAGGTGAGCGAGAAGAGCAGCCAGGCCGGCAGCAGCACTGTCTCTGAGAACAGCGCCCCTTTTTTCCAGAAGAGGAATTGTTCCGGATAGATGAAGGAGAGGAGATCGCAGCTCTCAAGGACGGCAGTGGCGAGGAGCGCCGTGCAGAGCGATGATGTTGTCAGCGACCGTTCAATACGGAGGGCTCGGTAGACCGCATAGCCGGTCAGGACGGCAATGGCGCCTATGGACAGGATATTCTGGAGCATACTATTCCGGCAAGAACTCCGCTATGCGGGGATAAAAGTCCCGTATAAACCTCATCCCCCTCCGAAACACAGCTTCCTCCTCACCCTCAAGCGGCAGCGATATCCTTACGAAGGCGGAGTCCCGGCGGCGGTAAAGGGCGGAGTTCAGTATTTCGTGAGCTTTGAGGGCATACTCATTGGACAGCGTTCTGCCCTTTATCTGATACCAGTAAAGAAGCATCTCCTTGTTTTCATCTTTCTGGTATACCGCACGTACAAAACGCAGCACCCTGCCCCCGACATTCACCTGCATCGTCCTTTCCGCGATCCGGTACCATCCGCTACCCGGCAGGCAATGTTTGGGGGAATGTATCTCCCCGCTCTCCTTGCCGCCGCTATGGTAGCCGATATACAGCGAGATCTTTTCCCCGTCCGGTCCCCGGTACTCCCGCATAAGATAATCAGCCGGTCTCAGCACCTTCATGATGCTGTTGCTCAGCGTTGCCTGGGATATCATCACCCATTGCCCTTCGCGGAGGGGGAACTCGGTAAACGATCTCTTGATGGGTACTGCAACGTCGGTATGCAGGTGCAGATAGAGAAGGGCGAGTATGAGGAGCAGATACACAATGACGAATCTGCTGTTGCCGATTACCATTTGCTGCTCCTTACCAGCGCTCCCGTGATGATCAGCAGAACTACCGCAAGCCAGAAGACGACCATCCCCGCGAATTCATGAAAAAAGCCCTCGGCAGCGCGAGCGCCCCAGTGCTGGGCGAGAATACCCGTAACAACGACCCTGAGCCCGTTGGCAAAGAGGGCGATGGGGACCGCCGAAGCGATGACGACCACCCGCTTCAGGGTCGACTGCTGGGAGAAATAGGCAAAAGCAACGGCAAGCGCAATGAGCGACATGAGCGACCTGATCCCGCTGCAGGCATCGGCGACTTCGAGAACGGTTGAAGGAAACATGATGATGTTTCCTTCTCTCCATACGATGATTCCCATCATTTTGAGAAAGAGCACCGAATACGTTGCGACGAGCAGTTTGAGCGGAAAGGCAAAGGTATCATAGGCGATATAGGGCAAAGGGATCATAAACATAAGGTAAGCCAGAGGAAAAAGAAGCGCCCTGAACACTTCGGAGCCGAAGAGGAAGAGCACCATGCCGGCAAGGAGCACGAGCAGTGACGAGCGCATCGTAAAGTATTCCGTACCCAGACATGCCGCAATGAGCAGCAGAAGACCGAAGAGGATGATGCATATCCCCACGTTCTGCGGCCTCACCGGCGCACGCTTCAATGCATCACGGTTCCGGTAGATGGCGTACGCCGAGATGAAAGGGATGATAAAACCATGGGAGTAGTTGGGATCATCGATCCATACGTTTACCATGGCCGGGAGAATCGACCAGTACAACCCTCCGATCAGGAGAAGGGACAGGAGCAGGTGTGCACGATACCTGCAGAGTGCCTCACCGAAATACAGCATGGAGCGCTCTCCTCCTTGGGATGTCCGCAAACAGGAAGCGGCTGTTGTTGATGCGGCCGGCTATTGCAAATCATAGCTCACTCTTCAATGATCTGCAATGAAAATATACGCTGTAATGTCAGTTTCGGTTTCTTCGGGAATCGATCAGACAAATGGATGCTGCACCGCAAGCCGTAGAGATACCGGCACTGAGAGAGACAATGAGATGGTGACACGGTGGCACGGAGAGATAAAATCTCCGCGCCACCGCGTCTCTGACGTTCCGCGCTATGTAAAACCGTAGCGGCAATTACAAAATAATGTTCAGGGCCTGGTTCCCTGTAATCGTTACTGTTCTTGTCACCGTCTTGCCGTTCCTGGTAACGACAACGGTATGCGGCGTTCTGGTTACCGCTGCCTCTTTTCTTACCACTGTTCCGCCGGAGACATTGGTTTTCACATACTGTGCGACATCCGTCCGGACGGTGCCGTTTCCGTTCGTCGTGCCGTTAAAGACCACGACTCCGGCATTGGTCTTCACCACAACGGAGGCGCCGCTCAACCCAGCTCCCGAGGCATCCCTTACGATGACATCGAGATGCCAGCCCGCCTTGATCTCCTTCTTACCGGAACCCCAGAACTCCATCTCGATAATGCTCATCGAGGCACCGTTCTCAAAGCGGTTGGCGATAAAGTCACCGGTGCTGACCACCGCTGCGTTCTGGCTCCGTATGGTACGATAGCTTGCGTGCGCATCCTGCCGCACAAAGGTGTTATCGACGAATTTAGGGTACCCGTCGGCATA
>JBFMCP010000027.1:0-43444 GCA_040754455.1 Nitrospirota bacterium
GTATGTCAAATGCACCCCAGAAAGCGGGTATAAACCCTTGGAAGAGTGGTCGCCTCTCTCGGCATCAAGGGATTTTTGTATTAATGGATAATGTTTCATCATTTTTTATGAATTTTTCAGCAGCCTGCTAATAATCCCGCTGAAACCGAAAAGATCCGGCAGGCCTTGCTCGAATACTGCAAGCTTGACACCCTTGCAATGGTGAGAATCACGGAAAGGCTGAGAGAGGCCTCCCTGTGAAGAGATGGGGCTTTCTCCTGATTTTATTTGCGGTCCTGTCGCCGACAACGCTATGGGCGGCGATACTCGGTGAGATCAGGCCCAAATCCGGCGATGCTCTTAAGAACACATATGTCTGGGACGGCAAGGAGCTGAGGCCGAAATCAGGGGCGACCCTGAGCAATACATGGGTGACCGCCGATTCGATCCCTGTCCCGGTTTCGGCAATTGTTGTCCTCGGGATAATCAGGGACTGAGCCCGATTATTCCTTCGGCCTGATGAGCAGGAAGAGGACGACTGCCATGCCTGAGAAGAGGAGGAGGACAAAGGCTGAGAAATTCCTCCTGAACCTGAGTTCCCTGAAAGTATCCAGGATCGTCCCCTCCACAAGCGAGAGCTTCTTTGCGAAGTCGTCCGTCTTCTCCTTTACAAGGGAGTCGTCCACCGTATGGAAAAGGGTCCGGAACTCGGCCTGCACGCT
The DNA here is from genome assembly GCA_040754455.1 of Nitrospirota bacterium. Lineage (GTDB taxonomy): Bacteria > Nitrospirota > Thermodesulfovibrionia > Thermodesulfovibrionales > Dissulfurispiraceae > JBFMCP01. The sequence continues at coordinate 702 of JBFMCP010000027.1, forward strand.
GAAGAGGCTCTTTGCGTGGTCGTCCACATACACCCCTTCCTTTTTCAGTTTCGCAAGGCCGCCTTCGAGGTCTCCGATCTTTTTTCAGTGATGAAGAGGGAATCCCCTTGCTGCTGACTTCACCTGCTGTATTTTGCTGTTGAGACCCTCGGCCATCGCATTTGTGATTCTATGTCTCAAATAAGTTAGGATGTTATCCAGATGCCGCTTCAGCTTCTTGGCAACCTCCGAGGGCTTGGGATTGATACCAATGTCCCACGCGTCTAAGATTGCCATCTTAAAAATTACGACGCTTGTAATTGGCTTCTTTCCTGTGCGTGATAAAGCTGATTGCCTATTTTTTACCGACCTTAGACATATGCTCCGTTCCACAAGTCGTTCAGAAATTTCCGATAGGGCAGAATGCTGATTCCGCCCAATGTCCTGGGGCGTGGGTCGAGGCTGACGCAGAGATACCGTTTGAATTTCTTTTCCTCTGCCAGAGCCCGCAGGGATTTCAAATCCTGAGCGGAGACATTCTCCTTTGCTTTCACCTCTATAGCGGTATGGTCGCCCAATATGAAATCGACCTCGAAACCCGAGGCGGAGCGCCAGTATCCGAGAGTTTCGGAGGATATGTAGTCAACGTAGGAGCGTAATTCGTGAAAAAGCAGGGTCTCGAAAGCCTCGCCGAATTCCGGAGTCCCCGGACGGAACTCCCTCCCCTGTAGCATCGCCGTCACTCCGATATCAAAGAAATAGTATTTTGATGAGACAAGCGGTTTCCTTCTTATGGACTTGCGCCATGCGGGAAGCTCGTGAAGAACAAGGGTATCCTTAAGTATATCGAAATATTCGTATACCGTCGTGCGGGGCACCTGAGCATCGTTGGACACATTGGTAAAATTAACAATCGTGCCGTTACATAAAGCGGCAACCGGCAAAAAACGGCTGAAGGCTGGCACATTACGGGCCGCTCCTTCTGCCACAATCTCCTGCTGTAGATAGGAGCCGGCATAGGCCTTAAGGTCGGCGTGCGGGTCATCCGAGAAATAGATAGACGGGATAAGGCCCCTCTGGACAGCGCGCAATAAGTCGAAATGCCTTCCAAGCTCCCGGCTGGTCAAGGGATGCAGATATTTTGTGCGCGCCCTTCCGCCAAGCAGGTTCACTCCGCCTCTCCGGAGCTTCCGTGCGCTTGAGCCGGTGAGCAGGAAACGGATGCCGCGCTCCTCGATGAGCCGGTGCACTTCATTGAGCAGGATGGGCAGGCGCTGAATCTCATCGATAACCACGAGGCGGTCTTCCGGGGCCAGTTCCTGGGCGAGACGGCCGGGATTCTGGCTCATCGCCAAGAATATGGATGTATCCAGAAGGTCGTAAACCCTGACGTCCCTCAGGGTATACTTGATGAGTGAAGTCTTTCCGGTTTGGCGGGGGCCGAGAAGAAAAAGAGATTTCTTCTCAAGGAGCGACCGCAGATCCAAGAGACGGTCTATATAAAGTCTGTCGGTTTTTTGCTGTGCCGCCATTATCGTCATATATCATGACAAATGACGATAATATTGTCAAGATTACGGGAATTGGATATCAAATCCGGCGCAATTTACTGTGATAAAATTGTGATCAAAAATTATCAAAAATCTTCAAAATTTGCCAGCCGGATGGAAGGATAGAATCAAAAATCCAAGGTGCTTCGCTGTAATAAAATTGTGATAGATTTAATCGGAAGCAGTGGAATTCATGCGAATTCATCGAAACAGTGTAAAACTCCCGACATCTTGTCCGGCAAGTCTTTTTTAGGGAAAACCAAGCCTGAAGCCTCTTTAGGAAATTCCTATTTCTTGCTTCCCAAGTCCAGCGCGTCTGCCAGTTCCGCCACTCTCGCTCGTTTGATTGTAAAGGATTTTTTAGCCTACGGTCAAACATACTCCTCAAACCGTCGTAGAATTGCAGTGCTTTTGGTCAAGAGGGTCCATGAATAGCAAAAATCGCTTCTCCTTAGCTCTATTCATCGGTTATTATTACCCATTACGCGTTTATCGCTGGATCTGGGTTTATACAAACTCGTCCTTGAGTGTAAAGACCAGCGTCAGAAGGTCGGTCGCCATTGGCGGTTTGGGAAGGAAGCCATCGATGAGAGTGGCTGAAGCAAATGGGTGGTTAAAATGAATGGCAAAGACTAACAACGGTGCGAACCTTGGCTTTGAGAAAAAACTCTGGCTGGCCGCAGACAAGCTCTGTGATGTGGACACCTCGGAGTACAAGCACGTCGTCCTCGGCCCTATCTTCCTTAAGTTCATCGTTTGAATATGACATTGCATGAGTACGCCTTTTCACGCAAAATATTTTGCACATAAACTCGTCCGTCTTGGCGTGACAGGGATTGATCGCTTGTCCCGATCATCATTTGATGCCTGCGTTGATCTGAATCCCCATCAGATTGAGGCGGACGTATTTGCTATCAGGTCTCCCCTTTCTTAAGGATTCTCTTGAAAAACGGATATCTCAGAAGACGACTGCAGAAGAGCTGTTCACAATAAGATGGAAGGTAGTATAGAATATAGCACGCTTGTTGAGACCAAGGAATAAGAGGAAAGTATGTCCGAGAACCTGAATAAACTGAAAAAACTCCTTGCCGAGCTGTTCCAGCTTGATCAGGCGGACCTTGACTTCGGCATCTACCGGATAATGAATGCAAAGCGGGATGAGATTACCCGCTTTCTGGACAACGACCTTCTGCCTCAAGTAGAGGAGGCTTTCAGGGAATACAGGAGTGCAGACCGTGTAACTCTTCAGGCACAACTGGATGAAGCCATTGAGCAGGCTAAAAAACTCGGGGCCGACCCTGAGACCCTGCCGCGTGTCAAAGAACTCCGTGAAATGCTTTCCGGGGCCGTGGATGTGACGGCTCTCGAAAACGAAGTCTATTCCCACCTTTATAACTTCTTCCGCCGCTATTACAGCGAGGGGGATTTTATAAGCCTCAGGCGATACAAGGAAGGCGTTTATGCCATCCCTTATGAGGGAGAGGAAGTAAAGCTCTACTGGGCAAACCACGACCAGTACTATATAAAGACAAGCGAAAACTTCCGCAACTACACCTTCAAGCTCCCCTCCGGAAAAAAGGTTACTTTTAAGATCGTCGAGGCAGAAACCGCTAAGGACAATATCAAGGCCGCCAACGGCAATGAGCGGAGATTCATGCTCTGCGCAGAGGAGCCTCTTAAAGAGGAAAACGGGGAGCTTTTCATCCGTTTTGTCTTCGAAGCAGACCCGGAAAAGCGCAAGCAGAAAGATATAAATGATAAGACCATTGAGGCCGTCCTTGCCGCTGAAGGATTTAGTGAATGGAAGTCCGAGCTTGCGAGAAAAAGCCCTACCGAGAAGGACCCTGACCGCACACTTCTTGAGAAGCACCTTACGGACTATACAGCCAAGAACACCTTTGATTACTTCATACACAAAGACCTTGGCGGCTTTCTGAGGCGGGAGCTTGACTTCTATATCAAGAACGAGGTCATGCACCTTGACGATGTCGAGAATGAAACCGCCCCTCGTGTCGAGCAGTACCTGAGCAAGATAAAGGTCATCAGAAAGATTGCCCACAAGCTGATTGAATTTCTGGCGCAGATAGAGAATTTCCAAAAGAAGCTTTGGCTTAAAAAGAAGTTTGTGGTGGAGACAAACTATTGCGTTACCCTCGACCGTGTGCCCGAGGAGCTTTATCCGGAGATCGCGGCCAATGAGGCCCAGAGGGAAGAATGGGTAAAGCTGTTTGCGATAGATGAAATCAAGGGAGACCTGGCCGGCGCGAAGGCTTATTCCAAGCCGCTTACGGTTGAGTTCCTGAAGGCAAATCCGTTTCTTGTAGTAGACACAAAGCACTTCGATCAGAAATTCAAGGACAGATTGCTGGCGAGTTTTGAAAATATTGAAGCTAACTGCAATGGATTACTTATTAGAAGCGAGAATTTTCAGGCAATTAATCTGCTCAAAGCTAAATATAGCAAGAAAATAAAATGTATTCATATTGATCCGCCCTATAACACTCAAACGAGCGGCTTCCTATACAAAAATGATTACCAGCATTCCAGTTGGCTTGCAATGATGCAGAATAGGATTGCGATTGGACTATCTTTGTTATCGACAGATGGCGCATTTTTGTGCCACATTGATGAAAACGAATACGAAGTATTGCACCTGCTGTTTACGCACCTTGGCATCCCGGACGGGGGCACAATTGTTTGGGACAAGAAAAACCCAATGCTTGGGCGTAAGGGTATAGCAACACAGCATGAGTATGTTCTGTGGAGAGCATGGGACGAATCATCGGTATATCTGCGGCCTACAAATGTGAGAAAAATACTTGAAAAAGTAAGCTCTCTTGTAGACCAATATGGAGGCGTTACGGAGGACGTAAGGCGCGAATTTGCTTCATGGATAAGTAATTGCGAGGGATTGACCGGCGGTGAAAGAGCTTACCGTTTCATAGATAACGATGGAAGAATCTTTCAGAGCGTGGCAATGGGTGCGCCTGAGCCACGCACTGATCCGAAATTTCACATACCACTGGTTCATCCCGTAACAAGAAAAGAGTGTCCTGTCCCAAGTAGTGGTTGGTCTCGTGCGCCTGAAACATTAAAAGAACTCATGGAAAAAGGTGAAATTATTTTTGGTGCTGATGAAACTGTGCAACCGCGAAGAAAGGTATTTCTCACCGATAATTCAAAGCGCCAATTGTCTTCGGTAATCAGCGATTCAAGGCGCGGCAAGAATGACGTTGATAAACTTGGCCTTGAATTTCCATATTGCCACCCAGTTTCATTATATGACGCGCTCCTTGGTGCGGCGGCACCTGATGGGGAAGACATAGTTTTCGATTATTTTGCAGGCTCAGGAACAACGGGTCATTCTGTCATTAATCTAAATCGAGAGGAAGGCGCAAGACGGAAATTCTTACTTGCTGAAATAGAAAGTTACTTTGATTTTATTCTTCTCTCTCGTATCAAGAAGGTCATCTATTCCAAAGACTGGAAGAACGGAAAGCCTGTTTCGCGTGAGGGTATCAGCCATATGTTCAAATACATCCGCCTTGAATCCTATGAAGATACCCTAAACAATCTCGTTCTCAGACGCACTGATGCCCAACAGAAGCTTTTGGGTGAACATCCGGAATTCCGTGAAGGCTACATGCTCTCCTACATGCTTGATGTGGAAAGCAGAGATAGTCTCCTCAACATTGATGCTTTTGAAGACCCCTTCAACTATAAGCTCAATATCTCAAGCGGTACTGTGGGGGAAACGAAGCCTACTACAGTTGACCTTATAGAGACATTTAATTACCTTCTTGGCCTTACAGTCCATCATATAGACCATATAAATGGCTTTAGGGTAGTAACCGGGACAAGGAGACGGGGCGACAAGGGGACAGGAGGAGAAGAAAAAGTTCTTATAATCTGGCGTAATCTCAAGGAGAAGTCGAACGAGGACCTTGATGAGTTCTTCCGCAGGCAGGAATATAACCCCAAGGACATGGAGTTCGACCTTATTTATGTCAACGGCGACAACAACCTTGAAAACCTGCGCCGGGAAGATGAGACATGGAAGGTAAGGCTGATAGAAGAAGATTTCAAGAGGCTCATGTTCGACGTGGAGGATGTGTAATGCCTCCTGCTGAACATTGCCGAAGGGAGTAAGGTCTTTTAATGTTCACTCATTACCAGCAATGCAGTTTGACGCTCACTTTTGGCCATAAAATGAGCGACAAATGTAATTGTTGCGAACAAATGATTGGCAAACCTAAGCCGCTTAGGATACTTGGCTAATGGAGCGCAGACGGACTCGCTCAGGCTCGACACCTGCAGCACCTACTCTTTTGAGGGCCGAAAGACCACTCAAATTCGACCAGAGGCTTGTCCTTAACCAGTGGATTCTTGATCTTTTCGGCGTCTCAAGCCTTGAAAAACTGGCTGAAAGAATGCGCGCACCTGAGCTTGAGGGCTTTGATGAAAACAACGTCTCCAGGTTTTACCACAACCTGAGACTTCTCTTCGATAGGCCGGAACTTCCGTATGATATGCTTTTGGCCTATGACCAGAACATAGTCCGCCACTGGCGGAGAATCGCGGAAAGGCGCAACCATGCAGGGAATATCCTATACCCCAAGTACTTTCAATACCTCGCCCTGCTCTTTACCGAAATCTACCTTGACCGCTACTTCAGGAACCCTGAGAAGCTCCTTCAGGACCTAAACGCATATGTCGAGTCATTTAACTCGGATAAGGCAGACAGGGATAAGATAGAGACTTTCAAGCGGCCTGAACTGAACAAGCTTGCCTTCTGGATGGCCACAGGAAGCGGCAAGACCCTCCTCATGCATATTAATATCCTCCAGTACCAGCATTACTTGAACCTGCACGGAAATAGCAGGCAGATGAACCGGATTATCCTTCTCACCCCGAACGAGGGCCTTTCCCACCAGCACCTTGAAGAATTCCATCTCTCCGGCATTCAGGCTGAGCTTTTCTCAAAGGAAGGTCGGGGGCTTTTTACGAGCAGGTCGATTGAGATTATAGACATACATAAGCTCCGTGAGGAGATGGGCGAGAAGACCGTGGCGGTGGATGCCTTTGAAGGAAATAATCTTGTGCTCGTGGACGAGGGACATAGAGGCGCAAGCTCCGCCGAGACGGGCATATGGATGCAGAGGCGGAACCAGCTTTGCGAAAACGGATTTTCATTCGAGTATTCCGCCACCTTCGGGCAGGCAATGAAGGCAAGCGGAAGCAAGACGCTTGAGCAGACATATGCAAAGTGCATCATCTTTGACTATTCATACAAGTATTTCTATGGCGACGGCTACGGCAAGGACTACCGCATCCTTAACCTTGCAGACGATTCTGACGAAGCTATCCGGAGGAGGTATCTGACGGCCTGTCTGCTCACATTCTATGAGCAATTAAAGCTCTATACCGAACAGAAAAAAATATTCAGCCCCTTCCTGCTTGAGCGCCCTCTCTGGATATTCGTGGGAGGCAGTGTAAATGCCGTTCGGACTCAGCACAAGCGCAAAGTATCCGATGTCGTGGACATCCTGCTTACGCTGGCAGAATTTGTCCAGAATCGCGCGGAAAGCATAGCCGAAATAGAAAGACTTTTGAGCGGCGATTCGGGACTTCTCGATGCTCACGGCCGAGACCTTTTTGCAGGGGCGTATAAATATCTGGGCGCTCTGAGGATGTCGCCGGAAGATGTTTTTAATGACATCCTGAGGGTAATCTTCAATTCCACGTCCTCTGCGGCCCTTCATGTCGAGAACCTAAAAGGGACGGAAGGTGAAATAGCACTCAGGCTGGGCGATAACGAGCCTTTCGGCGTAATAAACGTTGGGGACGCTCCAAGCCTCTGCAAGCTTTGTGAGGAGCATGGCGAGCTTGTGGTTACTGACAGGGATTTTTCGGACTCCCTTTTCAGAAACCTGAATGACGAGGACTCAACGGTAAATATACTGATTGGCTCAAAAAAGTTTACCGAGGGTTGGAACAGCTGGCGCGTGAGCACCATGGGCCTTATGAACATAGGCCGAAATGAGGGGCCGCAGATAATCCAACTCTTCGGTCGCGGCGTGAGGCTGAAAGGAAAGGACTTCTCTCTCAAGCGTAGCCGCAGACTTGAAGGATTGGCCGCCCCGAGGAATATCGAAACACTGGAATCTCTGAACATATTCGGCATTCGGGCCGATTACATGAAGCAGTTCAAGGAATATCTGGAGGATGAGGGGCTTCCGGCTAACGAAGACCGCATCGAGTTTATCCTTCCGGTCGTCAAGAATCTCGGCACAAAGAAGCTGAAAATCGTCCGCCTGAAGGAAGGCATTGATTTCAAGAAGAACGGCCCCAAGCCTGCCCTCGATACGCCCCCGGCTTACCTTACAAGATACCCGGTTGTCCTGGACTGGTATCCCAAGCTTCAGGCCCTCGCAAGCGGTTCCGGCCGTAATGCCGGAACTATAGCCGAGAAGGAGATGTGCTATTTCAGCGAAACCCATCTCGCTTTTATGGATATTGATGCGATTTACTTTGAGCTTCAGCAATTCAAGAACGAGCGCGCATGGTATAACCTTAACCTTCCCACAGAGAGCATCTTTACGCTTCTGAGCCGGGATGACTGGTATAAGCTTCTTATTCCGAGAGACCAGATGGAACTCAGGTCATTCGAGCAAGTTACGCACTGGCAGGAGATAGCAGTAGCTCTCCTTAAAAAATATATTGACCGGTATTACAAATTCAGAAAGCAGGAGTATGAAAGCCCTCAGCTTGAGTATCGGGAGTTGACAGAGGATGACCCTAATTTCATCAATGAATACAGGCTTCTGATTGAACAATCACGGGAGGATATTGTCGAAAAGCTGGAGGAGCTGAAGAGTTTGATTACATCCGGTACGTTGAGAGATTTCGAATTTCACGCCCTCAAGTCCATTGCCTTCAATCATCATCTGTATGAGCCGATCCTCTATGCCAAAAGCGACCTGATAGAAATAAAGCCCGTCGTTCTTGAGAACGAAGGCGAGAGGGATTTTGTGCTGGACTTAAAGGCGTTCGTAGGCGGCAATGGTGATTCACTCGGCGGCAAAGAGATGTATCTTCTCAGGAATATGAGCCGGGGCAGAGGTATCGGCTTCTTTGAAGCCGGGAACTTCTATCCGGACTTTATCCTCTGGCTTTTGAACGGCACGAGGCAGCATATAAATTTTATTGACCCCAAGGGGTTGAGAAATCTCGAAGGGCCGGACGACCCGAAGATTCGCTTTTACGAGACCATAAAGGAGCTTGAGCGCCGGCTCGGAGATACCGGGGTAACCCTGAATTCATTCATCATCTCCAGCACCAGATACCCTGAAGTGGCATGGTGGGGCGATAGTTTGAACAAAGAGGAATTTGAAAGGCGAAATGTCCTCTTCCAGATGGAAGACAGAAAAACTTATATACAGAAACTGTTAACAAAGGCACTAGGCGATACAGCATCAGGATAAATGATCAGTGGCGTCTCTGTTTCTTTCGGCGAGACGGAGATGCATATGAAGTGGAAATCACGGATTATCATTAGGAGACAAATATAATAAAAAAAGAAAACAAGGTTAAACCCGATCCATCCGGGAGAGGTCCTTTTAGAGGAGTTCCTCAAGCCCATAGGCATAAGCCAAAACAGGCTTGCTTTGAGTGTCGGGGTGCCTGCACGAAGGATAAACGAAATTGTCCTTGGGAAAGGGGGGTTCCGGCACCCACATCAGACCGCTGGTGCTCTCCGCCTCAATATGAGCTGATGAACTCCGGCATTTCGAAATACTCCTCGGGCAGAACCCCTGCTTCATGTATCTTGCGATGGTGTCCCCCTGATTCGGCAGAGCTTATGAATGCGGGGACTCCGAAGAATTCTTCGGGCAATTCCGCAGCCTCTGCAACTTCTTCAGGAGCAACGATGCCGCGCACCGTCTCACCGGCCCGCACCCGTCGTGAGGAAGGGGGCTCCACAGCCTCTCCGGCAGCAGCAGAAAAAAGCTCTGTCTCGGGAACAGCCGTCCTGGGTGCATACGCCGGTTTCGGATGCGATGATGATAGTGTGATAAAGTCTCCTTTCGCATCAATCACCCCCACCTCGGCCATGTATTCCTTCCCGGGACGAACAGTGATAAAATACTCATCGACCCGCTCCGATATCGGAAGATAAAAGGCCTCACCTGTCTCGGCATCAATGACCTTGAGATTGAGATTGCCTCTGTAACGGCCGAGGGTTCCCGCGGTAATCTCCCAATAGATGTAAAGGCGTCTCGGCGTCACGGGCATCGTGACGACCTTATCCACACCGTACTCTTCTGGCAGTGCCGCAGGTTGCTCGGTAATACCTGCTGCCTTCGGCGTCCTCTTTTTCACTGGTGCTGCTCTTTCAGCCGGCTTTATCGCTCTCTCCGGAGTCTCCGGCGCAGGCTTCGCTGTCGCCTTTTTTGCTCTTTTGGGCGCGGCTTTTTTCTTCCCGGTTGTGGCTTTGCCCAGTGCCTTTATAATATCTGCTTTCTTAAGACCGCTTCCGAGCGCTATGCCGAGCTCCTTTGCCAAGCCTTTCAGTTCTGCAACGGTCAGCGCCTCGAGCGGAGTTCTAGCGGCCTTCGGAGAGGGCGTGGCCAGTATCTTTTTTGCCGCCTTCTTCGGAGCTTTTGCTTTTGGCGTAGCTTTCGGAGCGGCTTTTGTCCGTTTCGTTGTAGCCCTCTTTGTTCCAGTCTTTTTGGCAGCGGGTTTCTTTGCGGCCTTTGCCGCTTTCACCGTCTTTTTCTGCAGGCCCTTTTTTGCCGAAAGGGCCTTTATGAAATCCGCTTTCTTCCAGCTGCTCTTCGGGGCAATGCCCGCCTTTTTCGCCAGCGTCCTCAGCTCCGCCATGCTCTTTGCTGCAAGGTCCTCTTTCTTCATATGCTCCTCCGCACCAAGTTAGAGAGAATTGCCGCATCGCCCCTCAGCTCCCTATAAGAGGTATTATATTACAAATACTTATTAACCTGCCACGTAAAAAAACAACTCCGGAAAACAAGAAGCAAAATCCTAAATCCAGGATCTCTGTTCTCTCTGTGGCCAAAAGGTTTATACTATATGAGGAGGTGGATATGGGGAAAATTGCAGTAGATGTCAAAAAAGAGCTCTGTGGAGAGTGCTCGATGGCGCTGCGCCGCTTCATCGGCAAGATGAAGGGAGTAAACTCGATCGATGTGGAGAATGAAAAGGTCGTCATCGATTTTGATGACCTGAAAATCAGTAAAGAAGACCTCTTCAGGATCACGAGGGACAGCATAGAAAAGCTGGGATATAAAGTTGAAAGCTAGGCGTGCATCCACACCATAAAGTGGCGGAGGGGGAGGGATTCGAACCCCCGGTAGGTTGCCCTACAACGGTTTTCAAGACCGCCGCTTTAAACCGCTCAGCCACCCCTCCATTTGCGGAGCGTCAACTATAAATACTATCAGACATTACAAGGAAATTTCTACACGATCACCCTGCTGGACCACCGAAGTTCCCCGATAATTCAAGTAGAATAGAAAGCACCGCGAGGCGAAAAGGAGATACTATGAAAAAACTCACCAAGTACTTTTTCGAAGGCCTGTTGTTTCTGACCCCCATTGCGGTTACCGTCTACGTCTTGTACTTCGTCTTCTCGAAGATAGACCACATTTTCCGGTTCAGCATACCCGGCCTGGGCTTTCTGGCAACCATCGCCTTGATAACCATGATAGGGTTCCTCGTCTCGACCTTTTTTGCAAAGGGGCTGGCGATAGTGATCGACAATCTCTTCAGCCGCATGCCGCTCACCAAGATGATCTATACCTCGATAAAGGACCTCATCAACGCCTTCGTGGGTGAAAAAAAGCGGTTCAGCAAACCGGTGCTGGTAGCGCTCGCGCCGGGGAGCACTGTGCAGATTATCGGCTTCGTAACCCGTGAGAGCCTGGAAACCCTAGGCTTGCCGGGAAGCGTTGCAGTATACATCCCGCAGTCATATAATTTCGCTGGGAATCTGGTCGTTGTTTCAAAAGAGCAGGTCACGCCGATCAATGCCGACAGCGGCAATGTAATGGCGTTTATTGTTTCGGGAGGAGTAACAGCACCGTAAAGCAGAGAGCATCATTCGTCAGGCACCACGCGTAAAAGATACAGAACAGCTATTTTTACGTTCAACGCTTGACACTCGACGCACGACGTATTTACACTTTCAAAAGCACCATACCCGATGCGGGATCCAATTCCCTCGCTGCAGTGACGCCCTTCACCTCGATGACAATCGCCTCAAGAACGAGAAAGGTCTGCGCATTTTCTCTCATGCAACCGACTTTGACGACATCACGTTTCGCGTAGGCGCCGTGAAAGTGGAGCTTCGGCTCATCCCCTTGCCAGAAGATGGTGCCAAGCCCGACGATCTCATGGCTCTCATTGAGCTCCCGCCATATCGGCACCGGGGGCATCTCCTCCTTTTCAGGTCCGACCACGAACCTGCCGCTCTTCATCCCGCCAACGAGGTAGAAGACCCCTGCCCGTATATTCTCTTTCTTGGCAATCTCGCCCAGCCCCTGCAGAATGTTGTCTCCATCCTCGAACCGCGCGACGACGATCCTGCCGGGTTCACCGATCTGGTATTTCATCTAACCTCCTCTATTCGCAACAAGCAATCCATAACACGCCATCTGCACTGCACAATTGATTTCTCTTTTCTCTTATATACTTTTTACTCATTACCCGTTACGCATTACGGAATTAATTGCTTTTAACACTCTTTCTATTGTCACATCGTCCATGCAGCGCATGGTTTTACAGCTCTTTTTGTAGCAGGGAGCACACACGGCGTCCGTCTGCAGAATCGCATTGTTCTTGCCGTAGGGTCCTGTCCTCACGGGATTTGTCGGGCCGAAGATCGCGACGACAGGGATGCCGCACGCTGCCGCAATGTGCATGGGGCCCGAGTCGTTGGTGATGGCCAACCTGGCGCCGCGGATGATCGATATAAGCTCTTTGAGGTCGGTCTTACCCGCCATTGACCATGCCTTCCCTCCCGAGGCGGACTCAATTTCCTTTCCCATCTCCGCATCGGAGAGTGCGCCGATGACAACACTCCTCATCGGCAGGAATGAGGCGATCGTACCGAATCGGCGTGCAGGCCATCGCTTCGTCATCCAGCGTGCGCCGGGAACAATGACCGCGTAGCTTCCCATCTCCTCTTTCAGGAGCTGCACCTTTTTGGATTCCTTGATGAGGGGGAGCGGAAAGCGCACTGCCTTTATCTCACAGCCGAGTGCAGCGGCGATCTTCAGATAACGGTCGACGGCATGTATCTCCCTGCCTCCCGTAACCTTGTGGGTATAGAAAAGACCGCTCCCCTCACGAGCCTCCCCGAACCCCACCCTGATCGGTGCCAAGGTCGCCCTGGTTATAAGGCCGCTTCTCAGCAGGCCCTGGAGGTCGACAGTGATATCGAACCGCTCATCCCTGAGCGCACGAAAGAGTTCCCGGACCTCTGTGACGGTGCCCTTTATTCTCCTGACGTTCTTCCACTGGTCCTTGTTGATAATCCAGAGCTTATGTACCATGGGGTGACTGTCGAGCAGCCCCTCAAGTCCCCTGGCGATCACCCAATGGATCTCCGCCGTGCGGAAGGTCTCGTTCATTGCATCGAGGAACGGCAGACTGTGCACCACATCCCCGAGCGAGCTCGGCTTGATGATCAGGACCTTCCTGGGAAGTTTCTTAATGCTGATTGTTTTCATGCGCCATGATTATCTTTACAGCGTCTTTCAATGTGTCGACCACAACGTCGGCATACGGCGATTCCTTCTGCTTCCCCGTGGTAACGAGGATCCCCTGTGCACCAACTGCCTTTGCGAGCAGCATATCGGCGTCCTTATCGCCCACCACATACGACTGTCTGAGATTGATGCCGTGCAGCGCCCGCGCCTTCAACAGCATATCGGGTTCGGGCTTCCTGCATGAGCAGAGTTCGTCAGGTCCGTGGGGACAGTAATAAAAGTCATCGAACCCGTACCTTTCAGTAAATACCTTATTAACGTCCTTTACAAATGACTCGCTGACGAGTCCCCGATCGATGCCTGACTGGTTGGTTATGCCGATGATGGAGAACCCTGCCTCTTTCAATGTCCTCACCTGCTCTGTTTCGGGGAACACCTCGAAGTCCTTCCAGTTGTTCAGATAATGGGCATCCCTGCAGAGGGTCCCGTCCCGGTCGAAAAAAACCGCCCGCTTCCGGGGGAGCATATCTTTAATTTTAAAGAAGACTTCTTCGGATGTCACGGTATACATGCAGCGCAGGTCTCCATTGGTACAGGTACGCTCAAAGCAGGGGCTGCAGGAGAAATCTTTCTTGATGACCGTATTCCGGTAACCGACAGGGCCGGTCAGATCAGGAGCAGTGGAACCGAAGATCGCCACCACCGGCGTGCCTACGCCATAGGCAAGGTGCATGGGACCTGAATCATTGGTGAGGAGGACATCACACTCCGCGATAAGCGCCATAAGCTCCCGGAGGGAGGTCTTTCCCGCGACATTCATAAGCATGTGCGTCTCATCATCGGACGGCTCGGCACCGGCATACACCCCCAGCTGGCCTTTGGCCAGCTTCTCGATCGCCTCGGCAATCGCCATTTCACTCTTTCCGCCGAAAATGAGAACGCTCCCTTTTGTCTCTTTTATGAACCAGCCGGCGACCTCTGCGAATCTGCCGGGCAGCCAGCGTTTCGCAGATCCGAAGGTTGCGCCGGGATTTATACCCAGGACGGGCCTGTTCAATGAGGCTATCCGTTCACGTGTCGCCAGCCGTTCTTCGAGTGCAAGGTAGATCCAGGGATGCCGGTAATCAGCAGGGATGCCTGCTGCGTTGAGGAGGTTGAGGTAGTAGGTGATATGGTGGATCTTCCTGTCGTCATTATTATAGGCAATAGGCTTGGTAAGGAGAAACCCCCGCCCGTCGCGATTATAGCCAATCCGCTCCGGTATGCCGGCGAGGAAAGCGATCAGCGCTGCATCAAAGGCATTCTGGAGCAGGATCGCCTTTGAAAACCTTTTTTTTCTCAAAGCACAGGCAAGCTGCAGTTTCCCGACAGGCCCTTCGAACCTTTCTTCATAAACGATAATCTCATCCACATGCGGGTCGCCTTCGAATACCGGCACCACCGCAGGCTTGACCAGCAGGCTGATCTTTGTCCCCTTATGTGCCCTCTTCAGCGCTCTTATGGCGGGGATGGTCATGACTGCATCGCCGATCCAGTTGACTCCCCGGACGAGAATACTATTGATAAAACGCTCAGACATCGTACTTCGTAGTTTACCACGGAGCCGCCTTCCGCATCACCAGGACGTGTACCGGAAAATTACTGAGCGTGCGCACAGGCAGAATTTTCAAGATAATGCCCAAACGCATAAGTCCTGTTTAAAAAATTCTACGAACACCTTGACAATAATTATTCTAATTTGATAATCTTTATTCAAATAGAATTAATCTAAAAAGGTAGTGAAATGGAACATCTGAGAAAAAAAGGGCTGAAGCTGACTCCCCAGAGGCTGGCGATTTTCGATTATCTGAAGGGTAATACCGACCACCCCTCGGCAGAAGAGATCTACCAGGCCGTATCAAAAAAGTTCCCGACCATGTCCTTTGCAACGGTGTACAACACTCTCGAAACATTGCGGAAGAGGGGCGAGATTCTGGCGCTGACCATTGATTTCGACAGGAAGCGCTTTGACCCCACCACCAAACCGCACCACCATTTGATATGCGTAACCTGCAAACGCATTGTCGATATACAGAACAAATTCGAGCTCCATGTGCCGCACGAGATCGAAGCCGATTTCGACATCATCGGCAACCATGTCGAGTTTTACGGCATCTGCAGCCAGTGCAAGAAAAAGGAACGCGAGGGATTTAAAGGCGCGTAATTATCGGATACAATTTTTTTTAAGGATACAGAAGGACGTATTTATGATCGATGCACGCAATCCAAAGGGAGCCTTTGGTTCCTGAATACAAATTTCCGAGAGAGGTTTTGCCATGAATGAGCATGTATGCGGACTGAGAGTCGGGCAAACAGTGCCTGACTTCACCATCGAGACCTATGAACCCACCAAGGGCGATTTCGGTGTACGCAGCCTTGAGGAGCAGAAGAAAGCGGGCAAATGGACTATTCTCTTTTTCTATCCCGCTGACTTCACCTTTGTCTGAGCGACCGAATTCGCTGATCTGGCGGATCAGTACGAGAACATCAAGGCAGCCAACGCCGAATTGATCACGGTAAGTACGGATACGAAATTTGTACATCTCGCCTGGCAGACGAGCGAGAAGCTCCTCGAGAAGGTCAAATACCCCATGGGCGCAGACCCTACGGGAAGACTTTCCCGGCTCTTCGGCATCTATGATGAAGAGACCGGCCTTGCTTTGCGGGGCACCTATCTCATCAGCCCTGAAGGGAAGCTCCTCGGCTCCGAAGTCAATTTCTACAATGTCGGCAGGAACTCTGAAGAGCTCCTCCGGAGGCTCCAGGCCAGCGATTATCTCAAGGGGGCCCCTGAAGAAGCATGCCCTGCCCGCTGGACAAAGGGAGAAAAGACCCTGAAGCCCTCGGCAGAGATGGTCGGCAAGGTCTACGAAGCGTTGCAGGAACAGAACACCGTCGGCGCAGGCCGGTAAAAAACGAAAGCACGTTGCCTTACCTGTTTTTGTGGCCTCAAACAGGAGATTTTATCTCCTGTTTGAACAGCCGGAAGGAGGAAATTATCATGGCTGAAGCAACTTCAAATACGTCTCACGTGTGCCAATTATGCGGGTATATCTACAACCCGGAAAAAGGCGACAAGAAGGGGAACATCCCAGCGGGCGTTTCCTTCGAGGAATTATCCGAAGAATGGCATTGTCCGCTCTGCGGTGCAAGGAAATCACGCTTCGCATCGATGCTTGAGTAAGGAGGGAGATCATGTGCATAGCTTGTGAAAAAAGGTGCAAGTGCGGCTGTCAATCAGCGGCATTCCATTTCAGAGATAATATCATGTCCCACGAGGTGATCAAGGAACTCTACTGCCCCTTCTGTTCCTCTGATATTACGGTGGATCCCGACAGCATGATCGTTGACAACGGATGGGTTATTGAATACGATATGGAAAGAATCGACTTTTACAAAAACAAAATCGCTGCCGCAACGCTTACCCCCGGTGTCGTATTTGATGAGGGCTATTGCACGTGGCACGGCATGTATCCCGGTGACCATCATGAGAGTGTAAGAGAGCGGGAAGAGATCGCAGCGCTGGCCAAGAAGGATCCCCTGCTCTACCTTAAAACAATCCGCTCCTGGGCGACCGAGAGGATCACCCGGCTGCAACGAGAAGGGTGGCGAAAAGCCATGAACGGGTCTGTTGAATAGCATCTGACCGAAGAACAATGGATGAGGAGAGCCGCAAATAGGTACAATAGTCGTGCGGCATATATATTCCAGGAAAACGGAGGCTTTTTTCTATGAAGGCAGTTGAGATCAAAAACGGTATTTACTGGGTAGGCGCGATCGATTGGGCGGTACGGGACTTCCACGGCTACGAAACGCCCCGCGGCACAACGTACAACAACTATCTCATTATGGATGACGAAATCACCCTGATCGATACCGTCAAGCACGACTTTGCCGATAGCATGTTAAAGAACATCCGGAGCGTCGTCGACCCCTCGAAGATAAAGCATATGGTGGTAAACCACATCGAGAACGACCATGCCACCGGTCTCGACAGCATCATGGAGCTGACACCGAACGCCACCGTTTACCTCACCGAAAAGGGCAAGAAGGGACTCGAAAAATTCTTCGATATAACGAAGTGGAACATGAAGGTCGTCAAGACCGGCGATACGCTCACCATCGGGAAAA
The DNA here is from genome assembly GCA_040754455.1 of Nitrospirota bacterium. GTDB lineage: Bacteria > Nitrospirota > Thermodesulfovibrionia > Thermodesulfovibrionales > Dissulfurispiraceae > JBFMCP01. Next base: position 18,130 of record JBFMCP010000027.1, read on the forward strand.
GGACGCTCCTCTTTCTCGAGACCCCGATGCTTCATTGGCCCGATTCCATGATGACCTATATAAAAGAGGACAAGGTCCTCGTCAGCCAGGACGGCTTCGGACAGCATATTGCATCGGCAGTGCGCTTCGATGATGAATTCATCACCTGCGAATCCATGGCCGAGCTCGAGGACGCCGTCATCGACTACTATGCGAATATCCTCATGCCCTTCGGCCAGATCATAAAGACAAAGCTCGCCGAGGTACAAAAGCTCGGCCTCGATATCGACATCATCGCGCCTGATCACGGCGTCATCTGGAGATCCAACCCCAGGAAAGTGCTGCAAATGTACATGGACATGGCAAGTGGAAAAGCAGGCAACTGTGTCTCGATCATCTACGACACCATGTGGCACAGCACCGAGCAGATGACCTCTCCCATGATGCAGGGCATCAAGGATGAAGGGATGGACTGCAAGGTCATCAAGCTGCGCGCCACCCCGATGAGCGTCGCCATTAAAGAATTCTGGAAGTCGCGGGGGTGTCTCATCGGCACGCCGACGCTCAATAATATCATGTATCCCACCATCGCCCAGTTCCTCACACATCTCAGGGGACTACGGCCGAAAAACAGGATCGTCGGCGCCTTCGGCAGTTACGGCTGGGGCGGCGGCGCCGTGAAAGAGGCATACGAGGAATTCAAGAAGATGGGGCTCGAGACATTCGAGCCGGGCCTGCAGATACTCTACAGGCCGTCTTCTGAGGACGAGGCGAAGTGCTACGAGTTCGGCAGGGAGTTTGCGAAGAAGACGAAAGAGTACCATCAGAAATTTTAGCCAATATTCCAAGGAGGACGGTATGAGCACATCGGAAAAGAATTTATGGGAAGCCTTTGCAGGCGAGAGCCAGGCAAACAGGAAGTATCTTGCCTTTGCAAAGAAAGCCGAGAGCGAGGGATATAAGCAGATTGCGAAATTATTCAGGGCTGCTGCCGAGGCGGAGACGGTCCACGCCCATAATCATCTGAGAGAGCTTGCAGGGGTCAAGAGCACAAAAGAGAACCTCGAAGCCGCTCTCAACGGCGAGGTGTATGAATTCCAGAAAATGTACCCCAAGATGATCGAGGAGGCACAGGCTGAAAACAATAAATGCGCGCTGAAGACCTTCACCTATGCCAATGAGGTCGAGAAGGTCCATGCAGAGCTCTTCAGAAAAGCCATCGAAAACCTCGGAAAGAATCCCGAGACCGATTACCATGTCTGCTCGGTCTGCGGACATACCGTAGAAGGCGAAGCGCCCGACACCTGTCCTGTCTGCGGTGCGAAAAAGCAGGCCTTCAAGAAGGTAGATTAGTACTGCTGGTAGTCTTCATCATCGATAAACATTCGCAGAGATCAAGAAGGAGATATCCGGTATGCGTAGAACAGCCATACATTCATTCTTTTTAACAGCACTTCTCTCATTGGGTACCGCGATCCTTTTTTTGCCCGCACCCGGCATTGCCGTCGACAAAGAATCGAAAAATGTCGGGGCTTCTGCAGATCTGAGTGCCGAGACAAAGACATGTATCGGCTGCCACGGGCTCTATACGCCGGGCATTGTCGAGGACTGGCTTAAAAGCAGGCATGCACATACTGCTCCTTCGGAAGCGATAAAAAAGCCCGCTCTTGAACGGAGGATCTCCGCTGATTCGGTCCCGGAAAGCTTGGGGAAATATGCGGTGGGGTGCTATGAATGCCACAGCCGCAACCCTGAAAAACACAAGGACAACTTCGATCACATGGGCTTCAAGATCAATGTCGTGGTGAGCCCCGATGACTGCAAGACCTGCCATCCTGTCGAAGCCGGTCAGTTTGCAGGGACAAAAAAAGCACATGCCGTCAAAAACCTGATGAGCAATCCCGTCTACCACACCCTGGTAAGCACGATCACCGGCGTTAAAGAGATCAAGGATGGAAAGATCACAGCCAAGGAACCTTCGAGCGCGGCGCTCATGGATGCCTGCCTCGGATGCCACGGTACCAAAGTCGGCGTAAAGGGTATGAAGACCGTCGCGAGCAAAATGGGAGAAATCAAGATTCCGGATCTCACCAACTGGCCCAACCAGGGCGTCGGCAGGGAAAACCCTGACGGGAGTCTCGGCTCGTGTTCCGCATGCCATGCGCGCCACGCCTTCTCGATTGAGACAGCACGAAAACCCTACACCTGCGGGCAGTGCCATCTGGAGCCCGATGTCCCGGCATACAACGTCTACAAAGAGAGCAAGCACGGCAATATCTTTGAGTCCAAGTACCACGAGTGGGATTTTGATGCCGTGCCCTGGACCGTGGGAAAAGACTTTACTGCGCCGACCTGCGCCACCTGCCACAACAGCCTCATCGTATCGCCACGGGGCGATGTGATTGCCGAGCGGTCGCACGACTTCGGCTCGCGGCTCTGGGTCAGAATATTCGGCCTCATCTTTACCCATCCACAGCCGAAATCGGGCAACACGTCCATTATCAAGAACAAGGACGGCCTCCCCTTGCCGACGACCTTTGCCGGGGAGCCGGCATCGGAGTATCTTATCAGCAAGGACGAACAGGAACGACGGCAAGCGGCAACGAAAGGTGTCTGCAACGGCTGTCACAATATCGACTGGGTGAACTCCCACTTCGAGAAATTTAATGTTACAGTAAAAGAGACGGACGCCATGGTAAGCGCGGCAACAACGCTCATGGCCGATGCATGGAAAAACAAACTGGAGGATCAAACCAATCCTTTCGATGAGGGCACCGAGGAAATGTGGGTCAAGCAGTGGCTCTTCTATGCGAACACCGTACGGTACTCCTCTGCCATGACCGGGGCTCCCGATTACGGCGCTTTCAAGCTCGGGTGGTGGGAGCTGACCAATAATCTCAGAAACATGAAAGAGCTGATCGATCTTAAGAAGCAACGCAACAAGGATGCAAAAAAATAGGATGAAGGTGACCGCTTTCCTGGGCAGTCCCCGCATCGAGGGCAACACCGATCTGCTCCTCAGGGAGACACTGCGCGCCATCGATGCCGCAGGACATGAGATACAGCTCTTCAAGCTCAACTACATGCATATACGCCCCTGCCAGAACTGCGGCGGCTGTGAAAAGACCGGCACCTGCACAATAAAAGATGATATGGGTGAGATCTACGATGCCATCCGGGAAGCGGACAGGATCGTCCTCGCCTCCCCTATTTTCTTTTTCGGTGTCAGCGCGCAGACGAAGATGATGATCGACCGCTGCCAGGCCTTCTGGAGCGAAAAATACCTGCTCAAGAAACCTATAGCCGCAGGCCCTTTGGGGAGAAAAGGGCTTCTCCTGCTGGTCGGCGGCATGAAGAAAGAGATCGGTATTCAGTGTTCTAACGCAACGGCAACCGCTTTTTTCAGGACTGTCAGTGTTCCCGATCATGAGACCTTAGGCTATCTGGAAGTTGACGCAAAAGGCGACATACTCAAGCACCCGACCGCATTACGCGATGCCTATGAGGCAGGCACAAGGCTAATTACAGCAGTAGAATAAGGAGGAGATCATGGCAACAGTACCGCCGGGCCAATTACCAGGGCAGTATAAGAGCATCAGAAAGAGGTTCAGCAAGTATTTCAAGGCGCTCGAAAACTTCGGCAAGGCCGCGAAGGAGGCCGGTCCTATTGATGACAAGACTGCGCATTTGATCCAGCTCGCAGCAGCTGCTGCAATCAGGTCCGAAGGCTCGGTCCATTCACATGCACGAAGGGCCCTCGAGGAAGGAGTGACTGCCGAGGAGCTCTACCACGCGATCATCCTGACATCGAGCACCATAGGCTTTCCCAATGTCTCGGCCGCATTGAGCTGGGTGGACGATGTACTAAAGGAAAAGCAGGACTGATTGCAGTATCCTGCTCCGGAATATATTCAATTTTTTCCAACGCTGCGGTGCAATCAGAACTGCAGTTTCTGTTTTAACCGAGGCATCAATGCAGTAACCGACAGTACGCAGGAAGATATCAAAAGGCTCGCCGGGAGGGTGGCAGACATCGGGACCACCGAGATCGATATCCTCGGCGGCGAGCCGATACTATATCCCCACCTTCATCAATTCATCGATCTTTCATTGCGCAACGGGTTTACGCTCAATATAAGTTCGAACGGCGCGAATATTCCAGTCCTGGAAGATATTACGGAAACGTTCAAAGGGAAACCTTTGAACATCGGCATATCCCTCAACACCGCCCCTCTTCCCGATGCATTGCATCGCTATATTTCTACATACCGGCCGTTCGTAAAAAGTATTTATGAGAGCAGCGGAACGATTCCGGCACCCTTTGCTCCCTATCTCGGTATGCAGGATATAACGTACTATCTTCTTTATAGGGACGTGCTCTCCGCGAATGAGCTGGAACACAGCGTGCCCTTTTATACCTTCTTCAACAGGCTCAGGGAACTCAGAGCGATGCACAACAATATCGAGAACGTCTACTGTGCCGGTTTCATCCCGGACACTGCGCGACACCCTTTCCTCGCTCATGTCAGATGTCCTGCTGGAACAACAAAGCTTTCCGTGCTGCCTGACGGCTCTGTCTACCCCTGCTATCTCTTTTTCAGGCACAAAGAATTCAGGCTGGGAAATATTCTGGATGATAATTTCACGGGCATATGGCGCAACCCTCGATTGGATTTTTTCAGGACCTTCGGGGGAAACCGGTGCCCAAACACCGGATGCGAACTCTTTTCAGCATGCCACGGCGGGTGCCCTGCAGTAAGCTTATTGGTTTCGGGCGACCTCAACGCACCCGATCCCCGTTGCATAAAAAAATAATATCCGATTCTCTGTCTTTACGTATGTTCTGTTACTCTTTTGAACTCATCGATCATTTCCATCCAGAGCTCCGCCAGTTTCCGCAGAGCATCATCGAATTCATCATACGCCTTCCCAGCCTTTTCCATACTCTCATAGAGCGCATCGCAGAAATACCAGTTGCATCCTGATGGCCGCACTGTACGTTCGAGCCTGCAGCCCTCCTGCGAGAGGAACTGGCAGGGCTCGGTGTCATCTCTTTGCTCATAGTCGTGAGGAGTGAGCCCGAGGGCGTGAATATAGATGAAATCCTCATCGTTGTAATAGGCATGTTTGTTCAGACAGCACACCGCCTGACAGCGGGGGCAGACCATTGATGTGTGCTGCTGTATAAAGGGATCTATACGCTGTACTCCCTCCCGCACCTTCTGTGCAAGAGCTGCAACCCTGGTTAATTTTCCCCCATACTTTTGAAAGAGCCCTTCAATATGCCGTGCTGCTTGATGTGGAGGTCCTTGGTATGGATGTTGTGAATCACTCATATGGGCGTCACTCTATATACCTTTATATATAAAGTAGAGTAGAGAACTGGGGTGGTGGCAGGTGCTCTCCGAGGAGGTGGTTGCGGCACAATTTATCAGGAGGAATGTCCCAGATTCTCATAAAAATTAAGCCTGGCACCATTCGATACCAGGCTTAAGAGTGTGCTTTACTGATTCAATTTAAACTAACTTTATAAAAGGAATCACCGAGGGCACAATGCCTATCACGAACACCATCGCCACCGAAATCGCAAGCGCAAGGCTGAGGGTCGGCGTCGGGTTGATGGCTGCCTCTGCCGTCATTTCCTTCATGTACATGTTTCTCACGACTCTCAGGTAGTAGTAGGCGGAGATGGCGCTGAAGATGACCGCCACAATCGCCAGCCAAACATAGCCCGCCCTGATGAGCGCCATGAAGATATTGAACTTTCCAATGAACCCTGCCGTGGGCGGAATGCCGGTGAGCGAGAACATGAAGACCAGCATCAGCGCCGCTACCAGCGGGCGGCTCTTCGAGAGGCCTTCGTAGTCGCTGATCTCCTCTCCCTTGTCGAGGAGGATGACGATGGCGAAGGCGCCCATGTTCATGAAGGCGTAGATCATCATATAGGTCATCATCGCCTGCCGGCCCTCCTCGGTCCCCGCGATGATGCCGAGAAGCATATACCCTGCATGGGCGATCGAAGAGTAGGCGAGCATTCTCTTGATATTGGTCTGCGCTATGGCGAGGATGTTGCCGACCGCCATAGTAAGGATGGCGATGCCGATGAGAACAGAGGTCCAGTCGGCCTGCATGTTCTGGAAGGCGGAGAAGAAGACCCTGCCGATCACGGCGAAGCCTGCTGCCTTCGGCCCGACTGACATGAATGCGGTCACCGAGGTCGGCGCACCTTCATACACATCCGGCGCCCACATATGGAAGGGGACCGCTGCGATCTTGAAGGAGAAGGCCACGGCAATGAGGATCATCGCAAGCGTCAGGAGCGGCGTCGATCCTGTCTGCTGCAGCTGTGCAGCGATCTTCGTAAAGTCGGTGGTAGTGGTAGCGCCGTAGAGAAGCGAGATGCCGTAGAGGAGTAGTGCAGACGAAAATGCACCCAGCAGAAAGTACTTTATGGCCGCTTCATTCGATTTGATGTCGTGCCGTTTGATGCCGGCGAGCACATAGGTGCTCAGCGCCATCAGCTCGAGCCCAAGATAGAGGATAATGAAATCCCGTGCCGATGCCATGAGCATCATGCCGACGGTCGAAAAGAGCATAAGACTGTAGTACTCGCCGTAGTCCGCCTGCTGCCGCTTTATGTACTTCAGCGAGATGAGCACGGTCAGGATGATATTGATAAGGAAGATCAGCTTGAAATAGGTGCTGTAGGTATCGCTGATGAACATTCCGCCGAAGGTCTCGCCAGCACTCATCGGGAGGGTATAGAGTGTGACTGCTGCGACGCTGATGGTCAGGAAGGCCAGAACGCCTTTTTCCTTGAAGAGGAGGTCCAGAATGAGCAGCACCGTTGCTGCGATCGTCATTATGATCTCAGGGGTTGCAGGAGTTAAATCCGGAAAAGGAATGTTCATTTTATCACCTCAATGATCTGTTGTGCGACCTGTTGCGGCTGCCCTGCGGTACTGACCCGATTAATGAGGTTCTGCACCGAGGCATCCATGAAGCTGAGCAGGGTGTTGGGGTAGAAGCCGACATAGAGCACCAGAAGCACCAGTGGTACAACGGTCAGTATCTCCCTGAAATTGACATCAGGGTGTCCCTGCACTTTTGGGTTCACTTCCATAAAGAAAACCCTTTGGTAGAGCCAGAGCATGTATGCGGCACCGATGATGATCCCTGTTGAGGCGAGGACGCCCATCGGTTTGGATGCGGTAAAGCCGCCCAGGAGGATGAGGAACTCGCCGATGAAGCCGTTCGTTCCGGGGAGCCCTATCGATGCCAGGGTGAAAACCATGAAGAGCGCTGCATAAATCGGGAGCACCGTAGCAGTACCGCCGTAATCGGCGATCTTTCGTGTATGGGTGCGGTCATAAATGATACCGACGCAGAGGAAGAGCCCGCCGGTAACAATGCCGTGGTTGATCATCTGCAGGATGCCGCCCTGGATGCCCTGCGTATTCAACGCAAAGATACCGAGCGTTACGAATCCCATATGGCTCACCGAGCTGTAGGCGATCAGCCGCTTGAGGTCGGTCTGGCCGAGACAGATCACCGCGCCGTAGATGATAGCGATGACCGAGAGGATCATCATCACCGGCGACATTGCCCTGGTCGCTTCGGGCAGTATGGGCATGCTGAAGCGCAGGAAGCCGTAGGCACCCATCTTGATGAGAATGCCGGCCAGGATCACACTGCCTGCAGTCGGCGCCTCGGTATGGGCGTCAGGCAACCATGTATGTACCGGAAACATGGGGACCTTGACAGCAAAGGCTGCAAAGAACGCCCAGAAGAGAATCAGCTGCAGATTAAATGGATACGTGGTATTCATCATCTGCAGGATATCGAACGATCTCCCGGTATTCAGATAGAGCACGATGATGCCGACCAGCATCAGCACGCTGCCGACCAGAGTAAAGAGGAAGAACTTGATGGCGGCGTAGACCCTGTTCGGGCCTCCCCATACGCCGATCAGGAGGAACATCGGAATGAGCATCGCCTCCCAGAAGATATAGAAAAGAAAGAGGTCGAGGCTGCAGAAGACGCCGATCATCGCGCCTTCGGTCAGGAGCAATGCGGCATAAAATTCCTTTGTCCTGTCTTTTATGCTGTTCCACGAGACGGTCACGCAGAGGATGGTCAGGAGTGTCGAGAGCAGCACAAAGAGAACGCTGATGCCGTCCACGCCGAGAGCGTACTTTATGCCCCAGGAAGGTATCCATTGGTAGCTCTCGGTAAACTGCATGTTCGCCGTCGTCTTGTCGAAGTCGAGGAAGAGTGGAACGCTCAGAAAGAAGGTGAGCACGCTTAACAGCAGGGCGGTCCACTTGATAAGGGCCTCATTGCTCCTGCTCATAAGAAATATAAGCAATGCCCCTACGATGGGTAGGAATATTACGGTACTCAGTATCGGGTAGCTCATCAATCCTCCTCTTACTTTCCTGCCGACGCTATCAATACAAGGGTCATTATTACAAAGAGACCGATCGCCATACTCACGGCGTAGTGCTGCAGATGGCCTGACTGCAGCTTTCTCAGTCGCTCTCCGAAATTGCCTATGGCCTTAGGCACACCGTTAACGATTCCTTCGATAATGCCGCCGTCGGTCACTGCCATCAGCACATTGGTGGCAGCCCACTTCGTCGGCCTGACGATGATGAAGTCATACAGCTCATCGATATAGTATTTGTTCCACAGCGTGGTGTAAATACCCTTGAAGGTTGCGGCGAGTGTCCTCGGTATCTCGGGCTTCAGCGCATAGAAGACCCAGGCGAAGAAGATGCCACCGAAGGCAGCGGCGATCGATATGCCGATGACCATCCACTCTTCCTCATGCGTTCCATGCACTTCGGGATGTCCGAGTACCGGCTCGAAGAAGTGGGCGACCCAGTTCCCGACGCCGATGTTCGAGCCGAGCAGCTCGGGGATGCCGACCCAGCCCGCGGCAATCGCGCCGATGGCGAGGATCATCAACGGAATCGTCATGGACTTCGGCGATTCGTGGAGATGGTGCTCCTGCTCGTGGGTGCCCCTGAACTTTCCATGGAAGGCGAGGAAAATGATTCTGAAGCTGTAGAAGGCGGTCAGTGCCGCAACGACCGTACCCATTGCCCAGACGATCCTGCCAACGGTGCCGCCGTTGTAGGCCATCCAGAGGATCTCGTCCTTGCTGAAGAAGCCCGCCAGTCCCGGCACGCCGGCGATACTTAATGAAGCGATGAGGAAGGTCCAGTAGGTGACGGGCATGTATTTTTTGAGGCCGCCCATCTTCTGGATATCCAGCTCACCTGCCATAGCATGCATGACGCTGCCAGCGCCGAGGAAGAGGAGGGCTTTGAAGTACGCGTGCGTATATAAATGGAACACGCCTGCTCCGTAAGCACCGACGCCGCAGGCCAGGAACATGTAGCCGAGCTGGCTTACGGTGGAGTAGGCGACAATTCTTTTTATATCATTCTGAACGAGAGCAATGGTCGCTGCAAAGAGGCTGGTGACCGCACCGGTAATGGCGACGACATTCATCGCTATTGGAGAGAGGCTGAACAGCGGATTGAACCGTGCGACCATGAAGACACCGGCAGTGACCATGGTGGCAGCGTGGATCAAGGCGCTGACCGGCGTGGGGCCTTCCATTGCATCGGGCAGCCACACATGGAGCGGAATCTGCGCCGATTTACCGACGGCGCCGCAGAACAGGAGCAGCGCGATCAGGGTGATGAGATCGACGTTATAGCCGAACATCTGAATGGTCTGGCCCTGCAGGGTACCCACTGTTCCGAAAATGTCGGCATAGTGGACGCTGCCGAGGAAGAGAAAGATCATCATGACGCCGATGCCGAAGCCGAAGTCACCGAAACGGTTGACGATGAAGGCCTTCTTTCCGGCATCCGAGGCGCTCTTCTTTTCATACCAGAAGCCGATGAGGAAGTAGGAGCAGAGGCCCACCGCCTCCCAGCCGAAGTAGAGCTGCAGCAGGTTGTTGCCCATGACGAGCATGAGCATCGAGAAAGTAAAGAGGCTGAGATACGAGAAGAACCGGTAGTAGCCGGGGTCGCCGTGCATATAGCCGACGGAGTAAATATGGACGAGAAGGCTGACGCTCGTCACCACGATGAGCATGATGGCCGTCAGCTGGTCGATCAGAAAGCCGATCGTCACCTTGAAATTTCCCGAGACGATCCAGCTGTAGACATCCTGGTTCACGGTCTTTCCCTGCGCGACCTCTCCGAAGGTCATCACGGCAATGATGAAAGAGCCCAACACGGCGGAGATCGCGATCCAGTGCGCCCTGTCCTTGATGAGGAACCTGCCGAAGAGGATATTGATGCAGAATGCTGCGAGCGGAAGAAGCGGTATTAACGTATATTTATCCATAGTTACCCTTTCATCTCCGTTATTTCATCGGTATGTATTGCTGCCTTATTTCTGAACAAGGCCACCAGTATCGCCAAGCCTATGGCCGCCTCCGCCGCTGCCACCGTAATAATGAAGAAGACCAGCACCTGCCCCCTCAGGTCCTGCAGATAATGGCTGAAGGCGACGAGGCTGATATTCACCGAATTGAGCATCAATTCAATGGACATGAGCATAATGATGATGTTCCTTCTGATCAGAAATCCGACGACACCGATGATGAATATGACGGCGCTCAGCGCGATATACCATTCCAACGGTACCATGTTGTCTATACCCTCCTCTTTGCTAGTACGATAGCACCCACAATGGCGATCAACAGTACCAGCGAAGCGACTTCGAAGGGGAAGAGGTACTCGGTGTAGAGTAATGTGCCGATTGCCTTTGCGTGGGTCATTGATGTGATGTACTCGATCGTATGCTGTCCGGCGGGCCCCTGGGTAAGGCTGCCCATCACGAAGAGGATGAGCACCAGCAGGGAGAGCCCCAGCGCGACCCCGATGGGCCATTCCCCGGCAAAGCGGTCACCCTCCAGCTCTTCTTTGAGGTTGAGCATCATAACGACGAAGAGGAACAGGACCAAGATCGCTCCTGCGTACAGGATAAGCTGCACTGCGGCAAGGAACTCGGCGTTCAGGAAGAGATACACGGCGGCGATGTGAAAGAACATCGCCAGCATCCAGAGCACGCTGTGGACCGGATTCCGCCTGGTGATGATCAGCACCGATAGGACGGTCATTGCAACGGCAAAATATCCGAAGAAAATTTTAGGCAGCATTGCTCAGTTCCCCCTGGGCTTTTTCAGTATTCGTCTCTTTCTTCTGCACCGCTTCGGGAGCAGCGCTCTTTTTTCCCCTTAACACCGGCTGATCGTCATGGGCCATGAAATCCTCGCTCATCGGCCTCCAGAAACGTTTGAAGTATACTTCGCCCTCCTTGCCCGCCATGTACTTGTCCCAGTTGGCAAGGAGCTTCGCTTTATCCATATAGAGTGCCTCACGGGAGTAATCCGAATATTCGTAGTGGCGGGTGAGCGCCACGGCGCCGAAGGGACATGCCTCGACGCAGAACCCGCAGTAGACGCAGCGGAGCAGCTCGATCTCGTACCGGTCCACGATCTTGGTGTGGTCCGGGCCCTCGCTGGTATAAACATAAATGCACCGGGACGGACAGACCGCCGCACAGAGGCCACATCCTACGCACTTTGCATCGCCGTTTTCCTTCCGCACCAGGGCATGCAAGCCCCTGAATCCCGGGAACGCCTCGCGTTTCTCTTTAGGGTATTGCCGTGTCACGGCAGGCGTGAGCATCATCCTGAAGGTCAGTGCCATGCCCTTCAGGATCTCAAGCATGAAGATTTTTTTTGCAATGTTCTTTAAGGTCATAACCGTTCTCCCTCTCTATATACGCACCTTGGGTTTATTACTTGTTATCGTCCCTCTGATTTTTCCTATACGAAGTAGGCGACCAGCGACGTGACGACGATGTTCGCCAACGCGAGCGGGATCAATACCTTCCACCCCAGCGACATCAGCTGGTCGTAGCGGTACCTCGGTACCGTCGCCCTTACCCAGTAGAAGAGGAAGATGTGGAAGTAGACCTTGAGCACAAACCAAACAATACCGGGCACTGCCAACAGCGCAGGAACCGCATTGGTGATCACCGGCGGAAGCGTCCAGCCGCCCCAGAAGCAGATGACGGCAATACTCGACATGACGATCATGCCGATATATTCCGCAGCGTAATAGAGGGCGAACCTCATGCCGCTGTATTCGGTAAAGTACCCAGCCACCAGCTCGCTCTCCGCTTCGGGAAGGTCAAAAGGTGTTCTGTTCGTCTCAGCGAACATGGCGACAAGGAAGATGAAATATCCCACAATCTGCGGGAAAAGGAACATGCCGTACCAGCGCTGCTGCTGTGCATGAACGATTTCGGTAAGATTCAGTGACCCCGACAGAAGCATAACGCCGACAAGGCTCAGGCCCATGGCGACTTCATAGCTGATGACCTGCGCCGAAGACCTCAATCCGCCCAGGAAAGGGTATTTCGAATTCGATGCCCATCCTGCCATAACGACGCCATACGCTGCCATTGAAGACATGGCGAAGATATAGAGGAGTCCTACATTGATATCGGCAATGACGAATCCTTCAAAAAAGGGCACAACAGCCGCAGAGCTCAACGATGCAAAGAGAATGATGATGGGCGCGATCTTGAAGACCGTCTTATCAGCATTCGCAGGGATGATATCCTCTTTGAAAAAGAGCTTGACACTGTCGGCAATCGGCTGCAGGATACCGTGGGGGCCTACCCTCATGGGACCAAGCCGTATCTGCATATGTCCTATCACCTTCCGCTCAAAGTAGGTGGCATAGGCCACATGGAACATCACCGCTCCCACAACCACGGCGATCTTGATAAGGATCACGACGACGTTCAAAAGGAAATTGTCACTTCCTGCCGACAGAAACGCTTCGATCATATTCACGCAGCCACCTCCGCAGTCATTCGCTCGCTCTTCGTTACCGTGACCTCAATGCCGTCCAATGCCGGTATTTTCATGACCGCATTCAGCTTCCACGGCAGAAGCTTGAATGCCCCCCGCTCTTCAACATTATTCGGTACCAGAACCAGCCCCTCGGGCATATCGGCAAACACCAGTGCCGGCAGCTCGAGCGTATCCGTTTCGGTCGAGAGGCTGACATAGTCGCCGTCGGCGACCTCCAGTCGTTTCGCGATGCTGCTGCCGATCTTTACATACGGCTTCGACGAGATACTGTTCAACGCCGCCGAATGCCTGCTCTGGCTCGCCGAATGGAAGAGCGGTTTATCGATACCTATGTAGAGTTTGCTCTTGTCGCTCTTCTTCAGCAGCGATTTCATGTCAGGCATGCTGAGCCCCTCGATGCCGGCATCGTGCCGTAAGGGCTCGCCTTTGTACGGCCACATACATTCCCCGCCGTCCATATCCTCATAGCTGATTCCCTTGTGAAGCGGGGAGACCTTAGCGATCTCGGCCAAAACATCCTGTGCATCCCTGTACTGCATGGCAACGCCCAGCCTCGTGCTGATCTCGGCAAGGATCTTCCAGTCCTCGATTCCCTGTCCCCCGATGGCCTTCCGCAGGTGCTGCATTCTGCCTTCGAGGTTGGTATACGAGCCCTCTTTCTCCGACCAGGAGAGTGAAGGCAGTACCACATGGGCACGCTGTGCCGTCTCATTGAGGAAGATGTCCTGGACAATGAGGAAGTCGAGGGTGGACAATACCTCTTTTACGAATTTCTGTCCCGGCACATTGAATGCCACATTCTCGCCCATCACGTAGAGGGCCTTTATACGTTTCGCTTTGATGCCTTCTATGATCTCCATCAGGCCCAGCCCGGGGGCAGAAGGTATCTCGCCTTTTACAAACTCTTCATAGCGCTTTCTGAAGCTTTCGACCGCAACCGGCCGTGCACCGGGGAGCATGTCGGGCAGGCACCCCATATCGACCAGGCCCTGCTCATTGGGGAGCTCGGAAGAGAGATAAATACGGCCGTTCAGAATATGGACCAGCGCGGCGAGGAGCAGGATCGTGGTATGCCCGTCGGTCCTCTGGATAATATCCCTGCCGATGATCACCGACGGATTCGTGACACCGGAGAGATTTTCGACACAGGCCTCAAGCTCCTTCACCGGAATACCGCATACCTCGGATGCTTCGGCAAGCGAGATGGACTGGAGTTTTCCGATGATCTCTCCGAACGCGCTCTTCTCACCCGAAAGCGGCTTTTTCTTGAGCAGTTCGGAAACCAGTGCTGCCAGAAGCGTCGTCTCGGTGAAGGGAGCCGGGAGCAGCCGGTTCGTGCTGAACCTCCTCAATCCCGCTGCATAGCCGACCGTAACGACGGGAACCCCCTGCTGAGCGACTGCCCTGATCTGCAGTCCCAGCACCGGATTCACTGACGTAGGGTCGCCGCCGATGGTAAAGACGCCGTCTGATTTTGCGATACCGCTGATCGGATTTGCGGTCACTCCCTGTCCGAAGATCTTCCCGAAGAGACGCTGTGCAGGGGCAAAGGCAAAGCCTGCGACGGAATCGATATTGTTGCTGCCCAAGGCGACCCTCATGAATTTCTGGAAGACATAGTTGTCTTCGTTCGTACAGCGTGCCGAGGCCACCCCCGCAATGGCGTTTCCGCCGTGCTGTTCCTTGATGGTCTTCAGCTGCTGTGCGATATAGGCGAAGGCTTCACTCCAGGTCGTCTCCTGGAGCACGCCGTCTTTTCGTATCATTGGTGATTTCAATCTCTTGGGGCTGTTGACGTAATCGTAGCCGAACCTTCCCCTGTTGCAGAGGAGGCCGTTATTGACGCCTTTTCCGGCCTCGGGCACGACCCTTATGATCGCGTCGCCTCTCGACTGGACCGTGAAGGTGCATCCCACGCCGCAGAAGGAGCAGATCGTATCCACATTCTTCTCGATGAACCATGGCCGATAGGTATGCTTATGAAGTCTCGATATGATGGCACCCACCGGGCAGACGGTCAGACAGTTGCCGCAGTATTCGCAATTATACCGACCGCCGGAAAAGGGCTCGACATAGGTCTTGCTCGTCCTGTTGACCATGGAGATGGCCGATGCGCCCTGCACCTGGTTGCACATCCGGACGCACCGCGTACAGGAAATGCAGCGCTCCATGTTGCGCACGATGATCGGATCGTCATAGCTTTCCGGATGTTTCCGTTTGCCCTCGGCAAAGCGCCCTGTCGTGGGGCCGTACTTTACCACGAGGTCCTGAAGGTCGCACTCGCCGGCTTTGTCGCAGTAGGGGCAATCGAGGGCGTGGTTGATGAGGAGAAATTCGAGCATCGCCTTCCTCGCATCGATGACCCGCTCGGTCTCGGTCCTGACGACCATGCCGTCAGTGACGCTCAGGGTGCATGCGGTCTGGAGCCTCGGAAGCTTCTCCACCTCCACAAGACAGAGCCTGCAGCCGCCGAACGGCTTGAGCATTTCATGGTGGCAAAGCGTCGGGATCTTGATTCCCGCCACCTTGGCTGCCTCAAGAATGGTAACCGGCTTTTCAAGTTTGATCTGTTTTTCGTTGATGGTTACTGTTATCATGGCTACACACTCACCGCTTCTTTTATTTTGTTTTCAAACTCATTTCTAAAGTGCTTGATGAAGCTCTGCACGACCGTTGCAGCACCGTCGCCAAGAGGGCAGAAGGTCTTGCCCAGGATGTTTTTGGAGACTTCCATGAGGAGGTCGATATCGCCCTCTCTCCCCTGTCCCGAATTTATTCTGACCAGGATGCTCCGCAGCCAGCCCACGCCCTCCCTGCAGGGAGTGCACTTTCCGCATGATTCGTGTTCAAAAAACTTGATGGCTCTGAGGCAGACCTTCACCAGGTCGACCGACTCGTCAAAGACCATTACTGCTCCGGAACCGAGCATGCTACCGTGTTTGGGCATGCTCGGGAAGTCCATAGGGCAGTTGAGCTTGTCTCCCGGAAGGACCGGCGTCGAAATACCGCCGGGGATGACCGCCTTGATCTTCTTGTCGCCGAGGATGCCGCCGCAATGGTCATAAATGATATCTTTCAGCGTCGTCCCCATCGGAAGCTCATAGACACCGGGCTTTTTGACATGGCCGCTCACAGAGTAAAGTTTAGGTCCAGGGCAATCGGCGCTGCCGATCTTTGAATAGGCCTCAGCGCCGATAGTTATTATATAAGGGATGTTGGAAAGGGTCTCGACATTATTGACGACAGTCGGCTTTGCCAGGAATCCTTCGTTGACCGGGAACGGAGGCCTCGTTCTCGGCTGTCCTCTCTTGCCCTCAAGGGATTCAATCAAGGCAGTCTCCTCGCCGCAGATATAGGCGCCTGCGCCTTGATGGACATAAAGGTGAAAGCGTATGCCTTTTCCGAGGATGTTATCGCCAAGGTAACCTTTTTCGTAGGCCTGTGCAATGGCGCCTTCGAGGATATCCTTTGCCTTCGGGTATTCACCCCTGAGGTAAATATAGCCGTATTCCGCCTGGAGCGCATGGCCGGAAATGGCCATCCCTTCAATCAGGAGATGCGGATTCTTTTCGAGGATGGGACGGTCTTTGAATGTTCCGGGCTCGCCTTCATCAGCGTTGCAGACGAGATACTTCGGCTTCTTCGGATCGGCTGCGGCAAACGACCACTTCATGCCGGTCGGAAAGCCTGCGCCGCCCCTTCCCCTCAGTCCGGATTTTTTTACTTCATCAATGATATCGGAGGGCTTCATGTCGATCGCCTTGGCAAGCGCCGCATAGCCTCCGGTTTTGACGTATTCGCTGAGGTCTGCTGAGTTCGGGTTGCTGATATTTTTTAACAGAAATGGTTCCATAGCTCGTCCCTACTTATAACTTTCCAGAATTTTAAAGATATTCTCTTCAGTCAGATTGTCATGGAAATCCGTGTTCACGAGCATCGCCGGTGCCGTACCGCAGGCGCCGATGCACTCCATGATGACCAAAGAAAACCTGCCGTCGGCAGTCGTCCCGTTCGGCTCAAGGCCGTATTTCTGCTTGAGCAGATCGACGAGCCGCTCCGCCCCCATAATCATGCAGGCCACGTTGGTGCAGAGCTGGATCACGTGCCTGCCCACCGGCTTGTGTCTGAACATGGAATAAAAGGTCGCGACGCCTTTTACCGTCGCTTTCGGGATATTCAACAAATCTCCCACTTCGGCCATTGCCTCGGGGGCGATCCAGCCGTTCTCCCGCTGCACCACATAGAGGCTGGGCAGCAGCGTTGACCGTGGCTCCTGGTACTTGCTTTTGATTCTGTTAATTTCCGTTATAACTTTTTCGCTCAGCATAATTTCCCTTACCGATCGACCTCTCCAAGGACGATATCAATTGTACCTATGTTTGCGATAACATCAGCTACAAGAGCGCCTTCACAAAGCTTCGGCAACACCGATACATGGACGAATGAGGGTGACCTCAATCTCATCCGGTACGGCCTCCCTGTGCCGTCGCTCACAATGTAGAATCCCAATTCCCCTTTGGGCACTTCAGTGGCAGCATAGATTTCGCCTTCCGGCGCAGCAATCGGGCCTTTGGTAATCAGGACAAAGTGGTGAATGAGCGACTCCATATCACTCAAGACCCTGTCCTTCGGCGGAAGGGTGAACTTCGGGGCATCAGGAGCTATGATCGGTCCCTTCGGCATCTGCTCAAGGCACTGTTTGATGATGCGGTTGGACTGCTTGAGCTCTTCCATCCTGCAGAGATAGCGGTCATAGACATCGCCGTTCTTCCCTACGGGAACATCGAACTCCACCTTGTCGTAGGCATCGTAGGGTGCGACCTTCCTTATATCATAGGGCACACCCGATCCTCTCAACGTGGGACCGGTCAGCCCCCAGTTGATCGCATCCTCAGCGCTGATGACGCCGATTCCTTTTGTCCTTTGCAGCCAGATTCTATTTTCGTTAAGTAAGGTTTCGTATTGCTCTTCGATGATCTTGGGATATTTTTCGGTAAAGTCGTAGAGCTTATCGATGAACTCCTGA
The DNA here is from genome assembly GCA_040754455.1 of Nitrospirota bacterium. Lineage (GTDB taxonomy): Bacteria > Nitrospirota > Thermodesulfovibrionia > Thermodesulfovibrionales > Dissulfurispiraceae > JBFMCP01. The sequence goes on from JBFMCP010000027.1 coordinate 36,054, forward strand.
CTCACATCGTTCCGCACGCCGCCGATCCTCGGGTAGCTTACGGTGAGCCGGGCGCCGCAGGTCATCTCGAACAGATCGAGGAGCTGCTCTCTGTCCCTGAAGGAATAGAGAAAGAGGGTCATGGCGCCGATATCGAGGGCATGCGTTGCAATGCCAATGATATGGCTGCTGATCCTCGTCATCTCACACATAATCGTTCTGATGTATTTGGCTCTTTCGGGTACCTCGATACCGAAGAGCTTCTCGACAGCAACACAATAGCCGACATTGTTCGACATGCTCGAGATGTAATCCAGACGGTCGGTCAGCGGCAGTGCCGAGGCATACGTTCTGTCTTCAGCCAGTTTCTCAACTCCCCTATGCAGGTATCCCACATAAGGCGTGCACTTTTTGATGGTCTCTCCCTCGAGATCGAGCACGAGCCGGAGCACGCCGTGCGTTGCCGGGTGCTGCGGCCCCATGCTGACGGTCATTTCTCTTGATTTCAGTCCGTTTCCGTTGGTCGCCTCTGCCATTTACCTAACCTCGTATCCTTTATTCTTTTCAGCTATTGCGATGACGTCCTTGAACCCTTTCCATTCCATCTCTCCGAGATCGCTCTTGAGCGGGTAGTCCTTGCGCAGGGGATGCCCTTCCCAATCCTCGGGCAGCAGGATCCTCCTCGGATCAGGATGACCATTGAAGACCACGCCGAGCAGGTCATAGCACTCTCTCTCGTGCCAGTTTGCCCCTGCCCATATATCGACGACGCTGTCGATCGTGCAGTCATCCTCAGGGACCTCTGCCTTGATCCTTATCATATGCCCATGTCGCATTGAATAAAGGTGATACACCACTTCAAACCTCGGCTCTTTCTTGCCGAGGTAGTCGACACCGCCGAGGTCTTCCAGGAAGTTGAAGTACAGTTCGGGCGTCTCGTAGAGAAACCGCATCATCTCTTTGATTCTATCCTTCTTGACCGTTACCGATACCTGACCGCGGAATTCTCTTATCTCTTTTACCTCCGTCGGGTACCTGTCCTTTATCTTCTCTGCAATCTCTTTTGGATCCATTGCCTTCCTCGATGTAGGTCCGCCTTAGGCGGACCGAAATGTTAGCGCCATCTGCTCCACTTAAAGTGCTCTTTCTTTATCTTCTCCTGCAGCTTGATGATACCTTCCAGGAGCGCTTCAGGCCTCGGCGGACATCCGGGGACATATACGTCCACCGGCAGGAACGTATCCACGCCCTGAACAGTGCTGTAGGAGTTGAATATGCCTCCGCTGTTAGCGCAGCTGCCCATAGAGATAACATAGCGCGGCTCGGGCATCTGGTCATACACCCTTCGTACGATAGGCGCCATCTTCTTGGTTACCGTGCCGGCGATGATCACGAAGTCAGCCTGTCGCGGCGAGCCTCTGAAGATAATGCCCAATCTATCCAAATCATAGTGTGACGATCCCGTCGTCATCATTTCAATGGCGCATCAGGCCAGGCCGAAGGTCATCGGCCACAATGACGACATTCTGCCCCAGTTGACCAGCTTATCGAAGCTCGCGATAAGCGTGTTGGCGCCGGGGATAACCCTCAGTCCCTTCTCTATCTCAACAACTTCCGAGTCAGTGTGGGGAGTGGTTATGATATCGGTTGTCATAGACTGTTCACCTCCTTATTTTTGCGTTATTGCGTTTATTGCGTTGTGAGTTATCGCGAAAAAAGGAAAGTCGCTACAACGCTCAACGCTATAACTCTAAAACGCTTTAGTCCCATTTAAATGCTTCTTTTCTCCATGCATAGAGATAGCCCACCACAAGCATGGCGATAAAGAGCATCATTTCGACCAGGGCGTACAGGCCGATCTTGTTATATACCAGCGCCCAGGGATACAGGAACACGGCTTCCACATCGAAGATGACGAAGAGCATGGCGATGATGTAGAACTTGACGCTGAACCTGATCCGCGGTTCTCCTACCGGAGGGTTTCCTGATTCATAGGGCATGAGCTTTTCGTCGTACGGCCTCCTGATCCTGAAGAGTCCGCCGATGAGAAGGGCGCCTGCACCGAAGGCTGCTGCGATTACCATGAAAATCAGAATGGGAAGGTATTCGGTAGGAACGTAACTGCCAGGGGTCATCGGGTTCATAGTTACCTCGATTCAAAGTGGTTTTTTACGCACCAAACTCTCTTTTATAACTTACGATATAAAAAAAAGTCAAGCCAACTTAAAAAAAACTTATAAGCCTGCGCGCAGAGCACAATTCCGACAAAAAGTATTGAATTACACTAGGAATTCGCTTCTCAGCACGTTCTTAGGCACACAAATCTTTTTATAATTTAAATTACCAGCTCTTGTCAAGCTGACAAATTAAAACCGTTAATAACACTAAGGTAATGAGCTGTTTTGAAAGAGCAATAATTGGAGAGCAGATGCCGACACCCGAAGCGAACCGTTACTATACTTCCCACCTTCGATTGATGTTATGATACTATCCTGGTGAAACAGACACTATGAGTATTCTCGCAGCTATTGTTAGAAAGAAAGCCGAGCGCGTAGCACACGCAAAGTGTGCTACTCCTTTACGCGAGCTGAAGAGCATGCTGAAGGATGCAGAGAGTACGCGGAATTTCAGAGATGCTGTTAAAGGCGAGAAGGGTTCAATACGGCTCATTGCCGAGCTCAAGAAGGCCTCTCCTTCCAACGGTCTGATCAGAAAAGATTTCGATCCCGCCCGCATCGCTTCGATCTATGAGAGCAAGCCGGTCAATGCGATTTCGGTCCTGACGGAAGAGGATTTCTTCCAGGGGCATCTTTCCTTTCTAGAGATCGTCAAAAAGGTAAGCTCCAAGCCTGCGCTCAGAAAGGATTTCATTTTTGACGAATACCAGATCTACGAGGCACGGGCATATGGTGCCGATGCCATACTGCTGATCGCCGCCATCCTCGAACGCGGCCAGGCAAAAGGGTACCTTCACCTTGCAAAGGAACTGGGATTGTCAGTGCTCTTCGAGGTGCATGACGAGGAGGAGCTTGAAAAGGCGCTTACCATCGATGCCGACATCATAGGAATAAACAACCGCAACCTGAAGACCATGCAGATCGACCTCGCAACAACGCTTCGGCTGAAGAAAGACATTCCTTCGGGGAAAGCAGTCGTGAGCGAGAGTGGCATCAGAACGCGGGATGATGTACAAAGATTGATCGATGCCGGCATCGACGCCATGCTCATCGGAACGTCGTTGATAGAATCGCAGGATATCGGAAAGAAGATCGATGAACTGATGACCGGATATTAGGCAAGCGAACGTTTAATGAGAGGGGGATTTTTGAGACACCCCCTCTCATTTGCTGTTATATTTTTACCAGCTTCACCTTCGTATCATAGAACGAGACGCTGCCGCCGACAGGGTCGAGCATGCAGGTATTCTTCAGGTGAGGATCGACCCACATAGCGGCATTTGCGTGAATTCCGGTAGCCCTCCTCGGGTCTCCTTTTATGACCCTGCCGTCTATCATAAAATCCGAGGCGCCTGTTGCCCACAGGCCATGCCCGAGGGTAAAGGTGATGACGCCGGGCATAATCGTCTCCGTAACCATCACCTTGCCGACCATGGGCTTCTTGTTGCCGCCCTTGAGGTCATATATCCCCTCCGGATTGGTGGACGAGACCACCTTCACCCTGTCGCCGTCCTTAAGCCCCATCTTTTTAGCATCGGCCGAGTTTATGATCACCTCGTTCTCAGGTCGGATGGCAAGAAGCCAATAATCGACTATGGTACGGGATTTGGTCATAGTGACATCCCGCTGGGTCAGGAGGTGCAGAGGATAGCCGTCCTCCAGCCCGCTCTCTTTCGGAGATTTGCCCAGAGCGCTTGTTATGGGCAGATATGTGGCGTATCCGGGGTTCGATTTTCCGGTAAAGGCGTTCTTCGTGCCTGCCGTCTTCTCCTGGTAAATGTTGATAGCGATCTTGTACTGGTTTGCCACGAGGTCGCCCTTATAGATGTCCGCATATTCCTGGAACCGGCCGCCGCGGTTCAGCACATAGACCACCTTGCGCCAGTTCGGGCCCGCTATCTTCTCCCATCTTGCGGAGTCGAAGACGGTCTTCGGCAGATGCTTTCTCGAATCGAGGAAGAGCTGAAGCTCCCTGTCATCCGCATCCGGCACCGGCGTTCCCTCTGTGGCACAGTTGGCGACCATTCTTATATAAAAATCGTCCGGCTTCGTGAAATCCTGCCCCGGGCCGAAGCCGTCCTTACCATAGCCCTTCATCCCGAGCTTCTCGGCAAGGGCCAATATCAGGGCCTCGTAAGAGCACGGCATCTCTTCTCCGAAGACGGTTACCGTTTCCGTTATAGGTGCGATGACCGGCTGTCTTATCGGCTGGACTTTTGCCGGCATGTTCGGGTGCGAGCCCTGCATCTCCCAGCGCTCCAGATACGAGAGGTCGGGGAAGATGTAATCCGCGTACAGGGAGGTAGTGCCTATCAGGATGTCGGACGCGAAATAGAGAGGTATCTTGTTCACATCTGCAAGGATCTCGATATTGGTGTGGCCGGCCGGAAGCGCGTAAGTGGGCGCGCCCATGTAGCTGAAGACCGCCTTGATGGGATACGGATAAGCATCTCCCGTCGAGGGAATTATCTCCTCGTAGATGTCGCTTGCCAGCGGCCACCAATTCCTCTTGGCAGGGTATCCTTCAAAGAGAGTGGAATCCTCGTACTTTATATCGTGCCTAATGATACTTATCCCGAACTTCGTGGTTTTGCCGGGCTTCAACTTGCCCAGATTAAAAGGCTGGCCCTCCTTGTCACCCATTACGTTATATGCAGAGGCAGAAATCATCCCCCCCTTCCAGTCGAAATTGCCAAGGAGCAGGTTCAAGGTCATCGCGCCCGTCACGTTGTAGAAGCCGTTCGTGTGCTGGGCTATGCCCCTGTGCACATCGACGACCGCCTGCTTGCCGTAGCTCGTAAGTTCCTTGGCCGTAAGCTCGATATCCGGGACACTTATGCCGCATATCTTCGACCATTCGGCCATGCTCTTTGAGTTTGCCGAATCGGCCAGCACTTGAAGGCCGCTCTTTACCTTTATGCCGTTTATCTCGGTATCCACGAGGAGGTCGCCTGTCACAGGATTCTTCTCGTCATTCGGATCGACCGCAACGGGCTTGCCGTCCTTCATGCAGACGAGGTACTCGAAATCGTGCTCTTTGCCCTCCTTGTCCTTCCGCTTTTCGGGCCGGGCAAGGCCGATCTCCTGCGCCCTCAGGAACTTGCCCGGCTTGCCTTTGTCGTCCAGCTTCACCAGGAGTACGGCATTCGTCCATGTGGGCTCGCCGGCCGCTTTTGCAGCTGACTTATTGGCATTGGCCAGGTATTTGGCATCATACTTTTTGTTCTTGATTATCCATTGGATAAGTCCCATAAAAAAAGCGCCGTCTGTGCCGGGGATAATGGGCATGTACCTGTGCGCCTTTGAAGCCGCCTTGTTGAAACGAGGATCTACAACGACAAGCTTTGTCTTCCCCTGGAATATGTTCGGCACGATCCTGGCATTTCTGTTCGGCGGCCCGTAATTGGCATCGAAGAGATTTGAGCCCACCGAGAGGACGTACTTGGAGTTCTCGAAGTCTCCCTGCCAGTAGAACTTCTTGCCTCCGCCGAACTTGTTGAACTCGTACTGCTCGCTCATTGCCTTGCAGGTAAAATAGAGCGAGCCTTGACAGACGGTGGTGTGCCCGTGGGTATTGGTCGTGCCGAAATAGTCGTTGAAGAATCTGAGAGAGAAATCGCTCCGTCCGGCCTTCTTCCTGCCCCAGAAATAAAGCAGCTGATTGTTTTTGGGGCCGAGGTCGGGGTGATCGGGGTCTATCAGGTAATGCAGGTTCGCTGCGTGCTTCGTCTTGAATTCTTCGACCGCCTTTTTCTTGTCCTTCGCTTTTGCCAGCGCCTTTACGTCATCAGCCATCGCTTTGGCAATCGCCGGATCTCTCAGCGCATAGATATCTTTGAGACCGGGTACCACTCTGTTTTCCTCTCCGGGCACGTGAGCGAAGAGTGTTCCGCCGTTCACGATCTCATCGATTGCCTTGCCGAAAGGTATGGTTGTCCATTTGTTCTCGCCCCTCTTGCCGGCCCTCTTCAGCACCTTCGTAATCCTGTAAGGGTCGTACGCCGTCTGTATGCCCGCCTGGCCTTTGGGACAGATAGCCATGTCAATTGTGTTTACATCAAACGGTGAGGTCTTATAAGAAAGGGAGGGCACCGAAACGAACGGGTTATAGGGATTGCCGTCTATCTTCAGGGCCACGGCATCTCCGTTCTTGCGGAAAAACTTCACCTTTATACCGCATCCGGTATTGCACTGCAGGCAGGCGGTGTACAATGTGTTTTCCGCCTTGATGAGCTCGTACTCCTCCTCGGGCGTAAGCATGCCCGCCTCGGCCCTGCGCAGGAGGTCACCAGCCCATCCCTGTGAGGCAAGGATCCCGCCGCCCACGATGGCCGAGCATTTCATGAAATCCCTTCGAGTCATTCCATTCTTTTTATCTTTATGTTCCTTCATGTATCGATCCCCCTTATGGCAGTATGTAAAATACCCGGGGCCTGGTGGCTGCGGACTCTGCAAAGACCGGGGCCTTGCCGGGGTAGTTTATCTTTTCCGCAATCTCCATCGGTTTCATCCCTGCGAACATGCCGGTGGCCACTTTGGTGTCGTGCCTGGGCAAGGTCTCCTTGAGGACCATCACCTTGTTCTCTTTCATCATCTTGTAGATGAGGCTTTCCTTGTCCTGCGGATCTCCGAAAAAGTTCGCCCTGCAGGGGCAGGTGCTTACGCAGGCGGGAACCATCCCTTTTCTCAGTCTGTGAAGACAGAAATGGCACTTCCTGACAACGCCCATCGGAAGCTCGGGCCTTTTCCTGGGCCATTTGCGGCTGTATTCCCATGTAGGAGAGGTATCGTAGTGCTGCATCCGCGGAGTGCCTTCGGTATAGAACCTGCCGGCATCGAGGGTGCGGGCCTTGTAGGGGCATCCGGCCACGCACCGGCCGCACCCGATGCACTGCTCGTAATTGATCATCACTATGCCCGCGCTGTCTCCTTTCGTGCTCTTCCATGTGGCCTTGCCCTCTCCCTTATTGGGGCAGGCCTCCACGCATGGAGGGTTGTCGCACTGATTGCACAGCCTTGGGGTAAAACGCCTCTTGACCTTCGGGAACGTCCCCATCTCCTCTTCGTAAACCGGCCTGTACATCACACCCGGGGGGCTCTTCTGCTCGGCTATAATACTCCCCAAAAACTGGACAGGGGTATTTAGTGGATAATAGAGCCTGTAAGGACTCCGAAGGAGGACAGGCGAGGATGGGAAAGACGACAAAATCACGGGACGCTGCATTAAAGGCAAAG
>JBFMCP010000028.1:0-43242 GCA_040754455.1 Nitrospirota bacterium
GCAAGCACTTTCGTGATTGCCGCCGTCAAGGTCGTCTTGCCGTGGTCCACATGCCCGATCGTACCTACATTCACATGCGGCTTTACTCTCTCAAATTTTGCCTTGGCCATATCTCCTCCTTACGTAAGAACTCAAAATTTAAAAATCAGAATGCAAAATTATGGATGCCGTAATTTTAATTTTGCTCATTTCACTTTTTCAGAGCCCATGACCGGAATCGAACCGGTGACCTCTTCCTTACCAAGGAAGTGCTCTGCCGACTGAGCTACATGGGCACTCGCCAAACGCGCTGCAGCGTTTATCGCGTGCAGCGTTGAGCGTTTGCAGCGTTCATGGCGCTTTGAAATTCATCTCTCTCGATTGTTCGCTCTAACGCAGTACGCTGTACAGTCTTAAAAGCGGGAAACGGGATTCGAACCCGCGACCCTCAGCTTGGAAGGCTGACGCTCTACCACTGAGCTACTCCCGCAGACGAACTACTATTATAAATAAAAAACAAGTGTTTATGCCATACCTTTTTATGCCGGTCAATGGCACAACGCTCTTCTCAAACAAACCGCAGTTCTTGTATGGTGGAGAGGGGAGGATTCGAACCTCCGAAGGCGGAGCCGGCAGATTTACAGTCTGCTCCCTTTGGCCACTCGGGAACCTCTCCTAATTTAAAGTCAGAAGTTGGAAGTAGGAAGCAAAAAGGATGGGGGGCATTCGCAATCTCTCCCCTTGCAGTACAACTTCTTACTTTTCACTTCTTACTTGCTCTCATGGAGCCACCGAAGGGATTCGAACCCCCGACCTGATGATTACAAATCAACTGCTCTACCAACTGAGCTACGGTGGCGATAACTAAATAATATAGGGAATTTATTATAAAATTGTCAACAATCTTTTTGCAACAGCGCACACCCCTTTTTATAGTTTACTAAACTCCGTCTTTATACGATAGGTACGCACCTTTCGGGAGAAGGTGGGCAAGCAAGTACCGTCACCATGGGAGACTGTTCGCAATTCAAAACAAATTGACTTTTTCGACCTTTTCTCAGTATCCTAAACAGTTACGGGGCGTAGCGCAGTTTGGCTAGCGCACCTGCCTTGGGAGCAGGGGGTCGGAGGTTCAAATCCTCTCGCCCCGACCAAGTTTGTTCACTATTCATCGCTCATAGTTCATAGTAAAATATACAAATAGACAGTGAACGATGAACTATGAATGGTAGTGCGCCTGTAGCTCAGTTGGATAGAGCAACTGCCTTCTAAGCAGTGGGCCAGGGGTTCGAATCCCTTCAGGCGCGTCAGCAGATCGTGCAGCGCAGAGCGTTATAGCGTTTATCGCGTTATACTATAAAGTTTTTACGCGGCACCCTGAATACGCAGCGCTGTACGCGTGATGGTGGGCGTAGCTCAATGGCAGAGCACTGGACTGTGGCTCCAGGTGTTGCGGGTTCGAGCCCCGTCGTCCACCCCAAGATTAAATCCGAAATTCTAAATAGGAAATCCGGATTCCTCAGTTGTTTAGAATTTAGGATTTGGTGCTTCGGATTTTCCATAAAAATGCGCCTGTAGCTCAGTGGATCAGAGCATCAGCCTCCGGAGCTGAGGGTCGGAGGTTCGAATCCTCTCAGGCGCGCTTTCTTTATAAAACTCCAATATCCCAATCACAAATTCACAAAAACAAATTCCGATGCATCTGTACGCATCGGAATTTGTTTTTAATGGTGCTTGGGACCTGGAATTTTCTTTATACGTTTTCCAGCATGTGCCCGAGTTTCTTCTTTTTAGTCTGCAGATAGACAATGTTCTTGTCGTGAGGAGATACCTCTACCGGCACCCTCTCCACAACCTTAAGTCCGTATCCTTCAAGACCGACGATCTTCTTGGGATTGTTCGTCAGGAGCTTCATCTTCCTCACGCCGAGATCGACGAGGATCTGTGCGCCGATACCGTAGTCCCGCAGGTCGGGCTTGAACCCGAGCTTTAAGTTTGCCTCCACGGTGTCGAGCCCCTTGTCCTGAAGCTCGTAGGCACGCAGCTTGTTGGCAAGACCGATTCCCCTGCCTTCCTGACGCATATAGAGAATAACGCCCTTGCCTTCCTGCTTCATTATTTCCATTGCCTTATGGAGTTGATCACCGCAATCGCACCGTTTCGAACCGAAGACATCGCCGGTCAGGCATTCGGAATGGACCCTGACCAGGACCTTGTCGTCAGGGGTGATGTCTCCCTTAACGAGGGCGATATGGATATTCGGATCGACGTCATTGGCATAGGCGATTGCAGTGAAATCGCCTCCGTACTTGGTAGGCATCTGCACAGTGGCGACCCTGCGTATGAACCGCTCGGTCCGCATTCGGTATTGAATAAGATCTTTTACCGTGATGATCTTCAATCCGTGCTTTTTCGAAAATTCCATCAACTGCGGCACCCGTGCCATGGTACCATCATCGTTCATGATCTCGCAGATAACCCCTGCGGCATACAATCCGGCGAGCCGTGCAAGGTCGACCGATCCTTCGGTCTGTCCCGCCCGCTGCAGCACGCCTCCCGGCTTTGCTCTCAAAGGGAAGACATGGCCCGGACGCGCTATATCTTCGGCGCCTGATTTGGGGTCTATCGCCGTCAGGATCGTCGTTGCTCTGTCTTTTGCGGATATTCCCGTGGTAACGCCCTTTTTGGCCTCGATGGAGACGGTGAAGGCGGTACCGAAGGACGAGGTGTTGTCGTCGGTCATCATGGGGAGCTTCAGTTCATCAACTCTTTGTGGGGTAAGCGACAAGCAGATAAGCCCCCTCCCATATTTCGCCATGAAATTGATGGCCTCGGGAGTCACTTTCTCCGCAGCCATGCACAGATCACCTTCGTTCTCCCGGTCCTCATCATCCACAAGGATTACCATTTTGCCCTTGGCGATATCTTCCAGGGCCTCTTCTATGGTATTGAATTTATGCTTCTCCACGAACAACCTCCATAAGCGTTTATTGCGTTACAGAGCTACAGCATCCCTACTCTTACGGTATGCCATGTAATATAACGCGCTGTGTGTAATGCACTTTAAGTATAGCAAAATCAAACATTTTCTTTCCATTTGCAGTCCTTCTCAATGTGTTTATCGTCCATGATTCTGATATAATACCCAAATTCTCGCACCCTGGAGGCGCACCGTGACGGAGCATGCTCTGTTCGGAAAGAGTCCCTTCAATCATCTGACTGGAGGAGCAAGAAAGCACCGCGCAGCCACTGTAATCGGCATGGTTATTACCGCATCTATGACCATCCTGATGCTCCTCAATCCCCCGCCTCTGGAGCTTCTCGAAGACAAGTTGCTTGATTATCGGTTCAGAATAAGGGGGACACTGCCCCATTCTGATAACGTCGTTATTGCCGCTATCGACGAAAAGAGCATCACAAAACTGGGGAGATGGCCCTGGAGCCGGGACAAGATAGCCCTTCTTGTACAGCAGTTGAATAAGCTTGGCGCCGAGGTCATTGTCTTTGATGCCTTTTTCAGCGAGCGCGAGGAGAATGATCCACTCCTTGGCAAGGCTATCAATGATGCGGGGAATGTTCTTCTATCGATCGTTTTTGACTTCCATGCCGCATCTCCTGCATCTGAAAACGAGTATTTGCTCGCCGCAGCGTTCCCGTCGATCGACAACCCGGAAAAATTCAAACTGTATGCTCCGATTTCCTTGACCAATGTCCTCCTCCCTACGCCAGACCTCATTAAAGAGGCGATGCTGCTCGGCCATATCAATATGTTCCCTGACCGCGACGGCACAGTGCGATGGGAGACCTTGGTGATAGAGCACAACGGGTATCTCTACCCCTCCATTACCCTGCAAGCTGCAGCCGCTTACCTTGGAGTTCCACGCGAGAAGATCACCCTCAAAGCGACTGAGGGGGTCCAGCTCGGGAAGCGATTCATACCGACAGATGTCTGGGGCAGGATGCTGATCAACTTCTATGGTCCGTGGAACACCTTCAGACACATCCCCATTGCGGATATTATAGAAGGCTCGGCTAACCCAGAGCTTTTACGCGGCAAAGTGGTGCTGATAGGGGCAACGGCGGTCGGCATTTATGATCTGCGGATAACTCCCTTCTCTGCTGCAATGCCGGGGGTCGAAAAGCATGCAAGCGTCATCACCTCGATCATTGAAAACAAGTTCCTCCAGCGTGTCCCCCGATCCGCGGACATGATCATCCTGCTGATAACGGGAACCATGCTGTCGCTCCTTCTTCCCCGCTACAGGGCAGCCGGCGCTTCAGGCATCACCCTGCTCTTTCTGATCCTCACGCTCGGCACCAACTATTACCTCTTCGCACAAAGGGGGTTCTGGGCGAACATCGGTTATCCCTCACTCACTATCGTGCTCATATTCATTGTCGTTATGGCCTACAGCTATGCGGTTGAGGAAAAGAACGCCAGCAGGATCAGGGCAATGTTTTCCAGCTATGTTACCGAGCGGGTAGTGAACGAGCTCATCAAGAACCCCGATATGGCGAAGCTCGGCGGCGAGCGGAGGGAAGTGACCGTCATCTTTTCCGACGTGCGGGGATTCACCAGCTTTTCCGAGAAGCATTCACCCGAAGAAGTCGTTGCAATCCTCAATGAGTACCTCAGCGCCATGACCGATATCGTGTTCAAGTGGGAAGGCACGCTTGACAAATTCATCGGCGACGCCATCCTCGCCTTCTGGGGAGCTCCCATGAAGCAGGAGAATCACGCGGAGCTCGCAGTGCGGTGCGCCTTGCATATGGTCAAAAGGCTCGAAGAGCTCCAGCAGAAATGGCAGGCTGAGGGCAAACCCGTTCTCGACTGCGGCATCGGCATCAACAGCGGCGTGGTAATTGTCGGTAACATCGGTGCCGAAGGGAAGAAGATGGACTACACGGTCATCGGTGATCATGTCAATCTCGGCTCAAGGGTTGAAGCCCTCACCAGAAAGTACAGCACCCGTATTCTGATCACCGGATTTACGCTGGAAAAAATCAGAAACCTCATCGAATCACGCAAAATCGCCAACATCTCGGTAAAAGGTCTTGAAAGGGTCGTGGTGAAAGGCAAGGAAAGTCCTGTTGAAATCTACGAGTTAGCCTCACTGTGGCATGGAGAAGAGTCGATCATTACACAGTGCGACACAGCATGCGTAGTCGAGCACAGAGAGAAATAGCTCTTGTGCAGAGGCCCGGCGTACGTCACTTATTGTAATGGAGCAAATAACGATGTTATCCCCCGGCCTGCCGGACTTCCGGCAGCGTTCAACTGAACAGCCGCCCCCAGACCGTCACGAGAACAACAATCAAAAGCACAACAACGACGTAACTGAACAGAGCCTGCTTTATCACTACGCCTCCTGTGGTACCTGCATCAATATCTGTGGTATAGTTATCGACCTTATTCGGATTTTCTGCACTCCGATCGAAAGGCGAAAAAGACCTCATTGAAACCATTAAGAATGTGCTACAATTTATCCCAATAGGACTTTTACCCGAAGATAAATACCCGATCCCAAGATAAGCACAACGCACGACTGAATGCTGAGCTGCACAGTGGTCACGATATACATACGAGAGGCAGAAAGACATGCGGATTAAGGTTCTCGGCTGTTCAGGAGCCGAGTTCCCGAGGCACAATCCTCCCGGGTTCCTGCTGGACGGCATAATTCTCTTCGATGCGGGAAGTCTGACCAATGTCCTGGACAGCCGCGCACAGTCCAGGATCAAACACATATTTATTACCCACGCCCATCTCGATCACATCAGGGACATCCCGTTTCTCGCAGATAACATCATTGTCGAGAAGAGGAAGCAGCGTGTCAACATCCTCAGCATCCCGCCGGTACTGAGGACCATCAAAAAGCATCTGCTCAATGATTCGCTCTGGCCCGACTTCACCATTATCCCTGGCTACGAGAACGCCGTATTGAAATACTATGAATTGAAAGAGGGGCAACACATAAAGGTAAACTCTTACTCCATTACTCCCTACAGGGTACACCATTCGGTCCCCGCGGCAGGCTACCTGGTCGAAGACAGCAGTCGCCGGCGCTTCTTTTACACCGGGGACACAGGGCCTACCGATGCGACATGGAAAAAGATAGGGGATAAAAAGCTCCATTGCCTCATCATCGAAGCATCATTCCCCGATAGATTAAGCAAGCTGGCGAGGATGACCGGACACCTAACTCCCCGGCTGCTCAGAGAGGAACTCCTGAAAATGGAGCAGATGCCTGAAAATATCTACATTACCCATCCCAAGCCCCAGCATTTAAAAACAATCAAGGCGGAACTTGACAGGCTCAGGATCAGCAATCTCAGATTATTGAAAGAGGGAGAAACAATCAGGATATAAAACCTGATTGCTTCAGCGCTGAAAGCAGCGAGGAATCCTTATCCTTGTCGATCTGCAGAAACTTCGCTACATATTTGGCGAGGATATCGGGCTCGAGATTTACCGTATCGCCCGTTGTTTTGATGCCGATGGTCGTCATCGATGCGGTATGGGGAATGATCACGATGCTGAAGGCGTCCTTCAGGACATCAACCACTGTCAGGCTGATACCGTCCACTGCCACGGAACCTTTTCCTACGAGGTACTTCAGTACGCTCTCCGGAGATTCTATCTCGATTCTCATGGCATTGCCCAAAGGTGCCTTTGAACGTATCTTTCCTATGCCATCCACATGGCCGGTAACGAAATGGCCTCCCAGTTTTGAAGTGGGCCTCAGTGACGGTTCGAGGTTCACCTTATCCCCCCGCTTGAGACTGCCGAGGTTGGTGCTTTTGAGCGTTTCATAGGAAACATCGAAGGAAAGCGCCTCTTTATCGACAGCGACGACGGTAAGGCACACACCGTTGATAGCGATGCTGTCCCCGAGAGCAGCATCCTTTACCACCTCGCTGCCCCGGACAGAAAGGCGTGCGCTCTCGTTTCTCCTGTCGAGGGAGATCACCTCACCGAGCTCTATGATCAATCCGGTAAACATAAACGTGTTGTGCGTTTATAGTGTTATAGTGTAAATTAAAGCGGTGTATTCTTTATGTCGTTTGCGCGACAAACGCTAATGAATCAGGTTCCCTATCCTTCCGAAACGGGGGAAGCTCTTTATCTTATCCCATGACCAGTAAATAATAAAGGCCTTGCCCCTGACGAGCTTCATGTCCACATACCCCCAATACCTGCTGTCATAGCTCTGGTCCCTGTTGTCGCCCATGACGAAGAGCTTGTCCTTGGGGACCAGGTAGGGGCCGAAATTGTCCCGCGGCTCCATGCCACCCGCACGTATAGCAAAGTCAGTAAACTGTATATAGGGCTCATTGATACGTCGCCCATTAACATAGACCACCTTATTCCTTCCCTCGACGATATCGCCTTCAGTGCCGATAACCCGTTTTATGAAATCCTTATTGGGGTCCTCAGGATATTTGAACACCACAATATCACCCCTTTTGGGCTTAGTGATAACCAGGACCCTCTTATCATTAAAGGGAAGCTTTGTTCCGTAGATGAATTTATTCACCAGGATATGATCTCCTATGAGCAACGTGGGGATCATGGAACCGGAGGGTATCTTGAACGCCTGGATGACATAGGCCCTGATGACCAGGGCGAGGACCAGCGCGGTGCCGATCGCCTTTGTATATTCCCAAACCTTGTTCTCTTTCATTATCGTTTATTTCTCCTCGCACAATCCATCGTTCAGAACTCAGGAGCCAGGAGTCAGAACCCAGAAGAAGGATACGTTTTATATCTTTTATTCTGACTTCTGTATTCTGGCTTCTGGATTCTTTCTATTATTCCTGCACCTTCAGGACCGACAGGAATGCTTCCTGGGGGATCTCGACCCTGCCGATCTGCTTCATCTTCTTCTTCCCCTCTTTCTGCTTTTCGAGCAGCTTTCTCTTGCGGGTAATATCACCGCCGTAGCACTTCGCGAGCACATTTTTCCGCATCGCCTTCACGCTCTCACGGGCGATGATCTTTCCGCCGATCGCGGCCTGTATGGCGATCTCGAAGAGCTGCCTCGGGATGACCTCCCTCAGTTTCTCGACAATCTGCCTTCCTTTATAAGAGGCTTTCTCGCTGTGGACGATCAATGAGAGCGCGTCCACGGGGTCGCCGTTGATCAGCACATCGAGCTTGACCAGCTTGGATTCCTGGTAGCCGATGAATTCGTAATCCATCGATGCATAGCCCCTCGAGACCGACTTGAGCCGGTCGTAGAAATCCCACAGTATCTCGTTCAGTGGGATATTGTAGGTGACCATAATCCTATCTTTGCTGATAAAGGAGAAATCCTTTTGAATGCCGCGCTTGTCCTGGCAGAGTTCGAGGATCTGGCCGACATACGTCTGAGGGACAAAGACCGTCACTTTGACGTAAGGCTCTTCTATCCGTTCGAATCTATCAGGGAGGCTGCTCGGATTGTCGATATATACCACGCTGCCGTCCTGCTTTGTCACCCGATAGATAACCGTGGGGGCGGTCGTGATAAGAGAGAGCTGAAATTCCCGCTCCAGACGCTCCTTGATGATCTCCATATGCAGGAGCCCCAGAAAGCCGCACCTGAAGCCGAAACCTAGAGCGGAAGAGCTCTCCGGCTCGAAGCTGAAGGATGCGTCGTTCAGCCGGAGCTTTTCGAGAGCGGTCTTCAGGTCCTCATACTGGTGGGTCTCTACCGGGTAGAGGCCGGAAAAGACCATCGGCTTAATCTCCTTGTACCCGGCGAGTGGTTTGTCGGCAGGACGACTCGCATCGGTGATGGTATCGCCTATTTTCGTGTCACCCACATTTTTGATGCTCGCAATCACATAGCCGACCTCGCCTGCGGAAAGCTGCTGCGCTTCCGTCATTTTAGGCGTAAAGACCCCCACCTTCAAGACTTCATATTCTTTTTCCGCTGCCATCAGCCTGATCCTCATGCCGGGACGGACGGTGCCGTCAAAGATCCTGACCAGCACGATAACGCCCTGATAGTTATCGAACCAGGAATCGAAGATCAGCGCCTTCAGCGATGCAGTATCATTCCCCTTCGGCGGCGGTATTTTTTTGACGATCGCTTCCAGGATTTCCCTGGTGCCGATGCCCTCTTTTGCACTCGCAAGAATCGCTTCGGAGCAATCAATGCCGATCGCCTCTTCGACCTGCTCCTTGACCCTCTCCGGCTCTGCGCCGGGCAGGTCTATCTTGTTGATGACCGGGATGATCTCATGGTTGTGCTCGATGGCGAGATAGGTGTTGGCGAGGGTCTGCGCCTCCACGCCCTGCGTCGCATCAACGACCAAAAGACTCCCCTCACATGAAGCAAGGCTCCGTGACACCTCATAAGAGAAATCGACATGGCCGGGCGTATCGATGAGGTTAAGGATATAGGGAGTGCCGTCGTCTGCGGTATAGGTGAGACGGACCGCGTGGGCCTTGATCGTGATACCCCGCTCTCTTTCAAGATCCATGGAGTCGAGAACCTGTGCCGTCATCTCCCGGGAGCTCAGGGCCCCGGTATATTCGAGGAGCCGGTCGGCAAGCGTCGATTTTCCGTGGTCGATATGGGCGATTATCGAGAAGTTTCTGATGTTCTTTGTCATACTCTTGTGTTCATCATGGTGTTCCGGAGATTATACACTATGGCCAACGATGATGAACAATTACCCTTTGCATTTTTCGAGTATAAGATTGGCTGCACCGATCATCCCCGCATCATCTCCCAGGGAAGAGGGGATGATCTTCACCCTGTTGTACAACTCCTTGAACGCTCTCTTCGATGCCTCCTGGATTGCGGCCTCCACATAGATATTCCAGGCGCCGATCAGTCCGCCGGTAAGGACCACGGCATCGGGGCTGAAGATATTGATGACGCTCGCAATCCCGACGCCGAGGCTCTTTCCGGCATCTCTCAATACGCCGCGCGCCAGGGTGTCGCCTTCGAGTGCCGCCTTGTACACATCCTCTGCCTTGATCTTGTAGAAGTTGCCGTGGTAAAAATCTTTCAGAAGGCTGTTCTTCCCTTTTTCGATCTCGGCAATGGCCGTGCCGATAATCGCCGTTGCTGAAGCGTACAACTCGAGGCATCCTACATTGCCGCAGGGGCACTGCTGATGGGCTCCGGCGCTTATGCTCATGTGGCCTATCTCGGCGGCAACCGGCAGGAGCTTGTCATCGATCACGACGCCTCCGCCAATGCCGGTGCCGAGTGTCAGCATGACGAAATTCCTGATATCCTTCCCGACACCGGAGAATTTCTCGCCATAGGCAGCGGCATTGGCGTCATTCTCGATAGCGACAGTAGTCTTGTACCACTTCCCGATCTCGGCGCTAAGCTGCACGCCGTTGAGCTTCGGGATATTCGGCGATCTCAGAACAATGCCGTTCTCACGGTCCACAACCCCGGCAACGGCAACGCCGATCCCGCATATTTCTTTCGCATGCGGTGCATATACCAATCCCAGCAGCTTGTGCAGCGCCGCGACCGGGTCTTTCCCGGTTGCTGCCTTCGCCTTCGAGTCCGGGACCACCTCGCCGTTGAACGTAATCAGGGCCGCACGTATATTGGTGCCGCCAATATCAACTCCTACGATATATTTCTTTGCCATAGGTTCTCTCGCACTAGAATAGAACGTTTTCATGTTTTGTGAGTGCTGTTTTTAAGGGTTTGCAGTGAGCAGTTTCCCGCATGCTTAAGCGCCATTTTCTAAAAAGGTTATCTGAGGTATTCAGGACCGTGCCCGCGAGGGACTTCCGTTTTAAAATCAAACATTATATTACCATATTCCCGGGGTTTAGGCAATTTACGAACAGGCCTTGCACACGAGGACAGAGGGAGGTGCGGAAAGGAGCTTTCGAGAGGAATCAAACAGTAAAGAGCAAAATGAAAAAATATGTGATACTTAATTTTGCTCTTTGCTTTCCTTCCCCTGCCTTCACCCACGTACACATATCTTCATCCCGGCCCAACAAACGCTTCTGTTATAATTAAATATGAACCTCTATCTTATTGACGGAAGTTCCTACTTCTACCGGGCGTATCACGCCATCAAGCGGTTATCCAATTCAAAGGGATTTCCCACCAACGCCATTTACGGGTTCACGAACATGCTCTTCAAGATCATCAAAGACCGCCGGCCCGGCGCCCTGGCGATCACCTTCGATTCAGCCGTCCCCACTGAGCGGCACCGGATCTATGAGGAATACAAGGCGCAGCGGCCCGAAATGCCCGGAGATCTCGCTGTCCAGATCCCTTACATAAAAGAGATCGTAAAGGCTTTCAACGTCCCTTTATTTGAGATACCGGGCTGCGAGGCCGACGATATTATCGGCACTATAGCGAAGAAAGCCGCAGCGCAGGGAGCAACGGTCTTTATTGTGAGCGGTGACAAAGATATGATGCAACTGGTGCAGGAAACGATAAAGATCTACGATCCCCTGAAGGATACGGTCATCGATGAGGCACAGGTGCGGGAGCGTTTCGGAGTCCCACCCGAAAGGATTCCCGAGATCATGGCGTTGACCGGCGATGCGGTCGACAACATTCCCGGAGCAAAAGGGATCGGCGACAAGACGGCAAAGGAACTGATCCGGAAGGCCGGGACCCTTGATGCACTCCTGAGCCATCCCGAAGCCATAGAGAAAGAACGGATACGACGGCTGATAACGGAGAGCATCGAAAATATCAAGCTAAGCAGGGTGCTCGCGACGATCGATACCAATCTGCCGATCGAAGTAGACCTCACCGATCTCGCCGTGCGCGAGCCCGACTGGCCGGCGCTCCTCCGCCTCTTCACCGAATTCGAATTCAAGAGCCTGATAAAGCTCATCCCTGCGCACGGGACGCCGTCGAGAGGCCAGTATCTTACTATTACCGACACCGAACAACTCCTCGAATTCCTCGGAATATCGTCATGAAACAGCATTCATTGTTTGAGGACGACAACAACCGTAACGAGTTGTCAGGAACGGGTAATGGGTTAAACAAAGAAAAAATCAACGATACCTCATCACGCATTACTCATCACGCACCACTTACTGAGTTATCCTTTGATGTCGAAGCTACCGGAACAAATCCGCTATCGGACATTGTCGTGGGGATCGCGCTCTGCAAGGAAAAGGGCACTTCTTATTATGTCCCCCTGCGCCATACCCAGGGGCCCAATGTCAGCAATGCACTGGACATTCTCAAAGGAGTTCTTGAGGATGCGTCGATCCCGAAGATAGGGCACAACCTGAAATACGACATACTCATATTGCGCAAAGAGCACATTGCCGTCAGGGGAGTGCTCTACGACACGATGGTAGCTTCCTACCTGCTCAATCCCAACAGGACGAGCCACAGTCTTGAGGAGGTCGGCCTCGAATATCTCTCCCATAAGAAGAGGGCCTTCCTCGAGGTGCTCGGAAAGCACGGCACCTTTGCGGAAGTCCCGGTTCCCGAGGCCACCCTGTATGCTGCCGAGGATGCGGCCCTCGCGATGGAACTGAAAGAGCTCCTCTTCGAACAGCTGAAGGCAAGAGGTCTTGAGCGGTTATATTTTGAAATTGAAATGCCGCTGATCTATATCCTTGCTGATATGGAGGAGGCAGGGATCAAGGTTGACAAGGAGCGGTTGGAGGCGTTATCGCGGGAGCTGGAGCAGGAGCTGGAAGGATTGCAGCAGAAAATCTATACCCTCGCCGGTTCCACCTTTAATATCAATTCGCCCCGTCAGCTCTGCAAAGTGCTCTTCGAGGACCTCGGGTTGAAGCCGCTCAAAAAGACAAAGACCGGGTACTCCACGGGAATGGATGTGCTTGAGGAGCTGGCGAAGAGCCATGAGATTCCCGGAGAAATCCTCAACTACCGGACGCTCTATAAATTGAAGACCACTTATGCGGACACCCTGCCCCACCTCATTAATGAGCGGACAGGGAGAATCCATACCTCTTTCAACCAGACCATAACCGCGACAGGGAGATTGAGCAGCAGCGATCCCAATCTTCAGAACATTCCGGTTCGGGGAGAGTGGGGAACGAGAATACGGGAATCTTTCATAGCGGAAAAAGACAACGTGCTCATTTCAGCCGATTATTCACAAATCGAGTTGAGGATCCTGGCGCATGTAAGCAAAGACAGGGGGCTGGTCGATGCCTTCGCACACGATGTGGATGTCCATGCAAGGACCGGGGCCGAGCTCTTCGGCGTGCCGGTCAAAGCGATCACCGGCGATATGCGGAGGATTGCGAAGACGGTAAACTTCGGAGTCGTGTACGGGATAAGCCCCTACGGGTTGTCCGAATCCCTCGGCATCACCCCCAAGGAAGCAGCGCATTTCATCGATCAATACTTCAAACAGCATCCCGGGGTAAAGGAATACGTGGAGACTTCGATCAAGACAGCACAACAGCAGGGATACGTCTCGACCCTGCTCGGGAGGATCCGTCCCATTCCTGAAATCAACAGCACCAACGCCTCCTCCAGACAGCAGGCCGAACGGCTGGCGGTCAACACTCCCATCCAGGGGACAGCCGCCGATCTGATCAAACGGGCAATGATCAATGTCTCACGACAGCTGCGAGAAGAAGGGCTTGCAACGCGCATGCTCCTTCAGATCCATGATGAACTGCTCTTCGAAGCGCCGGCGCAGGAGTTGGAGAGGGCCGTCGAGATAATCCGCTACGAAATGGAGCACGCCCTCACCCTTTCAGTGCCGCTTAAAGTCGAGATCGGCTGGGGAAAAAGCTGGGCAGAAGCCCACTAACAGTGTCAGTTTAAAGAGGCATATCGTTTTTATTCCGTCGTTAACTGGCACTGGGTACTGCCTTGACAAACATGCCTCTTCTTGGTATTGTGTATGTCTCTTAAATCCAGACCGGTTATTTCAAAAATACACACAGAAAGGGGGGGAGGAAGCACATGACAAAAACAGAGCTGATCGACAAGATCGCCGCTGGTGCAGACCTGAGCAAGGCTGATGCAGACAGGGCTCTCAATGCTGCACTCGATGCAGTCAAGGCCGCTCTCAAAAAAGGACAGAAGGTGACGCTCGTAGGGTTCGGCACATTCTCGGTTTCCAAGAGAAAGGCAAGAAAAGGCCGTAATCCGAGGACCGGCGCAGAGATCAAGATACCCGCAACAAAGCTCCCGAAGTTTACCGCAGGCAAAACACTCAAAGACGCAATAAAATAACAGCACTTCTTTTTGTTTTTTTCCCTCAGGGGACAGCTGTCTCTCGCTGTCCCCCTTCATGCCCTCCTGGCGCTGACCATCATTTCTGATGCACCTCCGGGCAATCGGGGATATAATTTAATCAGGATTTATACAAGGGGCATTTTTGAACATCTGAGCACAAAAACTCTACGGAGGTGTATATGCTTGCAGAGTTCAGTATTATTCCGATCGGCAGCGGAAGCAGTATCGGCGACCAGCTCGCCGCAGTGCTCAAAATAGTCGACGAGAGCGGTATCCCCTACCGGATCAACCCCATGGGCACGGTCCTCGAAGGCGAGTGGAATGACATCATGAAGCTGATCAAGAAATGCCACGACGAAATCATGAAGCGGGAAGAACGGGCGTTTATCAGCATCACCATCGATGATCGGAAAAATAAGCCCGACCGTATTGCAGAAAAGATAGCGTCCGTCGAGAGGAGGCTGGGGAAGAAACTGAGCAAGTAGGCATGAAAAAAAAGGCTTTTTAGTGTATAGTATAAAACGCTGAACGGCTGAAAGGATTGCTTCGGCAGTCCGGCAGCCATTTTTATTGTTGCCGGAGAGCGGCACCAGAAGAATGCACCGCACAGGGGAGACGTGATGAAAAGGATACTCGCCGCCGTTGACCTCGGTCCCGACACCGAGCGCATACTCGCCTATGCGCTGTGGCTCGACAGGACATTCGGAGCCCGTGACAGTATAACACTGCTTAATGTCATGGATTATGCTTTCACTCCTCCTGCCTATCTCCAGTCCTACATCGAAAAAGAAAAGGCGCGGAATGAGGAAAGTCTGAGACAATGGGAAGAACGGCTGCGTTCTCACGGAGCACAGGCGGATCATGTGATTGCGGCAGGCAGACTAGTCGAAACCTTCAGCGCCGCAATGAGAGAGCTGCATACCGATATACTCGTCCTCGGCTATAAGTCACATGTGATCAAACCGAGCAGCTCCGAACGACTGATCAAGTCACTCGCCGTCCCCATGCTCGTGGTCAGAGGGCAGAAATCGGAGGGGGCGACGCTCGGATCAATCAAAGCAACAAAGATCCTGTGTGCCGTTGATTTCTCTGATAACTCAAAAAAGGCGCTCGAATTTGCGCTCACCTTGTCACAATCGAGCTCATCGCACCTCACGGTCATCAATGCGGTTTCAAGCGTGGATATGGAAAAAAGTTTCAAGAGCTTAAAAGGCATGAGCGAAAAAGACCGTGCCGACTACAAGACCCATCTAGTCCGCGAGGCCGAGGAGAGGATGTGCTCCTTCCTGGATGTCTGCAGCAGCGCCGACCGCCGGGTGAGCATCGGCGATCCCTACAAGGTCATCAATGATGCGGCAGCAGAAGCGGCGAGCGATCTGATCGTCATGGGAGCACGGGGCCTTTCCTATACGAAAGGAGTGCTGCTGGGCAGCGTTTCCGAAGCAGTCATCAAATCCTCACCCTGCCCGGTAGCGATCGTCCATTAGCCAATGATCGAAATAGTACTCCTTGTCTTTAGTCTCCTGTCCATTCTCCTGAGTGCCGAAATCTTTACGAACGGCGTTGAATCGCTCGGGAAAAGGCTTTCGCTCTCCCAGGCGGTGGTCGGCAGCATCCTCGCAGCGGTTGGCACAGCGCTTCCAGAGACCATCCTCCCGATCGTCGCCATCCTGATGCGCGGCGGTGAGGCGGCCAAGAGCATCGGCGTCGGCGCGATCCTCGGCGCACCGTTCATGCTCTCGACACTCGCCTTTTTCCTTATTGGCGTCACGGTGCTCATCAGCTATCTCAGGAGGAAAAGGAAATTCGAGCTGATCATCGAGGCGCATTCCATGAGGCGCGACCTCCTCTTCTTCGTTCCCATGTATGGAACGGCAATCTTCCTTCCCATGGTTATTACCGGCTCGCGTACTTTCGTCGCCATAGCCCTTGCGGTCGGGTATCTTGTCTACGCCTATTTTACCTTCAGGGGCGAAAGCGCCGATATCATGCATACGGAAGAACTGTACCTGAAACGGGTCTTTCGCTCTCTCAAAAGAGGACGTCCCGCCGGGAAGGGAGAGGACGCGACATCGGTGATGCTCATTATTACCCAGGTGCTCGGGGCACTGGCGATCATGGTCGGCGGCGCGCATACGTTTGTGGGAAGCCTGGAAAAACTTTCCCATGCATGGGGAGTGAATCCATTGATCTTTGCCCTCCTGATCGCGCCGGTGGCGACAGAGCTCCCCGAAAAATTCAATAGCATCACCTGGACTCTCAAGGGGAGGGATACCCTCGCCATGGGAAACGTTACCGGCGCAATGGTCTTTCAATCTACATTCCCGGTGTCGGTAGGATTGCTCTTTACTGACTGGCATATCTCGGGTCTGGCGCTTCTTTCCGCGGTGCTGGCGCTCGCATCGGCCGTGATCGCCATTGTTGAGGTATCGTTGCGGGGGAGACTCTCGCCTACAACAGTGCTTCTGGCCGGCGGGCTCTATCTCGTCTATGCCGCAGCAGTGTTCCTCGGATAAAAATTATTCATCATCGCAATGTTGAATGTCATTGTCCTACTCGACCACTTCCAGCACGCCCTCCATGCCCCTGTCGCGATGGCTCTTGAAGAAAAGAAATTTGTGGTCGCAATAGAAAGGATATGTTCCCGTTTTCTTCGGCGTAAAGGTAATGATCTTTGGCTCCGAGCTCAATGATTCATAAATATCGATGCCTGCCTCAGGCGCTTTGAGGACAATACGATGGGGTACCAAGCTGGGCTCTTTCTTGATCCTGAGCTCTACTGGAACGTTCACTTTTACGATGACACGGGAAGGATTAAAAAAGAACTCACCTGCCGCCATCTCGATCCGCTGCACACCATCGCTGCCAATCGGTGCCTTATACGTCGTCTGCTCCCCCTGCACTGCAACAGCAAACCAAAGGCAGGCAACAGCCATTACTATAGCCGCGCTTCTCATCCTGCTCATCGCCGATCCCTCTCTTCCTTAATATTATCTAAAAGCGCTTTTCCGCCGCCTCTATAAACTCATAGAGCTGCTCCTGGCTTTCGAGAGGCTCATAGCACGTATCTTTAATACAGGGGATGATCCGGCTGTTGTCTTTGCCGTAAGCGATCGCTGTATAAGGTCTGAACAGGGAGAGCGCTGCTTTGGCGAGCGGGCTGCCAGGCGATGCCTCCACCGTCAGCTTGAAGCGGTTGGAATAGGCGTCAACAGCGCAGAAATACGTGCCTGCATGGATACCGAACTCCTTCGTCTTTGTGGCGAAAGCTTCCAGGGCTGTTTCCGCGTAGCGGAGGTAGATCGGCTTATCCAGTATCGCATGGAGCTTGATCAACAGCATGATGCCCGTCGCATTCGCCGAAGGATGCGGGACATCTTCTATCCCTTTCAGTCGCACCCCGAGCACTTCGGTATCGGTGTCAAAGAATCCCCCTTCAGTCCGGTCCCAGAACCGCTCAATGCATTGCTCCATGAAAGCTTCCGCTCGTTCAAGACAACGCTGGTCTCCCGTCGTCTCATACGCAGCGACCAAAGCCTCGATGAGGTAGATATAATCATCCAGCAGCGCCTTTATTCCGGACGTATGCATAGGCTCATTGTCATGCACATTAAAAGCCATTATACGGGCAAGACTTTTCAGTGCAGATTCCTTTATCTCTTCATTTCCGAACACA
Organism: Nitrospirota bacterium; assembly: GCA_040754455.1. Classification (GTDB taxonomy): domain Bacteria; phylum Nitrospirota; class Thermodesulfovibrionia; order Thermodesulfovibrionales; family Dissulfurispiraceae; genus JBFMCP01. Next base: position 17,830 of record JBFMCP010000028.1, read on the forward strand.
CGGTACGCCTTCAGAAGCGATGCGATGAGCATCCCGTTCAGCGATGTGTAGAGCGTGCGATCGATAAAGGGCGTCTCCCGCGATGCCCGTGCCTTGAGCAATTTCCTCTTGCCGCGCTCGATGATCCCGGCTATATCCACTGCATCCATTCCGATCTGCTTCGCAATGTCCCCTTCTTCCCCTGCAACAAACAGGACCCTCTTTGAAGGGTCGTGGTGCATCGCTCCCCTCTCGTGGAACAGGTGGAGTGAGATGGCCATGAATTCCTCGTCGTCGAGCACGTTCCTGAGCTCCGCTTCAGTCCAGGTGAAATAGCCGCCTTCGTCATCGGGTGTAACATCGGCATCCTGGCTCGCGTAAAACCCTCCTTGAGCATCAGAGAGCACTTCTTTGATGAAACGGATAACCCCCTCTGCCACCGTCCTGAAATGCATGATGCCGAAGGCAGCATAGGCATCACAGTAGTTTCTCAGGAGCCATGCATTGTCATCAGCCATCTTCTCAAAGTGAGGAACAATCCACGCCTCATCGACAGAGTACCGGTGGAACCCTCCTGCAAGCTGGTCATGGAACCCTCCCTTTGCCATAGCTTCGAGTGTTCTCGTTACAACATATTTTATTGCCTCATCCCCCGTAAAGAAGTACTGGTTGAGCATGAACGCCAACGCTCCCGGCATGGGGAATTTCGGTGCAGCGCCGAAGCCGCCGTTCTGGGGGTCGAAGACAGCGGTGATCTTCTGCACCGCATCGTCAATCAGCTCTGCTGTAATTTCTCCCCTCGCTATCGGCTCAGGTTTGATAAAGTCCATGAGTCGCTCGGTGTACTGCACGACCTCATCTCTCTTTGCAGAGTACAAGTCAATGATCGCCCGCAGCACCTTCTTGAAACCGGGCCGTCCGTAGCTGTCTTCCGGCGGGAAATAGGTGCCGCCGAAAAAGGGTTTCTTGTCCGACGTGAGGAATACGCTCAGCGGCCAGCCTCCAGCCGACCCCATGGCGGCAACCGCCTGCTGGTAACGCCGGTCGATATCAGGCCGCTCGTCGCGGTCGAGCTTTATACTGATGAAGTGCCTATTGAGGAGCTGAGCAATCTCGTCCTCGAAGAAGCACTCCTTTGCCATCACATGGCACCAGTGGCACCACACTGCCCCTGAGCTCAAAAAGACGGGCTTGTCCTCCTGTCGGGCCCGCTCAAAGGCCTCTTCGGACCAGGGATACCAATCGATCTTCTGGTCTGCGGCATGCCTGAGGTAGGGCGACCTTTCGTCGGCAAGCCTGTTCATATCGATCACTCTTTCTTCGCTAGAGGGGCTCTTTATGCGCGTACATCAAGAGCCCCAGCCTCTCCATCTGATGTATAACCCATTCATCTTCGAGCCGCTCATCTTCAACGAGATTCCGTTTGGTCCGCGCATATTCCTTCAGGAACGCATAGGCGAGCTTCTTCTCGACCGTGTCGAACTGGAACAGAAGGTTTGCCCTGTTGTCCACCACCTGCCAGCGCACATCGAGGCCAGTGATCATGCTGTCGAGGACACTCTCATCGATCTCCGATTGGATAACCATAGCCAGCTGGTCGCCACGCGTCGTAATCAGTTTCATGGGCTGGGCCGGCTCATCGAGGCCGACGTTGTTCTGCTTCGCCCAGGCATTCAGATCGGCAACATAGCGGATATCAGTAATAAAATACTCTCTCCCGAGATTCCTCAGCATATCGTCATAGTCCTGTGCGACAATCATTCCGCCCTCCTCGTTATGGTCATTTTCCGGAGATTTTCGCCATCATGTTTCTGAGGTAGTCGATATGCTTAATCTCCTGTTCCATCATATTCTTGAAGACAACCCGCGCATTGGCATCGGAAGCGCCCTTCGAAAGTTTCCAGTAGAGGTTGTACGCCTTGCCTTCTATATCCAGTGCAAGCTCGATGGCTCCCATATCATCAGTAACGGTGTATTTCTCAATACGCGCTTCGAGGTCCTTGACGGGAATCCCCCCCTCGGTAACAAGCGTAGGACTCTTCTTGCTGAAATTATCAAATCCTTCGATATCCCTGTCCTCCGTGATCGCCTGGTAGAGGAACCGAATGAACTCCGCGTGCCGGTCCTCCCAGGCTGAAAGCTCTTTGAAGGTTTCGCGCGCCTCGGGAACAGCCGCCTTCCGGGCAGCCTGATCATAAAACTCATGCGTTCCCTTTTCCATTAAATACGCATCAATCAGCGCCTGCAGCAAGTCCTCTTTTCCTGTTACCATCTGCACTGTCTCCCTTCACCTTCATTTATATTTCTCGTACATTACGAATGCATCGAGGTTCCGTCAGAATGCCCTCTGGAGGAGCGCCCCCGGACGGAGATACTCCACAACAATGATTATGGGGATGATCTTGTCTTCAAGAATCCCACATTCTTTCTTTATACATCCCTCATCGAATCCGTCCATGGGATGAGCGTCGTGGCCGAGCCCCCTTGCCGCGATCATAAGGCTCATGGCATAGAGCCCCCCTTTAATCACGTCTGCTCACCCTATCCTGCCCTATAGGATATCAGATAAAAAGGCGATGTCAAGGCCTCCCGCTGTGCCGCTTAAGCAAAAAAGAGGGCCGCCCCTTGCGTCTCCCTGATTAATTTGATCGCCTCTCGCATAAAAGCAGGCAGGTCGGATGGCTGCCGGGAGGTGACAAGATTACCGTCCACAACCACTTCGGTGTCGTCGTACACAGCTCCTGCATCCTGCATCTCTTGGGCTACCGAGCTGTAGCAGGTGGCATGCCGTCCTTTGAGCAGACCCGCTGAGATCAACGTTTGCGGACCGTGGCATATGGCAGCCACCGGCTTGTTTTTTTCAAAAAAGTGGCGGGCGATCTCAAGGGCCTTCTGCTCTTTCCGGACTGCAGCCGGAGCCTTTCCTCCGGGGAGGAGGAGAACAGCATATTCTTCCGGGTTCACTTCGTTCAATGATTTATTTACTTCGATCTCATACCCGTGCTTCCCCTTTATCGTCCCTTTGCTCATTGACGCGACATCCACAGCAATTCCCTCTTCGAGCAGACGATAATAAGGCACAAAAAGCTCCAGGTCCTCGAAATTATCGGCGCTGATCAGTAATGCTTTCATAAGGAGCACCTCCTGCATAATAATGTGACCACTCTACTGCCGACACCGCTCTGTTTGTATCAGGCACCCGGTGCGTGATCATTTCGGCTCAGGTCATGTAGGCAATGTGGTTCCTCTCGAGATCGATCGAAGGAGTTCCGGGCAATCCGCCCGAGGCAGAAAACGGCGGGGAAGGAAGCATCAGCAAAATACCTGCATTATTTCATGATATCTTCGGTCATAATGTAATCATTTGCCGCACGCTGGCCATGGCATTTGATGCAGCCCTCGAGCTTTCCCGAAGCCTCGACGCTGCCGTCCGGCCGGTATTTTGCCCAGAACCAGTCTCCCCCTGCAGGGTGATAGCCTTTGATCCTGTACATAACCGTAACCGCAGCAAGTTGTTTGTCGGGCGTGTAGTTCTCTTTTACGATGACGGAACCGTCGGCCATTCCTTTTTTGCTTCTTATTGAATTGTAGGCAACATCATTGACATAGGTGGTCAGCAGCGCCCCGTGCGGCTCGGTCCCCTTGTAAAAGGCCTGCTTGCCGGGCCACATGTTCCATTGCGTGTAAGGATTAGTCTTCGTAATAAAGTCGCCAAGCGCCTTGGCATCGGGTCCCGGCATGACCGCCGGTGTCTCTGCAGGGACTATGCCGTGGACGGCATAGGCAATCGATATAATCCCGAACATTGCTACTGCTGTCAAAAAAAGTAATGCGAGATGTTTCATAAGGTCTCCTTTCTGACACAGCAATAAATGTTACCTGATCATCTATTTAAATTCTCGTCAATCTACGGTGAAATGTCAATCAGTTAATAGGTCGAACTAAAGCCCTGCCTTCACCACCTACGCGTGGAACTTGGCATTAGAAAGTAGAAGGATCTTCAGACGGCAATTCGTGCTCATCAAAGGGCATAACGCCGAGCTGGGTCATCACCGACTCAAAGCCCCTGAGCATTTCGGCATAGTCGTACTCGCGCATCTCATCATGCAGTGCCCGCTCGACGAGCGCATCGAAAGCCCGGTAATCAAATGCACCATCGAGCACCCCTGAACGGACAAGCACCTCATAAACTGTCCTGTCGTCATTCAGATTATCATTTTCATTAATGATGAGCTTTTCCCTCCGTTCGGGGGCGATGATATACCACTGCATGGCGCTGATCAGCGCATCGTAGAGGGTCACAATGCCGGCAGCGATCTTTCGCTGCCTCAGCCGTCGCTTGCCGCCGCGGATATGGAGCTTTGCCTGCTGCAGCGCCGCTGCTTCAGGACCGAGGGCATCGGCATCCATCAATCCGGCATGGGGCATCAGGAGTCCTCCTCGAACCCCTGCTGCACCTGCCGGATCCGTTTTGCCAGCTCTCTCAGAGCGTCTGAAAGGCTTACCCCCTTTACGATCTGTTCACTTACGAACTCTGCTTTCGCGAGCTCGTTGATGATCTCATCAGCAGGCCTGCTGTCAATACAGACGTTTGCCCCGGTCTCCAGCTGCTGGTGAATGCAATGCTCCAGCTGCTCGGGGGTGAAGCGTTTTGCAAGCTCCCGCAATTCCTTCGTGCTCATGGCGCCTGCTGCAATCGGCCTTTAGACCGCTCCGGCAAGGGCCGGCGCCTGCTGCAGCCGTGCCTCGACCGCATCCCAGTTGATATTCTTGAAGAACGACGCTATATAATCGGCCCTCTTGAGGCCGTAGTCGATCATGAAGGCATGCTCGAAGACATCCATGATCAAGAGGGGAGCACATCCCGCAGGATGGGCCACATCGTGCTCGTTGATCCAGAAATTGATAAACCGCCCGTTTGTCGTATCCAGGTAGAGCACTGCCCAACCGATGCCCCTCATTGCTCCTGTTGCTTTAAAGTCCTTCTCCCACGCCTCGTAGCTCCCGAAATCCTCGGCCATTTTCTTGGCGAGCTTTCCGTTCTTGTCGATGCCGCCGTTGCCGCCGAGGTTTTCGAAATAGTATTCATGGAGCCTCATACCGTTGAACTCCCACCCGAGGCGCCGCTTCATTTCGGCATACTCGGGAGATGACTCTTTCCCGTCCTTGAGCAGCCCTGCCAAAGAGTCAAGCAGCTTGTTGGTGTTCGTTACATACCCCTGATAAAGGGTAAAGTGGTTCTTAAGCAGCGTCTCGCTGAATCCTTCCATCCCTATAAGCTTGCTGTAATCCTTTGCCGTGTACGCCATGGTATACTCCTCCTTGCTGAGATAGATATGACACCTGCTTCACAGTGAAGTGAATGCCTTTTCTCTCATATTATCAAGCACAAACGTTTTATTTACCCTCTGCGTTCCCTCCTCCCGGCGCGACTTATCTAAATGCTATCAAATTTGAACCAAAAATCAAGTTATGGACACACTGTACATACGCGCTCAATGCATCCGAAAAGAAGGCCCCTGCTCGTTCCTTTCACCGCCAAGCTCCTTTATAATTTGTTATAGAGGGAGGGCTCCCATCAATATTCATTTAACGAAGGGGCGCACTGTGTATGACCACTCTTAAATCCGTTCTGTTTGATTTCGGCGGCGTGCTTGCCGAAGAGGGATTTAGGGAAGGGCTCAAGGCTGTCGCTAGAAAGAACAGCCTGGACCCTGACCGTTTTTTTGAACAGGCACGGGAGATCATCTACCGGACCGGCTATGTTACCGGACATTCAGATGAGGCGAGCTACTGGAACACGCTCCGGCAGGAGACCGGCATCTCCGGAAGCGATGCGGAGCTCAGGGATGAGATCCTCAGAAGGTTCATTCCGCGGGCCCGCATGCTGGAGCATGCTGAAAAGATCAGATACTACGGCATTATCACCGCCATACTAAGCGACCAGACCAACTGGCTCGATGAGCTCAACCAAAGGGATCACTTCTACCACTATTTCGACTATGTCTTCAACTCATTTACTCTCAAAAAGAGCAAGCGTGACCCATCGATCTTCCTCGATACCGCTGCGCATATCGGTGCAAAACCCGAAGAGATGCTCTTTATTGACGATGACGAAGGCCATATACAAAGAGCCGCCAGCGTCGGATGCAGGACAATCCATTTCAAAAGCATCGATGACTTTGAGGAAAAGATCAAACAGTTCATTTGACCAGCTCCTGTTATCTGATACAATTTTCTTATGGGATTACAAAAGAGAAGGCTCGGCAAGACAGGACCTTGTAAGCAACATCGTTCCCTTCGCACAGCAGCTCATGTGCTACAAACCCCAATAAATACAGAGGAACTCAAAACTCCAAATCCGAAACAAAGGAATTCTTTCCGTTCGTTTAGAATTCAGTGCTTAGGATCTCGAGCTTGTCGTTAAAGGGAGGCTTTATGGCAATTAATGAATCACCTGCGGAAACGGGCGTATCGGAGATTACCGGCAAGAGGGTAACGGTGCGGCACGCTACCGAAGCGGATATGCCTTTTATCGAAGAGAAGATACACCGCTACGGGTTTGACGACCACAACCTCAACCACCGGCAGTTCGTTGTTGCTGCCGAAAACGGTGCCATCATCGGCTTCGGCAGGCTCCAGCAAATCGGAGAGCTGTACCACATAGGCTGCGTTGCCGTTGTCGAGGAACGGAGGGGAATGGGGATAGGATCTCTGATAATGCAGCATCTGCTCGATATCGCTCCGGTGGACATGGTCTACGTCCTTACTGACCAGGTCGATTATTTCAGGAAGTTCGGTTTCAGCGAAATGGAAACCGGCTCGAAAGAGCTCTTCGATGATCTCGACAGTGCATGCAAAGCAGCAGATAAGCAGCACAGGGTGCTGATGGTTCATGAGAAGAGAGCGAGGTGACCACCGATATGGCAGAAAGCAAAGTATACGACTGCATCATCATCGGCGCCGGCCCCGGCGGCCTCCAGGCGGCCATTTATCTTGGACGGTTCTGCCGGGATGTCCTGCTCATCGATAGGGGCGGCGGCAGGACATCACATGCCCGACACATCGAGAATTTCCTGACGCAACCGGTAATCACCGGCAAAGAGATCATCGAGCGCGGCATGGAGCAGGCAAAGCACTTCGGTGTAACGATCGAAAAAGGGCTTGTCACCAATGTGGAGAAGAAGGGGCTTTTTGAAGTCTCTGCCGGCGATGTCGTCTATCGTGCGCCCTTCGTGCTTGTTTCATCAGGGGCATACGACAACCTCCCCCCTCTCGAAAATCTTCCCCGGTTCTTCGGGACGAGTTTATTTACCTGCGTTGATTGCGACGGCTACCGGACCAAAGGCAAAAAGCTGGTCATCATCGGCAATTCGATAAAATCAGCCGATCTCGCCCTCGCTATGAAGGCAATGTACACAAAAGACCTCACCCTTGTGCTCTATACCGATAAGCTCCCGGACGAGTACAAAGAAGAGCTGACTGAGGAGAACATACGTTACATTGTAGGGAGGCCCTTACGCATTCTCGGTGAGGACCGTATCGAGGCGCTGGAACTCGAGAGCGGCGAGCGGATCGCCTGCGAAGTCATCATGTCCCACTTCGGGTTCAAACTGAACGATGCCTTTCTTTCAGGACTCGATCTCAAGAAGGATGCCCAGGGATTTAAATACGTCGTCAGCAGCACCTATGAATCATCTCTGAGCGGCCTCTACATTGTCGGTCCGCTCAATACCGGCAACGACCAGGTGGTAATTGCTGCCGGCGAAGGTGCGGTCGCTGCAATCGATATCAACAAGCGGCTACTGCAACGCTAGTAATCTCCCCTCTCTTTCTGTCTCTCATAGTTTGTCGCTGCTTCCATTATCCTAAAGAGCCCTTTCGCCCGCTTGCGGATGATCTCGAAAAGGTTCTCGAGCTTCTCAGAGCTGTCTTCCCGATAGACATCGACAAAGGCCTCTTCCGCCTCTCGTATGGCCCTTGCCAGTTCACTCTCTTCATGCTCTTGTTCCAGCTCTTTTCGCCAAAGATCCTTTGCCATCAGAAGCGCTCCGAGGAGCAACTTTCTTATCTCAGCGGCCTGCTGCTCAAGCCCTTTCATTCTCTCGGTATCGATAAGATCTGCAAAGACCGTCATATCTCTCCTCCTTTTATACATGAAAGGGGACAGCCCAGGATCGTGCCTCGTCCTCTTTTGCAGCACGCCATGGGGCATCGAAGGTCTGGTACATCCATCTTGAAGCGGGTCGCCAAAGGAAGTCCGGTAGAGCTGAACGTACAAAAAAAATGTCTGTTTGCCGCTATGCCTCTTTCCGCCTTCTGATCCGGTACATCACGGCCGGCTGTTTGTCCTTTATCTCTTCAAGCTCTCCCCGTTCCACCAGTGTTTTAAGCGCATCACCGATGTCTTTGATACTGTGCGATCCCTTATCAGCCCTTACCCACCAGTTCATTATGCTTTCGAGGGTGGCTTCACCTTCGGGCTGACGCGAGAGGTATCCCAGTATCTCATCGGCAATCGTTGACTGTTCCGGCATGGCACGCTCCTTCCGTGGTATTTACTTCCTCCCTGCTCAAACACGAGATGCAGCACGGCAGAAATGGCTGAAAGGCACCTCGTTAACAGAGAGATTATGACTTTTTACTCGTCTTCGCAAAAAAGCCGGTAAGCTTTTTCGTCGTAGCGTCACTCTGACAGTGCGGGCAACTAATCTTCGATACGGTGCCAGCCTCTTTGAGCGACAAGAAGACAGTAAAGTCCTTTTTGCAGTCATTGCAGGTATATTCGTATGCCGGCATAGAGACCTCCTTTCAGACGCTCTGTTTCTGTTTACGGTATGAATAAATCATATCACGGAACTGCGGCAAATTCGATATCCCTTGCTGCCGGGAGGGACAATCGTGCGCATGCGCTCCCGGAGCGTCAAAAAGTAGCAGTAACAAAACAGTTCCTCATCCGCAGGATACCCCTTCCGGAGGATCGCCTCCTCGGCATTTTTCAGGAAGAAGACCTTTCCAGAGGGCGTCAGCTTCTTTAAAATTTTCCGGATCTGCACGTTTTCGGCAGCCTTAGCAATCCGCAGGATATCTGATACAATTTGATTAAGAAAAAGAAAAGCGTCCGAAATCAACCAAAAGGTGCGTATATGCATAGTGCCCGCCATTCAGGCTCCTGCGGTGTCGGCTTTGTCTGTCATACGAAGGGGATAAAGAGCCATGACATTGTGGCATGGGGCGTCGAGGCAGTGAAGAACCTGACCCACCGCGGCGCTGTCGGCGCCGACGGCAAGACAGGAGACGGTGCCGGCGTGCTCACCCAGATACCCCGGGCATTCTTCCAAAAGGAAATCGACAGGACCGGTGCAGTACTCTCTCACAGGAAAAACCTCGCGGTCGGCGTCTTCTTTCTTTATGAGGAAACAGAAGCAAGGATTGAAGCTGTTCTCAAACGATACCATTTCAGAATACTCGGATGGAGGGATGTCCCCACCAATGACAGCGCCCTCGGCGAGTCCGCTCTCACTACGAAACCAAGGATACGACATCTTCTCCTCGATACGGCAGAGGTCGGGGAGGAGCGTAGAGAGATCAGCCTTTATCTTGCACGAAAGACAATCGAAAAAGAGTACGGCACAGCAGTGTATGTGCCTTCGCTCTCCGCAAAAACAATCGTCTACAAAGGGCTGCTGGTCGCCACCCACCTCGCAGAATTCTATCCTGATCTGGAAAGCCCTGACTTCGAATCCGTCTTCTGCCTCTTTCACCAGAGATTTTCGACCAACACGCTCCCTGATTGGAATATCGCTCAGCCTTTCAGGGCACTTGCTCACAACGGCGAGATCAACACCATCCAGGGCAACAGGAATTGGATGCACTCCCTCGAGCATGAAGTCTGGCACGAGCGCTTCGGCAATGATAAAGAATTACTCAGGCCCCTCGTCCTCGATACCGAGAGCGACTCGGCATCTCTCGATAAGATCATAGAGCTGCTTATGCTCTCGGGGCTCTCTCCTGCCCATGCCATTAATATGTGTATTCCGCCTGCATGGGAAAACGCGGCGCTGAATGAGCATGAGCGCGCCTTCTTCGAATACCAGTCGCTGCTCATGAAGCCTTGGGACGGGCCGGCTGCTGTGGTGCTCACCGACGGCGATACCGTAGCTGCCCATCTTGACCGCAACGGCCTCCGACCGCTCCGCTATGCACTGACAGAGGACGGCATCATTGTTCTGGGCTCGGAGATCGGCATGGTCGACCCCGGCAGGACCATCATAGAGAAAGGGAGGCTGGGTCCCGGCGAAACCATTGCGGCGGACCCTTCACAGGGGATATTGAAGCACACCGATGCAATCATCAGGGAGCTCGCCGCACAACAGCCCTACAAAGAATGGATCGACCGCTCCCTCCTCCGGATCAAAGCGCGGAGAGTCCCTACTCCGAAAAGCGATCGTGAGCTCATGCGAAAGCAGATCGCCTTCGGCTATACTGCCGAGGAAATCCAGACCCCCTTGACGGCAATGGCAACAACAGCAAGAGAGATGACCTATTCAATGGGAGATGATACGCCCCTCCCCCCTCTCGCAAAGAACCCACCGCTCCTTTTCAGGTACTTCAAACAGAAGTTTTCACAAGTGACCAACCCCCCTATCGACTATATACGGGAACGGAGGGTAATGTCCCTCGTCATGAACGCTGGCTACAAGCGGAATTTTCTCCGCGAAGACCCTGAAAAGGCGCGACGGCTCCATCTCGGATCACCCGTGCTCCTCGGGGGAGACATGTGGGAGATCGAGGGCCAAACCACCGTGACTTTTATGCGGATACTGACGACCTTTCCCTGCTCTGTCCCCTTGCCGTTCCTTGCGCATGTGATCCCTGTTCTTCGGGAGCAGGTCGTCAAGGCAGTGGAAGGCGGCACCGAGCTCATCATTCTCTCGGATATCGATATCGCGCGAAGCCGGGCGGCGCTGCCGTCACTGCTCGCCGTGTCAGCCGCCTTCAAGGCCCTCCAGAAGAAAAATCTTGCGAACAGGGCAAGCATCATCGTCGAGACCGGAGAAGCACGGGACATCCACCATATCGCCTGTCTCATCGGCTACGGCGCCTCGGCAGTCTACCCCTATCTCGCCTTGCAGACCATCAACGACCTCTGCCGCAAAGGGGAGATCGCCCTTCCCTATGAAGAAGCAGCGCTCAATTATAAAAAAGCCCTTGAAGACGGCCTGCTCAGAGTCATCGCTCGGATGGGCATCTCCACCCTCAACTCCTACCACGGCGCACAGCTCTTCGATACAATCTGCCTGAACAAAGAGGTCGTCGACGAGTTCTTTACCGGAACGCCGGTCACGGTCGAGGCGGACGGGCTGGTCGAAATAGAAGAGTCGCTGCTCGACCGGCATAATGCCGGCTTTGAAGTCCGGAACCCGGCGCTCGATTATGGAGGCGATCTGCGCTACCGGAAAGAGGGGGAGTGGCACGCCTGGTCAGCCTCCTCGGTAGCTGCCCTGAACAAATTCATTAAGGCGCCTGATCACGCTTCTTTCAAATCTTTTGTCAGAACCTCCTACGAGCACCCGATCTTTCTACGCCATCTGCTCGGCTACAAGAGAGGGTACAGCATCAACCCCGAAGAGGTTGAACCGGAAGAAGCGATCCTCGCCCGTTTTTTTTCAGGGGCCATGTCGATCGGCGCGCTCTCGCCCGAGGCACATGAGACCATTGCAGAGGCCTGCAACCTCCTGGGCATCAAGAGCAACAGCGGCGAAGGCGGCGAAGACCCGGCGCGTTACTGGGGGATCAGGAACAGCGCCATAAAGCAGGTCGCCTCGGGCAGGTTCGGAGTGACCCCTGCCTATCTCGCCTCGGCAAAGGAGCTCGAAATCAAGATCGCCCAGGGAGCGAAACCAGGAGAGGGCGGGCATCTGCCGGCGAACAAGGTAACCGGCTATATCGCCATGCTCAGGCATTGCAATCCCGGCATCCTCCTCATCTCACCGCCACCCCACCATGATATTTACTCGATCGAGGATCTCGCCCAGCTCATCAATGATCTCAAAGAGGCGAACCCTGCGGCAAAGGTCTGTGTGAAGCTGGTGGCGCAGACAGGGGTCGGCACTGTTGCGGCAGGTGTTGCAAAAGCCTATGCGGATATCATCCAGATCAGCGGCTGCGAAGGCGGCACCGGCGCCTCTCCTCTCGGTTCCATACGAAATGCGGGCGGCTATTGGGAGATAGGCCTTCTGGAAACACAACGGGTATTAATCCAAAACGGCCTGCGCCAGCGGGTCACCCTCAGGGTAGACGGATGTCTGCGGACCGGCAGGGATATTCTCGTTGCCGCACTGCTCGGCGCCGAAGAGTTCGGCTTCGGCACTGCCACGATGATCGCTACCGGTTGTGTTATGGCCCGGCAGTGCCATTCAAACACCTGCCCGACCGGCATCGCCACGCAGGACGAACGATTGAGGAGGAAGTTCAGAGGCACGGTCGAGGGGGTAACGGCCTTCTTCCGCATGCTCGCCCGGGACACGAGGGAGCGGCTCGCGGAAATGGGCTACCGCAGCATTGACGAAGTGATCGGGCGGACCGATCTCCTTACCACTGCTGCAGCCTCCACCTATCCGGGCAATCACGGTGCGCGACGGGTCAACCTCGCCCCGCTCTTTGCCGATTATCCCGAGCGCTACCGCGCCGAATGCTTCAGAAAGGGTTCTGCAGCGGAGCGGAACGATAATCCGGCATACGCTTCGTCGCTCAATCAGCAGCTGGTCGACGAGCTGCTGCCCTTTATCGAGAAGGGCAAGCCCATTCAGCGCGAGTACCCCATACGCAATGTCCACCGGAGCGTCCCTGCACGTCTCAACTATCATATTGCACTGCGCTACAGAGATGAGGGTCTCCCCCCTGATACCCTTCAGCTCACCTTCAGGGGTACGGCAGGGCAGAGCTTCGGCGCCTTTAATCACCGGGGTGTGTCGCTGACGCTGATCGGCGATGCAAACGATTACGTCGGAAAGGGAATGTTCGGAGGAAGAATCGTCATAAAACCTTCGGATGTCAAAGACCCGCATCGTCACGTGCTCGTAGGGAACACCGATCTTTACGGCGCCATAGGAGGCAACTTCTATGCAGCGGGACGTGCAGGGGAGCGTTTTGGCGTGCGGAACAGCGGCGCTGTCGCCGTGGTGGAGGGCGCCGGCCACCACCTCTGCGAGTATATGACAAGGGGAACGGTCGTCGTCCTGGGGAGCGTCGGCTATAACATCGGTGCCGGCATGACCGGCGGCGTCATCTATCTCCTTGACGAGCGCGCAACGGCGGCAACAAACCTCAATCCTCACTATGTCAAAGCAGAGGCGCTCGAGACTGAAGACGAAATGACTGCCCTGCGTACACTCATACAGGACCATTACCGCTACACCGAAAGCCCCCGAGCCGGAACACTCCTCTCTGATTTCGACCGGCTCGCAACACGTTTTATAAAAATCGTTCCGTTGTAGTGCAACGCTCACGGACTATCAGGTGGATGATATGAAAAATGCCGTTCTTCATCCGTTGAGAAAGAAATCCATACCATTCAAGACATCTGCGATTTATGCGCTTATCGGGGGGCTGTGGATTCTGTTCTCAGATATGCTCGTTGCCGCTCTGTCACAGGACCCCGCTACCCTGAGCCGTCTTCAGACCTTTAAAGGCTGGTTCTTCGTCGCCGCAACAGCGCTCATGCTGTATGTACTCATTCGGCGCAGTGTTTCACTCTTCGAGGAGACCGAGCGGGCGCTGCGGGAGAGTGAAGAGAAGTTTACCGCCCTGGCCGAGCATGCCGCCTCTGCAGTCTTTATCTGCCGCGAACACTTCGTTTTCGTGAATAATGCAATGGAACGCCTTACCGGGTACAGCAGAGAAGAGCTTATGAAGATGAGCCTCTATGACATCGCCTCGCCCGAGTTCAGGGCTCTGGCAAAACAGTGCGGGGAGGGCTACCTTCGAGGCCCTCTCACCCCCGCACGGTACGAATTCACTATCCGGACAAAATCCGGAGAGGACCGCTGGGTCGACTTCACTGTGAGCTCAATACGGTACCGTGGGGCAACAGCAATCGTCGGCACCGCCTTTGACATCACCGACCGCAAGCGGGCCGAGGCAGCGGTATGGGAGGCGAATCGCACCCTGAACTCGCTGATCCAGGCGGCTCCGCTCGCCATCATCGCCCTTGATACTGAGGGGAAAGTGACGCTCTGGAACCCTGCTGCCGAACGCATCTTCGGATGGAGCGCCCAGGAGGCCACAGGTAGACTCAACCCGATCGTGCCTGAGGACGAGAAGAAGGAATATCAGACTTTGAGAAGAAACGTGCTTCAGGGGGCGATTTTGACCGGCATCGAGCTGCGGCGGCAACGGAAAGACGGATCGCCCATCGATGTGAGCCTCTCCACTGCTCCACTGTACAGCGCGGAAGGCGCAATCGAAGGCACCATTATCCTGCTCTCGGATATTACCGAAAGAAAACGGGCTGAAGAGGCCCGGCGTGAAAGCGAGGAACGCTACCGCATTATCGCCGAGGCAGCTCTGGATGCTATTATCACCATTGACGAAGGGAGCACGATCCTGCTGATCAATCCGGCTGCAAAGCATATCTTCGGATATGAAATTGATGAGATGCTCGGCAAACCGCTCACTATGCTCATGCCCGAGCGCATGCGTCCGCTCCACCTCGCCGGGATACGGCGGCATATCACGACCGGAAGGCGGCACATGCCCTGGGGAGCGGTCGAGCTTCCCGGCCTGCACAAGGACGGCAGGGAGATACCCCTTGAGATATCCTACGGTGAATTTGTAAAAGGGGGGCGATACTTTTTCATCGGCATTGTCAGGGATATTACCGAAAAGAAAAAGCTGGAGCAGCAATTGATCCAGTCACAGAAAATGGAAGCAACAGGACAGCTCGCCGGCGGGATCGCCCATGACTTCAACAATATCATCACCGCGATCATCAGCTACGGCAGCCTCATGCAGATGTCCGTGAAGGAAGATGACCCCTTGCGTCCCTATGTAGAACAGGTGCTGATGCTCGCCGACAGGGCCGCGCACCTGACGCAGAGCCTCCTCGCCTTCAGCCGCAAGCAGATCATGAACCCGACAGAGGTCGATCTGAATGAAATCATCAGGAAGGTGGAGAAGCTCCTGCTGCGGCTCATCAGTGAGGATATCAAGTTGAGAACGATTCTTACCGACGAACCGTTGATGATCATGGCGGACAGCGTGCAGATCGAGCAGGCGCTCATGAATCTTACCACCAATGCACGCGATGCCATGCCCGAAGGCGGCACCATCATCATCAGCACGAACCGCCAGGAGATCACCGAAGCATTCACAAGAGCCCACGGCTTCGGCACTCCCGGACGGTATGCCCTCCTCTCGTTTACCGATACCGGGACCGGCATGGACGAGCAGACGAGGCAGAGGGCCTTCGAACCTTTTTTCACAACGAAAGAGATCGGCAGGGGAACCGGCCTCGGACTTTCCATTGTCTACGGCATCATCAAACAGCATAACGGGTACATCAGCCTGTACAGCGAGCCGGGGAAAGGCACCACCTTCAAAATCTACCTGCCGCTTCTCAGGCAAAAGCACGAGGAGCAGGCACCGGCAATGCCGGCGGCCCTTACGAGGGGGACCGAGACTGTGCTTTTGGCGGAGGACGAGACAGAGGTGCGGAAAACCACAAAAACAGTGCTCGAAAGTCTCGGCTACACCGTTATAGAGGCAGCGGACGGGGCGGAGGCGCTCCGTGCATTCTACGAGCATCAGGACCGCATCCAGCTCCTCATCCTCGATGTCGCTCTGCCCCAGAGAAACGGCAGAGAAGTATATGACGAGATACGGGCGACGAACCCTGATATCAAGGTGCTCTTTACAAGCGGCTATACTTCGGATATCATGCATACAAGAGGCATCCTCGAAGAGGGGTTGTCCTTCATTTCGAAACCCTACGCTCCCCATGAACTTTCAGAGAAGATAAGAAAGGTCCTGGAATATGAACCGGCACGATAGCCATACGCTCCTCCTTGTCGATGACGATACGTTTGTGCTCAATGCCGCTGACCTGCTATTGAAGGGCGCCACGTACAATGTTATCCCCAGCGAAACCGCACAGCGCGCCCTCGTGCAGTTTCAGGAGAACAGCGTCGATGTCGTGATAACGGATATCAAGATGCCGGTCATGTCGGGCATTGAGCTGCTCGAACGGATTCGCACGCTCAATCCCGAGGTGCCGGTGATCCTGATGACCGCCTATGCCGAGCTGGATGTTGCCATCGATGCAATAAAAAAAGGCGCCTTTGACTTCATCACCAAACCTTTCAAGCCCCAGCAGCTGCTGCACTCGGTCGAAAAGGCGGTCAGGTACCGGCACCTCTTGCAGGTTGAGAAAGATTACAAGCGTATCCTGGAAGAGTTCAACCAGGAAATGGAAACCCTGGTCGCAGAGCGGACCATGAGCCTGATGTCCCTTGCCATAGCCGACAAAGTGAGGAATCCTGCCGCTGCCATCGGATGGACAGGGCGAAGGCTTCTTGAGAAAGAGCAGCTGCCGGACCGGGCGCGTGAAGGCATCAAGGAAATCATTGTCCAGGCGGAAAAGCTTGAGGCCATCGTCAAAGACTTCCATACCTTCCTCAAGAACAGGCAGTCGATGTTCAAGTACGAAGACATCAACGAAATCGTTCGTGATGTCGTATCGGTTGTTGCACGAGAGGCCGCAGACAGAAAGGTGCTGCTGAAAGCGCAGCTCGCGGAGCAGCCGCTGAAGATCAATGCCCAGAGGAGCCTGCTCAGGGTCGCGGTCTTTCATATCCTGAGGAATGCCGTCGAAGCAGTGCCTGAGAACGGATGGGTCGAGGTGACGACCTCCGGCGACAAGGACAACGTGGTCCTTACGGTTGCGGATTCAGGCCCCGGGATATCTGAGAGCGATATTGACAAGATATTCGAACCCTTCTTCAGCACGAAGAAACGCAAATTCGGTATGGGATTGCCTCTCGCGAAGCAGATCATAACAGAGCATCTGGGCAGCATCACCGTAGAAAGCGAGCCGGGGAAAGGCACCACCTTCAGAGTGCTCTTCCCTTCCCGCTGGCTCGAAAAAATACAGGCAGGGACATGAAAGACAGAATCTTGTTTATCCGGGGAATAGAACTATTCAATCGCGGCGAGTTCTTTGAAGCTCATGAGACGTGGGAAAAATTATGGAGGGCTGCAGCCGGCCGGGACGAAAGAATGTTTTTCCAGGGCATGATCATGATCGCAGCGGGCCTGCATCATTACCGGAAACAAGAGTATGCAGGGATGGTCCGGCTGATCGAGAAGGGGACGACGCTGTTGAAAGAGTCAGGATATAGCACCGCGCTATTCGACAAAGAGATGTTTCTTGCGGAGGTAAGATTGTTCTACGTGCAGTTCACGTCGGGAGCAGAATTGTATGCTGATGCGTTTCCCCGTATAAGGACGGCAGCGTATAAATAGCCACCCGCTTGTCATGATCAGACGAAATAAGATAATCTGAAAGCCATGGACAAACAGGAAAAGGTCCTCGAAATCATCAAGCGGCTCAAAAAAATCTATCCTGAGCCAAGGACCGCTCTGCACTTCAAGACCCCCTTCGAACTCCTCGTTGCAACCATCCTCTCGGCGCAGAACACCGACGCAGGGGTGAACAAAGTGACCGAGAGCCTCTTTAAGAAATACCGGACGGTCAAGGACTACGCCGAGGCCCCTCTCGAAGTATTCCAGGAAGATATCAGGACGATCAACTTCTATCGGGGGAAGGCGGCGAGCATCAAAAAAGCAGCACAAATGATCATCGAACAGTTCAACGGTAAAGTGCCGCGTACCATGGCGGAGCTCATCACCCTCCCTGGTATCGCCCGGAAGTCCGCGAACGTGATCCTCAACGGCGCCTACGGCGTCAACGAGGGCATCGCCGTCGACACCCACGTCAAACGGCTCGCCCAGCGACTGGGGCTCACCTCGAACGGGGACCCGGTAAAGATCGAGGCCGATTTGATGGCGATCACCCCGCAGAAGGAGTGGGGCAACCTCTCGCACCTACTGATCTTCCATGGCAGGAATATCTGCATCGCAAAAAAGCCGAAGCACCGGGAATGCGTGCTCTACGACATCTGCCCGTCGAGAAATATATAAAACAAAGATCAAAGAACAAAAATAAAGTTAAGGATTCTTTGTTTTTTATTCTGCTTTTCAAATTGTGATTTTATTTATGGCTCATGAACTCCGGCTCGACAAAGGACTTGAGAATGTCGGAACGTGCAATGATGCCTACCAGATATCCCCGCTCGGTCACCGGCATGCCGCTGTACGCGCCGGAGAGCATCTGCAGGGCGATATCCCTTGCCGAGGCGTTCTGCAGTGCCGAATTAACCGGCCTCGTCATGATGTCCCGCGCCGTAAGGTCTCTCATTCTCTATCGCCGGGCTGAGAGAGCGGATGCCGGAGGCTATGCTCCGGCACCTATTGATTCAGCTCTGACTCTTTTCTGAAATTCATGCTCGGGCCAGAATCCTGTCTCGGCCAGTGCATTGATGATCTGCTTCCTGCTGATGATCCCGACGAGTTTGTTATGCTCGACAACGGGGAGTATCGTAAAGTTGAGGGAATACATGATCTCGACAATATCTTCGATAGGGGTTTCGGGCATCACAGTCACCGGTTGTTCGCAAACACCGTGCTCTGCATGGCCGCAGCTCATAATCGACTCAGCAGTAATTTCATACAAGGTCCTTCCCTCCCTGACCACACTGAGCACATCGTATTCGGAGACGATACCGATTACTTCGAGGTTCTCATTCACTACCGGCAGAGCTGGATAGGGACACATGAGCCGTTTCACGATATCCGTTCCCCTGTCTTTTGCGGGAATACTTAACCGTGGGTGCATGATATCTTTCGCTGCTATGCACGACATAATAGTGGACCTCCTTTGCGTTGAAGGCGTATCGGTTATTGATGCGTATATTCGCCGGTCTTGGCCCGTTCGATGTCCGACGGCGAACGTTCGATATATCCATAGGAGCGCGCGCCGGTCGACGTAGGGACCACCGCCCTTTTCAGGTCATTCAGTTGATTGATCAGGCCGTGGTGCTTTGCCTCGTCGGCAATGAGGTAGGAGAGGAGAAAACGGGTAAAGAACAATTCGCTCTTTGCAAAAGCGGCATCCGCGAGGCAGAGGGATTCTGCTTCCGCTTCCATGTGCTTGTTGAACATATCCGAGAGTGCATTAAGTTCATCCGGACTGATATGCACCGCCTCTTTGGTGAGGCTATCGATGATCATCTGCTGGATGAGCTTGTGCTTTTCGGAATCGTGCTTGATCGATTCCATGATCATTTTCACGAGTGAGTTGCCGGTTTTGTTCATCAACGAATCCGCACTTGCGATGGTTTTGTCCTCCAACGCCTTCCACTTCTCCATGAGCGCCAAAAATTCCTTGGAACTCTCTGCAGGCTCTTTCATGTACGTTCCCCTCCTTTGTCGAGTAAATAATCCCCTTAATAAATTTATAGCAGAAAAAAGGGGGTATTGCAACCGGACAGTACAACAACAGAAGAGACGGAGTAATGGAACAGAGGAATAATGGATCGATAAATGTCTTAGAGGAGCTTCCTGATCACTTTTACGATCGCGTCTTTAGAAATTTCCTCATAATCGAGAAGCTCTTCGGGTTTTCCGCTCCGCGGGATCTTCCTGACCGCGAGAGAGTAGAAGGGCACCGGGCAGCCGGCCAGGGCGCTCCTGACCGCCTCTCCTATGCCGCCCTCGGCAACATGATCCTCTACGATGACGATCGCTTCCGTGCTGTTCGCCGCTTCGGCAAGCGTTGCCGTATCGATAGGCTTGATGCAATAGAGATCAATAACGCGGATATACGTATTCTCCTTTTTGAGCTCCGCATATGCTCCGAGCGCCTCATGGAGCGTGATGCCGGCAGCAACCACCGTGACCCGGTCATGCCCGCTCTTCCTGACTACCTTGCAACCGCCTATCGGAAATTCCTCATGCGTGCCGTAGATGAGAGGGGTGTCTTTCCTTGTAGTGCGCAGGTATACAATGCCGTTGTGCCGTGCCGCCGTTTCCACCAGCTTCTCCGTTGCGACGGCATCCGACGGATAGAGCACGACACTGCCCAGGACCGTCCTGAACATGGCGATATCCTCCAGCCCCATCTGCGAGGCGCCGTCCTCGCCGATGGATACCCCCGCGTGGGAGCCGACGAACTTGATGTTTGCGTCAGAGTACCTGCTCATCCTGATCTGGTCAAAAGCGCGGGTAAGGAACGCCGCAAAGGTGGAAACAAAAGGAATCTTGCCGCGAAGGGAGAGGCCGAGCGCCGCGCCGACCATATTCTGCTCGGCAATATACATTTCGAAGAAACGCTCGGGATACACTTTCTTGAAGATCTCGGCAAAGGTGGAATTCCCCACTTCCGCATCCAGTACCGCCATACCAGGGAATTCAGGAAATATCCGCACCAGGGCGTTGCCGTAGGCCCTTCGTGTCGCTACCATCTTTTCAGGAGGGTACGAAATCGCCGCTGCCTTCCGGCGCTCTTGTGTTGCAGGTCTGAGGTCCTCAGGCGGCGTTATTGTCCCCCGAAGCGACCGATCAATCTCTCCCAGATCTCCGAGCGCCCGTGGGAGGTCTTCCTTCGTGAGCGCCTTCCCGTGCCAGTTGTCGCCGTCTTCGAGGAAGGAGACCCCTTTGCCCTTGATAGTCTTTGCAATGATCATGACCGGAGCATCTCCGGGCTGCTGTGCTTGCTCATAGGCGTCAAGAATCTCGGAAAGGGAATGTCCATCGATCAAAATCGTCCTCCATCCGAAAGAGGCAATGCGCCGATCATAGGCATGCAGGTCATGGCCGTACATAGTCTCACCCCGCTGACCCAGTCGGTTCACATCGAGTATCCCGATGAGATTGCCCAGGCGGTAATGGGCTGCGAGCTGAAGCGCTTCCCATTGAGAGCCCTCCGCCATTTCGCTGTCCCCCAGGAGTACATACGTGCGATACGGAAGTTTATCGATATACTTCGCATTCAGCGCCATGCCGAAGCCGATCGAAAGCCCCTGTCCGAGTGAGCCGGTGGCTGCCCCGGCATAGGGGAATGCAGCAGTCGGATGGCCCTCGAGACGGCTACCGAACTTTCTCAAGGTCATCAGTTCCTCTTCCGCCACTTTCCCGGCTGCGGTCCACAAAGCATATAAGAGAGGAGTAGCATGTCCCTTCGAGAAGATAAGCCGGTCATTGTTGGGGTGATCCGGATGATCAGCGTCGAACCTGAGGATACCGCCGAAAAGAAGCGCTGTCATCAGGTCGGCAGCCGAAAGCGAAGAGGTAGGATGTCCGGAGCCCGCCTCGGCTGTCGCAGTAAGAATGTAAAAGCGGACCAATCGGGCAAGCTTCTCGAGATCGGCTATTTTCTTATTATCGTGCATTCTCAAGCTCCAGGATCCTATTATACCAGGACTCTGTAGCACAATCCGTATTGCAGGGCACCTCAAAAGTCTCCATATTCTTGACGACCTTCAAAAGCATTGATAGACTTTTAGTATACCCTGAGAGGAAGGATATATCTGAAATCCTAAGCACCAAACTCTAAGCAAACCCCAAATTCTAAGCAGAGATACATAGGTTTTGAATTTTTGATCGTGCGAATTCAGGATTTCCACCTCTGTGTCTCTGTGATCTCACGGTTACATTTTTGAAAAAGGAGGTCACTATGAAAGCGGTGGTGTTTCATGGAATAGGCGATATCAGACTGGATGACGTTCCTGAGCCGAAGATCCAGGACCCGCACGATGCGATTGTGCGGCTTACGACCTGCGCTATCTGCGGGACCGACCTTCATATAGTCCGGGGCACCATGTCCGGCATGGAGCCCGGCACCATTCTCGGACATGAGGGCGTCGGCATTGTCGAGGAAGTCGGCTCCGCAGTGCGCAACCTCAAAGAGGGCGACCGCGTTGTCATTCCTTCGACCATCGGGTGCGGCTACTGCTCGTATTGCCGGGCGGGCTATTTTGCACAGTGCGATAATGCCAACCCGCACGGTCCGCGGGCGGGCACCGCTTTTTTCGGCGGCCCCAGGATGTCAGGACCCTTCCACGGCCTGCAAGCGGAGCGGGCGCGCATCCCTTACGCGAACATCGGCCCGGTAAAACTCCCTGATGAGGTCACCGATGATCAGGCTATCATGCTCTCCGATATTTTCCCTACTGGGTATTTCGGAGCGGATATGGCGGAGATAAAGTCGGGAGATGTGGTGGCGGTCTTCGGGTGCGGCCCTGTCGGGCAGTTTGCGATCCTGAGCGCCTATATGTTCGGCGCCGGAAGGGTCATCGCCGTCGACCGGGTTCCCTCTCGGCTCGACATGGCCAGAGCGCAGGGGGCTGAAGTCATTAATTTCGAAGAGGAAGACCCGATTCAGGTGATCCTGGACCTTACCGGTGGCATCGGCGCCGACAGGGTCATCGATGCCGTCGGTGTTGATGCCGTGCATCCCCACAGAGGACCGGCGGCAAAAGATATCTGCGACAGGCACAAGGAGTTCATGGAAGAGGTAAAGCATATTACAAAAGAAGTGCATCCACCCGGCCAGCCGTGGAGGCCCGGCGATGCGCCGTCACAAGTGCTGCAGTGGGCGGTTGAGGTGGTCGATAAGGCCGGCACCATATCAGTCATCGGCGTATATCCGGAAACAGTGAAGTTCTTCCCCTTCGGCAAGGCAATGAACAAGAATCTCACGATCAACGCAGGGAACTGCAATCACCGGAAATATATTCCCCTGCTCCTCGAAATGGTCCGGAGCGGAACCGTGGATCCGAAAGGGGTCCTCTCGAATGTCGAGACCCTGACGTCGGCAATCGATGCATACAGGGCATTCGATGAGCGGCAGCCGGGATGGGTCAAGGTCGCCCTGGTGCCCGAGGCGGCAGTCGTTTGAATAACAAGGATTAAAGCGTGTTCAAAAAGGCGATGATATCCTCCACCTCGCGCTGCGAGAGGTAGTTGAAGGAGGGCATGTCACTGTAAGGTTTTTTCAGTTGCTGTGCTATGTTTTCGGCGGTAGCAGGGCGGCCGCTGACAGGTAGCGCCGCCTTTCTGAGAAGACCTTTATGCCCCGGACCGATAATCGTTTTTGTGCTGCCGGGATCGTGGCATGAGAAGCACTTGGACTCATAAAGCGCTCTTCCTCTTTTTATACTTGCCGGATCTGTTTTTACCGTGATTTTTTCCTCCTTCGGGGCCCCTCCTGCCTTACGCTCCAGCGTCCTGCCCACTGCCTGGTTCGTGCCAAATTCAGTCACGAGGAGGTAATAGCCTCCCGAAGTACCGAACATGAGGAAAGTGAGTACGGCAATGGAGATCCCTATGGCCGGCACTCTCCCGTAAAACTGCTTGTACCATTCAATGAAAGACACTTTGATCGCAATAATGACGATTATCGCAACGGCGAACACTGCGTGAAAAGCGGCGCGTGCTGAATGCTCCGCCTTTGTGTCGATGATAAACCGCAGACAGAAATACGCTACAAAGAGGTAAAGCAGCGTGTAGATGAGCCCGTTGATCCTGTGGATCTTCTTGAGCTGCTCTGTAGTATATTTTTTCTGAACCCTTCCAAGGGCTTCAAACATAGTGAACATGGCCACCACTGCCAGCACGAGCATGACAGCAGCGAATAGCGTCTTGAAAAGAAAGATCGGCATTCAACCCTCCGGGAGGAGAAGAGCAATCGCTTTCCCCTCCCCGGTTCGTCTTTAGTAGCCAGCTGACTTTGGCGCTTTTTTCTTTAAAGATTTGATATAGGCAACCATATCCTTCATCTGTGCTGATTTCAGATCAATGGCTTTTCCTTTATTTGCATTGACGATGCAGAAGTTTATCGCCTCTTCAAGGCCCTTCTGGGTCTTTCCCATAATGGAGAACTCTTTTTTGTCAGCCGCCTTCTCCAGCCCTCTGCCGCCGGGATGACAAGAATTGCATGCCTTTTCCCCGCCGGCGAACTTAGGATCGTTGAAAAGTGCCTTCCCTGCGTCTGCGTTGCCTGCAGCAGAAGCAGGGGACGAGATCAACCCCAGGATTACAAGGCAGCCTAAAAGCACGACCATGCGTTTCATTTTACAATCCTCCTTAATTCATGAATGGTTCACCAACATCGATGTCCCTTACCGCCATTCTATTAAAAAAAATTCCGATGCGCAAGCGGCGGCGTCTTACGTCTGCAGGCTGGAATCCAAATAAGGTCATCATGAGGACCGGCGCGGTAAAGCAGTCATGTCTCTCCTCGTAATTCCACTTTCGGAATAGTATAATCATAGAAGCAGAGAAGCGCGGCAAGGAGATACATAATGATCGAGTTCATCAGCAGCATGCATCCTGTAGTCCAGGCGCTTCTGGCAACCGGCTTTACCTGGTTCGTGACTGCGCTCGGTGCATCCTTTGTATTTCTTCACCGGGAGGTCAGCAGAAGAGTGCTCGACGGTATGCTCGGGTTCGCAAGCGGCGTCATGATCGCTGCGAGCTACTGGTCTCTCCTCGCCCCTGCCATCGAGATGTCGAGGGAGAGCAGCCTCCCTGTCTGGTTCCCGCCGGCTGCCGGTTTTCTCGCAGGCGCTGTTTTTCTCCGCATTATCGACGGCGTACTGCCGCATCTCCACCTGTGGTTTCCCTTAAAGGAGGTGGAAGGGATCAAAACCTCTTGGCGCCGCACCACGCTCCTCGTCCTGGCGGTCACCCTCCATAATATCCCCGAAGGGCTTGCCGTCGGAGTTGCCTTCGGCGCCGTCGCAGCCGGCCTCCCCGAAGCAACGCTGCCGGGCGCCCTTGCCCTCGCGCTCGGCATAGGGCTGCAGAACTTTCCCGAAGGGCTCGCCGTCTCCATGCCGCTCAGACGTGAGGGACTGTCCCGGATGAAAAGCTTCTGGTATGGTCAAGCATCGGGGATGGTCGAGCCGGTCGCCGGTCTCCTCGGTGCTGCAGCGGTCATTGTTTCAAAGCCCCTTCTGCCCTATGCCCTCAGTTTTGCTGCGGGAGCGATGATCTTTGTCACGGTTGAAGAGCTCATCCCGGAATCGCAGCGCGGCGGCAACACCGATCTGGCGACCCTCGGTGCCATTCTCGGGTTTGCCGTCATGATGATCCTCGATGTAGGGTTATCCTAACCCCTCCTGCAAACAACAGCGACGCTTTTCTGTTGCCCGGCCTTACACTTTTCCTTGAGGCATCAGGAACCCTTTATTACGGCACATCGATTGCGTCAAGGTCGTTGGCACCCAGCCCGTACACGCTGCCGTCAAAGAAGAGCGAGTAGGTGCAGGCCGTCGTATCGCCCAGCGATGTCGGTGTGCAGACAATCACATC
>JBFMCP010000029.1:0-39568 GCA_040754455.1 Nitrospirota bacterium
TCGTCCATAATCACCTGACCAACAAACCAGGGCAGCTTGATTCCCAATACCTTCGTAAAAAGTGCTTTATCGTCCATAACTCTATAGAATACTTAAACCACTATATCTTGTATAGTCCCATTAAAAAACCGGATGCGCCTGTTTTTCTATGTTCCCTGTAAGTGTCATGCCGGTTACTCTTTTAGTAAAGATACTCTTCCATACAGAAAATTATCTGAGGTACCGTTCCAGCAGCGCAACTGCCCGTTCTGTTGCACCGGCATTTTTCTGGTAGAGCTCTTTTGCCATTTTCCCCATGGATGCCATCTTCTCAGGGGATGCGAGCAGTTCCTTAATGTGCTGATAAAGGGTGGATGCGTCCGCTTCCAGCGCTCCACCACGTATATAAAACTCTTCAATAAAAGGAAAGTTCTCCATGTGCGGACCGCAGACGATCGCCTTCTCCCAATAGGCGGGCTCCAGAGGATTCTGTCCGCCGTGCTCGATGAAAGTCCCCCCCATGATCGCAAGGTCGGCAGCGCCATAGGTCGAGGCCAATTCACCGATGACATCGAGAAGAATAACAAGGCCTGACGATAGCGATGTCTTATCACTCATTTCCGACCGTTTAACATAATCGAGACCCTTCTGCCGGATCAGCTCCTCTACCTCCTTGAACCGCTCAGGGTGTCGCGGTGCAACGATGATATTGAGTTTAGGAAAATCATTCTTCAGCTGCGCGTAAACATTGAGGATGAGGTCCTCCTCCGGCCGGTGGGTGCTTCCTGCAATAATAACTGGCCCCTGTAGAAGTGTTGTCCACTGCGGCAGGTGAGCAGACGGCGTTGTATCGAATTTAAAGCTCCCGATGACTTTCACCTTTTGGGGAGCTGCACCGAGCAGGCGCAGTCGCTCTGCATAGAGCTCATTCTGAACGCAGAGAAGGTCCATGTTGTTCAGCACGCTTCTCAGGAAGAACTTTAGTTTGCTGTATCCCTTGAATGACCCTTCGGAAATTCTTCCGTTCATCAGGACCACAGGAACATTACGGCGATGAGCCGTCCCGATCATGGCAGGCCAGAGCTCTGTTTCCATGATGATGAAGAGAGATGGATTAATGCGGTCCAGGGCATTCCCGATGGCAACGGGCAGATCAAAGGGCACATACACAATCTTTGCAAGCGTCCCGATCCTCTCGCCGGCAACCTTCTGCCCTGTGTCCGTTACGGTAGAGACAACGACCTCGAGCGAAGGATACCGTTCCTTCAGCTTCTTGATGAGCACCACCGAAGCGATGACCTCTCCCACCGAGACCGCGTGAACCCATACTCTTTTCTGCCGTCCTGCCTTCGGCATCCCTTCGTAAAGGCCGAAACGCTCTTTCAGCCACCGCTTCCGCAGCCCCTGCGGCCGCTTCAGATACTCATAGGGCAGAAGGAAGGCGAGAGCAACAAGATACAGTATGCTATATATTGGCGTTCCCATTATCTATTATAACGAGCAACATAAATAAGATGATAACACCTTGTCATTGCGAGCCCGGCTTCATCGGGCACGGCAATCACGGATGCCGATATGCCGGTAGTGCCCTCGCTGCCCAACGCAAGATGTCAGAACCGCTCAGGAACTCTCTTTTGCTCCCAGTGATGCCGCTATCTCTGAAACCCGTTGCGAAGCATGCTTCTCCAGAAAGAGGCGCCGCACCCGTTCGAGCTGCTCTTTCATCTCGTTCCGGTAGTCGGCATTGCCCACAATCCGCGTAATCTCCTTGACGATATTCTCCCTGTTCGCGTCCTGCTGCAGCAATTCTTTTATGCGCAGCCCTGAATCGTCCTTTACCGACGCGTCGAGAAGAATGTTCACCAGCGATATATGTTTCACTTTGACGACGAGTTTTCCGATGTAATACGAGAGCGGCGAGAGTTTGTAGATCACCGTCATCGGTACTCCCAGGAGAGCTGCCTGGAGCGTCGAGGTGCCCGATGCAATCACCGCGGTCTCTCCAGCCATGAGGGCCTTTATCGATTGCCCTTTTATCCATGTGACCACAGGGTCCTTCACGATCTGTTGCAGATCGAAATCGTGCAGATCAAGATTCGGCGCGACGGGAATGACGAACTGATAGTCGGGGAAGAGCCGCTTCGCTGTCCCTATCACTTCCGTCATCACCGGGAGGAGCCGCTTGATCTCGTGCCTCCTGCTCCCGGGCATGAGCACCATCACCGGTTTATCGGGAAGCAATTTCAGCTCCCGTTTCATGAACGTCTTCAGCCGTTCGGAGCCGATATCACCGATGCCGCATCCTGCATCAGCGAGAATCTCCCTGATTTCGTCAAGAACAGGATGCCCCACGAATTCGCAGTGAATACCGGTCTGCCCGTACAGCGGCGTCTCAAAAGGGAGAACCACTGCCATGGCATCAACCACCCTGCTGATGACGTTTACTCGTTTCTTTCTCCAGGCCCAGACCTGGGGGCTGACGTAGTACAGCACCTTGATGCCCCGCTTTTTCGCCTCGCGCGCAACCCTTATATTGAAATCAGGATAGTCGATGACGACGAGCACCTGTGGCCTGAAACTGCTGAATGCATCGATGATCTTTCGAAAGGTCTCACGGATCGCGCCGTACGTCTTGAGCGCCTCGGTAATGCCGAATGAGCTCGCAATGCGGCCAATGAATTCCACACCGGCGGACTCCATCCGCTCTCCGCCGACTCCGGAAATACGCACCTGCGGATAGCGGGTCCTGAGATCTTTTGCAAGCAACGCGCCGTAAAGCTCGCCCGAGCTTTCACCGGCTATGATCATTACCCGTTCAAGCATGCACGAATAGCATCGGCGGTAGCGCGGATATCTGCGGCATCGAGCTCGGGATAAATCGGAAGGGAGAGCACTTCTTTCGATGCCTGCTCCGTTACCGGGAAATCACCCTCCCGGTGTCCCAGGAACCGCATCGCCTCCTGCAGATGGAGCGGGAACGGATAATAGACGACCGAGGAGATGCCGCGCTCCTTGAGCTGCTGCTGGATGAAATCCCGCTTCGGGCTCCTGATCGTGTACTGATGGTAGACATGGTAGGCGCCCTCTTTTTCGACGGGACAGCCGACGACGTCAGAGAGCAGGCGGTTGTAGAGCGCTGCATTCTCGCGCCGTCGCCTGTTGTATTCGTCGATCCGTTTGAACTTCACCAGGAGAATCCCTGCCTGTATCTCATCGAGCCTGCTGTTGTAGCCGAGGCATTCATGACGGTAGCCCCCCTTGGAGCCGTGGTTCCGCAGCTTCCGTATCTCGTCGGCAAGGCCGTGGTCATGCAGTGTAATCATGCCACCGTCGCCGTAGGCGCCGAGGTTCTTGCTGGGGTAGAAGCTGAAGCATCCCGCCTCTCCGAAGCTCCCGGTCATCTTGCCCTGCAGTGTGGCGCCGAAGGACTGGGCGCAGTCCTCCACAATCTTGAGCTTATGGCGGCCGGCGATATCCATGATGCGCTGCATATCTGCGGGATGCCCGAAGATATGGACCGGCAGGATCGCTTTGGTGCGCTCCGTTATGCTCTTCTCGATGAGTGCGGGATTGATATTATAGGTCTCGGGCTCGATATCGACAAAGACCGGCTTTGCGCCGACATAGAGGATCGCCTCGGCAGTCGCAAAAAAGGTAAAGGGTGTTGTGATCACCTCGTCTCCCTCGCCGATGCCGAGCGCCCGCAATGCCAGATGGAGGGCATCAGTCCCCGAGGCGACGCCGATCGCTTCGCTTACGTTGTGATATTTCTTTATATTCTCTTCCAGCTCGCTTACCTTTTTGCCCAGCACATACTGGGAGCTCTCGAGGATTTCATTGAGCGTGGAAATGACCTCTTCCTTAATATCGAGATACTGCTTCTTCAGATCGATCATCGGCTTCATAACAAGTTCCACTCCTGTTTTATCTTTTCTCCGATCTGGAGCGCAACTTTCAATGCATTGCGTCCTTTTATCGCACAGACCCGCGGTCTGCTCCGTGCACCTATGCATGCGACGAAATCTTTCAGCTCCTCCTTGAGCGGCTCCTTCCGCTCCACCGTAATGGTCTCGTTGAGGAGCTTGCCGTCACCTTTGAAAAACCTCTTTATCTCCAGATTCTGATAATCCACGATCATATAGGAATCCTTCTGGAAAACGGTAAGCCTCCTGGACTTATCCGCAGCGACCCTGCTCGCGGTAAAGAGCGCATGCACGCCGCCTTCAAAGCCAAGCCATGCCTTCGCAAAATCAATGGTCCCGGTGAGCACCCGGCTTCCTGTCGCCGTCACCGAGCGCACCGCGTTCCCTTCAAGGAGCGAGAGGACGATATCGATATCATGGATCATCAGGTCGAGGGTGATATCCACATCAGTCCCCCTCCCGAGGAAGGGAGAGACCCGCTCCGCCTCCAGAAAGGTTGGATGGTCCAGCAAAGGCTTGAGCGCCTCCATAACAGGATTAAACCGCTCGAGATGGCCGATCTGCACGATAACCCCCGCCTGTTCAGATGCCTGAATGACCTCTTCGGCCTCCTCAATGGTCGTGGTAATGGGTTTCTCGATCATGAGGTCCTTGCCGGCGCTGATGCAGTCCATGGCGATACGGTGGTGCATGGTCGTCGGCGTGACGATGCTCAGGGCATCCACCTGCCCGAGCATATCACGGTAATCGGCGTATGCCGTTCCGCCGTACTTCTGAGCTATCTCCTCTGCGCGGCCTTTATCCGTATCGACAACGGCAGTCAGCGCGATATCACCGGTCTCGCGTCCGAGCTCGGAATAGATACGTGCATGGTGCTGGCCAAGGTAGCCGACGCCTATAACGCCCACCCGTATCATGTCCGGCGCGCCCCTCTCCTCATTGCCCCCTTCACCGTTGCAGCGGTACACGCATGAAATTTGCGCAAGACGACCTCTCTTGCTTCTGAAAAGCCCTTTCTTCGTAAGACATCAAAAATTGCTGCAGATGCCATTCCCTTTAAAAATTCCTCTCTCTTCCTTTTTTCCGGAATTCCTTTCAAGGCCCTTTTACGGAGAGTATGTACCAGATCAAGGAACCGCCCGAAATCTTTGCCGTAGAGAAACTCCAATTCCCTCCTCATCGCCCTGGCCATTGCAGGACTCGCACCCGAGGTGGAGATAGCGATAGTAAGCAAACCCCGCTGCACCACAGAAGGAACGATAAAGTTTGCCAGAGCCGGTTGATCGACAACATTGACCAGACAGGGCGCATCCTTCGAAACTGCGGTATTCACCTGATCATCAGAGGTCGCCGCAATAGCAAGAAAGGACCCCTTCAGGTCTCCCTTCCTGTAGGTCCTCGGCAGGTGCTCTATGGTGCCTTTTTGTTTCTGTCGCTCGAGAAGATCGGTCAGGCTGGGGCTGATGACTTTGACCTTCGCCCCGGCACGGAGGAGGCCCGCCACCTTTCGCTCAGCCACCTTGCCGCCGCCGACCACCACGCACTGCTTGCCTTTCAAGTCGATAAAGGCAGGATAGTACCGGGGACTCACTGCTCAGCAGCGCCTCTGGACTTCTCTATAAGAACTGCTCAACGGATTCCTTTCTTCGCCTCTTGCGCAGACCGGCTCGAAGGATATTTCGCAACGAGCTGCTTGAAGACCTCTTGCGCTTTGTCGTTCATTTTAAGCGCTTTATACGACCTGCCGAGGAGAAGCAATGCCTCATCAGCTCTTTTATAGTCGGGATACTGCTTCAGCAGTCCTTCAAGCCTGTTCACTGCTGCACTGTAGGATTCTTTTTTGTAATAGTACTCGCCGACCAGCAGCTCACCATCGGCGATGATGGTCCTGCATTTCTCGATCCTGAGATCGAGCACCTCCCGGTAGGGATTGCGCGGGTAGAGTTCTTTCAGCTTCAGGAACTCCTTAAGGGCTTTGTGTGCAGCACCCGAGCCCCTGTCCGGTGATTCGATTTGCGAAAAGTATGCCATGGCAATCTGGTATTGGGCATAGGAGGCATACTGGTTGTCGGGATAGAGCTCGAGGAACTTGCGGTACTCCTCGATGCCGGGGTCAACCTCTTTTTCTTTGATGTAGGAGTCGGCGATCTTGAGCTGCGCCAGAGGAGCATACTTCTTCGAAGTATCCCGGTTCTTTACCTCGAGGAGCACTTTCCGTGCTGCATCGAATTCTTTATCGTCAACCAGCTTGTCCGCCTTCGCGAGCTGCTTTTCGGGAGCAAAGGCCTCCTCGCCTTTCACTCCCTTCCCGGCCCCTCCACAACCCTGGAGGAACATCATCACGGCGACCACCATCGATAACACTACAACCATCGATTTTTTCATAAAGAGTATTAAAACCTTTAAGTGCTTTTTTAGTCAAGGGTTTTGACTTATCGTGCCCCTATATTTTAAACTGTGAGGACTATTTACACAGGATACTGATGAACTCTTTTCCTCTCGTAATCCTGTAGCGCGGAGGATTCTTTTTGATGATAAAAAAGGTCGTAACAGCAGCAGTCGTTTTGTTGTGTATTTTCGCCTTTTCCCGGCCCCTCGGTGCCTGGCAGCAGGGCGACACCCTGCAGTCGGGTCCGCTCGCCGAGCTCAAACATGAAACGTTATCATACTTCACCCCTGTTACGGGGACCATTGTTGCCGTTGATGGTACGACCTTAAAGATCAACACCGGACTCAAGACAGGGATGCGCCTCCAGGCCTTTAAAGAGGGGGTCAACTTCGTGCACCCTGTCACCAAAGAACCCCTCGGGAAGGTCGAGATCCCGGTCGGCACCATCGAGATCACAGCGACAGATGCGCAGAGCTCATCGGGCATCATCACTTCGGGAAAGCCCGAAGATTTTCTCAATGCAAAGATCAAGATCCCCGGCACAAAGGTCCGGCTTTTATTTTATCAGGGGAACATGGACTGGTTTCTGGGGGAAGCCTACTATCAGTTGCTCAAGGAGAGCGGACGTTTTGAGCTGGTGGATACCGGCATCGTGACCGATGATCTGTCAAAAATCGCGGCAGAAGCCCGTGCAAAGGGAGCAGAAGCGGCATTGGTCCTTACTGCCGAGGAATTTACCGACCATATTTCCCTCACCCAGAAGCTGCTCTGGACAAAAGATGCAAAACAGTTCTCCGAGAAAAAGGTCGCTGCCGACGTCGCAAGCGTCAGGGAACTGCGCTTTCAGGCAGGCCGCGTCCTGCTGCAGGAGGGCGAGGTGCTGCTCTCGTTCCGCCTCCCTTACCGGGCGAACAGGCTCGCCGTCGGCGACCTCGACGGTGACGGCACCCAGGAGATACTCCTTGCCGCAGGAGACATGATACGGGTCTACCAGGCAGGAGTCGACCTCAAGTTCCTTTGGGAATTCAAAGTCCCCTCCACCAGCGAGACGATCTGGATCGATACCATCGATCTGAACAAGAACGGAAAATACGAAGTGCTCATCACCTCCATACAGGGTGGCGCGATCACCGCCGGCAAGGATGAAATCACCTCCACTACTCCTGAAAGCGGGAAAGTGAACTCGTATATTTACGAGCTGCGCGATGCCCAGTTCATACAGCTCTGGAAGGCCCCCGACACCTTCATCAGGAAACTCGACAGAGGCATTGCAGGCCAGCGGTATCACAAGCGCGACGGGTATGACGGCCATGTCTTCTCCATTGTCGTAAATGAAGGTAACTATAAAGCCGGCAATGAGCTCAAGCTCCCTCCGGGGATCAACATTTACGACTTCCAGTATGCCCGTGCTGCAGATGGAAAACATGCGGTCTTTGCCTGGGATGAGTACGGTTACCTCAATCTCTTCAATGAGAAAGGCTTGCGCACCTGGCGGAGCAAGGAGGATTTCGGCGGGTTCTCCACGGTCTTCAAGAAAGAGTCACCGACGGTAATGCAGGACCGGGGGACCTGGTCGGTCAAGGACCGGCTCCTCGCAAAAGAAAGCGAGGTGCTTCTACCGAAACGCAAACCTCTGCTCGGCATGGCAAAAGGATTGGGATACAAGTCGTCTGAAATAAAGAGCCTGTGGTGGAACGGTATCGATGTCGAAGAGCGCATCTTCATCGAGAACGCAGGCGGCGAAGTACTCGATTACGACCTGGCAGGCGATCGGCTGATCGTCCTCTCGAGGGTCCCCTGGGGAGAAAAGGCGAAGGGTTTGCTGAAAGGGATCAGTCCCGGAGGCGTTATGCTGTACGTCTTCTCTCTCAAGGGAAAATAAAAGAAGTTCACCGCTTACCGTCCACAGTTCACCGCCTTTTACAATGAACTATGCACGATGAACGCACGTAGGGGGGCGCTTTGAAAAAACGAAACATACCCAGACACATCGGTATCATAATGGATGGAAACGGCCGGTGGGCCGAAATGAGAGGTCTGCCCCGTTTCGAAGGTCACAAACGGGGTGTCGAGCGGGTCAGCGAGATTGTCGAAGTGGTACAGGGCCTCGGGGTCGAGGCGCTCTCGCTCTACGCCTTTTCAATCGAAAACTGGATGCGGCCCGAGGAAGAAGTCTCGGTCATCATGACGCTTCTTGAGGCGACGCTGCAGAAAGAGTTTTTGAATTTCATGAAAGAGGGCGTGAGGTTCAGGGTGATCGGCAACAGGGAAAAGCTGCCCGACAATATCCGTACCATCATCGAAGCCGTCGAGCAGGGCACCGCTCAG
This sequence comes from Nitrospirota bacterium, assembly GCA_040754455.1. Taxonomy (GTDB): domain Bacteria; phylum Nitrospirota; class Thermodesulfovibrionia; order Thermodesulfovibrionales; family Dissulfurispiraceae; genus JBFMCP01. The sequence goes on from JBFMCP010000029.1 coordinate 8,620, forward strand.
AACAAAGGGCTCATCTTCCAATGTGCCCTCAGCTACGGCGGAAGGGACGAGATCATCCGGGCGGTAAAAAAAGCCCTGGAGCAGAGAGCCACTGCTGCCGATATCAGCGAGGAGTATATTGCCGGCCTGCTCGATACCGCAGGCTCACCCGATCCCGATCTCATCATCAGGACCAGCGGGGAGCAACGGTTGAGCAATTTCCTGCTCTGGCAGTCTGCCTATGCGGAATTCTATTTCACCAACACCTTATGGCCTGATTTCACCAAGGAAGAGCTGCTCGAAGCGATCCATGAGTACCAGATGAGGGACCGGCGCTTCGGCAAAGTCGAAACACGGAAAAACCGCGTATCCGAAAAAGCGCCCGGCATTGCCGGTGTGATGGAGTGACCGGCCCGATGCACGCGAAAAGGCTCATCGTCGCCGCCATCGTCCTCCCGCTCTTTTATCTGTATGTTGCAAAGCTCTCGCCGCTCTTCTTCCTCATCTTCCTCCTCCTTGCCGCCGTACTCGGCCAAACCGAATTCTATACCATGTATCATACCCCGAAGATACTCTCCGTCCTGGGGATCATCAGCGGGATCGTGCTGCTCGCTTCAGCACCTGCACTCGTACCTGCATTGTCACCGGTTTCATTTACGACTTTTTATCCCATCCATTTTATGCTCACCTTTATGCTCATTGCAGCGACCCGCCTCTTTGCCGTGAGAAATCCTTCTGCGTCCCTGCGCGATGTAGCGCCGGCACTCATCGGCGTTCTTTATATTCCCCATTTGCTGCTGGCCCAGTGGCACCTGCGGTTGAACGGCTATGAATGGATACTCTTTCTCTACGGATGCGTCTGGGCGTCGGACAGCTTCGCTTATTACATCGGAAAGAGCCTGGGCAAAAGAAAGCTCTACCCCGAGGTCAGTCCGAACAAAACCGTGGCAGGCGCGTTCGGCTCCATCGGCGGCGGCATGCTCATCGGGGTGCTCCTGGGCAGTCTCCTGTTGAAGGATATGAGCGTTCCCCTTACGCTCTTCATGGGCGGTGCCATCGGCACGGTAACCATCATCGGAGACCTCGTCGAGTCAATGTTCAAGAGAGATGCCGGCGTAAAGGATTCGGGCACGCTCATCCCGGGCCACGGCGGTGTCCTCGATAAGATCGATGGCGTTCTCTTTGCCGGGCCCGTCCTCTACTGGATAACGCTCCTGCTATGAAAAATATCGTTCTCCTCGGCTCTACCGGTTCCATTGGAAGGAGCGCTCTTGCAGTGGTCGCAAAATTTCCCGAGCGGTTCAGGATCGTCGGCCTCACTGCAGGCAAGAATATTACCCTGCTTCAAAAGCAGATAGAGCAGTTCCGGCCCCGTGTCGTTGCCGTATCCGATGAGGAAGCATACCGAAAGCTTAAGACCTCTCTTACGGGAATAAAGGCCCCCGAGGTGCTCTGCGGGATCGACGGCATCGTACAGGTAGGCGGCATGCGGGATGCGGACATTGTCCTGTCTGCCATCGTCGGTGCTGCCGGGCTGCTCCCTACCCTTGCCGCTATAAGGACAGGGAAGACCGTCGCTCTCGCGAACAAGGAAACACTGGTGATGGCCGGCGCTATTGCGCTCTCGGAGGCAAAGCGATACGGCACGACGCTTCTCCCCGTCGACAGCGAGCACAGTGCCATCTTTCAATGCATACGAGGGTATGAACGGTCTACCATCGACAAGATCATCCTGACCGCTTCCGGCGGTCCCTTTATCGGCAAGTCGCACGAGGACCTGGAGAGGGTCTCTCCCGAGGACGCCCTCAGACATCCGAACTGGAGCATGGGGAAAAAGATCACCATCGATTCCGCGACGCTCATGAACAAAGGGCTCGAGGTGATCGAGGCGCGCTATCTCTTCGACATGCCAGCGGAGCGTATCGATGTGCTCATCCATCCCCAGAGCATCATCCATTCCATTGTCGAGTTTGTCGACAGAACGTATATCGCACAGCTTTCAAAGCCCGATATGAAAGGGCCCATTGCCTACGCCCTCTCCTTCCCGGAGCGGCTCGAGAAGGTCATGGAGCCGCTGCCCTGGGAGAAGCTCAATGGACTGACCTTCCGGAAGCCCGACCATAAGGCCTTCCCCTGCCTCTCTCTCGCCTATGCTGCGATCAAAGAGGGAGGCACCTTGCCGGCAGTCCTCAATGCCTCCAACGAGATCGCGGTTGCGGCATTCCTCGACGGCCTTATCGGTTTTAACAAAATACCTGCTATAATTAAAAGAATTATGCATGCACACACGCTACAGCCAGCCGACGATGTGGCAACAGTGCTCGAGGCAGACCGGTGGGCGCGGGAGAGGACACTGCAGGCGATCAAGAAGGCATAATGAACAACGCAAATACATCTTCAATGGGGTTAAACGACTGATGAGCATACTTTCCGCAATTTTTTTATTCGGCTTTCTGATATTTATCCACGAGCTGGGGCACTTCATATTCGCCAAGCTGAGCGGCGTCAAAGTGCTGAAATTTTCACTCGGCTTCGGTCCAAAACTCATCGGCAAGCAGATCGGTGAGACGGAATATGTCCTCTCAACGGTCCCGCTCGGCGGGTATGTGAAGATGCTGGGTCAGGAGGATGTAGGGGAAGTAGAGGAAGAGGCAGAGAAGTTCGAGAAAGAGCGGTCCTTCAGGTATAAGCCGATCTACCAGCGGGTCCTTATTGCCCTCTCAGGGCCTCTCTTCAATATCCTGACCGCCACGGTCATCTTTTTCTTTGTCTTCTTGACCGGCCTCCCTACGCTCCTGCCGGTTGTCGGGGAAATCATGCCCGATACCCCCGCGGCACGGGCAGGACTGCTCAAGGGCGACAAGATTATCGAGGTAAACGGTACGCCGGTGGCACAATGGGCCGATATGACCGAAATAATCCATACCAATCCCAACAAGCGCCTCGCCCTGAAAGTGCAGCGGGACGCTCAGCTCATCACCGTCCCGATCACTCCCGAGAGCAAGAAGGTCCCCGATATCTTCGGAGAGGAGAAAGAGGTCGGCCTTATCGGAATTAAGCCCTCCGGTGAGACCATTATCGTCAGAGAGGGACTTATCGACTCTGTAAAGAACGCCTTCCTGAGGACATGGGATATTTCGAAGCTCACCGTCGTCGGCATCGTAAAGCTCATACAGAGAATCATCCCCGCCGAGACGATCGGGGGGCCGATCCTTATTTTTCAGCTTGCCGAGCGGCAGGCTTCCGCAGGCCCGATGAGCTTCTTTTTCTTTGCAGCCGTCATCAGTATCAACCTCGGCATCCTAAATCTTTTGCCGATCCCGGTGCTCGATGGCGGCCATATCCTGTTCCTCGGCATCGAGGCCATAAAGGGAAAGCCGCTCAGCGAAAAGACCATGATGGTCGCCCAGCGCATCGGGCTTGTGCTCCTCATTATGCTCATGGTCTTCGCCTTTTATAACGATATCTTCAGACTTATCAGCGGCAAACCGCTGCCGTAACAACCGTGACGCGTAGCGACCGCGAGATACTGGAGAAGGCAAAGGACAAATTGAAGGCGCTACATGAGTAGCTGCACCTTACAAAGTACGACAGCACAATGGGAACGATAGTATCAGACTGGAATCAATTAAAAACCCTCATCGATGCGCTTAAGGCAGACGGCAAGCGTATTGTTTTTACCAACGGCTGTTTCGATCTCCTCCATATAGGCCATGTCAGATATCTCAAACAAGCGAAAAAGTTAGGCGATATTCTCGTTATCGGTTTGAATTCCGATGCTTCCGTCAGAGGACTTAAACCGGAACGTCCTATCATCCCCGAAACCGAGCGCGCCGAAGTGCTCGCCGCTCTTGCAGCAGTCGATTACGTCACCATCTTCAGCGAAGAGACCCCTTATGCATTGATAAGGCTTCTCCGTCCCGATGTCCTTGTCAAAGGGGGCGACTGGAAGAAAGAGGATATCGTCGGCGCTGATATTGTGCCCGAAGTCCACAGCCTGCCGTACGTCGAAGGCAGGTCGACGACGGAGATCATCAGGAAGATAAAGAGTTTGCCGTAACGCCGCAGGGTTTGGGCTGCCTTTGAGCAGTTTAATTGTTAACAGGAGGAGGTATCATGCGTAAGAAGGTTTTTTCCGTTTCACTGTTTCTCACCATCATTGTTTCTGCAGGACTCGTCTTCGGTCTGGTTTCAAAAGGAGATGAAGCGTTTACCAAGCTCATGGACGGCAACAAGCGGTTTGTTTCGGGAAGTCTTTCCTCCAAGGATGTCGGCGATGCGAAGAGAAAAGAGCTTTTGAAGGGTCAGAGTCCTTATGCTATTGTTGTTGCCTGCTCTGACTCGAGAGTAGCCCCCGAGATTATATTTGACGAGGGGCTTGGAAGTATTTTCGTTGTCAGGGTTGCCGGTAATGTGCTCGATCCTGTTGCGCTGGGCAGCATTGAATATGCTGCAGAGCACCTTCACTCCCCGCTCCTCGTTATCCTGGGACACGAAAAGTGCGGTGCCGTAGCGGCGACACTCGATGCAAAGGGAAAACCTGAGGGCAATATCGGAGCAATTGTACAGAAAATAATGCCTGCGGTCAAGAAGGCAAAGGCAAAAGGCGGAACGAAGGATGATATCCTCAACAACGCAATAAAAGAGAATGTCATGCTCTCCAATGCATATATGCTTAAAAAGAGCCCGGTGCTGAAGCACCTCATCGAATCCGGAGCGCTCAAAGTGGTCACTGCCGTCTACCATCTCGGCAGCGGCGAAGTCGAAATCCTGCAGCAGCCTGCGAGCGCGATGAAAACAGCTCACAGAGCAGGGCACTAAGTCCGAAAGGAAGCAATCAGCTCTCGGCGGTCAGCCGTCGGCAAAGGGCAAAGAGAACCGCCATCTCTACAAAGGTCTTTGTCACAATGGAGGCTGAGGGCTGATTGCTGACGGTTGATGGCTTCTCTTTTTGCTGTTTTCAGAACCAGTATTCCGGATATTTTCTATTCTTCGCGATATTATTCATTACCAGCGCCACGAGCAGCAGAATGAGAGCGCCTGCTCCGGCAGGGATAAAAGCGTAGAGAAAGCCAAGGGCATGGACCTTTGCGCCACCGATAACAGCAATAAGTGCAGTGGCGCCTCCGGGGGGATGGACTGTTTTCGTCACAAGCATGATGACAATAGCAAGAGATACGGCCAGAGCGGCAGCGAGCCAGGGGGTCCCGCCGAAGAGCTGGTAGCAGGCGACACCCACGAGCCCTGAAAGGATATGGCCGCCGACCAGGTTTCTCGGCTGGGCAAGGGGACTCTTTATCGCCCCATAGACAAGTACTGCCGAGGCTCCGAAAGACCCTATGATCAGCGTGAGATCTTTCGGCTCGAAGTATTTCGACGAGAGATAGGCGCAGATGCCGATACCGACCACTGAACCGAGCCACGACCAGAGCACTTCCGAGAGGCCTACTCCCGGAGGGCTCTTTGCACCGCCCTTCATCTTCAATAAATAATCGCGCATGCTTACCGTCGACCCATCTTCATCAATGCTCTCAGCGCTTTTTACATTTTATCCAGAAGCTTCTCTGTAAAACAATTGTCCTCTATTTCCGGATTTCAAGGGTATGATCTAAATCATACGTCTGTAAATTTATTGCAAACCAAACTGCTTTCCTTTATCATATCTCTATGAAAAAATTACACTTTGCCGTCCTCGCGTGCCTCATACTGCTATTTTCCTTCCCTTCGCCCTCTCCTGCAACGCCGGAGTTTGCACAGAAGACCGGCCTCCAGTGCACTGACTGCCATATCGACCCGGGAGGAGGCAAGCAGCTTACCGAGCGCGGGAAGCAGTTTCTCGAGGAGATGAAAGCAAAGGGAAGCTACCGGCCGCTCTCGACACCACAGAGGGTCGTCCGCCTTTTTGTCGGCTACTTTCACATGATGGCAGCGATCATATGGTTCGGCGCCATTCTCTATATCCATATCCTCCTAAAGCCTGCCTACGCATCGAGAGGTCTTCCCAAAGGAGAGCTGCGCCTCGGCTGGATATCGATGATCATCGTGCTCATCACCGGAATCCTTCTGACCATTGCCCGCATCCCCTCATGGGAGTCATTCTACACAACGCGCTTCGGCATCCTCCTGAGCATAAAGATACTGCTTTTTCTTGTTATGCTGTCGAGCGCCTTTGTCGTAAGTGTCTTCATCGGTCCAAAAATGAGGAGGCAGCGGCAGTTGACGGGAATGTCTGCCTCAGGGGATTGTACGCCTGATGCGCTCTGCCAATTTGACGGCAAGGAAGGAAGGCCGGCGTATTTTGCGTATAAAGGTATTATTTACGATGTCACGCAGAGCAGGCTCTGGAAGAACGGCACTCATATGGTCAAACATGTGGCAGGACAGGATTTGACGGAGGTGCTGAAGCTCGCGCCCCACGGGGAAGATAAAGTGCTTGCGATGCCGGTGATCGGAAAGCTTCTGCCGGCAGCGGGAAAACCCTCACTGCCGCCTCATGTGCGGCTCTTCTATTTCTTCGCCTATATGAATCTCTCGCTGACGTTCGTTATCGTTTTCATCATCGCTTTGTGGCGGTGGTGGTAAAAAGCGGTCAGCCGTCAGCCATCAGCGTTCAGCAAACAGCAAAAGGCAAAGGGAACAACTTCTCTACAAAGTCCTTATCAAAATATACAGGCTGACGGCTGTAGTGCAGAGAGAGCATTCGGGTCGCCCGAAAAGGTAAAATATGCATAGAACGCCATGTCGACCATATATGATCGCTTAAAAAATCATGCAGAAGATGCCTTCAGGAGGCTGGAAGAGAGCGGGGTAAAGAGGATCTACAATCTCTCTCCGCCCCATTTCGCGCTCCTGCTCGCCTTCACCAGGGGGTCTTTCATTGTTATCGAGGATTCCGATGAACGCGCACGCGTACTCCATAACGACCTTCTGTTCTTTGCCAGGACACTGTCTGAAGCTGTTCCCTATATTGGGTATGTCCCTCCTCCGTCGAGTCCCGAATCAATCGGAGAAAGAGCAAAGGTTCTCTTTGAGGGCATATCGCAAAGACGTGCCGGGGTTATTACTTCTCCCGAAGCCTTCCGGACAGGCTTTTCGCTTCCTGCTCTCGAAAAGTCTCTCCTGCATCTCAGGAAGGGAATGGTGATCGAGAGAGACCGGCTCCAGGAAATCCTTATCAGTCTCGGCTACCGGAAGGTGAGCGTCGTTATCGAGAGAGGGGAATTCAGCCGGAGAGAGTGGCTCTTCGATATCTATCCGGTGACCGAGGGCATGCCGGTGAGAATAGAATTCTTCGGTGATGAAATCGACCTTATCAGGACCTTTGATATCGAGACGCAGCGCTCCGCGCAGGACATTGACGGGATGAGGATATTTCCGGCAGTCGAGCCTGAACCACAGAGCACGATTGTCGACGAACTTTCGTACCTCTGGGATATACGGCTGTTTCTCACAGACAGCGCCGGCAATGCCCTCTATGGAAAGGAAACGGAACCTGAGATGGAGAACGGTCTCCCCGACAGAGAGCGGGCCGTTTTTATATCCCATCTGCCCTTTCTCGGAGAGGGGATCGATTCAGGCGAGCAAACGATCAAGGGCATGGGAATACTTCCCGAGGAGCGGAAAGGCTTTGACGACATCCCCTCCGCCTTGACCGGCGCCGGCGCCCGAGTTGCGGTGGTACTGCCTTCGGAGGCCCAGGCAGAGCGCCTCAAGGAGATACTTTTCGAGCACGGAGTTGTCGCTCCGCTCATCAGGGACAGGGATGTGCGCTCTTATGGTGGCGCCGTCTGCACGGTCATCGGTAATCTCTCCTCGGGAATGTATATCGATCATCTTCTTCTCCTGACCGACCGGGAAATCTTCGGCGAACGTCCCGCCTACCGATCTCTGAAGAAGTCGAAAGCCTCTAAGATCCTCTTTACCATCGACGACCTCAAACCAGGGGACTTCGTCGTGCACAAGGACCATGGCATCGGCAAATTTGTCGGCCTGCAGCGGCAGAGGACCGACAGCTATCAGGAGGATCTCATAACAATTGAGTATGCCCAGGGAGACCGGATCTACACGCCCTTCCACAGCATCGATAAATTGCAGAAGTACAGCGCCGGGGAAGGTCATGTGCCGGTCATCGATAAACTCGGCAGCAAGAGGTGGCTGCGTACCAAGCAGCGTGTGCGGGAAAAGGTCAGGGAGATGGCCGAGAAGCTCCTCAAGCTCTATGCCGAGCGGTCGGTGGCGCGGGGCTTTACCTTCAGCGAAGATACCCCGATGCACCATGAATTCGATGACTTCTTCCCGTATGAAGAGACACCAGACCAGCTCAAGTCGATTGAGGAGATAAAGCAGCATATGCATTCGGAGCGGCCGATGGATATGCTGCTCTGCGGGGATGTGGGATACGGCAAGACCGAGGTCGCCGTACGGGCGGCCTTCAGAGCGGTGTACGACGGGAAACAGGTGGTGGTACTTGTCCCCACCACGCTCCTTGCCGAGCAGCACTACCGTACTTTCAAGATGCGGTTTTCAGGCTTTCCCGTCACCATCGATTACCTGAGCAGGTTCAGGGACAAAAGCGAAATCAACAAATCCCTCGAGGCGCTCGCAAAGGGAGAGACGGACATCATTATCGGAACGCATATGCTCCTCGGCAAGCGGGTGCAGCTCCATGACCTCGGGCTTCTGATCATCGATGAAGAACACCGCTTCGGCGTCGCGCAAAAGGAGCGGCTGCGGGAGCTCAGGAAAGGGGTGGACACGCTCACGCTCACGGCAACGCCGATTCCCCGGACGCTCCACATGTCGCTGTCGGGCATCCGGGAGATCAGTACGATCGAGACGCCGCCCGAAGAGCGGCTCGCGGTCAGGAGCATAGTAACCGCCTTCAATGACAAAACCATCAAAGAGGCGATCGAGCGTGAGCTCAAGAGGGACGGGCAGGTCTTCTTTGTCCACAACAGGATCCACGATATCGAAAAGGTCGCCGACTACATCAAAAAGCTCGTGCCGGAGGCGAAGATTGCTGTTGCGCACGGACAGATGCAGGAGCTCGGGCTCGAAAAGATCATGCTGGGATTTCTCAACAGGACCACCAACGTGCTGGTATGCACCGCTATCATCGGCTCAGGCATCGACATCCCGACAGCGAACACCATCATTATCGACCGGGCGGACACCTTCGGACTGGCGGATCTCTATCAGCTCAGGGGAAGGGTCGGCAGGGGCGCACTGCAGGCATATGCATATTTCCTCATTCCCGGAGAAGATATCATTACCGAGGATGCAAAGAAACGCCTGCAGGCGATCCAGGAGATGAGCTACCTGGGAGCGGGGTTCAGGCTTGCTATGAAGGACCTCGAGATACGGGGTGCGGGAAACCTGCTCGGCCCGGAGCAGTCGGGCTATATCCGCGGCGTGGGGTTCGATCTGTATATGGAGATGCTCGAAAAGGCGGTCGCCGAGCTCAAGGGAGAAGAGCTGCGGGAGGAGATCGAACCGCAGATACGGCTGAGGCTCTCGGCGTTTATTCCCGAAGAATACATTTCAGATATTACGCTCAGGCTGAGCATCTATAAGCGGATATCTTCCGCCAAAACAATGGAGGCCCTGACAGCGTTGAAGGACGAGCTCCGCGACCGCTTCGGCGCCCTGCCCGAAGAGGTCGAAAACCTCATCCATGTCATGCGGGTGAAACTGCTGACAAAGCGGCTCTTTATCATCAAGGTGACGGATATCGACGGAAGGTACCGTTTCTTCTTTCTCGCGGACAGTGACAACAGGTTCGGTATCCCTCCTGATTTCTTCGACAGGCTCATCACCACGCTCTTCTCGCTCTCATCAGATGCCGGGAACAGACGAAACGGTACAAGGATCAGGTTCCTTCCCGACGGGTTCGAGCTTGATATCCGCGATCTCGGGCAGCGTGAGGCGGTTGCACAGGTGGAGAGCACCTTATCGTTTCTTGCCGAAAGATTGCACTATAGCCGTCCGCTCTCGGCCGTCAGCGATCAGCAGTCAGAAGGAGAAAGGTTGAAAAGCTGAAGGCTGACAGAGGAGAGCCGATCGCCGGCTGCTCAATATGCGTTCCGGTATTGCCTCTGCATAATCGAATGGTATAAACTGACGGCATGCACATAACAATTATCACGCTGCTCTTACTGTCGTTCTTCCTCGCGAGCGGCTGTGCCACGGTGACCGTCGAGGAGCATCAGGAAGCAGAATACCACTACAAGATGGGGATATCCCATTTGAATGAAGGCAATATTCAGATGGCCTTTGTGCAGCTCCAGAAATCGCTGCAGCTCGACCCTGACAACAAAGAGACGCTCCACAGCCTGGGGCTGGTATACCTGCAGCTTGAGGAATACGACAACGCCCGGGAGCTCTTTCTCAAGGCGATAGCAGCGGACCGGCATTTTTCCGATGCCCACAACAGCCTGGGTTTTACCTATATGAAGCTCGGCAAGTGGCAGGAGGCCGTCGCATCGTTCAAGCAGGCACTGGCAAATCCTCTCTATCAAACGCCGGAAAAGGCCTTCTATAATCTCGGAATCGCCTATTATCGCCAGGAGCAGTTTGATGCCGCCCTCGATGCCTTCAAGTCAGCACTGAAGAGAACGCCCTCCTTCACCCCTCCCTTCTATGGCCTTGCCCTTGTGTATAACAAGCTGGGCCGCTACGGAGATGCCGCTGCAGCAATGGATCGGGCAATCGATGCCGACCCTGTCTACAAAGGTGATAAAAAGAGATTCCAGAGTGATGTAAGAGAGCGGCTGGTAGCGGCAAAGGGATTCGACGAAAAGGATCTGCGGGACTATCTCGAAATATCAAAGTATTAGGGAGTGTATGACTCAGGGCTTGTACTTTATGGCAATGTCGTAATCGATAGAGGCGTGATCCTTGGGGAGCGCCTTGTTCTTTCCCTTGCACTGAAGCGTACCCTTTCCCACCTTTTTGCGGCCCTTGAGCATCGAAGTAATGATGGGGGTCAAATCGAATCCTCCGCCCTCGCAATCCTTGATCATACAAGCCATGTGGAAGTTGAGCTGGCTCCAGGGGAAGACGTTCACGGTACGCACCATGAGAACGGGATTTGCCCCTTTCTGGTAGTACGTCATATGGATAACCATACCGGCAACTTTAGGGAACTTTTCAGCGACAGTAGGTCCCGGTGGTGGCAATTTCTGTTGTTTATCATGGTCTTTTTTGGAGACATGTTTGGGCATCAGGCCCTGTTTGGCTGCTGACCGCTGCTTGGGCAAAGGAACCTGTTTCGCCGTAGAGGCCTGTTTCGCCGCTGTCTTTGTTTTTTTATTTGTCTTGCTCACCATTGCGCAGTTTCGAATAAAAAAACCACAAAGCACAACCTCTTTGTGGCCTTGTAAGTCCAAAAATTCTTATACTTCAAAAGGATAATGACATAGTTCAGGAGGGAAAGTCAATAGCAAAAAAAATGACGGGGAGAAAAGGTATCGGACAGCTTAACCTATTGTTTTTTAAAGAGCTATGGCGTGAAGCAGCGAAATGGAGGCGACGAGCGGATTCGAACCGCTGAATAAAGGTTTTGCAGACCTCTCCCTTGCCACTTGGGTACGTCGCCGATTTATGCTATGCGTACAGCGTACAGCGTTATAGCGTGAAGTGAAGAGAATTCTGTTGCGCTACAACTCGATGAACGCTATAACCCTCTAGCGTGTTTATGGAGCGGGCGACGGGATTCGAACCCGCGACCCCAACCTTGGCAAGGTTGTGCTCTACCAGCTGAGCTACACCCGCAATTGCTGATATCCGCTTCCCTTAATAGTACAGTATGGCGCGTCTACTACCCGGAAAGGCCTATCAAGAAAATTATCATAATTCGGGCAGTTGTGTCAATGAGCGGGAAGGATCGGTAGTGCCGGACGGCGTAGGAGAGACATTCCCCTCAAAATGGCGGACATACTTTTTAAGCAAATCTTTGATTTTCCGTTCCTCGCCTGTCAGTGACCCGTTGAGCACCACAGTGAACTCCCTCAGAATTCCTTCGATCTCCTCCTTCGAATACCTTTCCCTATTGTTTGCTATAAATACCTTCTCGTGCTTGCTCGCGGAAGTCCCTTCCTCCGCCGTCAGAATCTCCTCGAAGAGCTTTTCTCCGGGCCTGAGACCGACAAATTCGAGATCAACATCCTTGTATGGTTCCATGCCGTGAATTCGTATGAGTTCTTCAGCCAGATCGACAATCCTGATCGGCTCTCCCATATCGAGGACAAGCACCTCGCCCCCGGCGCCGATCACCGATGCCTGGAGGACCAGAGAGACCGCCTCCGGTATGGTCATGAAGTAGCGCTGCATATCCTTGTGGGTCACGGTAAGGGGACCGCCGTGTTTCAGCTGTTCGAGGAACAGTGGCAGGACGCTCCCCCTGCTGCCGAGGACATTGCCGAACCTCACCGATACAAATTCCGTCTTTGCGTGCTGAGCGCTGGGAGCCGAATGCCGAGAGCTGTTGTTAAATGCCTTGCAGATGTATTCGGCCATTCTTTTTGTTGCCCCCATAATGCTGGTCGGCCGCACCGCCTTATCAGTCGAGATCATGATGAACTTCTTTACTCCGTACTCCACCGAGGCCTTTGCGAGCACATAGGTGCCGAACATATTGACCTTCACCGCTTCCTTCGGATTGTACTCCATCATGGGGACATGCTTGTAAGCGGCGGCATGGAAAAGAATCTCGGGCGCGAAGGCCTCCAGCACCTCCGCAACTCTCCTCCCATCCCTTACATCTCCGGCAACAAAGTGCATTCTCTCTATAAGGTAAGGAAAGCTCTTCTGCAATTTGAGATGCATGTTATGCAGTGCCGTCTCGTCGATATCGAAGAGAATCACCTTCCGCGGATGAAAGGCGCATACCTGATTCGTTATCTCGGACCCGATGGAGCCGCCTGCTCCGGTGATGAGAATGATCTTATCTTTGAGGAAAGCCTCAATCTCACCAAAATCGACCGCCACTGCCTGGCGTCCGATAAGGTCTTCGATACTGATCTCCTCAAGGCTCTTCAGATTGATATCCGGCTTGTGGAAGTCGTAAATACGGGGGACTATCTTGATCGTTCCGACGTCAGATTCTTTCGCAGCATTATAGATATTTTTTAGTGTCTTATGGCTCAATGAGGGGATCGCAATGATCACTGCCTCTGCACTGTATGCTGCGACTTTCCTTTTCAGCGCTTCAGTTGTCCCTACTACCTTTACGCCATGCAAATAGGTCCCGATTTTCTTTCTATCGTCATCGAGCAACGCTACAGGATAGAACTCAGAGAACTTCTGTTTGACCATATCTCGAAGAATCATCTCTCCCGTGTTCCCCGCACCGACGATAATAGTCCTTTTCCCCTCCCCCGACAGCCTTCTTTTGATGATCACTTCGAGATAGAGCCTCTTGGAAATTCTCAGCGCCGAGAGCAGAAGAAGTGAGATAATGCCGTCTATAAGAAAAATGCTTCGTGGAAAACCACCAAGATGAGATAAAGATATAAAACGGAGGCTTTCAGGGACCGGGATCAGAATCAAAGCCATGAGTACAGAGTTGGCAACAATGAGTGCATTGACGATATTGCAGAGGTCGTTGATGCCGACGTAGCGCCAGGTAATTCGATACATTCTGAAAAGAGCAAATGCACTTATTTTAATGGCAATGAAGAAAGGCAACACTTCAAAAAAGAGCTTTCGGTATTGGCTGTTCACGATGAAATCGAAGCGGAGGAGAAAGGAAAGATAGAGTGATGAGGCAATGATCAAAACATCAGAGAGAAAGAAGAAAAGGAATCTTCTGAAATAAGTGGGACGCAGAAGGTCCTGCACATAGCGTTTCATCAGTGTTGTACCCCCTCACTGCGGGCGACCTTGAAAAAAGTCATCCACAATATTTTAAGATCCAGTAGAAATGAACGATTCTTCAAATAGTATTCGTCATATGCTACCTTTACCGGAATCGGAAGCTCATCCCTGCCATTGACCTGAGCCCAGCCGGTGAGTCCGGGTATGAGCTTGTGAATCCCCCTTTCAGTTCTTAGTGCTATTAAGTCATCCTGATTAAACAATGCAGGACGCGGACCGACAAAGCTCATATCGCCCTTAAGAATGCTGAAAAGTTGCGGCAACTCGTCCAAGCTCGATTTTCTCAGAAAACCTCCTATCGGGGTCAGGAACTGATCAGGGTTCTTCAAAAGATGTGTCGCGACCGGAGGGGTGTCTATCCTCATAGTCCGGAATTTAGGCATTTTAAAAATCATATTGTTAATCCCTACTCTATCGGACCAATAGAGGACCGGGCCGCGGGAGGTCAGCTTTACCAGCACCGCAATAAAGGACATGGGCACACTGAGAAACAGCAGCAGCGCCAATGCCACGGAGAAATCGAACAAACGCTTCATCGCTTTAATAGCGGAATGCGTGGATGCATTCCGAGAATGAGCGATCATACTCTGCCTTGTCTGACTTCCTCTTCCTCATTCCATTGGACGCTCTAAGTATTACCATCTTAAAAATCAAACGTTGCTCCCTATCTTCTCAAGAACCACTCCGCCGTATGCTTCAATCCCTCATCTACGGTGAACGGTGGCGTCCAGTTCAATTCAGTGCGAATCTTTGAGTTATCAATTCTTAAAGAATCTGCAAGTCGTTTTATCTCGTCTGACCTTCCGGTAATGGCTCCGGCAAGGCGCAGCAACGAGGAAGGAAAGGGAACGAGATGAGCTGGTTTATTCAAGGCTGATGCCAACCGTCTGATCAACTCCGGCGTGGACAAATCCTCTCCATCACTTACTAAAAATACCTTGTTTGCAGCAGAAGGGTGTTGAACGCACCTCACTATTGCATCGACCAGGTTGCCGATATAGATAAGACTTCTTGAGTTCCTTACCCGACCGAGTGGAAGGGGGATGCCGGCATCAATTAGTTCTAATAGTTTGAAGAAGTTGGCACTAACCCCCGGTCCGTAGACAAGAGGAGGCCTGAGTACTACAACCTCAAGCCCGGTTTTCTGTGCTATTTCTCGAAGCGATTGCTCGGCCTCGAGCTTCGAAATTGCGTAAGCATCCTGTGGATTCGGTTCATCACTCTCGGTAAAGGGGATATTGTTTGTTTGCTCGCCGTTTACCTTTATTGTGCTCACATAAACCAGGCGGCGAACGCCTGATTCAGCGGCTTTACGAGCAAGCCGGTACGTGCCCTCTGCGTTGACACGCCGATATTCACCAAGGGAATCAAGAGAAGCATCTTTCATCACGTGGACACGCGCGGCAAGATGGACCACAGTATCTATGCCCTGCAATGCCTCTTCCCATTTTGTGTCACGCCCTATATCGCCTATACTAATCAGATCATCATGGAAAGATGACGCATTTTCTCGTTTCCTTACCGCTCCTCTCACAGAGAGCCCGGCGTCAAAGAGCACTTTGCACAGCGCTCTTCCCACAAAGCCATTGGCACCAGTAATAAGTATCTTCATCGCTGCAGAAGCTCTTTATATACAGCAAGGGTCTCGTTTACCACCCTCTCTTCAGAAAACTCGGCCTCTACCATTCTTCTCCCCATTGCTCCCATGCGTTTGCGCATAGCAGCATTGACAATCATATTTTGCAGTGCCTCAGCCAGTGCCTTAGCGTCTTTAATAGGAACGAGCAACCCATTCTCTCCATGCTTGACAACCTCCCGGCAACCGGTAGTATCGGTAGTTACAATCGGGCGTCCACAGGCAGCTGCTTCCAATAGCGCTTTCGGCAGTCCCTCTCTGTATGAAGGGAGCACCGCGATATGCGCTTGTGCCCAGACTGCAGGTATGTCATTCTGATGTCCTATCCATGAAACAGCTCCGGATTTCGTCCATTCTAAGAGTTGACTCTCGGGAATAGATGCAGGATTTTCAGGATCAGGAGAGCCAACTAATATACATTTGGCTTCAACACCTTTTCCCTTTATCATCTGAGCAGCTTCGACAAATTCTTTGATCCCCTTATCCCAGAGCATTCGTGAGACTAGTGCCACGACAATCGTACCTTCCGGTTCAGGAGTAGGAGCGAAACGTGATGTATCTACACCGGATCCTTTAATAAGCATAACTTTCTCATGTGGAATCCCTACCGCACCAATCATCATCAGGCGATCATCAGGGTTTTGAATTATTACTCTACTGTTGGGCCGGCCGAGGAGAAAGCGAAATCCCAATTTAACAACTGGTTTTAAAAATTTTGCCTTACGATCGTGAGAGGTAAATATATATCCCATTCCTGCTAACGCATTAACTACAGCCCCTATGCCGCCAAACAGTGCAGCAATCGAACCGTAGAGCACCGGCTTCATTGCAACGTGGTGTACAATATCGGGGCGTTCAGATCGGTATATTTTGGTTATTTCCAGAATCGAGAGGATTTCTCTCAGCGGATTTTTGCTGCTCCGTTGCAAGCTTATAGGAACCAGCTTAAATCCCTCTTTTTCGATCTGTTCACCATGACCCTGAACACGTGTGGCAACTACAACCGAATAGCCGCTATCACGGGCTGCACGGGCTATTGGCAAGCGGTGGGAGCAGAAGTACCAATCCTCAGTGACAAGAAAGAGAATTTTAGGCTTTCGATTTGTGGCTCTCTTGTGCATCCAGCCATGCCTGAAACATCAGTACATCCCAGAGGTAATACTGCCAGTTTCGCTTTCCTGACAGATGCTCTGTCCATTTCTCGCGAATCGGAACAGGATTAAAAAAATCTTCCTGTCTTAGACGATTCTCATTAAGCAGGTCTTCCGCCCAATCGCGCAATGGCCCGCGCAGCCAAGCATCAATAGGTACACCGAATCCCATTTTCGGACGTTCAATCAGTTCTGCGGGGACATATTTATATAGGACCTGCCTCAATATCCATTTACCCTGACCGTTGCGGACTTTGAGTGATAATGGCAACTTCCATGCAAACTCGACCACATTATGATCAAGGAACGGAACGCGGGTTTCCAGACTCACACCCATGGCAGCACGGTCCACCTTGACAAGAATGTCATCAGGAAGATAAGTCATGGTATCCAGATACATCATTCGCAGTGTAAAATCATCCAGATTTGCCCATTGTGACTTATCTGTAATAACTGTTGGAGGTTCATGGGAATCCAGAACAACTGACGAAGGGGACTTCCAATGTGAAACAAGCTCTTTATAAAGTGCTTCTGGTGATTCCTTATCGATAATCTCCGCAAGCTTATGTAGTTTGTCTCCAGCCCTTCCTGCCTTCAGTTCGCCAGGCATAACTGATGAGAACGCTTTAGCACCCCGATCAAGCCTTTGTGGCGGCACTGACGTAATCATCTTGGCAGCAAGACCCAGCAATGGTCGAGGAATGTTCCTAACTTTATTCCAAATTTGACGTCCCTGAAAATAACGGTTATAGCCACCAAACAGTTCATCTCCAGCGTCTCCTGAGAGGCAGACTGTTACATGCCGGCGAGCCATCTGAGAGATAAGGAATGTCGGGATCTGAGAAGAATCAGAAAATGGTTCATCATAGATAGTAGGAAGTTTTGGAATAACATCCATAGCTTCTTTGGGTGATATATATAGCTCCGTATGTTCGGTTCCAAGATGCCCTGCCACCGCCTTAGCATATTCTGCCTCATTGTATCCACTTTCATTGAAACCAATTGTGAACGTCTTTACCGGACGATTCGACTGCGCCTGCATCAACGCTACAATGGTCGAAGAATCAACCCCACCAGACAAGAAGGCCCCCAAAGGGACATCGGCAACCATTTGCTTTGAAATGGCATCCCGAAGTAAAGTGTCCAGATGCTCTATAGCCTCAGCTTCACTGCCGACGAAAGGGTGGGCAACCCCGAATTCAGCAACTTCTTTTGCAGACCAGTATGGTTCAGGGATGATGTTTTTATCACCCAATCTGATATTAGCTATCGTGCCAGGCAGGAGTTTGTAAATCCCCTTATAAATAGAATAGGGCGCTGGAATATAATTATGCCTCATCAAGAGAGAAAGCGCATTTCGGTCGATTTCACCTTGCCATAGAGGATGGGCACGCAATGCCTTTAATTCCGATGCAAATAAGAATATATCCCCAATCCACCCATAATAAAGAGGCTTCTCACCAAGTCGGTCCCGCACAAGGGAAAGGGTTCTCTCTTTGCGATCCCACAACGCAATTGCGAACATCCCTGTAAAACGCCTAACAGCTTCTTCCAATCCCCATTCTTCAATAGCGGCAAGTATAACCTCTGTATCAGAATGGCCAGCCCATTGACGGGCCGATAGCCCTTCTAATTCCTTGCGAATGTGAGTATGGTTGTAAATCTCACCATTAAAAACTATGACATAGCGTCCAGATTTTGATTTCATCGGCTGATGACCGGCAGGAGAAAGATCGAGGATTGATAGTCGCCTGTGACCCAGTGCAACACCTGCATCCTTATCAATCCAATACCCCCCATCGTCTGGACCGCGATGGACAATGGAAGCAGTCATCCGTTGCAAACACTCATCCCAATTGAAATTGTCTTTATGTGTCAGAAAACCGGCAATGCCACACATTAATTAGTCCTGTTCGTTGAGGACATTACTTCTATATAAAGCTCTTCGTATTTCTTAACAACTTTCTCGAGTGAAAAATTATCTATAATGCGCTGGCGGGCCTTCAGTCCAAGTTTTTTACGACTATCTTCACCCATTTCTATTAACTCACTCCATGCAGTCGCTAATACTACCGGATCCCTTGGCGGCACTACCTTGCCAATATCACCGACGATGAATGCTGAATCACCTACATTAGTAACTACACATGGCACACCACAGGACATGGCCTCGCCGATAACATTCGCAAAGCCTTCGGCATGAGAAGAAGAAGAAGAAGCTATATCAAGAGCGGCCATTAAACGGGGAATATCTCTTCTCTCTCCGAGTAAACGCACATTCTCCGAAATGTTCAAATCATTTATTATTTGTCGCAAATGTTCATTCGCAAAATCAACCTGCCTCCCTGCCAAGACAAAATAAGCCTGCGGATGGCGCTTAATCAGCAAGGATGCGGCTTGAAAGAAATTAGAATGGTCTTTCATTGGATGATAGCGACCAATTAAACCTACCAGGATTGCGTCTTTCGAAATTTTAAGTTCCGACCTAACAGAGTTCCTTGCTTCAACTGATGGAGAGAAATCGTTTGTATTAAATCCATTTGGTATTATTAAACGATTATCGACACAATATCCAAGTGCCTCATGTTGCTCTGCGCTGGTTTTTGCATTATAGATAATTTTCTTAGGGAATCGGGACAGGTAACTTCCAGCCTTAATCACAAATGCCGTACCCTTCTTTTCATATTTCAGGGAATAAAGGGACTGACGGACGTTCCATATCACAGGAACGCCCCGCGCTGTAAATATACCAGCAATTTGCGCCGCCAAATTCCCGTGGTACATCCAGCCCTGTAAGATGTCCGGCTTAAGTCCATAAACATAACGGAACAAGCGACGCATGCCATTAAACGTCGGCAGTCCAGGTTTCATCCCTATGGTAAGAACTTGTATACCTAATGACTCAATCTGTCCACCCAAGGTCCCTTTGTCAGAAAGTGAAATAACTACCGGATTAAATCTTTCCTTATCCATGTGGCTTAGCAGCTTATAAAGCATCATCTCAGCGCCGCCGGTGGAAAGGCCGGTGATTATAAAAGCTATCGTTATTGACTGCATGAATACCAAGACTTCTGCCATTGTAAAAACATCAAGACCGTCCAAATTTGAGGTAAACGATTAATGCCGTCCAGATGCTCTGCCCAGACTCTTCGAATTGGCTCGGGATTCAATATTTCTACTTTCTTTATGGATGATGGACTCAATAGCTCTTCTGCCCAAGGACGAAGTTCTTCCCTAATCCAACGCCCCATAGGCATACCAAAGCCCATTTTAGGTCTTTCAATAAGGTTCTTTGGTACATATCTGTATAGCACTTCCCTCAGGAGTAATTTTCCTCGGTCTCCATGAGATGCCATCTTATATTTTGTAGGGACTCGCCAACTCCATTCAACAAGACGGTGATCAAGAAGCGGAACCCTTACTTCAAGAGAAACTCCCATCGAGGCACGATCAACCTTTGTTAGAAAATCATCAACGAGTTGATTTTCCTGATCTACAGCCATCATCTGTTCCGCCCAACTAATCCCCTCAAATTTATGTAAGTCTGGTCCGAAGAACTCTTGCAGTTTAGAGCGTAGTAATAAATCGGTAGGATTTTTCCATGCTGAAATTATTTCTTCGTATATTCGATCTGGAGGAGTTACAAGATAATGACAAAATTGTTTCACACGTGTGGAAAGCCCTTCGCTTCCCGCAAATTTTCTGCCGCCAAGATTTACGACGATTCTGTCCCAGAAAGCGTCTGACATTCTTTCTATTAAGTGTCCTAACAAACGGCTTCCCCAAGGAGTTAGTTGTCGCTTAAGTCTTTGAATACGAGATGCCCAGAAATATCGTGGATAGCCTCCAAAAAGCTCATCACCGCCGTCACCGGAAAGAGCAACGGTTACCCCATTTCTTGCAAAGCAACTAACCAAATAAGTTGGCACATTGCTGCTATCAGCGAAGGGTTCATCATAGAAAGAAGATATTTTAGGTATTAAGTCAATGATATTGTTGGGCGTTAATATTAATTCATGATGTTCTGTCCCGAGATGAGATGCAATCGCACGAGCATAAGGTGATTCGTCATGAGACTGTTCACTAAAACCTATAGTATAGGTCTTTATTGGCCGTTCACTTTGAGCCTGCATTAGTGCAACCACAAGTGATGAGTCCACCCCACCAGAGAGAAAAGCCCCAAGGGGAACGTCTGCCAACATCCTTAAGCGAACAGATTCCTTCAATCTTAATTCAAGTTCATTGGCGGCCTCTCGAAAACTACTTTCAATGGGCGAATGAAGGCCGGCTCTCACAACCTCTTTATGATCCCAATAGCAACTGATGGTAATTTCCTTCCCATCCCAGCAAAGAATGGAAGCAGGTGGCAATTTTTTGGCCCCCTTAATGATTGTGGCTGGTGCCGGCACACATAGATAACGGAAATATGCGTGCAAAGCGTTTTCATCTATATTCTGATCAAGCCAGGGTAATTGCTTTAACGCTTGCAGTTCAGAAGCAAAGGCAAACTCCCCAGAATGATTTGCATAGTACAACGGTTTTATGCCAAGCCTGTCACGTACAAGCCATATACGATGCTCCTGTCGATCATATACCCCAAATGCAAACATGCCGACGAATCTTTTTACTGCTGCTGCCACACCCCATTCTTCAATGGCGGCAACAATAACCTCAGTATCAGAATGGCCACGAAACTTTAATCCCAAGAGTTCCAGTTCTCTACTGATATCTAAATAATTGAAAACTTCGCCATTGTACGTGATTACAAAACGACCACTCGGAGAAAGCATCGGCTGATGACCTTCAGAAGTAAGGTCAATAATGGCAAGACGGCGATGTCCCAGCCAAACTCTCCGTCCAGGATCAGCCCACTCACCAGCACTGTCAGGGCCGCGGTGTCTCATTATATCCCGCATTTTGATTCCCAGTTCTTGATTGGGTCTCCCCAGCCATCCAATAATGCCGCACATTATTTACTCTTTATTTCGTTCAATGATTTCCTGCCAGGAAGGGTGACGATATGCAAGAACGATGTAATGCGTTGCCATTAATTGACCATACAATCTAGTTCCCAAAACTGCCAAAGCCAGTCGCTCTACCAATTGTTTTATCTTATTATTGTAAGGTGAAAATGGTGCGGACGCATATTGATATTCCCTAATAATCAATAACCCGCAGGATTCCAGTAAATAGCGGAATTTGTCCTTTGTCCAAAAATGAATATGACCTAATGGATTGTCCTTCCGTTCTTTTTGACGAATTAAAGCAACAGTATTCTGAACAAGACAATCCTCAAGTGGAATTTCGATTAAGACCCATTCTGAAAGTGGCAATATCCGAGCAATGGTCTCGCGGGGTTCAGGAACATGCTCCAAGACATGAGATGAGACTACCACATCAAACTTCCCCAGATCGTCAATTGGTTTATTTGGATCGAAGACACGGAACTCAAGCCCATTCCTGGCAAACTGCTTTCGAGCATTCTCAATCGCGGTAGAACTTATATCAATTCCGAGACAATCGCGACCAAACCTATTAGAGTACATCCAATAAGTTAAAACCCCATTCCCACACCCATAGTCAAGCAGACGACTTGGAGGCCGCAACTCTCCCCACACTTTTTGGATAGCTGGGAAACGATCTCTTACAGCAGAATCAAAAGCATATCTAAGCGTGTAATTGGAATCGGCCCAAAACTGCTCATAAAATGTCTTATCCTTAGATATTTTATCATCCATAACGCCTAATCACTCCGAGTTGTTTCGCAAGATTTACAAACCACGAGCAAAAGCTTCCGCCGAAAATAAGAATCATTAAAACAGCGATTGACTCCAGCGGACAACTCCAATGTATCGCCTTTGCCCAGACACGCCAAGCTCCCTTTTCATGAGCAAGCTTTAGGTATACTGAATAGCGCAGCAGCTTTGTACGGTAAATTTTGGGTGCCCTCGTCTGATAGTAATAACCAAACCTATCGAATAATACCTTATAGCATAAAGCTGTCTCTCGTGCCTTTAACGGCGATGCCCAAGCACTGGTTACCGATCCGGTCTGTCGATTATTGTAGATACGTAATATTCTGGGTGTTACCCAAAAGGGTGCATCTTGAGACATTGTCAAATATGAGACTACGCCACATGACTTACGCATATTAAGATCGACATATCCACGGTTCCGGATATAACACCCGCGAAACATAGGAAGATATTCACCAGAATGTCGTTCATTCAATATATCGTCAAATGTTAGTCGCCCCATGTATTCCGGCTCGCCTACAGTTATTTTGCCATCAGGATTTCGACATGCGCTATAACAGACATTGCAATCTTCAGGCCATTCATTCACAACTTGTTCAAAAATATCAGGCCAATCTGGAACAAACTGATCATCTGCATCTAAAATAACAACAATATCCCCTTTGCTAGATTGAATACCCGTATTCCGAGCTGCATTCATACCACGATTGCGTTTATGTGATAACAGCTTTACTTCGGGGAAATATTTTATTACCTCTTTTAAGTCATTGCTATCAGAACTACCATCGTCAACGACAATAACCTCCAATCCCCATTTATTCGATAAATGAATCTTTGGCATGTATATGGATCGGAGCGTTTCGCCTATGGTTTTTGAGGCATTATAGGCAGGGATTATTATGGTAAGAGATTTACCTTTTGTCATTGCTTGACAGAGAAGCGGCGGTTTATAATGTCAAGGCTCGCCTTTTGCGCCGACAATCTGAATTTATGATCTTGCGCAAATCTAAGCATAGCTACTGCGAGATTTTCTTCAAACAAGGATGTGTCAGTCTTAGCCACATATGGTTTTATAGTTGCCAATTTATAATAGTATTCTGATGCAATATAGCCATCCCAGATAGACAATGGTGGCCTCAACAATATCCCATTCAATGAATCTTCAACCATCTCTCGTAATGCATAAACGTCTGTAGCGATGATAGCTAAGCCGTGAGCAAGAGCTTCCAGCACCACCATTCCAAATGATTCAACATAAGTGGGATGGACTAAAACATCGGCATTTCTCATAAATTTTTCAAAAATTTCATCACGTGAAAAATTAGCATCATAAATTGTAATGCCCGGACAACTTACGGCACGTTCATGATATTCTGGAGGCAGGTGGGTAATCATATCCAGATGAACTGATGGTTCTGTATCATACACTTTCTTGAATGCACGCAATAAAGCAGCACCACCCTTAATCTCAAACTGTGTCCCGATAAATAGGAAACGGCAACCGTTTTCCCCCGTATCTTTTACTTCATGAATATACTGCTGCATATAAGGGTAATGTACCGATGACTTAGTATAAATTTCATCACCAAAAAGAATGCGCAAGGTTTCCCTGCACGCTTGACTCATACAACGTATTTCTACACAACGGCGGCTTTTAAGAATCCGCCTCAATATCCCCTTGTAAATTGACATTGCGCGCAAATTGTAACCTGTCAATGAATATGGGTTGTCAAGATCTACAATAAACGGTCCAGTTGACATAACAGCTCCCCATACATAGACGACCGCATCTTTAGGCAAGCCCTTTGGACGTTTTTTAACATTAATCAGCGGCAGCTTCTGCTTCCATGAAATTGGCAAAGTTTTGTTTAGAGACCTTTCGCGAGTAACTTGCCCTCCCCGCCTTATTTCAGCAAGTTCCGGGTTTAAAACCTGATCCTTCGGCCAACGACGAATGGTATCAAGTTGGCGGTCACGAAGGTAGCTGTGCGGATAGAAATATATTTTATTTCCCATTTAATTTCTCTGTTGTTATCTGACCAAGTGAAACTAATTCTTTTAATTGTCCAGTACTTTCTGAAGAAAATGTATATCTACTAAAGCTAAAAACCCTTTTAATAATTGCTTTTATCACTTCCCATGTTTCCCTAAAACCCAGAACAAAGCCTGTCATGACCGCAAACATTAATAGTGATTGAATAAATCCCGTTCCTCCGCGAACAATATTAAAAATATTTATAAAAACAAATAAGGCTATAGCTTTAGCCGATGCATTTGAAGTTCCATCCCAAATAATAGTTGACATCAGCGCCAGAACGCGGCCAAGTAACACACATAAGAAAAACCCAAATAAAACTCCAAACCCGAAAGAAAAATCAACGATAAAACTTGGAGGTAAAGTTGTTGTTGCCGCACCGCTGGCATACATTTCAGGATAAAGCAGATACTGCTGAGCCACATTTCCATAGATCTCCGGTTTATTCAGCCACAATGTTCTTGGGATGAGCGCTAATACAGCATTATAAAGCCAAGACACACCGCCATCCACTCCTGTAAATAGCTGTAACCATCCAGCCTTTTCCATAAATACCGCCAGATGATCCGCTCCCTCGAAGGAAGATGAAAATATTGTTAAAAAAAGCCGGTGATTTTTGAGAGTTGAAAAAGCCTCAATAATACTCACATCCCCATTTATCAAACCCGTCACGTTTATGTAACGAATAACCTGCATGACTGGGGATAATAAGAAGGTGGCAACAATGGCTAAAGCAGGAAGAAGCCATCGCCGTCTTCCTCGGACAGTATATATGACCACAGCCGCAAGCATTAAAGTTGCCATTATGCGTCTCGAATTGATTGCCACGCTCATCAGCACTGATAAAAAAAATACTCCTATATAGAGAAACGTTTCAACACCAGACAACACAGTTTTTCGTCTTATATACATCACTCTACCGAGATAAGCAATAGAAGATAAAATGAATAATTCTGATAAAAGAAAGAAACCACCTTTACCAACGCGCATTTCATTTTGTTCATTTCCGATAAATGCCCTGAACTCACCCCCTTGAAGTACGGTACTATATAAAAAATAAATAGCCATAACTATTGTAATACTAACAATAATTTGTCCGCGAAATGCACTTGCCGCATTATCATTATTTACAGGTAAACTGATTTTGGAATTTCCCTTTTCATGCATCGAGAGATAACCTAAATAAGTGAAAAACCAGAAAATAAATGATAGAACAACACTATAGGCAACTTCATCCCAACTCCAAAGTCTTTCAACTTGTAAATCTATGAGATCAAAGCTTATTAGAACGGCTCTAATTGGAAAGGATACATACCATACTATAGTAAAAAACCAGAAATGAGAAAGAATAGATTTGGGCAAACCTATCTTTTGGCATGAGAATAAAAAACAGGCTAAAGGGATTACAGTACACATTAAAATAACTGGAATCATAATTTAGCAACCACCTTACTGATTAAGAATGGCCCTAAAGCAAGGTGTTTAAGCCCTGATTTCTCAAAAGTCATCAATGCCTGCTGAGGTGTAGCAACCAGAGGGTAACCATGGAGATTAAAACTTGTATTCAAGACGGCACCAACCCCGGTTCTTGCCTCAAAAGCTTTTAAAAGGCGGTAATAATCTGGATTGGCTTTTTCTGTCAGGATTTGGGGCCTCAATGTATGGTCGCCCTGATGCAGGGCTGCGCGAAGTTCTTTTACGCCAATGTCTGTTGCCTGGAAGGCAGTAATCATATAAGGTGCTTCCACCTTTTTGGAGTCATATCCCACAAGATATTTATCTGCTGCTGTATCTAAAATAGTTGGGGCAAAAGGCATCCAGAAATCTCTACATTTAATTAAATCATTGACTGTATAGAAACTTTCCATATGGCTCGGATGAGCAAGGATAGCTCGATTTCCAAGAGAACGAGCCCCCCATTCGCACTTTCCCGAAAATCTGGCGACGATCTGTCTATTAGCTATAAGTTCTGCAATAGTCTCTTCTATATCATCAGGTTTTGTAACTCTATAGCGTTCGTCCAATTTATTTGCATCAATAAATTCTCTAATTTTTTGCTCTGAATACCAAATGCCAAGATAAAGATTATCCAAGGGCTGAGTTTGAATACCTTTTTCTGCCGCAACAGCATACGCAGCACCAATAGGATTAGATTCATCTCCACACGAAGGCATAAAGAATACCTCTTCAACCTCTTCCATTTCTTGGATGCGTTTGTTGAGTTTAACATTCATAAACACCCCACCACCTGTGAAAATACGTCGAATACCTGTTTTGACTATTGCAGCCCTAATCCATGCGGTAACACGCTCTTCTATAAGATGCTGCACAGCACCAGCTATGTTATCAAATCTCTCACCAACAGCATGGAGGACAAGATAATTAAAGAATTCAGATGTATCAACTGTTGATTTGAAAACTAACGGGTTGTCTCGATCCAGATTAATAACAGGCTCATAGATTTGCTTATATACTTCCTTGAAATATTCCTTGCAATATGGGGCCAAGCCCATAACCTTATACTCATGCTCAAGAATCTTCATCCCAAGGAAACGAGTGGTATTTGAATAAATTCCACCGAGAGATGCCTCCGCAGGTGTTTCAGCAATGCGCTCCCATACACCGCCCGGCATTACTTTTGTAACGGTTGCACAAAGACCGTCACCGCTGCCATCCATCGTAAAAATCATTGCCGGCTTCTGTCCATAACTATTATCCAAGCTATGAAAAGCTGAGCGGGCATGACAAGTGTGATGCTCTATATGGGTACGGGGTTTTTCCCCCAGACCTATTGCCTTAAGGTTATTTTCTAACTCACGGTATCCTTCCGCTACGAGTGCCTTATAGTGAGCTGTTCTTAACCCCTTAAATGCCCATGGGAATACCTGTCCGATAAGGCTCTTTTCTACTGACCTTGCAATCTTGACCTTCATGTTATGCTTTATCTGATTGTTGCGTTCAAATAAATAGGCATAGCAGCGCTCTGGAAATACATCCTTTCCGGATATCGCTATCTCGTCAATATCTGATGAGTTTAGCCCATTTTGTTTAAATATGGCTTCAATAGCATCTTTTGGAAAGGCAGCCGAGTTCTTGATATTGTCTAACTTCTCCTGACTTAAACAAGCCATAGCCTTGCCATTTTCAAAAAGAGCAACTGTTGAATTATGCCCTGGATGTATTGCCAATATCATCATATCGTCTCTCCACAAATGTTAAATATCGTTCTTATAATAATCCTCGCCTTATTCAATTCGTTAACAAACAATTTCTCGTTGTTCACAAGGAACTGGCGTAATGAATTTACCGAGTCTTTGATAGCCCCATGCAACATAGCCTACATGTGTAATAACATAAGCAATGATTGGTGCAGCAATATTAATATATTGAAAAAGGACTATAGTAAGTATCAGCTTACAGGCAACCTCTATTGCGGCTATCTTTACTAATCCGGCCAATTGAATGAGCGCATAGGCGAACGATATAGGCCAACGGCTAAATGCATTGAAGAACAATGCAAATCCAGCCGCGATATACATCCATCTGGCATCCGGCGCATGTTCACCTACCCATAGTTCGGCCAACCAACGCCCCATCAACATATAAATCAATGCAACAAAGGCCACTATCACAAAAAACCAACGCCGCCCTTTAATAAAAGTGGTATGTAGCTTATCTTGCTGACCGGAGGCATCCAGTTGAATAACTCTTGGCTCTATGGTAGAAGGAATTCTCCATAACAGCAACCCAATCGTTTCAGGTATCTTCCAGAGCAGCACAAACTGTCCAGCCATTTCAGCGCCGCCGATAAAACCAACAATCACAGTGTCGGCCTGCTGCATAAGGAGAAGCGCCCCATAAATAACATAGCCAGCACCCTGCGTGCCTGCAAGCCGTTTCAATATCGGCCTCATTTCAGGCAAGAACATATGCCACCCAGTGCCGCCTATACGCTTGGCCCAATAGCGCCCCGTAACCACCCTTTGAAGCACGACACCAGAGAGCAACGCAATCCAGACGGCAGACAGGTCCCTCAATTGCGGTAGCAACAAGTAAGTCAGTACGGCAAACAGCAAAATGCGCGCAATCTCAATGTAGTTACCCGTTTCTTGCTGGTTAACGCCAACAAAGGCTTGCCGCTCCGGCAGTGCCTCATAATTTAACACCAAATACAACCCTGCCAAAAATACTGCGGAAGTGAGCACGTCTTCATGGGCTGTATCCCGGTACAACACAAGCCAAATTACAATGCCCACCGTTGCCACTAACAAGGCATATATAGTAAATACATATTTCCCGACAGCAAAAGCATTACGGAAGCCATCCATGTCAGACTTTGCCCAGAACTCACCAATCACGCGAACCAGACCACCAGACATCCATGTAATGCCGATAGCTGCAAAATTGATAAGGCTTAGCAACATCATTAGGAGGCCAAATTGACGCTCACCAAGATATTTAAGATAGAAAGGAACCATGGCAAACTGCACCAGCATGTTGGTTCCCATCAGTATATAACCGCTCGTCAACGCTCTGATATAACCTGGGGCTGCGTTTTGTAACGCGCTTATTCGATTATTTATTGCGATGAACAAGTTATAATACTCCTATTTTCGCCGGTCTGAGCCTTGCGCAAGGTATACATAACACTCGGATATAGCCCTAACGCGATCACTATGTTTGATACGATTTTTGTTAGACCAATTTTATTCAATAGCTGAAGAACACTTCCCAAACCATGGTAGGCTTTAATCACTCCGGATTCTCCAGAAGCAGCTTTTTCGATTTTAGCTCTTATCCGATTTTCCCACACAAGGTTGTTACCTATAAACAATCTTTCCAACATATGTGGATAAACGAGTTGGAGATGCTCAATGTATTCGAGCATTTCTTTTTTCATCTGAAGTTTTGCAAGATTACGAATTAAAGATTTCCCTAAAAGAGGAATGCACCAGATATTTAGATGAGGCTCACGAGGCCATATGTAATTTGGCGCTTCGAGATGGATAATTCCTTTTGAAGATAGGACTCGGGACATTTCAGCAATTACTTTTGCGACATCATAAACATGCTCGATTACAGTATGGCATACTACAAGGTCAAAATGACCTTCATCAAATGGCAACCGTTCGCCAAAACCATGGACAAAACGCAAGTTATCAATATCATTTGCAATAGCCATAGCAGTACCAACATGGACTGCCTCTTCATCTGGCTCAATTCCAACGACTTCAGCATTGGGGAATAGATGTTTTAGGGCAAAACAATTGAAGCCGACGGAGCAACCTATCTCCAGAATTCTAGCTGGCCGAATATCGTCAATATCTTCAGCAATACGCACCGAGGTAGCAAAAGCCGTAGAATAGCAAATGTTAATATGAGACTCAATGGAACCACCTTCAAGCTCATAATGAATATGGCATCTCTTCCTTGTCACACTCAGCCATGTTTCCCAAGCATTTTTGACAGATTCGTCAATTATTAAATTCATTTCTCCTATCCATGCTCTATTACAGCCAAAAAAGAGCCATAAAGCCTCTTAGAAAATCTGCCCCAAAAGATGCCGATCTTGGATTTGATCGTGTTTATTAAACTTCTGTTATCTATATGGCCAAAAAAATAAATAGAACTCAATCGATATCCGAATCTATTGCATACTGCCTGCAAATGCTCCGGTAAAAAAAAGGCAATATGATCATAATATACGTTTAACCTCTTCCCCATGATGGCACGGAAAAGTGTTCCATAATAAGTTGGATTAGGTGTTGTTATGATTAGTTTTCCCGTCGGCTTTAGATGTTTAACTAAATTTTGAATTGCCAATCCTGGTGCATTAAGATGCTCGATAACATCGGACATTACTATTAGATCAAACTGTTGTCCAAGATTCATTGTTTCACAGTTCGCATTTATAATATCAAATCCATGCCTTGCTGCAAAAGAAATACTATCACTGTCAATATCAATACCAATGAGTTCATTAGCTACTTTTTTTAGACGGTGATGCAGCCACAGCTCTTTATTATCCGGCAGATAAAATTCTATACCTCCAGTGGCTCCAATGTTCAATACCGATTTCCCAGACGCTAATGATAGAATAAATTGAAAAACATCTGGCAAAGTTCCCATTGTCACAGTAAGTTCAATGGTTTCGTTTTTCTGCATTTATTAAAATCTCCTCTTGCTTAAATTAAAATGGAATCAAGGTATCATCAAGAGTTAAAGGGAACTCCCCTTTTCTTGCCCTATACAACCCCTTGGAAATACAGATAATGTTGTTAGGATGTATTCCGCATTTAACGAAATAATCCCGAATCTGTTTATCCATAAAATAATATTGATAAGAATGAGACCCAAACCAATCATATGCTGTATGCATTGCGTTTCTAACAGGGTGCTGAAAAACTACTTCCAATGTTTATACGTATAAGGTATAGTTGATGAACGACATCATCACAGGAGGCATGATGAGAGGCATCAACGATCCGCAAGGCTTTATGTTCAGCTATCTTTCTCC
>JBFMCP010000030.1:0-39498 GCA_040754455.1 Nitrospirota bacterium
GCCCGAAATCGTCCATTCCTGGCAGCGCTGCCGCGAACTGAATGTCAATCCCTACGCAAATGTTGATGACGATATACGAGGTCTAGAGCTTAAGGAGCGGCTCCACTCCCTGCAGCACCTGCTCACCATCGCTCGTCCCTTTATGGATAACCTTTACAATTTTATACGGGGCTCGGGGTTTCAGGTAGTGCTTGCCGACGAGCAGGGTTTACTGCTCGAGGTGATGGGCGACCCCGATATCATCATGATGACCCGCCAGGTGCAGCTCTGTCCAGGCGGCAACTGGAGCGAGGCAGTAAAGGGAACCAACGCCATAGGTACCGCAATCGCCGAGCAGCGCCCTGTGCAGGTGCATGCCCACGAGCATTACTGCCAAGCCAACCACTTCCTCACTTGTTCGGCAGCTCCGATCTTCGATCCTGACGGAAAGCTTATCGGCGTTCTCGATATCACCGGCAACTGCAATGTTGCCAATCCCCATACGCTCGGTATGGTCGTTGCCGCGGTCAACGCAATAGAGAGCCAGCTGCGTCTGCAGAGGGCTACAACAAAAGTATACATGGCCTACAAATATTCGAGTTTTATGATGGAATCCATGTCCGAAGGCCTTCTTTCCGTTGATAATGCCGGGATGATCGTCCAGATGAATGCAAAGGGCGGACGTATCCTTGGCGTAACTCCCAATGACGCGATCGGCAGGCATATCAACGAGGTCATAAAAAAGCAGGCCCCGATACTGCAGGTACTCTCTACTGGGGCAGGATACCAGGACAAGGAGATAACGCTCGAAGCTTCGGGCAGGCGCTTCTACAGTTCAGCTACCCCTCTGCGTGATGATTACGGAAACATCATTGGCGCCGTTGCCACACTTCGTGAACAGGTAGTGAGACCATCCTTAAAAAGAAATCCCTTGCTTGCCGCACGATACGTTTTCGAGGATATCATCGGCGAGAGCGAGCCGATGATGACAGCAAAACAACTGGCACAAAGAGCAGCCCAGAGCGCCTCCACCGTGCTCCTCACCGGAGAGAGCGGCACCGGCAAGGAACTCTTTGCTCAGTCGATCCACAACGCAAGCAGCCGCAGGGCTGGCCCCTTCATCGCGATTCACTGTGCTGCACTGCCGGAATCTCTTATCGAGAGCGAGCTCTTTGGCTACGAGGAGGGTGCATTCACTGGATCGAAGAGAGGCGGCCAGATGGGGAAATTCGAGCAGGCCAGCGGAGGAACAATCTTTCTCGATGAAATCGGCGATATGCCGCTCAGTACCCAGGTAAAACTGCTGAGGGTGATCCAGGAGAAAAAGGTCTCGCGCATTGGTGCCGTCGGAGAAATTCCGATAGATATCAGGATTATTGCAGCTACCCATAAAGATCTGAAGGCGGAGGTAGAGAAGGGGAATTTCAGGAAGGACCTCTATTACCGTTTGCATGTCATTACTATCGCTATCCCGGCGCTCAGGGACAGAAGAGGAGACCTTCCTCTCCTTACTGAACATTTTGTAAGGAATATCTCGGATAAGCTTTCCAGAAAAGGTATTTATTTCGACGATTCCTTTATAGAGCGGATCAAATCTTATGACTGGCCCGGAAATGTTCGTGAGCTCGAAAGCGCAGTTGAGCGGGCGATAAATCTGATCGATGATTACGGTGTTCTTACTTCGGCATTCCTTCCCTTCGAAAACGATCTATCTGTTGCTGTTCATGATAATGATGAAGGAACAGCGGTAAAATCACTGAAGACAATCGAAAAGGAAAGTATTATACAGGCTCTCGCAGCATGCAAAGGAAACATTTCTGCCGTCTCTGCTAAGCTCGGCATCGGGCGCAACACGCTTTACCGGAAAATTAAGGAATACGATATCATTCTCTCACTGTTCCATTAACGAACACTTATTCCATAACAACACACCATAGCTGTATCATTATTGAACACTCATTGTGCTTAGTTACTTTTTGTATTCCCTTTATTTTCTCATTAATGTTTTTAACTACCTGAAAATAATCGTTTGCCCTTGACAACAGAGGGAAATAGTGATATCGATTTATATACAATCGTGCCCTGGTATGCATCTTGCTCTTCTCCTCTGGAATCAAAACGCCTTTTATAAGGCTTAAATACAGGTCAGGAGGAAACGAACATGGCAGTGGGAGAACAGGTATTTGGTTTTTTTATTCCTACCGTAACCCTCATGGGAATCGGTGCCCATAAGGAGCTCGGAAACAAAATCAAAACACTGGGAGCGAAGAAACCGCTTATCGTCACCGACAAGGGCATGACAAAGGCAGGGCTCACCGACAAAATCAAGGATATGATCAAGAAGGATACTGGCATCGATGCCGTTGTCTTCGATGAGACAGTACCGAACCCGACGGACAAGAATGTCCATGACGGTGTGGACGTCTTCAAAAAAAACGGCTGCGACATGATAATCACCCTGGGCGGCGGCAGCCCCCATGATTGCGGCAAAGGCATTGGCATTGTCGCTACCAACGGCGGCAGCATCAAAGACTATGAGGGAATCGATAAGTCGACAAAACCTATGCCGCCCTTCATTGCAATCAACACCACCGCGGGTACCGCCAGCGAGATGACCCGCTTCTGCATTATTACTGACACCAGCAGAAAGGTGAAGATGGCTATTGTCGACTGGAGAGTAACGCCGACCGTGGCGATCAACGATCCTTTACTGATGGCCGGAATGCCGCCTTCGTTAACCGCAGCAACCGGAATGGACGCTCTGACCCATGCAGTAGAGGCTTATGTATCGACCATTGCGACACCGGTTACCGATGCCTGTGCGCTGAAAGCGATCGAGCTTATTTCAGAAAATCTCCGTGCAGCCGTCGCCAATGGTGGTGATTTGGTAGCCCGTGACAACATGGCTTACGCCGAGTATCTTGCCGGTATGGCCTTTAATAACGCCAGCCTCGGTCATGTCCATGCAATGGCGCACCAGCTCGGCGGGTTTTACGATCTGCCCCACGGCGTCTGCAACGCCATACTGCTTCCCCATGTCGAGCGCTTTAACTTGCTCGCCAAGATGGACCGTTTCGTGGATATTGCCGTTGTAATGGGTGAAGTAGTGGACGGGCTCTCGACGCGTGAAGCAGCTGAGCTTGCCATTGATGCTATTCAGACACTCTCACAGGACGTAGGGATTCCGAGTGGCTTGAAAGAATTAGGGGTAAAAGAGCAGGATCTGAAGATCATGGCTGAAAATGCCCAGAAGGATGCCTGCGGATTGACCAATCCGCGCTGTCCCTCGCTGGACGACGTTATCAATATATATAAAGCAGCACTGTAAGGTAACGTAGACAGGAAGAATCCGTCCGAAGAGAAAATCAGTGGACGGATTCTTCTGTTTGTACAAATGGAGCAAATTCCTGGAGGATCGTATGGATACCATTCTCAGAATCGATATGGGCGTTGCAGGCGGACCGAAGGCGACTGCTGTTCCCGTGGGAGACTACGCAGGACTCGCGGGAAGGGCACTGACTTCTGCAATTATTTCGAATGAAGTACCGCCGCTCTGTCATCCGCTGGGCGCTGAAAACAAGCTGGTCATTGCCCCCGGCATGCTCAGCGGCACCATAGCGGCAATGTCGGGGAGACTCTCTATCGGCTGCAAGAGCCCGCTCACCGGCGGCATAAAAGAGGCCAATGCCGGCGGACAAGCAGCGCAGGTGCTGGCGCGGCTGGGGTATGCCGCTATTGTGCTCGAAGGCAAGCCGGATGGAGATGACCTCTACAGGATATTCATCAACAAGGACGGCGTCAAGATCATTAAAGATAACAATCTCAAGATGCTCCCCAATTACGATCTCATCGACAAAATGAAGGGAGAGTACGGCGAAAAGATCGCCTGCATCTCCATCGGACCTGCAGGCGAGATGAAGATGGGCGCTGCTTCTATTGCCTGTACTGATATGGAGCTCCGTCCCACACGCCATGCAGGACGCGGCGGTGTGGGAGCGGTCATGGGCTCAAAAAAGGTGAAGGTGATTATCCTCGACGATACTGGTATGAAGATGCGCCCGCCGAAGGACCCCGAGAAATTCCGGGACGCCAACAAGCGCTTCGTTGAGGGACTTCAAAAGCACGCAGTGACCGGCCAGGGACTTCCTGCCTACGGCACGAATGTCCTGACCAATATTCTTAACGAAGTGGGAGGTTATCCTACCTATAATTTCAAACAGGGACGTTTTGAAGGCGCAGCAAAGATTAGCGGCGAAACACAGGCTGAGCTCGAAATAAAGCGTGGCGGTCTAACCACCCATGGATGCCATAGGGGCTGCGTCATTCGCTGCTCCGGCACCTACCATGATAAGGACGGCCACTATCTTACCAAGCAGCCGGAATACGAAACTGTCTGGGCACACGGCGGGAACTGCGGCATTTGCGATCTTGATGCCATTGCAAAGCTCGACTTCCTCGACGACAATTACGGCCTCGATACCATAGAGATGGGAGCGACCATCGGCGTTGCCATGGAAGCAGGGTTGGCGAAATTCGGCGATGCGGAAGCGGCCATCAATCTGATACATGAAGTAGGCAAAGGCACCCATCTGGGACGTATTCTCGGAAACGGCGCTGCCTTTACCGGAAAGGCCTTCGGCGTCGAGAGAGTTCCTGTGGTGAAAGGACAGGCGCTGCCTGCCTATGACCCACGTGCGGTGCAGGGAGTAGGCGTTACCTATGCAACCAGCCCGATGGGTGCTGACCACACTGCAGGCTATGCCGTAGCTCAGAATGTCCTCAAGGTGGGAGGAGATGTAGATCCGCTGAAGCCCGAAGGACAGATCGAGCTCTCGAGGAATCTCCAGATTGCCACAGCTGCGATCGACTCCACCGGCATGTGCCTCTTCATCGCCTTTGCGCTGCTCGATCAGCCCGAGATCTTCCAGGCCCTGCTCGATCTGCTCAATGCCTTTTACGGGCTCGATCTCACGGCAGACGGGGTTACCGAGATTGGGAAGAAGGTCCTCACGATGGAACGTGACTTTAATGCAAGGGCGGGCTTTACCAAAGAGCAGGACCGGCTTCCGCGGTTCTTCAAAACCGAGCCGGTATCGCCTCACAATGTTACATTTACCGTAAGTGACGAGGACCTGGACAAGGTCTTTAATTGGTAAACTATTAGGAGAATGGTTCATGACCGAGGGATCTAATAAGGGATATATTCATGTAAAGCTTTTCAATCTGCTGATTCCAGAACTGGGACCATCGTTGCTCAGGAAAGGGATATTCGTGAAATCTTCAGACCTGTGCACTTTTTTTCCGGGCAACCCTATGATTTCTGGAAAGGCTGCAAGCAGCTCAGTCTGAATGGTAGCCCTATTGAACCGGGGTTGCTCTGCAAGAGCACACAGATTTTAGAGGGTAAATGGACAAATCTGGCTATTGCTATCGAATGTCAATAGATGAGCCGCCCGCGATAGGAGGGAAGAGGGCGATCTCGTCTCCCTGTTTGAGCGGCTGTTTGATGTCAGCGAATTTGCCGTTGACGATCTTGAGGAGAGGGAGTTTTTCGGGAAGATCAAGCTGTTTGATGACCTCTTCCAGGAGAGTGTTTTCGGGAATCTCTATCTCCTGGTATTCGGGGCCGTAGTTCCTCAGGGTGGCAAAAAGTTTGACAATAACTTTCATGTTATTATTATAACCTTGACCGGCATATTTTTAGTGGGTAACGGCAAGGATATGCGCGGGAAGAGTCTTTGTAATGCGCACATTCCTGCCTTCACGTAGTGTATAAGCGAAGGCAACCACGAATCTGCTTGAATAAACAGTGAGATTGCTTTAAGATACAATGATGAAACAGGTATTTCTCGATAGCCTCTCTCTCGATAAGGCGCTCGACACCCTTTTCAGGCACATCGATGAGATCGGCATACAGCGCATGCCTACGGAGAAGATAAGGGTGGTCGATGCGCAGGGCAGGGTTTCTGCAGAGCCGGTCTTTGCGAAATACTCCTCTCCCTTCTACCACTCCGCTGCCATGGACGGCTACGCCGTGCGCTTTACCGATACCTTCACCGCCACAGAGACGTCTCCCTCGAAATTGAAGCTCGGAGAGGATGCTGTCTACGTCGATACCGGCGATCCTCTTCCTGAGGGATTCAATGCCGTCATTATGATCGAAGACGTCAATCTGGTAGATGAGTATATTGAGATCTACCAATCCGTCGCTCCATATCAGCATGTCAGGACCATCGGCGAGGACATTGTTGCAACGGAATTGATTATCCCTGAGAACCATACCATACGCGCAATGGATATCGGCGCCCTGCTCGCAAGCGGTCATCTCGAAATAGCGGTAAGAAAACGACCCGGAGTCGCTGTTATTCCTACTGGCACCGAGATCATTGAACCCGAACAGGTGCGCAACCGTCCGCCTCAGCCGCCGGAGATTATTGAATACAATTCCGCCGTGCTCTCAGGGCTTGCAAAGGACTTGGGATCTGAAGCGATCAGATGCCCCATTGTTAAAGATAATCTTGAAGAAATCAAAACAGCGCTCTGTACCGCAGCGGAAACCGCAGATGTGGTGATCATCAACGCCGGATCGGGGAGAGGCTCGGAAGACTACACCCTCACAGCGATCAAAGAGCTTGGAGAAGTAATTATCCACGGCGTCGCCATAAAGCCCGGCAAACCGGTTATCGTCGGTTTCATCAATAATAAACCGGTCTTCGGGATTCCCGGCTATCCTGTTTCAGCCTATCTGACCTTCCAGCTCTTTGTCCGTCCGGTCATTGCACGGCTTCTGGGTACCGCACTCGAAGAGTCCGAAAAAATAGATGCGATCATCTCGCGTCAGCTCTCGTCATCGCTCGGTATTGATGAATTTGTGAGAGTGAAAGTGGGCGTTGTCGGCGACAAACATATCGCAACGCCGGTAGGGCGGGGTGCAGGTCTGCTCATGTCGCTCGTCCGCTCTGACGGCATCGTGAAAATCCCTGCCGGATCAGAGGGAGTGAGCGCAGGAACTAAAGTGGAAGTTGAACTATTGAGGAAGAAGGATGAGATTAACAACACCATCGTCTGCATCGGCAGCCACGATAATGCACTGGACATCCTGGCGAACATTATTAAAAAGAACTATCCCCGGTTCTCTCTCTCCTCTGCCCATGTTGGCTCAATGGGCGGATTAATGGCCCTCAAAAAAGGCGAAGCCCATTTGGCCGGGACACACCTGCTCGATGAGCAGACAGGTGAGTACAATGTGTCCTTTATAAAGAGATTTTTCCCGCGCGAAAAGATCGTCCTCGTCAATCTCGTCTACCGTCAGCAAGGCTTCCTGGTAAAAAAAGGCAACCCGAAAAACATTACGCGCTTTGAGGACCTTTTGCGCGAAGATGTGATGTTCATCAACCGGCAATCAGGCTCAGGCACCAGGCTGCTGCTGGACAAGCATCTCAAAGAGCTCGGCATCAACCCTTATATGATCAAGGGCTATGAGAGGGAAGAATACACCCATATGGCAGTCGCCTCCGCAGTGCTCACCGGCCTCGCCGATACCGGCCTTGCCATTTACTCCTCTGCCAAAGCGCTCGACCTCGATTTCATACCCGTAGCAAACGAGCGCTATGATCTGGCAATACCCAGAGACTTTATCGATACCACGATGATACAGATCGTTCTTGATATAATAAGAAACAACGAGGAATTCAGAAGCATCGTCGAATCCCTCGGTGGATATGATACGCGGGATATAGGGAAAGTAGTCTTTGAGAAATAATAGAAGATCCCCTCCCTCGTACTACTGTCCCGGAAAATCCCTTTCCCGCCCAATCGAAAAAACTGAAAGATTCCGAATCAAGCTATCGCTTGCGCGTCGGAGATTACGGTCAACACATCCTTCCTCTTGAGCAAATGACCTGTCGATTTCTCCCCATTTTTATTACTTCCTGTAATACTTCAATGCCTCTGGCATCATCTTCTCGATATTCCTGATTCTGGTTTTGTCCGCAGGGTGGGTGCTCAGAAATTCGGGAGGCGAAACGCCTTTTTGCGCCACAGACATTCGCTGCCAGAAGTCGACTGCCTCTCCGGGATCGTACCCGGCCATGGCCATGAAGATGAGCCCGATCCGGTCCGCCTCCGATTCCTGTATTCTGCTGTAAGGGAGCAGTACACCTATCTGGGTGCCAAGACCGAAGGCGGTCATGAACAGTTCTTGCGTTTCCTTGGGCCTTTGTGAGAGCGCTGTACTCAACGTCATCCCTCCCATCTGTGCCACGAGCCCCTGGCTCAAGCGCTCCTCTCCGTGCTCGGCAACAGCATGGGCAATCTCATGTCCCATGACCACCGCCAGTCCGGTCTCATCCTTTGTTACCGGGAGGATTCCTGCATAGACGACTGTCTTACCACCCGGCATGGCCCAGGCATTCATACTCTTATCATCAATCAAGTTGAATTCCCATTGATACCCGCGCAGTCGATCAGATAGCCCCTGCTGTGCGAAATAGCGTTCAACCGCGCTCTGTATCCTCGATCCGACTCTCTTCACCATCTGCGCGTCAGGAGTTCCCTTAATAACTCTGTGCTTTGCGAGGAATTCGTTGTACGAGCCCTCACTCATAGAAAGCACCGTCTCTGAAGGAACCAGGCTTAACTGCTGCCTTCCGGTGATCGGTACGGTCTGACAGGAATACAGGAATACGACGAGTACGATCAACAAGAGGGTCGCTCTTCTCATATTTCTCTCCTCACGATCTGCTAAGGTGTATACAAAAAAAGTGCCTGCTCCGGGGAAACAGGATCATTGTTCCTTAATAAAATAGTAGCACCAAAAGTGTGAAATACAAAGGATGCTTTGAGAGAATCTTTACTTGAAGGGGTGCTGAATAGTTTATAATAGAACTCCTTTATCCATAAGCTTATTTATGAAAAAATTGCGGAAATAGGGCGGCTATGGAAACTGCGGGCAATACTGCTTCGAGACTTCCCTTTCACTACGGCTGGATCATTGTCGGCTCAGGCACCCTCTGCATTATAGCCGCCCTCGGCTTCGGACGTTTCACGCTCGGCATGCTTCTCCCCTCTATGGGAGCAACCCTTCATCTCTCTTATGCACAGATGGGGCTTATCAGCACCGGCAATTTCCTGGGATATCTCATATCCGTACTTATGAGCGGCTCTTTGACGACACGCCTCGGTGCGCGGAAGCTCATCTTTTCAGGGCTCCTTCTCGTCGGTTTTTCGATGCTGCTGATAAGCTATTCAGAGAGCTTCGCTGTAGTGTTGCTGCTCTATCTCCTGACCGGGTTTGGAAGCGGAGCAGCAAATGTTCCTACCATGGGACTCGTCTCAACCTGGTTTGCCAAGCAGAAGAGGGGAAGGGCGGCGGGCTTCATATCCATAGGGAGTGGATTTGCGATCATCTTTTCAGGAAAGGTCATTCCTTATATAAATAATCTCAAGGGCACTGTGGGATGGAGGACAAGCTGGCTGCTCCTCGGGATACTGGTGCTGCTCATTGCTCTGGTGATACTATCGTTAATAAGAAATAGGCCTGAAGAGAAAGGACTCAAGGCAGCAGGGAGCGAATATTCCGTACCGGAGCACCATGTGAGTAGTGAGGATCTGAAACCGGTCCTCTACAAAAAGAAGCTCCTCTATCATCTGGGCGCGCT
Source organism: Nitrospirota bacterium (assembly GCA_040754455.1). GTDB lineage: Bacteria > Nitrospirota > Thermodesulfovibrionia > Thermodesulfovibrionales > Dissulfurispiraceae > JBFMCP01. Next base: position 9,639 of record JBFMCP010000030.1, read on the forward strand.
CTATTTCCTGTTCGGGTATACGTATGCAATCTATGTGACGTTCATCGTAACAACCCTGGTAAAGGAACACGGATTTTCTGAGTCGGTTGCCGGAAATTTCTGGTCATGGGTAGGTTTTCTGAGTCTCTTTTCAGGGCCGGTCTTCGGTTCGCTTTCTGATAAACTCGGCAGAAAAACGGGTCTTATGATTGTGTTCTCCTTCCAGATGCTCGCGTACCTGCTCGCTGCCACAAAACTGCCCGGCATATTTTTATATCTCTCCATCTTTTTTTTCGGTATTGTGGCGTGGAGCATCCCTTCAATCATGGCAGCAGCGGTCGGCGATTACGTAGGGCCTGTCAATGCCGCTGCTGCGTTCGGCTTCATTACGTTTATTTTCGGCTTCGGACAGATATCGGGTCCTGCTGTCGCCGGCGTACTTGCTGAAGTGACAGGGAGCTTTTCGAGCAGCTTCTCTATGGCGGCATTTTTTGCAGCCGCTGCCGTTGTCGGCGCAGCCCTCTTGAAAAAGCCTTCTCCTGCTGCTCGTACCCATTGAGGCGCACAAACCGGAAGCATCGCTTCTCTGTGCTATAATAAAAATTTGAGGATACCCTTCGATGCGTCCACTGGTAACGGCAGTTGATATAACACTGGATAGACCTTCTCCCTCTGACAAAAGGGCGGACAGAGAGCGGTTGCTCGACGGTCTTGTTGCTCAAGGCATCACCGCCCCTGTCGAAATAGATATTGACCTGCTCCGAATATTGCCTTCCACCTTGAGAGCACACGATTTCAGACTACAGCCTACGCTGGGCTTTACAAGAGATATGGCAAGAGTCCTCTCTTTCGGCGGGAGGCCGGTCTATGCACTCGCTGTTGATATCGGCACGACCAACATCGTTGCTTCGCTCGTCGATGTACTCAACAACAAAAAAATATCGACACTTGAATACGAGAATCCCCAGGTCGAATTCGGACTCGATGTCCTCACGCGAGTCCACCTGGCGATGAGCGGGAAGGCTGCTACATTGCATGAGCACCTTGTTTCGGGCTTGAACACCCTTATCCAGAAACTGTGTGCAGCTCAAGGCATCACCGCTTCCGACATTTACGCTGCAGCCTTTGCGGGCAACACGATCATGACCCACTTCCTTTTGAATCTTCCGGTCCATAACATCCCTGTTGAGCCTTATATACCCGCAGCGCACAGGATCGATTTTATGGAACCGAAGGATATCGGCCTCAAAATTAATGACCGGGGGATCATTTATGTCTTCCCCAACGCAGGAAGTTATGTTGGCGGCGACATCATCTCGGGAATCCTCGCTTCAGGTCTCTATAAGGAAGAGCAGCCGACCATGCTCATAGATGTGGGCACGAATGCTGAAATCGTGCTGGGCTGCAGCGAATGGATCATGGTAGGCGCAGGCGCTGCGGGTCCTGCACTCGAGGGCGGTATTTCCGAGATCGGCATGCGCGCAGCAGAAGGCGCTGTCTATAATGTGGAGATCGACAAAAACAGCCATGAAGTACACATGAAGATTATCGGAAACAGCGAGCCCCGCGGCATCTGCGGCACTGGCATGATCGCGTTGGTTTCGGAGCTCTATACGAAGGGGATCATCAATCAGCAGGGCAAATTCATCGGCTTCCCGGAGAGGATCAGGGAGGTCAATGGCCGGCAAGGATTTGTCCTCTACGAATCAGACACGGTCTCACTGATTATCAAGGATACGGATATCGATAATTTCTTGCGGTCGAAGGCCGCCATGTTCTCTTCGCTCTATGTAATGGTGAAGTCCGTCGGCTTACGGTTTGGAGAGATTCACAAAATCTACATGAGCGGCGCCTTCGGTGCAGGTATCGATGCTGATAAGGCGGTTGCCATCGGTATGATCCCCGACATCGAGCGCAGCAGGCTTATCGCTATCGGGAATTCCTCGCTCAAGGGAGCGGAGATGCTGCTCATGGAGCGGGAGTTGCTTCCGGCAATCGACAGGATAGGTGCAATGATCACCTATAAGGAAATGAATACCGAGGGAGACTTTATGAAAGAGTTCCCTGCGGCACTCTTCCTACCGCATACCGATCCCGAAGTGCTTAAGGGCTAGTTCTCGCTTGCGGCAGTTGTTTTTGATTCGATCTCCACTTCAACAACCGGAACCGGGCTCTTTTCTTCCTGAATAAGCCGCTTGGCCCCTATGTAACGCTGGAAGTAATAGGGTGCCTCGAGACTGTCGATAGTGATCTTCTTCGAGAGCGACGAGGCATGGATGAAAAGGTTATTGCCGAGATATATCCCAACATGTGAGGGGAAGGATGCGTAGGTCCTGAAGAAGACGAGGTCGCCGGTGACAAGCTTGTCTCTCTCCACCGTCTGACCGACGGTGAACTGTTCCCGTGCGCTGCGGGGGATCGTAATGCCTGCGAAGCTGTATGCCTTCTGGACATATGCCGAACAATCCAATCCAAATGCCCCTGTCCCTCCGAAACGATACGGCATATGGATCATCTTCTTTGCAAAGAGAATGAGCCGATCCTTGATGCCGAGCTTCGAAAGATCTTCAGACTTCGAAAGTTCCCTGACCTCTTCGAGCTTCATCAAAGCAGGCGAAGGCGCTGCATTCTGATAGGCTACAGTCAATGAGCGTGCGTCCTCCCTGCTCTCCCTGGATTCAGGAGCCCTCTTTTTTGTCAGAAAGAGTTTTTGTCCGGGCTTCAGCGTATTGCCTTCAAGATCATTTATTTCTTTGAGCATACGGACGCTCATACCGAACCGCCGGGCGACCTTCTTGACCGTGTCTCCCTTTTTCGCAGTATATATCCTCAGCTCGTTATTCCTTTTGACCATGAGCTGCTGGCCGGGTTTCACTTTGCCTCTCTTCAGACCGTTCAGCTCTTTCAGCTCATCAACGGAGAGGGAATACTTCCGCGCGATCGTATGCAATGTCTCGCCTTTTTTTACCACATGATATGCTGGAATCACTTCATCCGACCGCTTTTCATCAAGAGACCTTCTCGAAGAGGCTGATCTGACGCCCTGTTTGCGGGAGGAGCCCTTCTTTTCAGCCAGAGCGCTCTTTTTCGAGCTCTCTTGCTTAATATCGGGAATGATAAGTTTCGTGCCGGCGCTCACCTTTTTCGACGTGAGGCCGTTTGCCTTTTTGATCTGTGATACGGAGAGGTGGTGTTTTTGTGCAATTTTCTGCAGGGTGTCACCCTTTTTTACCGTATAAGAGGTGCTCGCAGAAGAGGACACAGAAAAGGCAAGGAAAACAAGGACTACAAAGAACAGCGTTTCACAGGTTTTTCGCACGCCATTTCCCCCTTCCCCTCAGGGCACAAAAGTATTTACGTTGTTATCGGAACCTCTTCCAGATACTTAACTCACTTCGGTGCCCCAGAAAGAAGGGGCTATGCGGCTTCTTCTTTTAAAAACTCGGTGATCGGCGGCAACTCGCTCAAATTCTTGAGCCCGAAATACTGCAGGAACTCCTTGGTCGTCCCGTAAAGGAACGGTCTGCCGGGTGACTCTTTTTTCCCCACAATCTTGATAAGACGTTTATCGAGCAGGCTCTTGACCGCTCCATCCGAGTTCACCCCACGGAGCTGGTCGACCTCCAGCTTGGTAACCGGCTGTTTGTAAGCAATAATCGCCAGCGTCTCGAGTGCCGATGTCGTCAGCTTATTCGACTGCGTGATATTTTTAAACCGCTTGAGCCAGACGGCATACTCAGGATGAGTGACCATTTGGTAGCCGTCGGATATCTCGGCAATGAGCAAGCCTGCGTTTCTCTCACGGTACTCAACGATCAGCTCATCCATCAATCTGCGTATTTCCTGTTCCTGAAGATCCGTCGCCTTGGCGATACCGGCTGCGGTGACGGGTTCACCGGCAACAAAGAGCATCGCTTCGAGGAGTGCCTTTTTTTGCATATCTTCCATAGGTAGCGATTATACCTAATAGAGCTCTTGAATTTCAAATTAAAACTTAACTATTATAAGGTACAGCGACAGGAGGTAACAGTAACGTGAAGCATGTAACGGCAGCAGTTCTTATGCTCATCGGTTTCGCTCTCATCGCAATCCCCTCCGCACGTGACGCCGGAGCCTTCAGTGCCGGCGGATGTGATGGCGATTGCAAAAAATGTCATAGCCTTTCGAGAGAGGAAGTAGACGGGATTTTGAAGAAGATAAATGTACCGGATGCCAAAATTCTGGATGTCAGGCTCAGTCCGGTGAAAAGCCTTTGGGAAATCACCATCGACGATAAAGGAAAGAGAGGTCTTTTCTATGTCGACTTCTCAAAAAAGTATATTGTCGATGGGAGAATCATAGAGGTCAGGACCGGCTCGAACAAAACGCAGGAGAGCTACGAAAAGCTCCAGCCGAGAAAGAAAGTCGACGTATCCAAAATCCCGCTGAAAGATGCCTTGACGATGGGGAATGCGAAAGCCCCGAAAAGGGTGGTTGTCTTCACCGATCCTGATTGACCGTACTGCGGGAAACTCCATCAGGAGATGGAGCAGGTGGTCAAGGAACGAAAAGACATCGTCTTTTATATTAAACTTTTTCCTTTAAAGATGCATAAAGATGCCTATTGGAAATCGAAGAGTATCGTGTGCAAGAAATCGCTCAGGATGCTCGAAGATAACTTTATGCAAAAGCCGATTCCGAAAGTCGAGTGCGACACCACAGAGGTCGATGCAACGATCAAGCTTGCCGAATCGCTGGGCATCACCGGCACCCCCACGCTTGTTCTCCCCGGCGGCAGAGTGCATTCCGGGACATTGCCTGCAAAGCGACTGATCGAGCTCATCGACGGGAGGCAATGAGCGCCAGCCCCGAAATCCTCATTGTCTTTCTGTCTGCCTCGGCCTTTCTCGTTGCGCTCCTCCTCGCTGTGCTGCTCTTGCTGCGCCTCGTGAAAAAGAGCGAGCCTGCTCCCGAACGTTTTGAGATGGGCACGGTCATGGGAGCGTTCAATGCACTCGGAAGCGAGATCCAGTCGCTCAAGGATCAACTGGTGATCAAGGAGCGCCTCGCCGCCCTCGGTGAAATTTCAGCAGGTATTGCCCATGAGTTCAGAAATCCTCTTGGCGTTATCGCAGGGTATGCAAAGCTGCTGCTCAAAGAGCTTGAAGCTGATGACAAGCGCCGGGAGGTGGTGCAGGCAATCCTTAATGAGGTCCAGGAGCTGAACGGTATAATGGAGGAGCTCCTTAAATTTTCACGTTCCGAGCCGCTCAACAACGAGCGTTTAAACCTTCAAGAACTTGTTAAAGATACCATTGCGAGCATGCCGGAAGGAAAAGGGAATATCCACCTCTCTCCTTCATCAGAAGTCATAATCAGGGGCGATGCAACGCTGCTCAGGCAGGCCATAAAAAATCTCCTTTATAACGCCCTCGAGGCAGGTGACCATGTCGTGGTGGCGATCGAGAAAGAACCATCACCAGCCGATAACATAATCGCCATTGCAGTGCAGGACAATGGCAAGGGAATTCCCGAAGAGGAACTCACCAAGGTATTCCTGCCGTTCTATACGACGAAAAGAGGGGGTACCGGGATAGGACTTGCCCTGGTCCAGAAAATTGCCATGGCACATGGCGGAAGCGTCAGCGTTGAGAGCCGGGAAGGAAAGGGCAGTACGTTTCGTCTGTTACTGCCGGCGCCATAGGTACATATGAAGAATATTCTCATCATAGAGGATAAAAAGAGCATGGCTGACATGCTCAGCCGGACTTTTGAGGCCGAGGGGCTTACCGTCACGACGGCCTCAACGGTCAAAGACGGCCTCGCCCATCTCTCCTCGGATATGATCGACGTTGTCCTAACTGATCTCAAGCTGCCTGATGGCGACGGTATGGAAATCGTGAAGGCTGCCCGTGAGAGCACGCCCTTTCTTCCGATTATCGTTATGACCGCTTTCGGGAGCATCGAGGTTGCGGTGAAGGCGATCAAGACAGGGGCATACGATTTCATTGCCAAACCTTTTGATCCTGATCATGCTCTGCTGGTAGTAAAAAGGGCGCTTGCCGAGCGCGGTACACAGAAAGAGAACCTCGTGCTCAAGAGTGAATTTTCGAAGTTCCTGAAGATGCCCGAGATCATCGGCGTCAGCGCGCAATGGAAAGCGATCATGGACCAGGTGCGAAAGGTCGCCTCCCTGAAGACGACGGTCCTTATCCTCGGCGAGAGCGGTACCGGGAAAGAGCTGATTGCGCGTGCAATTCATCATTTAAGCCCGCGGGCGAAGGACTCTTTTGTTGCGGTCAATTGTGCAGCTATCCCGAAGGAGCTCATCGAGAACGAGCTGTTCGGTCATGAGCGTGGCGCTTTTACCGGTGCCGGCGAGATAAAGATCGGCAAGTTCGAGCTCGCCGACCGTGGTACGATCTTCCTCGATGAGATCGGCGATATGGAGCTTTCGCTCCAATCAAAACTCCTGAGGGTTCTCCAGGAAAACGAGATCGAACGGGTAGGCGGTACAAAAACAATAAAGGTCGACTTGAGGGTTATTGCCGCCAGTAACAAGGATCTCGGCAAGGCGGTCGAGGCCGGCAGCTTCAGGGAAGACCTGTTCTATCGGTTGAATGTGTTCCCATTGGTGATCCCTCCGCTGCGGGAACGAAGGGAAGATATTATTCCTCTTGCAAAGCATTTCGTTTCGCTCTTCTCAAAAGAGATGAACAAACCGGCTCCCGCCTTTTCACCCGAGACAGAGGAGATGCTTCAGTTGCACGAATGGAAAGGGAACATACGGGAGCTCAAGAACGTCACCGAGCGCGCCGTCATTCTCTGCGACAGTGCCGTCCTGCTCCCTGCGCATTTTGATTTCGGTAAAATATCGAGGAATGCAGATGCTCAGGAGCCTGGACCGGATGCGCCGCTCAGCGAGGTCGCCCAGGCAGCGCTCAGAAATGCGGAGACGGCGAAGATACGAAGTGTACTGCTACAGACCCACGGGAACAAGAGCAGGGCTGCCGAAATACTTAAAGTGAGTTACAAGACCCTCCTGACCAAGATCAGGGAATACGGCCTCGATGATTCACGGTGATTTATTGAAGAGCAGTAATTCAATGTGTTAGCATAAAAGTTATGACGCAGAAGACAAAGAAATTCCACCTCGTCACCTTCGGCTGCCAGATGAATGTCCACGATTCGGAAAGGATGTCCGGCATTCTTAAGGCTGCATCCTTTACCGAAGCCGAAGGCCCGAGAGATGCGGACATCATCATATTTAACACCTGCAGCATCCGTGAAAAGGCCGAGCAGAAGTTCTTCAGTAGCCTCGGGAGGCTGCGGACCCTTAAAAATAAAAAACCCGGACTGAAAATAGCCGTTGCCGGGTGCATCGCCCAGCAGCAGGCTGATAAAATTCTCGAACGGGCGCCGTTTGTCGACTACATTATCGGCCCGCAGAACATCCATTTTCTGAAGAGCGCGCTTACTTCTGAGATGCCGCTCATTGCAACCGAAGATAATCCCGCTATCACTGAAACGGAATTGCCGGTGAGCAGGAAAGACCGGGTCAGGGCATGGGTCAATATCATGTACGGGTGCAACAATTTCTGCAGCTACTGTATAGTCCCGTATACGAGAGGTCGGGAGCGGAGCAGGGCGAGCGATGCCATCGTGAGAGAGATCCGGGAGCTCGCTGCAAGCGGGTTTAAGGAAGTAACCCTCCTCGGTCAGAATGTGAACTCCTATGCCGGCGATACCGATTTTCCCGGTCTTATCTCCAGGATCAACGACATCGAAGGCATACAGCGTATCCGTTTTGTCACCTCCCATCCCAAAGATCTCTCGGATGCATTGATCGGGGCGATGAGAGATCTCGAAAAAGTATGCGAACATATTCATCTGCCGCTCCAGTCGGGATCATCGAAGGTCCTCGCTGCGATGAACAGGAAATACACCTATGAGTCGTACCTTGAAAAGATAGCGAAGCTGCGCGCCGCGATGCCTGATATTGCCATTACATCAGATATTATCGCAGGATTTCCTCAAGAGACCGATGAGGATCACCGATGTACGGTAAATGCGCTTAAGGAGATCGAATTTGACGGTCTCTTTGCCTTTAACTACTCTCCGCGGCCGGGGACAAAGGCATCCCGAATGGAGGGCCAGATGAGCGATGAAGTGAAATCAGAGCGGCTTTATGAGATTCTCGAGATCCAGAATACCATTACCGAGAGAAAGAACAAGAAACTCGAAGGAACCGTTCAGGAAATTCTTATCGAAGGATGGGATGAGAAGAACAAGAAGGCGCTTGCCGGCAGAACACGCACGAACAAGATCGTTACCCTCCAGAAATCTGACGGTCTTCATCCCGGAGATATAGTGCGGGTAACCATTACCAAAGCCAGCAGGCATTCTTTACAGGGGATGCCTCTTTAACCATTCAGATGAAAGTAGCTGTTATAACACTCGGATGTAAAACCAATCAGGCAGAGAGCTTTCAGTGGGAAAACATGCTCTGTGCCGCAGGACATCGGGTCGTTGATGTAACAGAGAATCCTGACCTTTGCATAATAAATACTTGTACAGTCACATCTAAAGCAGATTATCAGTCCCGGCAGCTTGTCCAGCGCGCGTTGCGGACACAGGCAAAGGTGGTTGTGACCGGATGCTATGCCGAGCTCAATCACACAACTTTAAAAACACTTAATAAAGATATTGAAATTGTAAGCAACAGCGATAAAGATACGCTCTTGGATCTGCTCGCTCTGGAGACACCAGAAAGAAATAATCCCCGCTGTCATTATTCCCGCCAGAGGCCGATCATCAAAGTGCAGGACGGCTGCAATTATTCGTGCAGTTATTGCGCCATAACTCTTGCGCGAGGGAGGTCGCGCAGCGTCCCGACAACTGATGTTATTGAGGAGGTCAAGAAGTACGAGGCTGCCGGGTACCGCGAGGTAGTGCTGACTGGAATCCATCTCGGCACCTATGGATTGGACCTTGCTCCTCAAGTAACGCTTTCATCATTATTAATATCTCTACTCAATGCCACAACGTCGCTGCGCATACGATTAAGCTCGCTGGAAGTTAAGGAAATTAATGATGAGCTCATCGATCTTTTAATGAATCCGAGGATATGCAATCACCTCCACATACCGCTGCAAAGCGGGGCTGATACGGTACTGAAGCTCATGAACAGAACATATGGAACGTCCGACTTTATAAAGGGTATCGAAAGAATTGTTAAGGTGCATCCTTATATCGGGCTCGGAACCGATATTATTGTCGGCTTCCCTGGCGAAGGAGAGGAGGAGTTTAGACAGACCGTGAACCTTATCGAGACAGTTCCCTTTTCCTATATCCACGTTTTCCCTTTCTCTCCCAGGCCTCATACAAAAGCGGCATCTTTTCCGCAGCAGGTTGACGGGAAGACAAAAAAGAACCGCGTGGCATTGCTCAGATCGATCGGTGAAGAGAAAAAGAAACTGTTTCTCGAAAAAAATATCGGGACTACGACCGATGTCATTATTGAGGAGCCGGCGGAGGGCGGCTATATCGGCACCTCGAGCAACTATATCAGAATATACCTTGAAGAGGCAGGCGGTTACGGACGGCTCAAAGCGGGAATGCTTGTAAATACACGCGTTGTCGGCACCAAAGATTCTATGGCGCTCGGAAACCCGCTAAAATCGCAACAACTAACTCACTTATAAAACTTTTTTATATGCCTACACATTGTACAACTCCGCTAAAAGCCTTTTAGCACGCCTTCGGAAGAGGTCAATTCACTAGATTCGTAACAAGTTATCAACATTCGCTGTTTATTTATTATGACCGATAAGATATATTATGTTAAATTTTATTTTGATTCTAGGACGGAAAATCAGCGGGTTCCCGGTAAATCTCATTTTACTCTCTTGCGCTTCTCTGAAATATCGTTGAGATACAGAAATGCGGCAACACGCTCCTTTCATGCAGACACCCTGCACCCCTTCTGAAACAGCCACCCTGATTGAGGCGGAAAAGTGTTAGGAATGTTGGCAAGTGACTGAAGATGTTAATTTCCGTTTGTCATTTGTTGAAAAATAATGATATATTCAATATCACCCTACGCACATGGAGGCATTTTAATGAGATTTTCGAAGATGTTTATCCCCACCCTTCGTGAAGTACCGTCCGAAGCCGAAGCAATCAGCCATAAGCTTATGCTCAGGGCCGGCTATATACGTCAGCTTGCTGCCGGACTTTATATTCTGCTCCCCCTGGGGCTCAAGGTGATGAACAGGATCAACACGATAATGAGAGAGGAAATGAATGCCATAGGCGCCCAGGAGATCTCAATGCCCATTCTTCATCCTGCCGAGATATGGCAAAAGACCGGCCGGTGGTATGACATTAAAGAGGAGATGTTCCGTCTGAAAGACAGGACCGATCGCGACATGTGCCTCGGCATGACCCATGAAGAGATCATGACCTGGCTTGCAGCCCGGGAGATCAGGTCTTACCGTGACCTTCCCCAAGTGTGGTATCAGATACAGACAAAACTACGCGATGAAGCGCGTCCCAAGAGCGGCATTCTCAGAACCAGAGAGTTCGTCATGAAGGACAGCTATAGCTTTGATATGGATGATGAGGGACTCGATAGGAACTACCGGCTCCATGCCGATGCCTATCACCGGATATTCAGCAGATGCGGACTCCAGTTTTATCAGGTGCAATCCGATACCGGCATGATGGGGGGCGCGGTCGCCCATGAGTTCATGGCGCCCAGCCCGGCGGGAGAAGATGATATTGTCCTTTGCACTCAATGCGGTTACGCAGCAAATGTTGAAGTAGCGGACTCAATCCCCTCTCCTCTGGAGGACAAAAGATGGGTGTATGAAGAGGTGTATACCCCTCAAAAGAGGACGGTCAAAGAGGTCGCCGGCTTTTTAAAAATCGATCCTGCGTATTTCATCAAAAGTCTTTTATTTATATCTTCAGCCGGCCCTGTCCTGGTTCTCGTCCGTGGCGATCAGGATTTGCATGAGAAAAAACTCGCCAAATTGATAGGGATCTATCGCGCCGCCGGAAAGGACGAAGTCAAATCCACGCTGGGTGTCGAGGCGGGGTTCATCGGCCCTATGGGACATACGATTCGGATACTTGCGGATTCATCTTTAAAGGAGGGGACTTTTGTTACCGGTGCGAACAAGGTTGATTACCATGCAAAAGGTATCAAAGCCTCGGTGCACTTCAAGGCCGAGTGGCACGATCTGCACGTTGCAAAAGAGGGAGACGGCTGTCCACAGTGCAAGAGCCCGGTCCGGTTAGAAAAAGCTATTGAGATCGGTAACATCTTCAAGCTGGGCACAAAATATTCAGTGCCGCTCAACGCAGTGTTCCTTGACAAGGAAGGAAAGGAAAAACCAATAATTATGGGTAGTTACGGAATAGGACCGGCGCGCATTGCCGCTTCCGCGATAGAACAGAACCATGATAAGGATGGGATCATCTGGCCGAAAAGCATTGCTCCTTTTACGATCGAGCTTATTCCTTTAAATGTAACGGATCAAAAAACCATGGAGATTGCCGAGTTGCTCTATAGGGCGCTGACCGAAAGGAACCTCGACGTGCTCATGGATGACCGTAATGAACGGCCAGGAGTCAAGTTCAAGGATGCTGACCTCATCGGGATCCCCTTCCATGCCGTTATTGGTGAAAAAGGATTAAAAGACAATATCATAGAACTGAAAATACGGCGTACCAGGGAGACGATAAAGATACCGGTCGAGCGGGCCGCCGAAGAAATTGTTGCTGTAGTTAATGAAAGATCATAACGAGCGCCCTGCTCCTGTCGCGGTCATCGATATAGGTACCAATACGCTCAGACTCCTCATCGGATCAGTCGCGAAGGGGAAAGTGCTCCGCATTGCCTCATCGAGATCAGTGACGCGCCTTGGACAAAACCTCCAGACCACAGGCAAGCTCAGCGGTGAAAATATCGATAATTCAATAGCATCTCTTATAACCTTTAAAGAAATTGGTGATCGATATGGGGTGCGGGAATATAAAGCTGTCGGAACGAGCGCTCTTAGGGAGGCAGCAAACAGCAGAGAATTCCTCGATGAGGTAAAAAAGAGCACCGGGATATCTGCTGAGGTCATCTCCGGAGATAGAGAAGCGGAGCTTACCATCAAAGGAATAATCGCTGGCACGGAGAGCGGGGATAACCTTCAGGGTCCTTCCCTCATTCTTGATATCGGCGGAGGAAGCACTGAGTGGATTATAGTGGACGGGAAAAACCATTCAATGAGCAGCATTCCTCTTGGTGCGGTCAGGCTGCACGAGCTCTTCATCAGGCATGATCCGCCGACTCCCGAAGAAGCGAAGACCACAGAAAAGTATGTTTTTGAACATGTTAAAGAATCTTTCCTCAAGAATATTCCTTCTCAGCCGCCGGGCACCGTGATGAGCTCCTTTAAAACAATCATTGCAACAGGAGGCACAGCAACAACAATCGCAGCTATCGATTTAGGTCTGGGTACCTATGAAGGGGATAAAATCCACTCTCACCGAATATCAACCTCAAAACTTCAAGTAATTCTGAAAGAGCTTGCTCAATTACCTTTAATTGAGCGCTCAAAAATCAGAGGCCTCGAGCCTGAGCGAGCAGATATTATTATCCCCGGACTACTTATATTCAAGACGATTATGGAGATGATGCAGAAGGAAGAGGCGATTGTCAGCGACTACGGACTCCTTGAAGGATTACTCATCGAACTCTTTAACCACCAATAAGTTATTTAGAGAAGAATCAACAAAGAGATTTAACCTGCCGCCCTGCAATATCTTCTTTGTCTTACAATCTTCAACTCACTCGACGATGGCAACAGCGGAAAGGGTAAGGACTATCATTCTTTTACATACAACGCCATACTGTGCTCCTTCATATGCATCGCTTCAAGGGGTATCAGCTCATCAGGAAGCATGCTCCCCGGACCGCCCCATCTCTTTTCGGCTGAATCGATGACCTTCCTCCACCTCGCTCCGGGAAGGAAATCATTGATAAATATCCTGGTATCGGCAGTATTGTAATTGAGCAGACAGAACACCTGGCTCTCCTCCGACTCGTCCCACCGCCTCATGAGGATAACCTTCTCTTCCTTGAGAGCTTTTACCCGGGTAAGCTCCTTGCTGCAGTTTGAAAGCGCAGGGGTCTCCCTGCGCATTCGCAAAAGCAGTTTATAAAATTCAAGTAGTTCCTTATGTTTCCCTATAGTCCTCCGCTCCCACTGCAGTTTTGATCTCCTGAATGTTTCCTCTCCCTCGGGATCCGGCGGCTCGTCCTCCCATGCAAAAGAGGTGAACTCACTTTTTCTTCCTTCCCGTACTGCAGTGATCAGATCGGGATCGGAGTGGTTGACAAAATACTGGAACGGAGACTCCTCTCCATACTCCTGTCCCATGAACAGGAGCGGTATGAAAGGAGAGAAAATGACCGTTGCTGCCGCGAGCTTGAGGGCCTCGAAATGGACAAGGTGTTCCAACCGGTCGCCGACAGCACGATTGCCAACCTGGTCATGATTTTGCGAGAAGACGACAAAGCGATAAGCGGGTATGTCTTGTGCCGGCCTCCCCCTGCGGCATTTTCTATAGGAGGAATATTCGCCGGTATAGACGAACCCCTCTTGCAAAGCTTTTGCAAGCTGTTCGATTTCACCGTAATCTGCATAGTAGCCTTCCCTCTCACCGGTGAGGAGCGCATGAATGCAGTGGTGAAAATCGTCGAGCCACTGGGCATCGAGCCCGAAGCCGCCGCGCTCCTTCGGCCGCACGAGCTTCGGGTCGTTCTGGTCCGACTCTGCAATGAGGAAGCATTCCTTTCCGTTCCGGCGCGAACAGGTTTTGACATTATCGACAAGCTCCTGAAGAAACGGATAGGCACTGATGTCAAATATCCTATCGGCAGCATCGAGGCGGAGGACATCGATGTGGTAATGGGTATACCAGTAAAGGGCGTTTTCAATAAAGTAGTTGCGCACCCCGTCACTGTAGGGTCCGTCTACATTCACCGCCCGTCCCCAGGGGCTTTTGTAGGTATCGGTGAAGAACGGACCGTACTCGCACACATAGCACCCCTCAGGACCGAGGTGATTATAGACGACATCGAGTTTCACTGCTATTTCCCGCTTGTGGCACTCGTTGACCAGACGCTTCAGTCCTTCGGGGCCTCCATAAGAATTCTGGACAGCATAAAGGTAAACGCCGTCGTACCCCCAGTTTCGTTCACCGGGACATTGGGCAACCGGCATGATCAACAGCGTATTGATCCCAAGTTCTTTCAGTGCATCGAGCCGCGGTATCACGGCATCGAAGGTCCCCTCAGGGGTAAAAGCTCCGATATGTATCTCATAGATAATCATCTTGCAGAGGTCGGGGCCTTTCCAGTCACGGTCTTCCCAGCTGAACGCCTGGTGATCGATGACCTGTGAGGGGCCGTGCACTCCCTGGGGCTGGTAATGGGATGCAGGGTCAGGACGATCTCTCGCCTCATCGAGACGAAACATATAAAGGGCGCCCGGAAAGACATCCGACACAACGGTCCTCCAGTATCCCTGTCCGTCGCTCGTCATGGGAACTATTCGCTCTTCAGGCGAGAGTACCTTGAGCTCGACTTTTTTCAGGAACGGTGCCCATACAACAAACTCGCAGATGCCGTCTCCCCGGTAAAGGGCGCCGAGTTCCACGAAGACCTCCTCCTTGTGGTGGCGTGATAAATAGAGGGGCAATAATCTCATTATAAAACAGAAACCATCAGCAGGCAAACCGGGAGATGGATCGTTTGTGCTCTGTACAATGCTGCTGACATAATCCGGCCTGTTACAAAAATATGGTATAATCACATCCATGCAGCAGATTTTCGGAAGACCGAAAAGCATCAAGAAAACCCCTTTCCGTTTCTGTCCGGGATGCGGCCACAGCATCGTTCACCGCCTCATTGCCGAAGTGATTGATGAGCTCGGTATCCGTGAGCGGACCATCGGCATGGCGCCGGTGGGATGCGCTGTCTTTGCCTACGATTATTTCGATTTCGATATGATCGAGGTCGCCCACGGCAGACCTCCTGCTGCGGCAACAGGCATGAAACGGACCCTTCCCGATGCGGTCGTCTTTTCCTACCAGGGCGACGGCGATCTCGCTGCAATTGGAACAGCGGAAATCGTCCACGCTGCGAACAGAGGAGAAAACATTACCGTCTTTTTCGTCAACAACGCCACCTACGGCATGACCGGCGGTCAGATGGCGCCGACAACACTTCTCGATCAGAAGACAACCACGACCCCTTCGGGAAGGCAGAGCGCGCAGGCAGGCTATCCCCTGCGGGTGGCAGAGATGCTGGCGACCCTCGATGGTGTTGCCTTTATGGCACGGTCTGCCGTTGATTCATACAAGAACATCGTCACGACAAAAAAATACATCGAGAAGGCCTTTACCTATCAAATCGAGGGCAAAGGGTTCAGCATGGTCGAGATACTATCCCCCTGCCCAACAGACTGGGGGCTCTCTCCGGTCAAATCGCTTGAGTGGCTGCGAGAGAAGATGATGAAGATCTATAAACAGGGCGTTATCAAGGACACTCATCGCGTCTAACGTTATCGACAATGGAGCAGCGCATTATCATCGCGGGATCGGGCGGACAGGGCATTCTCTTCCTCGGGAAGCTCATATCGCGTGCGGCTATGCTCGAACAGAAAGAGGTCACGTGGTTTCCTTCGTACGGTGCTGAAATGCGCGGCGGAACTGCCAACTGCACGGTCATCATCGCCGACAGCATGATCGGATCTCCGGTGATCAGGAATCCGGACACCCTCCTCATCATGAATGAGGCCTCATACAAGCGCTTTCAAGCGCGACTGCTGAGCGGCGGGCTTCTCATCTGCGATGCATCACTCGTGACCCTCGAAAATCACCGGAATGATATCAGGACCATCCGTATTCCCGCCAGCGGGATCGCCGCATCGCTCCATGCTACAAAATCAGCCAATATGGTCATGATGGGCGCCTTTGTCGCAGCGACCCGGTGCCTGAGCATCGATACGGTCCTCGACGCCGTGAACGAGACGATCCCGTCGCGCAAAAAGGATTTGCTGGAGATAAATAAAACCTTGATCATGGAAGGATATACCTTTGCCGAACGTCAGAAAAGCAACTATCGCTGACATAAAACTGATTCATAAATTCATCAATGACTTTGCAAAACGCGAAGAAATGCTCCCCCGGGCGCTCAATGAGCTCTACGAAAGTCTGCGGGATTTTATCGTCGTCGAGGGAAAGGGTGAGATACGGGGCGTTTGTGCGCTCCGCATTCTGTGGGAAGACCTTGCTGAGATCAGGTCACTGGCAGTAAAGGAAGAGTATCAGCGCAAGGGTATCGGGAAGCTGATGGTAAAGAAGTGCCTCAAGGAGGCCAAGGAGCTTGGCATCAAGCGCGTCTTCGCCCTTACCTATCAGCCGGAGTTTTTCAGGAAACTCGGGTTCAAAGACATCGACAAAGCCAAGCTTCCCCATAAGATATGGGGTGACTGCGTGAAGTGCCCGAAATTCCCCGAGTGCGACGAGCACGCCCTCATCATTGAGGTATAAGCTGGACGGCGATTTCGGCAGTCAGCCGTAATTCCTCGAGGTGTTGTTTCAGCCGCCGGTTGGTCTCGAGCTCGGTCAGATAGAGCTCTATTTCATCTCTGACGTCGACGTATTCTTTGCCCTTGAACTCCTCGCGGTGCTCCCGGTAAAAGCGCTCGATCTCCTCTTCCCTGATAATGATCGGGGCCCTGATCTTTATGTCGATGTAATCCCTTATCATCTCTTCCTTCGACGGCGCGTCGAGACGGATCTTTCTCGCCTCTTTGAGGAGCAGCAAGCTGTTGATCATCGAGTTCACGACATCCTCTTCGGTGACAGTGGCAAGGGTTTGCCGGGTCAACGAGTAGTGCTCACGAAATTCCGAAAGGGTAATAGCAGTGTCGTCGACGTAGGCGACCACCCGATCTATTACTTCAGCATGACAAACAGCATTCAGGAGCCAGGAGCCAGGGGCCGGAATAATCAAAAGGAGTAGAATAAAGCATGCTCTGAATACATGATCCTGAATTCTGTATTCTGACTTCTGTCTTCTGTCTTTAGAATGCATGCCCGAGACTGAAATGGATTTCACCTCTACTCTCTCCTTTCTCTGGGTTCAGTTTATAGCCGTAGTCGATCCGGAACGGACCAACCGGCGTATTGTAACGGAGCCCAAGGCCGGTCGTATATTTGAGGTTTGAAATGTCTGTATCCTCAACTTTCTGCCATACATTGCCGGCATCGACAAAGGTAACGAGACCGAATCCTCTTCCTATGTCGGTCCTCACCTCGAAGTTCCCCATGGTGAAGGCGTTTCCACCTGTCGGGTTGTCGTCGACTCCTTTGGGCCCCAGGGCGTCCTGCGCATACCCACGGACCGTGGTCCTTCCGCCGAGAAAGAAACGTTCGACAATCGGCAACTCTCTCGTATCACCGAAGCCTTTGGCAATCCCGCCGCGCAGCGATACGGCGAGGACATTTCTCCTGCCCAGTCCCATGTACTTGTTCACATAGAGCGAGAGCTTGGCAAAGTGTGTCTCTGACAGCAGGAGGGGTGAGGCGAATTTGAACGAGAGTCCTGCAAGCAGCCCTTTCCTCGGCTCAAAGGGATTATCCCTGGTATCATAGATCAGGCCGGGGCGTATGCCGCTGATGATGAGTGTACCGACGTCCTCTCTGCTCAGTATCACGTCCGGCTTTACATCGAAGGTCTTCACTACGGAAAAGTCATAGCTCAGTTCGGCTTTCAGTGTCTCAGTCAGCCTTTTCTCGACACCGGCGGTAATGGTATCTCTTTTCAACCGATAACGGATTTCATCCTTTTCGATGTTCCGCTCTTTCCGTTCCTCATGGAGCAGCAATGCCCTGAAGGTGAGGTCCTCATTCAAGAACCATGGCTCAAAATAGGACAGGATGTAACGCTGCTCCAGGGTGCTCACCTCGGTCCTGAACGACAGCTGCCGGTTCGTCCCCCATAAATTCCTGTAGCTTACATCGAAAAAGGCCCTGAACGCTTCGTACTCTCCGTAGCCGACACCGAATTCAACGGCACCCGGTCTGGCCTCTTTGACCCTGTACACGATGTCCCGGGTAGCGTCTCTTTTTTCAGCGGGGGTTACCTCGATATCGGTAAAGAGCCCCAACCTATAGAGCTTCTGCCGCTCCTTGAGGAGGAGACTGTAGTCAAAAGGGGTATCCTCCTTTACGCTCAATTCTCTTCGGATAACACGCGGCCGCGTC
Source organism: Nitrospirota bacterium (assembly GCA_040754455.1). Lineage (GTDB taxonomy): Bacteria > Nitrospirota > Thermodesulfovibrionia > Thermodesulfovibrionales > Dissulfurispiraceae > JBFMCP01. The sequence goes on from JBFMCP010000030.1 coordinate 27,933, forward strand.
TGTTCGTTACCGATGATGACATTCTTGCCGAAATAAGTGATCCCGCCTTCCTGAACCGTAAATGTTACCGATGCCGAGGTGTCGACGATCTCACGCTCCGCAGCAACCTTGGCATCGAGGAACCCTTTTCTGTTATAGAGCTCAAGAATCTTTCTCCGCGCATCGGAAACGTCCACTTCATTGTACGGCTGTCCTAACCGCAAAGGGATCGCATCGAGGAGCTCTTTATCCGAAAAGGCGGAATTATTCTTGAGGGAGAGTTCCTTCAGCACTACCTGGGGACCTTCACGGAGATCAAAGACAATTGCAGCGTTGCCGTTTGTCAGGGACACCTCAGGCTCCTGCACCTCCAGGTAAAGATACCCAAGGGCGTGATAGAACTCGGTCAGGTTCTCCACATCGGTTTCCAGGAGCTCGGGGTTGTAGTAGGCTCCTGTTTTATGGGCGATAATATCCTTGAGGCGCTCGGCAGGTATGGTAACACCTTCGAAGGCGATAGAGCGCACCCGGTACCGTTCTCCTTCGAATATAAAGAAATCAAGATGGATATGATTCCGCTCGGGCACTGACTGGACGGGGGCAACCTGCACAAAAGGATAGCCGTGACTATGATAGAGCGACACGATTCTCGATGCCGTCTCTTCGATCAGGTCTTCGCTGATCTCGTCGATCTCATAAAAAGGTATCTCTTTCATGAGCGTTTTTGAAGATATCCCGGCATTCCCCTTAAAACCCACGGTAAGCTTCTTTCCGGGATCCAGTACAATGGACAGAATGCCGTTGCTGAACGTGGAGGACAGCGCAGCTCCCACGTATCCCTTTTTCTTGTAGTTTCGTATCACTTTCTCTTCAAGAGATTCCAGTTGCTTGGCGTCAAAAATATCTCCTGATGAAAGCTTCAGATACGACCTGACCACATCGTCGGGCCCTGCAATGGTTATATCCCTGATCCTCTCCGGGGTCCCTTCTTGCACGGTGATCACCACCTCGACGGTATTGCCCTTGCGGGGAACAACTGCGGCGGCAATATTGGCGTTGGCAAATCCACGTTTTGCCATCTCCTCCTTGAGGTTGCTGATGCCTCGCCTTACCTTGAGCCGGCTGAGGCGTTCTCCTTTGCTGAGGGCCGTCTGCTTTTTTATAAAGCTTTTGGAGAAATGGTCATTCCCCTGTACCTTGATCGCACCGATAACCTTCTTCTCCTTCACCGTCACCCTGATGCGGGTATGCTCCTGATCAAGACTCTCGACCACAATATCATCGAATACCCCCTTCAAAAAGGCCCTTTCAATACCTTCCTGCAGCGCCTTTCTGTCCAGCGGTCTTCCCCTGCGGAGATCGAGAAGGTAGAGAAGTTCCCATTCAGGGATCGATGAGAGCCCCCGCACCTCGATCGTTGCAATGGGCTGAACTGCTGTCTCTGTGGTCTGGGCATCGGCGAACGTCAGAATCCAGGAGCCAGGAGCCGGGAGCCAGAAGAAAAGAGAAAGAACAAACGGCAAAATACAAAAAAGCCTTTTGACTTTCTTCTGAATTCTTGATTCTGACTCCCGGCTCCTATTTAAATTCAAATCTGAACTTGATGTCTCCACCCAGTCCGCCCCTTTCATCACGTACCCCAACGAGTGAAGTGTTCTTTCCCACCTGGTATTCCAGCTTCCATATCTGTTCTTCACCCGAGCCTACCGCAGCGCTGTAGGTAACGTACAGCTTGTCTCCGAGCAATCTCTTGGCGATCGTCACGCGCGGTGCCACCGTGCCGGTCGTCTTGGAGACAGAGGGATCGACTTGCACCCGGTCAAATCCGGTCACGGTCTTCAGCCGCTCCTCGATCACATCCTGTAATTTCCCGGTGAGAAAAGACGTGGCCTCGCCGGCGCCGATGCCGCCTTCCAGCCCCTGCAGACTCTTTCCGACCTGACCGACAGTGAGAAGGCTGAAAATATCGGTCTCGCTCAACGGCGGATCCGATGCAAGGGAGAGATTGAACTGTTCGGCATAGCCCTCGAGGCTGAGCCGTATATTGTAATTCCTCGCCCTCGTTTCAGCAACCACATCGAAATAAGGCCGTATCTGGTTCGGATTCGAGAAGTCGATGTTCCCCTTAAGGATTTTGAATTCATTGTTCCTGAAATACACGACGCCCTCTTTTGCCTCGATCTTGCCGAGCAGTACAGGCTGGCCGATCGTGCCTCGTATGAGCATATCCGTACGGAGCCCTGCACGCGCCACATTGTTGTCAATAATGAGGTTCGGGCTTACTAGCCGTACATTCAGGGCAGTAGCATCAAACCGGGTGGGTTCTGTTCTGATCCTTTCCCTCTGACGCGCTTTGAGGAGCCAGCTTTTCCACTCTACCCTTCCCGTATAGCGGGCCCTCCTCAAGGCGATGTCGCCGAGTATGGTCTGCGCATTCGTGTCGCCCCGGTAGTAGAGCGTGCCGTCGAAGCTGGTCCAGAGGTCCTTGGAGAGGGAAGCGGTAATGTTTTTAAGACGAGATTCGATGAAAAAACGTTTTATCGAAAACTTCTGGAGGTACGCAGTGCCGAACAACGAGACATCTCCTCCGGAGAGCTTTCCCTGGGCCCTCTCGAGGACAACTCTGTCTTCGTCGATGTACACATACGCCGACAGCGACGAGAGGCGGTAGTGGATATTCTTGATCCCCAGCGTGCCGTTGGTGATATCCAAAGCGCCGTTTACCTTGGGCCGTTCCCAATTGCCCGTAACGGACACGACAAAGGTGGCATTGCCTTTCAGCACATCAAGCGTCTTCGAGAGCGCCTTGAGGGGTGCAAGCGACGAAGCACCTTCGAGCAGCAGGTCGTAGCTCTTGCCGATCACCATACCGCCGCTCACCTTGAATTCGGTGACGTCACTCTTCATCGTTAAGGTACCGATGGAAAGCCGCTTGTCTTCGAGACGGGCTACGATAGGCGTCGCATTCGTAAAACCGGTCCCGTAGGCATAGAGGTGAGCCTTGTTAAGTGTTATCAGCGCATTGACGCTCTCCCTGTCGCCCTGTGCCTTTATCGAGCCCCTGAGGCTGAGCAGCAGATCGTCGGGGACATCTTTCAAAAAGCTGGCAATAATGAAATCGTACCGCGCAGGCTGGAGGTCGATGGCGGCTTTCCACGGGAAGGTCCCGGCAAGGTGTGCCTCAGCAGCGATCCCCATCTTTCTATCCAGCAGCGACGCATTCACCTTGAGATCCTTTCCCTTGAGGCTTCCCGCGATCGATCCCCTGCCGAAGGAGTGCCCGCGGTAGGCCCCCCCCTGGACATCACCGGCGAACTCGAGAGAGGGATGCATGAACGTGCCTTCACCTTTGACGCTCACCTTTGTCAGGACGATGGTGTCGAAGACATTCTCACGCGAAAGTTCCTTGTACTTTTCCTCGATACGCCGCCTTATCTTTGCCGGCAACACATCCGCAATGCTGACCTTCTGGCCACTCGCTTCAAGCGAGAACACCTTATCAGTCGTAATGCGCCCCTGCGCATGCAGTACGGAGTTTCTGTTTCTTAAGCGAACCGAGGTGAAGGTGAACCCCTTATCCTTATAGGCGGCACTACCTGCGACATCCTCGACTGCATAGGTATCGTCGAGGATGACATTACTCCCCTGGAAACCGCCGGTCATACGGATGTCATCTGGTGCCCCGTACAATTTGAATTCAGCATGCATTGTTCCGGAAAGGCGCGGACTCCCCTGGAACAGGGCGGTCAGCCGTTCAAGATCGATCTGGCGCGCGGACAGGGAGAGATCATAGTCAGGCCTTTTCATATCGAACAGCGCATCTGCCCTCGGGAAACGAATGACTCCTGAGCCCCTGTATTCCTCTGAGGAAGAACGTGCAGTGAGTGACTTCAGGTTTAGCAGGGTCTTTCGATAGGTCACGGCCCCTTCGACGGTATCAAAACGTATATTCCTGTCATACACGACATCGGAAATGCCGAGCCTCCCGGTTTTGAGGGTCATGCCTGCAGAACTGAATTTCATATCGAGCACCGGGTCATCAAGATTTCCTGATATGGTCGAAGAGAACCGTACCGGCCCCGAGAGCGCAGTAACGTATGGAGAGGTGAGCTCGATCATATCTGATGCGGTGCCGTTTCCGGTGATATGCAGCGTACTGTTTTTGATATCGACATCTCCAGTTGCAGCAACCTGCGAGGCTCCGGTCGAGATGGTAAGATGCTCGAAATGGAGGACGTCATCTCTCATGACAAACGCGCTTTTCACCTCTCGAACCCTGTCAAGAATATCGCGGCCTTTCGGAACACTCCGATAGAAGAAACTTCCGGAAGGGTTGAAGGCGCTTCCTTCCGAGGTGATCTCGCCGCTCACACGGCCTGCGGGTATGCCGGGATCCCACCCGATGAGCTTGAACACTTCCTTGCTGTGCACCTCTTTTACGGTAATTTTCAGACTATGACGGTCCACCACGGGAAGGGGTATCGCCGCTTCCGCAGTCGCCGTCCCCCCATAAAGAACAGCCCTGCCCTCGTTGAATCTCATGACGCCTCCACGATAGGAGACGGTGCAGAGCAGCCTGTCGACATCGACATTAAAGATGTTTCCTTTTTTAAGATCAGCCCTGCCCTCGGCAATAAGGTTGGTGAGCGGGCCTTTCATGGTCCCGTTGATCGTGATATGCCCCTTGAGCGGCTCGGTGACCTTCAACAGCTCCATCAGCGTTTCGAGAAAAAGGTCTCCCTGTACCGTCACATCCACTACGACATCACCGAGACCCCGCTTCAGGCCATCAAAGCGGATGGTTCCCTTTGCGGTAAGGGCCCCTTCACCGCTGTTTCTGAGCCCGAATATCTTCCTGAGGGACTCGATCCTGAGCTTGATGTCCGACGTAAATCTCCCCAGCAGGCCTTTGCTTTCGAGCGTTCCCGAGAGGGCAACGGTGGACTTGAAGGCTTCGGCCTTGAAGCTCTTCAAATCTACCAGCGAATCTTTTACAAAAAAGGTGGTATCAAAGGAGGTGGTGAGCTCAGGAAGGTCTTTTTTTTTGAGCACAGCCTTTTTTGAGGCAAGGCGGAAGCGCGGCACATCAGAGAGTACTACCAGGGCGTCGAATTCCTCCAGAGCGATCTGATATTCATTGTCCCGGAAGGAGATGGAGCTATCGACCAGATCAATCGATTTTACTTTTACCTTGAATGCACTCTTTTGTTCTTCAGCGAGATATCTCTTTATATTCGTTACGATCTCCTCAACCTGCTCCCGGCTGGTGCGGACTCCGGCACCTTTGATCACCAGCCGCTTAACGACGATCTCTTTACTGAGCAGCCCCGAGAGTCCTATATACCCCTTTACACGATCGAGCTCAACGATTCTGGTGCCGTTATCATCGAATACTTTCAGTCCTTTTATCTCAATAAAAAGGGGGACAACATTGATATAGATCTTCTGCGCAATGAACTTCTTGCCTGTTGCGAGCTCAAGCTCGGGGAGGATCAGCTTCTTGAGGACATTGGATACGTTCGGCCCTCGCGAAACATAGAGGAACATGCCGAAAATCAGAACAAAAATCAGTATATAAACGATCTTTCGCTTATTCATGACGATCTATCCAGCTTTATTCGATTACCTATTATATATGAGAACATGAGAGGGCGTCATGGTGTCAGGGCAACTTTAGCCAGTTCTGACGCCCCGAGTGACTGCAGCATCGCAAAAAGCCTCTCGCTCTCGAATTTGCCGCCCCGGTATTGCAGATAAAACACATCCTGGGCGATCCCCTCTTCCGTGTTGATCACCGCCGACGTGATATCCGCTCCCTGCGCGAGAAGACGGTTCGCCACCTCGTACAGCAGTCCGAACCGGTCAGGCAGGAACAACTCGAGGATCGTATGCGTCTCTGATGTCTCGTTATCGATCTCGATAAAGCTCTCAAATCTGAAAAAGGGCCCGGGAGTCCGGTAATGATGGAGATCACTGCTTGATGCTACTGTATCGCGCAGGCGTGTCGGAGCTCCCTCGTTCAAGAGGATGGCGTTGCGCAACTCCTCATACAAGAGCTCCTCTATGCCCTTCCACCATACCTCTCTCCAGTTCGAGATCACAAATTTATCGATGACCCGGCCGTCCCTGCCGGTATATATACGCGCACGGAGTACGTTGAGCCCGTTAGAGCTCAGCACTCCTGCAATCTTTGCAAAGAGGCCCGGCATATCACCGGCGGCAATGCAGATTTCAACGGTTGTATCAGCCCTCTCTCTGAGCGCGATCGCAACCCCTTCCTTCTTCCCCCTCTCGAAGAGGTGATAATCAGCATTAATTATATCATCTGTGCTCGAAATCAGATACCGATCAGGCATGTTTGCAACAAACTCCCGAAGTTTTACATCAAGGGTCCCGACCGCTTTCCCCTTGCTGCCCTTCAGATGCTCCAGTGTCCTTGCATAGAGCTCGTGAAAGAGGTACGCCTTCCAATCGGTCCAGAACAGAGGATTGACGGCACTCATGTCGGCATAGGTCATAAGGTAGAGCGCGTTCAGGTTATCCTCGGTTTCGACGATCTCCGAAAGCTGTGCGATCGTCTCCGGGGCCTCGACATCGCGCGCAAATGCGAGCTTCGCCAGGATAATGTGGTTCTTAACGAGAAATTCTATTCTCCGGCGGTCGGCGTAATCGATAGTGAAGCGCTCCAGGATTGTCTTCAGCATCCGGTATCCGGCCTCCTCATGTCTCCTCGAGACACCCTTGCCGATGTCGTGGAGAAGAAGCGCGAGAAACAGTATATCCGGTTTCACCTTCCTGAAAATATCGGCAAGATAGGAAAGCTTTGTCTGCTCCGGCTGCCGCAGTGCCTCAAGATTTCTTATGGCGATCAGGGAATGTTCATCAACGGTATACCTGTGGTAGGGCTCGGAAATGACGAGGTGCCGCAGCTTGCCGAATTCAGGGATGAAGCGGTCCAGAATTCCAGTCTCATGCATCGCCCGTAGCGTTACATACACCCTGTCACCCCTGAGTATGTTGAGGAAATGGTGAACCGCCTTCTGAGAGGCCCTTGTCTTCCTATTGATAAAGAGGAATCTGCCTTTTATGTGCTCTTTCACCTGACTGCTCAGCTTTTTCCCGGTAACCGAAGAGTGATAAAAAACCTCGATGATTTTATCGGTGTCCTTGAACAGCGTCCTGTCCCGAACAATGATCTCGTTCTTCGATATGAAGAAATCGCTGGTGATCTTTTTGAATGAAAAAGAGACCGGAAAGAAGCTGACCAACTGGCTGCTGCAATGATGCGCCACCTTGGATAGTGTTTCCATTACCGTCGCGGCTTTTTTATAGTACAGACGCATCATAATTTCCGCGGCACTGAAGCGTTTGGTCGTTTTAAATCCCAGCAGTCGGGCTGTCCCTTCGTGAAATTCGAAAGAGAGCAGATCGTTCTTTCTCTTCGAGAAGGCATGCAGACATGCCCTCGCTCTCAGAAGAAAATCGAATGAAGCCATGAAGTGTTTGTAGTCCTGCGGCGGGAGCAGACCATGGAGCGCATTAAAATCATCGAAGCGAAGGACGGTCTTGGCGAGCCACGCTATCGAGTGGATATCACGCAAGCCCCCCCGCCCTTCCTTTATATTAGGCTCGAGCAGGTAGACCGATTCTCCATAGAGCCGGTGCCGCCGATCGATTTCGCGCAGCATATCGCCGATAAAGTCCCTCTTCCTTTTGAAGAGGATCTTGGGGTAAACATCTCTGATAAACTCTCTGAAAAGCTCCTGATTTCCGGAGAGAAACCTCGATTCGATGAGCGCGGTCCGCGTTTGTATGTCGGCAAGCGAATCTTCTACGCACTCCTCCAGCGTTCTGAAGCTGTGGCTTATGGCAGCCCCCGTATCCCAGAGGCGGTAGAGCACGGATTGTGCGGCCTCGGTAGTGCTCCTATTTCTGTCCTTTGCGAGCACCATGATATCAATATCCGAAAAAGGGGCCATCTCACGTCTTCCATACCCCCCAACGGCGACGAGCGCCAGGGGAGCAGAGGGAGCAACGCCCTCACACAGCAGAGCATCCTCAAGAACTCCGGACAGAAGCCTGTCGACGAGGTCGGTAAGGGTACGGGCAAGCGACAGGCCGCCACACCCCGAGCGCATGCATTCCTCGGTCTTTTCGCACAATTGCTCGCTTATGAGATGTCCCATTGCTCCTCACCGTTACGTACCTGATTCTCCGGCGTTTCGCTCACGCAGCAGAGCGAAATCCTGACTTTTGAGTTTAACATATTAGAGAGGGCAGAGCGTGTACGGCTCGTGCGGAAGAAAAACGATCCCTACAAAATTGTTCAGCCATTCCACCCTGTTCATGACGTTCGGGAGCGCTCATTTTGATATTGAAGAATGCCGACGATGCTGTTATAATTCCTGGATGTACTTGTCTTTTGCCGTTGACAAGATACGTGTGCTGTTACAATGACGAACGGTCAGTCTGTCCTTATCACATAAAAAAAGAAAGAGTAAGGAGGTCAGTATGCCACTTGATCCAACGAAGCACGCCGATTGGGAAATCGCCGAAGCAGCAGAGAAGAACATGAAGACCGTCTACCAGCTGGCAGAACAGCTGGGATTGGAGAAGCACGAACTTCTCCCCCACGGTCACTACGTCGCAAAGGTTGATTTTAAAAGCGTTCTTGAGCGCCTCAAGAACAAGCCTGACGGCAAGTACATTGACGTTACCGCCATTACGCCGACTCCCCTCGGCGAAGGAAAATCGACCACGACCATCGGATTGACCCAGGGTATGGGAAAGCGCGGCAAGAATGTTATCGCCGCGATCCGTCAGCCCTCCGGCGGACCGACCATGAACATCAAAGGTTCGGCAGCAGGCGGCGGTCTCTCTCAGTGCATTCCCCTCACCCCGTTCTCGCTCGGACTTACCGGCGACATCAATGCGATCATGAACGCCCACAACCTCGCCATGGTCGCCCTTACCTCCCGCATGCAGCACGAATTCAACTACACCGATGAGCAGCTCGCAAAGCGTAAGCTGAAGAGGCTCAACATCGATCCCCGCAACGTGGAAATGAAGTGGATCATCGACTTCTGCGCCCAGGCGCTCAGGAATATCGTGATAGGCCTCGGCGGCAAAACTGACGGCTTCATGATGCAGTCCGGCTTCGCCATTGCGGTCTCATCCGAGGTCATGGCGATTCTCGCGGTCGCAAAAGACCTGAAGGATATGAGAGAGAGAATGGGCAAAATCGTTGTCGCCTACAGTAAGAGCGGCGAGCCCGTCACCACCGAAGACCTCGGCGTTGCCGGTGCAATGACCGCGTGGATGGTCGAGGCGCTCAACCCGAACCTCATGCAGACCATCGAGGGCCAGCCGGTATTCGTCCATGCAGGACCGTTCGCCAATATCGCAATCGGCCAGTCATCAATTATCGCCGACAGGGTCGCCCTCAAACTCGGTGATTACAATATTACCGAGTCGGGCTTTGCCGCCGACATCGGCTTCGAAAAGTTCTGGAACCTCAAGTGCCGCTACTCCGGACTCAAACCCAATGCAGCAGTCCTCGTCGCAACCATCAGGGCGTTGAAGTGCCACGGCGGCGCGCCCATTCCGGTCCCGGGCAAGCCTATTCCCGAGGAGTACAAGGGCGAGAATGTCGGCTGGGTCGAGAAGGGGTGCGACAACCTTATTCACCTGGTGAATGTCATCAAAAAGGCGGGGATCAATCCCGTCGTCTGCATCAACGCCTTCTATACCGATACCGATAACGAGATCAAGGCCGTTCGCAGAATTGCAGAGGCTGCAGGCGCCCGTGTCGCCCTTTCCAAGCACTGGCAGTACGGCGGCGAGGGTGCGCTCGAGCTTGCCGATGCGGTCATCGACGCCTGCAACGAGCCGAACGATTTCAAATTCCTCTATGAGCTCGATACCCCGCTCCGTAAGCGTATCGAGTTGATCGCAACCCAGGTCTACGGCGCCGACGGAGTTGATTACTCTGCCGAAGCTGCTGCAAAGGCAAAGCGGCTCGAAGCAGACCCCGAGATGGCAAAGCTCGGCACCTGCATGGTGAAGACCCATCTCAGCCTCTCGGACAATCCGAACCTGAAGGGTGTGCCGAAAGGCTGGAGGCTCTATATCCGTGACATCCTCACCTACAAGGGAGCAGGCTTCGTTGTCCCTGTTGCAGGCTCCATTACCCTGATGCCGGGAACAGCTTCAGACCCTGCATACAGGAGAGTCGATGTTGATGTCGAGAGCGGAAAAGTAAAAGGGCTGTTCTAACAATACGCTCAACGAGCATTGCAGGAAGGCCTCCGGACCGGATGTCCGGAGGCCTTTCTTTTCCTTGCAGCCGTAGCGTAACCAGACATCTCGACAGACACGCCGGAGGTATGGTATATAGAATTATAGTTTGAACATACGGTCGTACAATCGCTTTACCGTAAAGAGGGGGGACTTTATGCGGGAAGTGCCTTCCGAATAAAGAAACCCTTTGCCGCCGAAGAGATACTCGCTTCAATCAATGCGCTGACGGCGATGGCGACTGATGCTTCCAAGCGGCAGCATGTTTCGCTCTCCTGTGCGCCTGCAGAGCAAAAACACCGCAGTGATATCCCGCAGCATATCCTGGAGCGTCTTCTCACATTGAGAGAGTATATAGAAGAGCGCTTCCCTGAAAAGCTGGATCTCCAGGAGGCCTGCCGTCTCGCCTCGGTGAACAGGACGTACCTGAGTTCTTTTTTCAAACTGCTCACCGGGTACACGCTGACGGATTATCAGAACCGCATCAGGATACAGAAAGCCGAAGAACTCATCCGAGAAACTGACCTTCCCGTCCACGAAGTGGCGCTGCGCGTCGGCTTCACCGATCCGAACTACTTCTGCAAAAGGTTCAAATCACTCACCGGCCACCCGCCCCTGCGCTTCAGGAAGCTGCACAATTTTTTGTAAAAAATCCAGAAATTTTTGTAAAAAGTTAAGGAAAGTACCTTTTCTTTTTGGTAAGCTCCTCTTTAGGTGTAAAAGTTTCCGGCATTAGCAAAGCTGCCATGTGTTCACCACCGTAGAGGAGGGCTTTACATGAACGTGCGGCTCGTCGCGTGTCTCTGGCTTGTCCTTGCCTTTATCGCAGTTCCATTCTATAGCAGCCATGCTCAGGAGGTCATTGTCCCTTCGGGCGCTAAGGTAACCGACCCGACTCCCCCCGGGTTTACCGGAGGCTCTCTAATTTGAGAGGATAGAGCTATGAACAAGACAACGAAGTACTCTCCGGAGGTCCGGGAGCGGGCAGTGCGGTTGGTATTTGAACAGCAGAAGGACCACGGCTCACAATGGGCAGCTATTGGTTCTATCGCCGGCAAGATCGGTTGTACAGCGGAGACCTTGCGGAAGTGGGTACGGCGTGCAGAGATCGATCAAGGGATGCGGGGCGGGCTGACAAGCACGGAGCGAGAGCGACTCAAGGCATTGGAGCGAGAGAATCGTGAACTGACGCGTTCCAATGAGATATTGCGCAAGGCGGCGGCTTTTTTTGCCCAGGCGGAGCTCGACCGTGGACGGAGATGATGGCATCGTCCATCGATAAACACCGGGC
>JBFMCP010000031.1:0-39144 GCA_040754455.1 Nitrospirota bacterium
CTTGGATATCGGACGCCGCATGAAGTTTACTTCGGCGGCAATAATAACCATGATGATGGAGATGCCTGCAGGCTAATCCACCAAATACAACCCATTTTTCTGTCTTGACAATGGGGAGGGGTTTAATTGAGAGCGCAGCAGGTGGGCATCCCTACAGTGATGATTCCTGTTGTGTATCTGTCATTTAATCTTATCTATTCTCTATCCGCCATACCAGCCGGCATAGCGGCAGACAGATTCGGCAGAAAGAGGATTATCCTTTCAGGCTTCCTCCTCTTTGCCGCCGTCTATTACGGGTTTGCAGTTGTGAAGAGCACATCTCTTATATGGCTTCTCTTCGGGCTTTACGGAGTATTTATGGGGCTCACCGAAGGGGTGGTGAAAGCATTCCTGGCAGCCATTATCCCTTCTGACTTCAAGGCCACTGCTTTCGGCGTCTATACGACCGCAGTCGGCCTTGCCATGTTTCCTGCGAGCCTTATTGGTGGATGGCTCTGGGACCGTGTTTCACCATCAGCAACGTTTTACTTCGGCGCAACGACCGCACTCCTTTCGGCACTACTATTTGCTGCCTTTATCGTCCTTACAAGGCAATCTGCACATAAAAGATAGAAAGGGAGGTGTCCATTATGATCGAGATCGACATTCCCGGATTTGGACCTGTCACATTGAAACATCTGGTATCTGACTTCACCGGCACACTCTCAGTTGACGGCAAGCTTTTGCCTAGAGTGAAAGAATTGCTGAACAAGATATCAGAATCCCTTGGCGTTCATATATTGACCGCCGATACGTTCGGCAGGGCAAAAGCTGAACTGGAAGGCATAAACTGCACGATTCACATCCTTGCTGGGAAGAACCACGATATTCAGAAAGAGGAGTACGTAAACGGGCTTGGCGCTGAGCATGTTATTGCTCTGGGCAATGGTAATAATGATAGAAAAATGCTCAAGACGGCAAAGATCGGGATAGCTGTTTCTGAAGGGGAAGGCTGCGCCGTTGATGCAATGATGGCGGCAGATGTGCAGGTGAGGAGTGCCGCTGAGGGGCTTGGCCTGCTGCTTACCCCCCTCAGGCTCAAGGCGACGTTGAGATACTGATAGAGGCACGAACGCATCAAGCAGACCTCTACAGAGAGCTTCACAAGCCTTATCTCTCTCTGTGCTATGAATTCCCTACGTTCAGGACAGTGCACCGGGATCTGATACGCAATAGTAAAGAAAGTTGTATTTCTCGGAAGACTCTGTAATTATACAATATATCAGTAACGCAATATAACGGAGGATAGCGGTGTTCCACTCTATCTTTGTAGTAGAGGATGATCCCAAAATGGCGAGGATGGTCAAAATCTACCTCGAAAGCGCTGGATACAGCGTCAAGCATTTTGAACGTGGCAAGGACGCGGTAGCTGCTGCGGAAAAAGGGCTTCCCCTCCTGCTGATTTTGGATCTGATGCTGCCCGACATGCCCGGCGAAGAGGTCTTCATGAAGATGAAAGAGTACGGAGACTTCCCGGTCATCATGCTCACCTCGCGGTCTACTGAAGAGGAAAGACTCGCAGGCTTTGCCCTTGGCGCCGATGACTACGTCGTTAAGCCTTTTAGTCCGAGAGAGCTGGTTTTCAGGGTCAAGGCAGTACTCAAAAGGGCCGAAAAGAAGGACCTGAGCAGTGCAGCGTTGATGAGCTTTGATGATGGTTCCCTGCTGATTGACGGGCAGCGCTATGAGGCAAAAAAGCAGGGCCAACTGCTCAATCTGACGCCCACCGAATTCAAAATCCTCTATACGCTTGCATCCCACCCTGGCAAGACATTCCCGAGGAAAGAGCTCGTGGAAGAGGCCCTCGGCTATCAGTTTGACGGATATGAACGGAGTATTGATGCCCATATCCGGCACATACGGCAGAAGATTGAAGACGATCCCAGCGATCCTAAAGTCATTCTGACCATCTACGGTGTAGGCTACCGCTTTTCAGGTAAACGAGATGCTTAAGAGTCTGTGGGTTAAATTCCTTGTCCTCCTTATTGCGGTATCCATCATAGCCCTTTCGGCGGCACTCCTCCTGCGCGAACTGATGATCAAAGATTTCCGTGAGTATCTTGAAGGAGAGCAGGAGGACAGGGTCTACTGGGTCATCGCCGACCTTGAGAACACCTATGCGAAATATAACGGGTGGAACAAAGAAGTTATTACTGAAGATACGATATGGGCATTGATGCTCGGCCTTGAGGTAAAAATTAAAGACAATAGCGATATCGTAATAATGGATACCGAAAAGGCACTCGACAATCTTCCAGAGTTTATGCAAAAGAGAATTCCGACAATCGCACAATTCCGTGCCGGTAAAACAACGGGAGACTTTATCCCTTATCCTCTCTTTCTGAAAGGGGAAGAGATAGGCTCTCTCGAAGTCAAGTTCCTGCGGCCCAGAAGGGAGCCGGTTTTCATCACCAGATCGAACCGGTTTCTCATCCTGTCGCTCCTCACCTTGGGCGGCATTGCCCTGCTGTTGAGCATTATCCTCTCCCGAAGATTGACCGACCCGATCAAAAAACTCACCCTCGCCGCACAGGCCGTCGGCAAGGGCGATCTCAAAAGCAGGGTGACGGTCACAAGCTATGACGAAATCAGGACACTCTCGGATACATTCAACACTATGGCCCAGAGCCTTGACATGCAGGAGTCACTCAGAAAAAAACTGCTCGCCAACGTAGCCCATGAGCTCAGGACCCCTCTGGGAGCCATGAAGAGCGAGATCGAAGGAATGATCGACGGCCTCTCTCCAATGGGCAAAGAGAGCCTCATGTCGATGAATGCGGAATTAGACAGGCTGAAGAGTATTCTTGAGGGAATCGAGGACCTCTTCGAGGCCGAGGCGAGCAGGCTGTCTCTCAAGCCCAGGGACATTGAGCTTAAGCCATTCCTCCAGAACATAGTCGAACGGTTCACAATCCTCTTTAACGAAAAAGGCATACGTCTCGACTTCCAGTGTAGTGAAAGCATGGTGATCTATGCCGATCCTGACCGATTGAGCCAGATCGTGATCAACCTCCTCAGCAATGCCCTGAAGGCTACGGAAAGGGGCGGGCAAGTTTTGATTAAAGCAGACAAAAAAGATGCAGAGGTGTTCATCAAGGTTACTGATACTGGAGTCGGAATAAAAGAGGAAGACTTGCCTCTCATCTTCGAAAGATTTTACAAAAAAACAGCCGAAGGTCTTGGTCTTGGGCTCTCCATCGTCAAAGAGCTTGTCGAAGCGCATAACGGCAGGATCGAGGTAAAAAGCGAGTTCGGGAAAGGCTCGACTTTTACCGTCTATTTCCCCGCCAAGCAGTCTTAACAATTCTTAACAATTCACTCGCCGGTTCTTCGCAACGTCTTTTGTATGATGGAATCATGAAGATATCAGCAGGGGAAGGAGACGAGCCGATATAGAGTTAATCTACTTTGGTGTGCATGGTGGTCAAAAAGTAGCAATTTCCAAAAAGTAAAAGGAGGAAACAAAATGAGAAAGAAAGTTCTTATCATCGTAGTAGCAATCGCCATTGGATTAATCACGAGCGGCGGCGTATTCGCATGGTGGGGCGGTATGGGATACGCTCCGGGCACCAATGTTGATAACGTAAAGAAGTTCCAGAAGGAGACGTTGAGCCTGAGAGACGACCTTATGGTCAAGCAACTGGAGCTGCAGACCGAGTACAGCAAGCCCACTCCTGACGCAAACCGTATTGCTGCCCTTGAAAAGGAGATCATCGATCTCCGGACAAAGATACATTCAGCAGCAACGAAGCATGGCCTCGCCACTGGCGGCTATATGGGCGGCCAGATGGGGCCGATGATGGGATGCAATATGATGATGGGCGGGGGCATGATGGGACATGGCATGATGACGGGCCCCGGAAACAGAGGCGGCTACTCTTGCCCTGCCTGCTGGTAACGTTTATGATATTCGGGAGGGCTTCGGTGCCCTCCCGAATAAAGAATTGATGGTTAGAAAATGAAGAGAGCCGTTTTACTAATACTCATCCTTTCCCTGGTGGCGATCACGCTGCCCGATTCTTCTGCATATGCGATGAACGGGTGGATGGGAGTTCCACATGGTGACTACTGTGACGGTCCCGGCTGGGGCTGGTACGGCGCCAGAAGGGCTGTTACAACGCCCCAGCAGGCCAAGAAAATCCTCAAGGAATATTTTAAAGGTGAAGACGTCGCAGTAGGTGTCATAAGGGAGAGAGGGCATTTTTTTGAGGCGGACATAAAAGACAAAAAAGGCACTGTCGTCGATAGAGTGATTATCGACAAAAGGACCGGAAGGATCCGGTCAATTTACTAAAGGAGAGCAGCAAACCATGAAAAATCATAGATCACGATATATTTTATTTCTGCTGTTGGGTATCTTAGTGGTAAGTCTTCTTGTTTCCTGTGGCTATCCGGGGTATAGGAGGTGGAGTGGTCCCTATCCCAATCATGGCTACCACAGCAACACACCCTATGACGGAAACGACGGCTATTATGCATACGGATACCCCGCACACCGTGGGCCGCGGTGCGGGAGATACTGATTGCTTCGACGGCGACAAAGTGTTATTATAAAGCAATGAGAACAATGCCCAGTAAAATAGCAAGACTGGCGGTATTCCTCGTACTCATCACCTATATTGTTACCCCCTGTGTTGACAGTATCGCCTGCGATGATTGCAAGGGCGTTGCCCCTTTTCAGGGAGTATTCGAGCAGGGCTCCAACAATTCCTCTCGGTCAGAGAAGAGCCCATCCATCGAGGACAATACCACACAGAGCACATCACCCGTTAAGGAAAGGGCCCAGTTTGTGTGCTCTATCTGTCTCAGTCCTATCGAGGGATTCAATAATCACTACTTCAAGTCACCCTTTTCCGTTGTCTCCCTCGTCAATCAGTCGGCGATCAACATCTTTTTAGAGCCTTCTTTTCCGATCATTAAACCGCCTCAAAACTAATTCCCATCGTTAGTCTAATCTCTCCGCAATGAATCCTGCACCGGAAGTGCAGCCTCGTACGGATTTGTTACGGAAACCGTTCGATTTTTATCTGGATTTGCATGAAAAAGGAGATACGTATATGTGCCGGATAGTACTATCCATGATATTTCTTATTGTGCTCTCTGTCTCTTCAGTCTACTCGATGACCGTGGATGAGGCAGTAACCTATGCCTTAAAGAATAATCCTGAGCTTCAGTCATTGGGGCTCGAAGAGGAAGTGGCTAAAGGGCAACTGGAGAAGGCAAAGCTGCCCCTTATTGCCAACCCCACGCTTGAGGGCAGTGTATCGAAGAAGGACAAAACTCAGGAGGAGGGGAGCGGTGCGTTTACCAACTATGGCGTGAAACTCTCGCAGGAATTCGAGATAGCGGGACAGCGAAAGTTGAGAGTCAATGCAGCGGAGAAAAGCCTTTCGAAGACCGGTTTTGAAATAAAAGACAGGGAGAGAGAGCTCACTTATGCGATCAAGGATGCCTTTGCCAAAGCCCTTACTGCAAAGAGGAGAGTAGAATTGGTAAAGGAAGTAGTGAAACTGCAGGAGGAACTCCTCGGCTTTACCATCATAAAATACCAGGCTGGCGATGTCTCCGGGCTTGAGGTGAACTTGGCGGAGGTCGAACTGAGCAAGGCCAAAAGAGACTTGCTCTCAGCGGAGAAAGAATCCAAAGAGGCCCTTTTGGCGCTCCAGGGACTGATGGGAGCAAGGCCCGACACCGCCCTGAATCTCGAGGGAGAGCTTGCTCCTGATACGCTCTCGTTACCTGCTAGGGAGAGATTACAGATGCTCGCAGCCTCCCAGCGCCCTGATATAAAAGCCGCTTATACAGAAGAAGAAAGGTCAAAGACAGCGATTGCCCTTGCAAAGAGAGAGGCAGTGCCGAACGTAACGTTGTCAGGATTCTATGACAAGGATGAGCGGAAGGATATCGTGGGTGTTGCTGTCTCAATCCCCCTTCCTCTTTTCGACAGAAAACAGGCTGAGAAAAAGGAAGCCAAGGCACGGGCCGAGCAGGCAAAGCTGAGACTCGCCGGGCTCGAGAAGACCATCGAGAGAGAAATCGAGGAAGCTTACAGCACGCTCACCGCGTCGCTCAATGAGCTCGCTCTCTTCAAAAAGGAAATTGAAAGCAAGACCCTCGAAAATCTGAATCTCCTCAACCTGGCGTTCAAGGAAGGAAAGATCAGCTTTTTTGATGTGCGGCTCGCGCAGCGGGAGACTATAGAGATCCAGTTTTCCCATCTCGACTCGATGCTGAGGGCGCGGCAAGCGCTCAACGCGATGGAAAAGGCTATCGGAGGTGCTTTGTAATGAGTTTCAGGACATTGAGGACAAGCATGCTTTTTTGTGTACTCGTCTTGTTAATCATCGGAATTGCGATTACCGGTGCCGGATGCGACAAAAAGGAACCCCCTAAGGAGAAGGCGGTTGCTACGGACGAAAAAGGTGTGGAAAAGAAAGAGAGCGAAAAGGAAGGGCATAAGGAAGAGGAGGGAGAGCCGGGTGTCGTAACGCTCTCTCCGGAGAAGGTCAGGATGTCCGGCATCGAAGTCCGGAAGGTGGCGCTCGAATCTGTTGCCGTGCCGCTTACAGCTACAGCAATGATCGAGCTCAATGCCGACCGGGTCTCCAAGGTAAGCCCCAGAGTGACCGGCAAGATCGCACGGCTCCTGGCCTCGCAGGGCGACAGGGTCAGGGCAGGACAGCCGCTCGCGCATATCGATACAGTCGAGCTCGACCAGGCATGGTCGGAGTATATAAAGGCAAAGGGCAGACAGGAGCTTGCTCTTAAAAACCTCAAACGCGAGGAGACCCTCTTTGAAAAGAAAGTGGCCCCTGAAAAAGATGTCCTGAAGGCGCGGCAGGAACTCAGCGAGGCAGAGGCGGACCTTACTCTTTCAAAGGAGAAGTTCCGTCTCCTCGGTGTCGATGTTTCCCAGATGGAGTTCCAGAGGAATAGCGGCAGGAGCGGGCACCACCCCTTGATCCCGATGTCCTCTCCCGTCGGAGGAGTGGTCATCGAGAAGTCGGTAACACCGGGCGAAGTGGTAGGACCTGACAAGGTGCTCTTTACCGTTGCCGACCTTTCCACACTCTGGGTCCTGATCGATATCTACGAGAAAGACATCGCGCGCTTAAAGCCGGGCATGGCAGTAAAGGTCTCGGTGTCGGCCTTCCCCGACAAGGACTTCAGGGGCAGTCTCTCCTACATAGGCGATCTGGTAGATGAAAAAACGCGGACCGTAAAAGCACGGGTAACCGTGACCAATACAGGCGGACTCCTCAAGCCCGGCATGTTCGCTACCGTTCAGGTAGACGCCAAGGCTGCGCAGGTCGAGCAGGTGATTGCCGTACCTGCAGAGGCAGTGCTCCTGGAAGGCGCGGCGCGATATGTTTTCGTGCAGGAGAGCGTCGACCGCTTCAAGCGAAGAGATATTTCTGTCGGAAGGACCCTCGGCAAGAACGTTGAGATAACCGACGGGCTCAAAGAGGGAGACGCCGTAGTCGTCAAAGGCGCATTCACCCTGAAATCGGAGCTGAAGAAGGAAGAGCTGGCGGAGGAGTAGCATGATAGAGCGGATTATCTCATTTACCCTGCAACAGCGCCTGCTCGTTATTGTTGCTATCACCGCCCTTGTCGCTTTCGGCATCTATGCCTATAAGAAATTGCCGGTTGACGCCTTCCCCGATGTGACCAGCAACCAGGTGCAGATCATCACCGAAGCGCCCGGAAGATCCCCCGAGGAAGTAGAGAAATTCGTCACCTATCCCATAGAAACCCAGATGATGGGGCTTCCGAAGATAACGGACATGCGTTCGCTTTCAAAGTTCGGGCTTTCGCTGATTACCGTCGTGTTTGAAGACAATGTGGATATCTACTTTGCCCGCCAGCTTGTCCTTGAACGGCTGATAGAGGCAAAGGAGAAGCTCCCGCAGGGAGTGGAGCCGACAATGGGTCCCATATCAACAGGTCTCGGCGAGGTGTATCAGTATACACTCGAAAAACCGGGAGGCGGCGCCCTGAGCACTGATGAATTGATGGAGTTCAGGACTGGATCGTGCGGCCCCTTCTCAAGACCGTGCCGGGCGTAACGGACGTGAATTCCTTCGGCGGCATGGTCAAGCAGTACCAGATAATCGTCAACCCCGACAAACTGAAAAAGTACAACCTCAGCCTGAGAGATATCTTCGAGTCGGTCTCCAGGAACAACGCCAACGCAGGAGGAAACATCCTCGAACACTCCGCCGAGCAGTATATCATCCGCGGCGTCGGCCTCGTCAGGTCGCTTGCCGATCTGTCCAACATTGTCATTGCCGCCGAGCACGGCGCTCCGGTGCTTCTGAAGGATATTGCGGAAGTGAAGTTCGGCCCCGCTGTCCGACAGGGAGCCGTGGTAAAAGACGGTAAAAGCGAGGCTGTTGCGGGTATTGTTTTGATGGTTAAAGGCGGCAGCGGAAGAGAGGTCGTCGCCGGGGTCAAAGAGAAGGTGAAAGAGATCAACAGGAGCAATGTCCTCCCTGGCGGGCTCAAGATCAAGCCCTTCTATGATCGGACGGAGCTCGTTGACAAGAGCATAAGCACCGTCACGAGAGCCCTTGCAGAGGGGGCGATACTCGTCGTTGTGGTCCTCTACCTTTTCCTGAGGAATATCCGGGGTGCGGTCGTGGTCGCCATCACCCTTCCTTTGGCAGTGCTCGCCACCTTCATCATCATGTGGAAGGTGGGATTGTCAGCAAACCTCATGTCCTTGGGCGGGCTCGCAATATCCCTGGGTATGATCGTGGATGCGGCCATTATCCAGGTCGAGAACGTCCAGCGGCACCTTTCGGAGAAGACGATAGCAAAAAAAAGGATATATACGGTATTCGAGGCGGTCCTCGAGGTGCGAAAGCCGAGCCTCTTCGGTGAGCTTATCATCGCGCTCACGTTCGTACCGATCATGACGCTTCAGGGCATGGAAGGCAAGATGTTCTCTCCTCTGGCGTTTACGGTAGTAATCGCCATACTCTCATCGCTCCTGCTTTCCATCTTCGTTATACCCGTTCTCTGTTCGTTTCTCCTCAAGGCATCGGAAGAAAAGGAGAGCGTCATCGTCAGGGAAGCAAAGGGGTTCTATCTTCCCGCTCTCAGATGGGCGATGCAGCATCGGAAAAAGGCGCTCTACGCAGCGGCAGGCTTTTTCGTCCTGTCACTGGCTGTCTTTCCCTTCCTTGGCTCGGAATTCATACCGAGCATGGATGAGGGGTCGTTGACGACACAGGTGATAAGGCTTCCGAGCGTCTCACTGACCGAGTCAGTCGAGATAGAAAAAAAGATCCAGCAGGCACTTCTCAAGTTTCCTGAGGTATTGACCGTTGTATCCAAAATAGGCTCTGCGGAAATTGCTACAGACCCCATGGGTCCGAATATAAGCGATCCCATTGTGGTGCTCAAGCCGAAAAACCAATGGAAGAGCGTACGGACAAAAGAGGAGCTTGTCGAAAAGATCAGAGAGGAGCTTGAAAAGATCCCCGGCATCGGGCTGAACATCACCCAGCCTATTGCACTGCGGGTGGATGAGCTCATATCGGGAGTGAAAAGCCAGCTTGCCATCAAGCTCTTCGGAGAGGATATGGAAGTCCTCAAGGAGAAGGCTGAAGAAATTGCGAAAGTCGTCTCCAAAGTCGCGGGAGTGGCTGACCTTAGAGTCGAGCAGACATCCGGTCAACCCTATATGACCGTAACCGTCAACCGAAGCGAGATCGCCCGCTACGGCATCCACGTCGAGGACGTTAACGAGATCATCGAAACAGCCATCGGCGGCAAGGTCGCGACCGAAGTGCTCGAAGGAGACAGGAAGTTCCAGGTGGTCCTGCGATTCCCCGAGGAGCGGAGGAACAGCGTTGAGACCATAGGAAACATTCTCGTCAAGGGAGCAAACGGGGTCGGGGTTCCCTTGGCACAGCTTGCGCATATTGCGGTCTCTGAAGGTCCTGTCCAGATAAGCAGGGAGAACGGCAAGCGCCGCATCGTCATCGAGTGCAATGTCGAAGGACGCGATATCGGCGGCTTCGTGGCAGAGGCAAAGGGAAAGATCGAAAAAAGTATCAAGCTCCCCACCGGCTATTATGTCACGTGGGGTGGAGCTTTCGAAAACCAGCAGCGGGCAATGAAGCGGCTCATGCTGATCGTGCCGCTGACGATTGCGCTCATCTTTTTCCTCCTGTTCACCACCTTCAACTCATTAAAGTACGCGGCGCTGATACTCCTTACGCTTCCTTTCGCCCTTACCGGAGGGGTGCTGGCTCTTTTGCTGTCCGGGCAGTACTTGAGCGTCCCTGCGTCAGTGGGGTTCATCGCCCTTTTCGGCGTGGCGGTTCTGAACGGCATGGTGCTCATTTCATACATAAACCGCCTCAGGCAGGAGGGGATACCGACAGATGAGGCAGTGATCACCGGGTGTGAGAGGAGGCTGCGACCGGTGCTTATGACTGCGCTGGTCGCCATACTCGGACTGGTGCCCATGCTCTTTGCTACCGGCCCCGGCTCGGAGGTGCAGAAGCCCCTTGCCGCAGTCGTCGTGGGAGGACTTTTTACCTCAACGGTAATGACGCTCCTGATCCTGCCGGTACTCTACCGGTGGTTTGAGGAAAAGGAAGTTGAATTTTAAAGGGAGGTGTAGATGAAAGAGATCAAGGCATTTATTCAGCCGTTCATGCTTTCGAAAGTGACCGCTGCCCTTCAACAGATATCGGGCTTTCCCGGAATGAGCGTAACCAAGATCCAGGGCTTCGGCAGGGAGAAGGCGAAAGGAGCGCCGCACAGGATCGTGGAAGACCTTATCGATTATGTCCCGAAAGTAAAAATTGAAATTATCGTTAATGACGGTATGGTCGAGGAGGTCGCAAAGATCATACAGCAAAATGCCCATACGGGAAACAAGGGAGACGGAAAGATATTTATCTATGACGTAAGAGATGCAATAAGAATACGTACCGGAGAACGCGGCGAGACAGCGGTATAAATATTCGAAAGAGAGGAGTATTACGATGAAAGCAATAGTACAGTATGTAGCGACAGTAATAGTGGGAATCGTCTTTTTAGCGGGAAGTGCCGCTGCAACGGAGAAGGACATTGCAGCAAAATCAAAAGGCAGCAGGACGGATGTCTTCAGCGAAGTAAAAGGCGAGAGCGCACCCCCCAAAGGCTTTGTCAATCTGCTAGTTAGAACTTCGATCAAGTCTTATCCTGAAGGACATTTTGCTTTCGAGTCCACCCCTCCTAAAGACGGCTATGCTTTTGTACTTAACGTAGATGGGCAGGGCGCGCTATGGAAAGTTGATGGGCAGAAAGAAGCTACTCCTGCGTATGATAAAAAGAGCAAGAAACTCCCTGAAGGGGGAAAGGGCACACGGTTTACTCTTGAGAAAAAAATCAGGCTCGCCGTAGGGACCCACAAGATTTTCCTCGGATTGCCGGAAGAAGGATATTCCACTGAGGCTGCTATTTCATTAGCCGAGGGGGCACAGAATGTGATCGAGTTCAAGCCTGTTTATAAAAGCCACAGGAAAAGTGTGCGCCATTTTGCGCACGGCCTCTCAAAATATGAGGTGTTCCTTAACGGGAAAAAGATCAAGTAGGTCCTGAGCCTCTGTCTCCTTGCGAATCACGACGAGGCGGAGGCTCCTTCCCGGTCGTTTTCAGGGCTCCTCGTTCAAACCCGTCCGGGCTCCCATCATGATTGGTAGTGATCCTTCGAATCATATGCCATATTCCGATACCTGAGATGACTTCTACGAAGGAATCGGCACCGGAACCGAAAAGGGCTATAGTCTCGTCCTGTATGCCAAACGCCACTGAGACTATTCCCTCAACGAGATTGTAGAAAATGGTGATCAGTGCAAGGAGATTCGCTTTTTTATAGGCAACGTGTTTATCGTTCATTTATAAAAGTGTCCTTCATCGGTTTAAAATTATATCACTTCGTAATACAGCAATTCGGCTAACTGCAGGGTATATCCAGGGCAATCGCATCAAGAATAGCAATCCTCTGTAAATTTACAATCTCGTTTTTTCCAGCTCAGATTGATGTTTTGATTTTGACGCGTTTTCCCTGCCACACCTGTTAAATACGCAGCATTCTATGCTATTTTATTTATAGTTTGAGAGCTCTTCACTTATCTTGTCACTGCCGGAGGCACTATATATGGATTTCCTGAATGTCCTCTTCCCTGTCTCAGGTGTCCAGACGAACCTCTTCGTGCCCCCTCTCGTCGCGATGACCATTTCCTTCTTCACCTCCATGGCAGGGATCTCGGGCGCCTTTCTCTTACTGCCCTTTCAGATGAGCGTGCTTCATTACACCGCTCCTTCGGTGAGCGGGACCAATCATGTCTTCAACGTTGTGGCCATCCCGAGCGGCGTTTACCGCTATATAAAGGAAGGCCGCATGGCCTGGCCCCTGACGTGGGTAGTCATTGCCGGGACGCTCCCCGGTGTGTTCCTCGGCTATTATCTGAGAGTCCTCTACCTCCCCAATCCCCGGGCGTTCAAATTATTCGTCGGGTGCGTCCTCCTCTACATCGGGCTCCGTCTGTCCAAGGAGCTTACCGGTAAAGGAAAAGCAAAATCTGCAGGGAACAAGGCATTGGAGGAGAAATTCAGCCGGGCACGGGGCAGTCAGAATGCGGCATTGGCATCGGGCATCCCTTCACATGCGGTCGTAACAACGATCTCGGTCTCGCTGCGGCGCGTTGAATATGAGTTCTGGGGCGAGCGGTTTTCTTTCCCGACAGTGGGCATGTTCATGCTCGCCCTTGTAGTCGGCATTATCGGCGGCGCTTACGGCATCGGCGGCGGTTCGATCATTGCGCCCTTCTGCGTCGCGGTCTTTCACCTGCCGGTGTACACCATTGCCGGAGCAGCATTGATGGGGACCTTTATCACCTCTGTTGCCGGCGCGCTCTTCTTCAGTCTCGTACCTGCTACCGGCGGGGTATCGGCAATGCCCGACTGGCCGCTCGGGATACTCTTCGGCATCGGCGGGTTTGTAGGCGTCTATCTCGGCGCACGTGCCCAGAAGTTCGTACCGCAAAAGACCATTAAGTTTATTCTCGGCTTTGTCATTCTCTTTCTTTCCATCCGCTATATCGTCCAGTATTTTTATTGATCACTGATGCAGAGCCCCGCTATTGTTCAACTCTTTCTCTCGTTCCTGCGGCTCGGACTGACCGCGTGGTGGGAGGGGTCGCCATCTTTACACGGGGGCTGCTCCTGTTCTTGGCAATAACCTTCGCCACCAAAATTTCCTGGGATGTCAAACACACCGTGCTCTGTATCCTGGCATTTACTGCGCTCGCTCGTAAAGTCGACTTGCTCTACGTTGTCGTCGGCGGCGTGCTGATCTCGATCGTGATCTTCTAACAAAACAAAATCCTTCCCGGTTGCGGTATCATACTCCTCGTGCAAAAATCCGAAGAACGTGAACTCATAAGAAGATTCAAAGACGGCGATACATCGGTCTTTGAGAGGATTGTCCTTGACTACCAGGACAGGATATATAATCTTTGCCGCCACATGCTTGACGACCCCCATGACGCAGAAGATGCGGCGCAGGATGTCTTTATCAAGGCCTAC
Source organism: Nitrospirota bacterium (assembly GCA_040754455.1). Classification (GTDB taxonomy): domain Bacteria; phylum Nitrospirota; class Thermodesulfovibrionia; order Thermodesulfovibrionales; family Dissulfurispiraceae; genus JBFMCP01. The sequence goes on from JBFMCP010000031.1 coordinate 13,633, forward strand.
TGGAATCTGAAAAATTTTACGCATGATGCCTCACTCTATACCTGGCTCTATCGAATTGCGGTCAACACCTGTATCGACCATCAACGGAAGCCTTTTTTCGAATCGCTGTTCAAATGGTCGCCTGAAGGAGAAGCGCAGACGATTGATCACGCCTCTGAAGCGCCCTCCCCTGAGCGGCTCTTTGCATCAAAACAGATGGCACAAGCCTTACAAAAGAGTCTGAAGAAATTATCTCCCAAACTGAGAGCCGTTATTATCCTCAAAGAGGTTGAGGAGCTTTCTTATGAAGAGATTGCCGAGATGCTGGATATATCACTAGGCACGGTAAAATCAAGGATTTACAGGGCCCGTGATGAATTAAGAGCCCTCATGAAAAAATTTACGGAACAAAGTTGATCCTGGTCCGTTTAAACCTTTGGAGGCAGACATGAGCTGTTCAAAAAGACCATTGTTATCGCAGTACATTGATAGTGCACTGAGTCCTGAGGAAAAGCATACCTTCGAGGCTCACATGAACGCATGTCCTGAGTGTGGCAGAGCACTCGGGGAACTCGAAGCACTGCGTCGTCTCTTTGCCGCATCCGATCGGTACAAGGCGCCTCCCGGGTTCTCGACATGGGTCATGGCGAATATCGGTGCGGACACGGCAGCACGGCCTGCCGGATTTCCTCTCTTTGTGAAGTTCGCCGAGGGGATGGTAGTGCTCGCCATGGTTATTATCGGCGTGCTCTCGGGGAGTCTGCTGATCAGCACCCTGCAGCCAAAGGCGGGAAACGGATCAGCCTTATTTTCGCTGGAGCTGTTCGAGGCAGCGCCTCCCGATTCCGTGGGCGGCGCCTATCTCGCAATGACGGAGACGCGCCATGAGAAATAATACCGTGCTCAAATTCGCTCTGATCGCATCGCTGATTTTGAATATTTCGTTTCTTGTCACGGTCGGATACCTGTACTACAAAAAGAGCTCCGTCTGGATATCGCCGTTCGGCACGGTCATGAAGAGGGATCGCTTCCTGTTCGAGGAGCTCTCGTTGAACCCCGAGCAAATGAAAACGCTCAAAGAGCATACGATCCCCTTCAGGAAAGAAATAGATCGCAGGAGATATGAAATCGCGCAGAAGAGGAAGGCGATGCTCGATCTCCTGCGCACCGATGCTCCCGCCCCTGATGCCATCACGGCCGCCGTCTCGGAGATCAGCAGGATGCAGGAAGAGATGCAGCATATGATTGTCATGCATATGCTCGAAATAAAGAACAGCCTGGATAAAGATCAGCAGAAGAGATTTCTCGATCTGATCGAGAGGTCCATGACAGGAGGGAGGCAGTTAGGATGTCCGCCGTTGGAGCAAAGCCAGTAACGAATCAAGAAGACAGATGTCAGGAGCCGGGAGCCAGAGTCCGGAATCGAAAAGTAAAAACTGCATTTTCTGTTATCGTCCTACTATACTTCATTCTATTGACGCTTACATTGTTGGTGAATCAGGCCAACAGTGAAACGCTCAGCATCGAAGGGAAGACGCTTACCCTCGATGAATGCATTGCCATCGGTTTGAAGAGCAATCCTTCAGCCGAAATTTCGCTCCAGAACCTCAGGGCGGTCCAGGAGAGGATCGGAGAGGCATGGGGCGGCTATTATCCCTCGTTCAAGCTCTCGTCCTCATATACCTACACGACGCCACAGGACAGCAGGATGCAGATACTTACCGATGCCTATGATACTCGTTTTTCGGTACGGCAAACCCTTTTCGATGCAGGCGCGACCATCAATCTTGTCGAGAACATCAGGCAGAGCATCAGGTCACAGGAATACGAGACCAAGAAGACCAGTCTCGACATTATCGCCAGCATCACCACTTCGTACCACGATGTCCTGAAGCGGGGCGATCTGATCGAGGTCTCCCGGGCGGCGCTCAGGAGCGCCGAAACCCATCTGTTGCAGTCACAGGAACTCTACAGAGAGGGCCTCGCCCCCCGTTCCGATGTCATCAAAGCAGAGGTACAGCGCTCCAGTGCACAGCTCGATATCGTCCGAGCGAAAAACGCCTATCTGCTCGCGAAGGCGAATCTCGCGGCGGCAATGGGATTACCGGTGACCACCGACTTCACTGTCGTTCCGGTATCCGTCGATGAATCAGCGCCGCTGCCCCCTGTGGAAAGTGCCATGTCTGCAGCGTATGATCTGAGACCCGAGCTCAAGGGCGGTAAGGCGCGGGTCGATGCAGGGGAGGCGACGGTCAAGCAGGCGAAGAGCGGCTTCTTTCCCACTCTCAGCCTCGATGCCTCCTACGGCTGGCAGCAGGATCATTTTACCCCCGAGGACAAAAAGTGGAGCATCGGCATAACAGCGGGTATTCCCCTCTTCGAACAGCTCACCACACGGTCACGGCTCAATCAGGCAAGGGCAAACCTTGCCGGACTGAAGGCAGCAGAACTACAGACGAGGAGGGCTGTCGAGCTCGATGTGGAGCAGGCCTGGCTTGCGCTGAAAGAGGCGCTGGAACGGTTCGCCGTAACGAAGAAGACCCTCGAGCAGGCGCAAGAGGACATGCGCGTTTCAGAGGGACGATACAAAGAGGGCGTTGGAAATATTCTCGAAGTGATCGATGCCCAGACCGCGCTGACCCAGGCAACGACGAACCATGTCGTTGCCCTCTACGATATCGCAAACGCGCAGGCACGGCTCGACAGGGCGACAGGTAAAGGACTGGTGGACAGATTAACCAAGGAGGGAAAGAGATAAATGAGAAAGAGGCTGGTTGTTATAATCGTCCTACTGACACTGGTGCTTGCGAGCTCCGTAGGCGCATACAAGTTTTTCAATGGAAGAGGCGATAAGGAAACAGCCTTCCAGACAGAGGCGGTCAGAAAGTGCACCATCGCTTCGACCGTGCAGGCGACCGGCGTCATCAGAGCGAAGATCGGAGCCGAGGTCAAGGTCGGGGCGCGCATTTCAGGAAGGGTCGAGAAGCTCTATGCAAATATCGGCGATGTGGTGAAAAAGGGCCAGATCATCGCACGCCTCGAACAGGAAGACCTGCACGCGAAGGTCAACGAAGCAAAGATGAACCTGAAGATCGTTGAGGCAAATCTCGATCTCGCACAGAAGAACCTCCAGAGAATGCAGAATCTTTACGCAAAAGATTTCGTATCGAGGGATAAAGTCGATGTCGCCGAAAGGGACTATAAGGCGGCCCAGGCGCAGGCGAACCAGATAAGGGAGACGATACGCTTCAACGAGGCGCAAATGTCCTATGCGACGATCGTCGCGCCCATCTCGGGCGTCATCGCTTCGGTAACAACACAGCAGGGAGAGACGGTATCTGCCTCGTCCCTCAATGTGCCGACCTTTGTAACCATAGTCGATCTGAACCGGCTCGAAGTCTACGCGTATGTCGATGAAACGGATATCGGCAAGATAAAGCCGGGGTTCGAGGCGACCTTTACCGTCGATTCATTTCCCGATAAGGATTTCAAAGGAACAGTAAGCGCCGTCTATCCGAAAGCCACCATTCAGGACAACGTGGTCTATTACATCACGATCATCTCGATTGAGAATCCCGAGGGAAAGCTGAAGCCGGATATGACGGTGAATGCCACTATTTACCTGAACAAGCGCGAAAATGTGCTTGCGGTGCCCAATAAGGCGATCAAGAGAGAGGGCGGCAGAAAGGTGGTCCAGGTAATCGAAAACGGCAAGCCTGCGCTCCGGACTGTCAAGACAGGTTGGAAGGACAGCAGCCATACCGAGGTGATCGAGGGGCTGCGCGAGGGCGATGTTGTAGTGACCGGAGAAGTGGCAAAGGCTGAGAAGGAGTGAGCATCCAGCTCAACAGGGCTGGATACTGGAAAAGCTGGTTTGTAATAGAGGAGGTAGTAAATGATTGAGTTGAAAGGTATCACCAAGACGTACCGGAAAAACGGAAGTCTCGAGGTCAGTGTCCTCAAGGGCATCGATCTCGAGATCAAGAAAGGGGAGTTCGTAGCGATTATGGCGCCCTCGGGTATGGGCAAGTCGACGCTCATGAACATCATCGGCTGCCTCGACAAGCCGACCGGCGGGGAGTATCTCCTCGACGGCGCCGCTGTGGACAAGATGAACGATGATGATCTGTCCCGTACACGCAACAAGAAGATCGGGTTCGTGTTTCAGTCCTTCAACCTGCTGCCCAAGACCACGGCCCTCGAAAATGTAGAGCTGCCGCTCATCTATGCTTCAGATGATATAGATGTGAAGGCAAAGGCGAAAGCGGCCCTTGAGTCGGTAGGCCTCGGAGAGAGGATCAACCACATGCCTTCGGAGCTCTCCGGCGGGCAGCAGCAGCGCGTCGCTATCGCGCGGGCGCTGGTGAACGATCCCGCGATTATCCTTGCGGACGAGCCGACGGGCAACCTCGATACCGCATCGAGCGAAGAGGTCATGAACATCTTCAAAAGGCTGAACCAGAACGGAAGGACCATCATCCTCGTCACGCACGAGCCCGATATCGCCGGACATGCAAAAAGGATTATCAGGTTAAAGGACGGACAGGTCGTCAGTGACGAAAGGAGGGCCGCATAATGACGAAGATCGTTAATCTCGCGCTCAAGGGACTTACAAAGTACAAGATGAGGACCTTCCTTATGATGCTCGGCATCATCATCGGCATTGCCACACTCACCGTGATCGTATCGATCAGCAAAGGCGCCCAGATGAAGATCATGAAGGGGATAAGGAGCTTCGGCACCAATGCGGTGCTGGTATCGGCAGGCGGCGGCAAGATGTTCGGCCCGCCTGATGAAGACACGACCTCGCTCAGGATTGAAGATGCCGATGCAATCAAGGAGTCGGTGAAAGGCGTGAAGCACATTGCCGCCTTTACCGTCAGTGTTTCCCAGGACATCATCTACGGGAACAAAAACACCACCTCTCCGGTTCTCGGCGTAACGCCGGAATGGATGGACGCCTGGCAGTGGTATGTCGACAAGGGCGAGTATATCAGCGACGACGACAACGCATCCATGAGCAAGAATGCCGTCATCGGCCAGACTGTTGCGAGAGAGCTCTTTGGCGACCAGAACCCCATCGGTGAAACCATCCGTATTAACAACACCAACTTCAAGGTTATCGGCATCATGGCCCACCGCGGAACGAGTCCGATGGGGATGGATATGGACAGAAGAGTCTTCGTGCCCCGGACGACGGCGATGAGAAAGCTTTTCAATATCGATCATGTCGGCATGATAAGAATGTACATCGAAGATGAATCGAAGCTTCAGGAAGTGACGATGAATGTGACCGCACTCCTCAAAGAGCGGCACCATATCACGGCAGGCCAGGAAGACGATTTCAGGGTCACCAATACCGTGAAGATGTCCATGATGGCAAAAGGCGTGTCGAAGACCCTGCGGACCTTCCTCATCCTGCTCTCAGTGATATCGTTGGGCGTCGGCGGCATCGTGATTGCCAACATCATGTTCATCTCGGTAAATGAGAGGAAGAAGGAGATCGGTATACGACGGGCATTCGGCGCCCGGGCAAAGGATATCATGAACCAGTTCCTCGGGGAGGCGCTGCTCGTGACCGTCAGCGGAGGCGTACTCGGCACGCTGCTCGGTCTTGCGGTGTCCAAAATCGTTTCCATGATTCCTTTGGCTACGGCGATAGGGCCAATGGGCAAGAAGAAGATGATGACGATGCCCGCCGTGATTTCATGGGAGCCTTTTGTGCTCGCCTTCCTCTTCTCGGTAATTATCGGCGTACTGGCAGGCATCCAGCCCGCAAAGAAAGCGGCTGCAATGGATCCCGTAGAGGCGATGAGAGGATAACGGGGTAAGCAATCAGCAAAAGAAAGGGAGGACGGTTTTTCGACTGAAAGCTAACTGCTGACAGCTGATTGCTTTGCAACGCTCATGAAACTTATTAAAGGCACCCGCATAGCGCTCAAAACATTGTTCAGCCATAAGCTGAGGACCGCCCTCGCAGCATTGGGTATTGTCATCGGTGTCTGCTCGGTGATCGTCATGGTCGCCATCGGCGAAGGGGCACAACAACAGGTGCTCTCAAAAATCCAGGCCATGGGTACCGACCTCGTCATGGTCACCGCAGGACAGGTGAAGATCATTGCCGGCAGGCCACGCCAGACCGGGAATGTCACGACGCTCACCTTACGCGATCTTAAAGCGATCGAAGAGGAAGCGCACCACATCAAGGCAGCCGCTCCTGCCCAGAGCAGAAAGCTCTTGGTCAAATATGATGTGCTCAGCACCTCGACAACGATCACCGGCACCACCGAGGCGATCCTCCCGATACGAACACTTTCTATAGAAAGAGGAAGGTTTTTCAGCGATGACGAGAACAGGACCATGCAGCGGGTAGCGATAATCGGAACGACGGTTGCAAAAAATCTCTTCGAGAACAGAAATCCCGTCGGTGAGGTCATCCGCATCGGAAAGGTCTCTTTCGAGGTAATCGGTGTCCTCGGAGAAAAAGGGACTGACCTCGTCGGAACCGATCAGGACGATGTCATTTATATTCCGGTCAATACGGCATTACGAAGACTATTCAATCTCACTTACATTAATAACATCTATGTGCAGGCAAAAGATTCCGGTCACATCGAAAAAGCCGCTGCTGAAGTAACGGAACTGCTGCGTGAGAGACACCGTCTGCGCAACAAGGCCGATGACTTCACTATCCAGAGCCAGACCGAAATCCTGAAGACCGAGAAAGAGACATCGCAGACCTTCACCAATCTCCTGAGTGCTGTTGCCGCGGTATCGCTGCTTGTCGGCGGTGTCGGAATCCTCGCCATCATGCTCATCTCGATCAAGGAACGGACGCGCGAGATCGGCGTACGGCGTGCTGTGGGCGCTTTGCGAAGAGACCTCCTGCTTCAGTTCATTATAGAATCCTTGACGCTCAGCGTGAGCGGTGGGATTGTGGGTGTTATTCTGGGAGCACTCATATCCTTCGGCACTTCCTATTTCACCAAATGGCCCATGAGCCTGTCACTTCCCGCCATAGCAGTCGCCTTTCTCTTTTCAGCTCTCATCGGCATCATCTTCGGCGTCTACCCCGCGGCAAAAGCCGCCCGCATCGATCCCATCGAGGCACTACGTTCTGAATAATGCTACAGCTCGGGGCCTGCGTGGTAAATGCAAGGAGGGGATGCTCCAGGGAACTTTCTCACACGCATTTATTGTAGCCGGATATGCCTCTCTCGTCAGTAACAAAGGTGCTATCAAGCTCCTTTCCGCACCCCTCCTTGCATCTGATTTACCATAACTGAACTTCAAAATATTATTTTGTTGTAAAACGTAACTATGATATTTTTGAAAGTGGAAAAAATGGATAGGTAAAAATTACTCACATAGGGTGATAAGATACATTCCCCCCCTTGCTTTCACTTGACCATTCTTATTTATTTCAGCCACTTAGCCTCTAGAAACCGTCTGGCATACAAAATGCAATTTAACAATTAAAGATTCTCGGCTTTTTTACGAAATTAAAAGCAAAATATATGGTGGAGGACACAATGTACAAACAGCATTAACTGCAGTTCAAGGAGGGACCTGTAACGGGGCAGGTCAAATACGTATGGCATACGAAGCGGTTGTAGACAGGGCGACTAAAAAATGGTGGAAAGAGCTTGAGCAGTACAAGAAAGAGAACTGGTGCTGTGCAACGCTCAAAGAAAGTGCCTTTGAAGAATACCTTAAGTTAGAGTTCGATCCTCTCCTTCCGGTACGGTTCAGTGTCAATTACTGCTGCCAGTGCGGCAGTCCGATGAAAGACGACTATGAAAGAAATGAAGACGAGAAAGAAGACTGGTGCTGCAGACTCATGCGCGGCATTGGGTTCGAATGGATCGAATTCAAATCGGCAAACAACGAAATCAGCACCATGCGCGTCAATCACTGTCTCCATTGCGGGAGGAAATTAAGAAATAATCTGAAAATAAAAGTCCATAGCTGTGATAAGGAAGATACGTGCTGTTAGCCTGACCCCTTTTTTGAACGGCCTCGGCTGACAGCATCCTTTCTGCTGTTACGCTGTTTCCTTCATTTCTCCGCCAACTTTCCTCTTCCATGCTCATCTGAAGTTTGCAGCTCTTCCCCATGATATAATTGTGCTGAGCACGATGCCGATTGTAAGCTCATGAATGCTTTTGGGAGTGCTATCAATGAAAGAGTTTAAGTTAGAAAACAATGAATTCATCGAATTGGACAAGCTCTTGAAAGTCACCGGGCTGTCAGAGAGCGGAGGTATGGCAAAGGCGCTCATCGCCGAAGGCCGCGTCAAGGTTGATGGTGCTGTGGAACTGCGTAAACGCTGCAAGATACGTAAAGGGCAGGCTGTTGAGTTCGAGGGATATAAAATTATCGTTACTTAGTCGATACAGCACGTTTTCAAGCTATTTACCCGGAAAGAGTGAGGTGTAATACTCTCATCCCTCAGGTGAGGATAAGAGCATTACACCTACATGAGGGTCTCTGCTAAAACTTCACTGCCGGTGCTTCACGCTCTGTTGCCGGGGGCTCGAAATACTTTGCCTCGCCGACACCGGCCAGTGCGGCAATGAATCTTCCCATAAAGCTTCTGCGATAAGCGTTCAAGGTCTGGACCGCATCGTTATACCGTTTTCTCTCTACCGCGATCCTGTTCTCTGTACCTTCGAGACTGTCCTGGAGTTTAAGGAATGACTCATTAGCCTTTAGTTGGGGATAGGTCTCCCTCAGCACCAGAAGACGGGAAAGAACTCCTTCCAATTGCTGGGACGCAGCGATCTTGTCGGCAGGTGTCTTGGCCTGGAAGTATTGCGTCCTTGCCTGCGCGATGTTTTCAAAGATTTCTTTTTCGTGCTTTGCATATCCCTTCACCGTTTCGACCAGATTCGGTATCAGGTCATACCGCCGCTTCAGCTGGTTATCCACCTGCGCCCATTGCGCCTTCACCCGTTCGTCCATGGCAATGACCTTGTTGTACTGCCCGATGATCCATCCTCCGAACAGCACTCCAACCACTACAATAACGCCAACGATAACGAGTACTACCTTGAGTCCCTGACTCATAGCAACCACCTCCCTAAAAACAAATTCTAAGCACTAATATCTACCCTTTAAACAAATTCTGAACCAGAATGCTCGGACTATTTTAATTTTTGTCGTTTAATATTGTTTAGGATTTAGTGCTTCGGATTTAAACTACCAGTTTCCCGACGCACCGCCGCCGCCGAAGCCGCCTCCCCCGCCGCCGCCAAAACCGCCACCGAATCCCCCGCCACCGAATCCTCCACCACCATACCAGCCCCCTCCTCTTCTGCCGGATGAGAGAAAGAGCAGGAGGAAAAGCCCAGGATGCTTGATAAAAAGAATAATCAGTGCGACGAGAGCGATAACGAGCAGCAGTCCCTGTAACGGACCGATTTTATACGCCTTCCTTCCATACCCTCGTTCCACTCTGGGCATTCCGGTTATTTCTACCCCCTCATGAGTGGCGATGGTATTTATAATGACCAGCGTCGCAGTGATCACACCTCTGCTGTAATCGCCTTTCCTGAAATAGGGAACGATATATCCCCTTCCGATGGAACCCACCAAACTGTCCGGAAGAATGCTTTCGAGGCCGTATCCCACCTCGATGCGATACCTCCTGTCCTTGAGGGCAACGGTCATGAGGACACCGTTATCTTTTCCCTTCTGACCGAGTTCCCATTTTTCAGCCATCGTTATGGAAAACCCCTCGATATCCTCTCCATCGAGACTATCAATCGTTAATATGACGAATTGGGCAGTAGTCTTTTGCTCCAGTTCTCTCAAATAACCGTTCAACTGCGCCTCAGCGTTATCATTAATTATATTCGCCAGATCGACTACATAGTTAGAGGGAACCGCAGGCGGCTCGGGAGTCGCAGCAAAGGCAAGTGAGAAGCAAGAAATAAGAAGCAAAAGGCAAAAAGTCAGAAATAAAACCTCCTTACTTCCCACTTCACATTTCTTGCTTCCTACTTTGTCGAATTTGTTAAGGCTGGAGCTGCTCAATGATGGCACCTATTCTCTCCGTGGCGCTGTAGTAGTGCTCAAAGGAGGTGGAGATGTCCTCTTTGGAAAGGGTGATTTTCTTCTGTTTCAGCATGAGCATCTTCTTAAAAATGTCCGTTTCCACATCGGCGATCTCACAGAGCTTATCGATGACCTCATATTTCGGGATAGGAGGCTCTTTTCCCAGCAGATAAATGATAGCCCTGAAGAGGGGCATGTATTCTGTAATGGACAGCGAAAGCTTTTCGACAAGGAGATGTTTGTTTTCAAGCGTTGCGACATAGCCCTGTCTGAGACCGACCAGTTTCGTCTTTACCTCACGCTCGCACTGGAGTCGCAGGTGCCGTTTGTCGATCACCAGCCCCCTCAAGAGATCCTCACCATATACCGTCTCATGGATCAGGCGCAGATCGAAAAACTCTATCGGAAACACATCGAGGGAGCTCTGTATATAGAAGGAAGTCATGATCAGAGGCGCAGCGATATTTTTCTTTTTGTATTTGCTCCCGATGGACGCCAAGAATCTCAGGAAAGCGAAATCCATCTCTTTAAGCACGATAAGTGAATTGATGTCGGAAATCTTTTCCTGATAGTCAGGCGTTATAGCGCTTCCGGCAAGGTGCAGTGAGTGGATATTATTGCTGTAGTGTTTCAGCACCTCTTCAAAAAAAGGGGTGATCCGTGCTGCAACGGCCGGTCTGATAGCGGTAAGCTGTAGGGTCTTCATTGCAAAATTATACCATAATTCACTTTCCCAACTATATATTTTCTAAGGTTTTTCCCCTCTCCCGCCAGTTTGCTGCGCTTCGCGAAGGACTACATAACTATATATTTCGTGACCACGGTCACACCGGGTAGTTGCAACCTGAGATAGACTGGAAGTGCCAAGCACCACCTCATGCGCCGGAGAGCCTCCACTCCGGCCATTTTTTTTTCGCTCAACATACTCTCTTCCGGTGAACAGTTGGAAGCCGGTCAAAAACTGCCTGCCACGGGAGCATCAACTCTTCTAAAGTTTTAACTTGACATTGCGTCCGCGATCGCGCATAATGTGCATATGCACATTATCAAAGGAGGTATCTTTATGAAAGTATGTTTCCCCGTGCAGAAGGATGAGGGATTGGAAAGCACAATATACAACCATTTCGGCTCGGCGCCGATGTTCGTAGTTGTCGATATGGAGACAGGCGAGGCATCGACGATTGCCAACAGAGACCAGCACCATGTGCACGGTGCATGCAATCCGATCAAGGCACTCGATAATCAGAAGGTCGATGCAATCGTGGTCGGCGGCATCGGCGGGGGTGCCTTAAGCAGACTGAATCAGCTCGGCATCAGGGTATATCGCGCCGATGCGTCAAGCATACGCGAGAACATAGCGAGATTTCAGGCAAAGGAGTTGCGTGAATACTCAGTGCAGCAGTGCTGCGGCGGACACACTCACGGTGGGGGGTGCGCACACTGAAGCCCTCTCCTTGAGTGGCAACCGACAGTCCATACCGGAGGAAATTATGGATCACGCTAATCTATACAGAGCAGAGACAGCCAAGTCGTTGAAGCAGTTTATAACCGACCTTGACAAGGCCGCAAAGAAACGAGGGTTCATCATCCATAACGAGGATAAGATGGAAATGGCCCACTCCTTCGGGAAGCACGGTGTGGAGGTCGCCGAGGGATTCGATCTCCATATGATACAGATCTGCAAGCCAGAAAAGGCGGCCACGAGCCTCACGAAGAACCCCGAACGAGCAGTCCTCATGCCGAAATTCGTTATGACCTTCAGCAAGAACGGCGCAACCCAGATACGGTTTCTGAGCTACACCAAAGATATGATAGCGAAGATAGTGGACGACAAGGAGTTCCCCGACTCGCTTGAAGAGACGTATAAGAATATCATTGCAATGATCGAGGAAGCGAAATAGCGTCCTCCCCCGCGGCCGGGATAGTGGCTATGGTGAACCCTCCTTTCCCATAATAACATCACGGCCACTATCCCGATGCACAACAAAAACGTAGAGGTGATCACTATGTGGAAGTTACTTTCAACAATAAGTAAGAACCTTGTCGTAGCTATCCCCTCGATGATGCTCCTCGGATTTTTTTTCGGCCTCTCTACCGAGAGCGGTTTCCTTAAAAATCTTATCATCCCTTTCACGTTCCTGATGGTCTACCCCATGATGGTGACCCTCAAGATCAAAAAGGTATTCGAGGGCGGCGATGCCAGGGCGCAACTCTATACCCAGATCATTAACTTTGCCATCATACCGTTCATCGCCTTCGGCATCGGCAAGATATTCTTTCCTGACAAACCCTACATGGCGCTCGGCCTGCTTCTCGCTGCCCTTGTCCCGACGAGCGGCATGACCATATCGTGGACCGGCTTTGCAAAGGGCAATCTTGAAGCAGCAGTCAAAATGACCGTTATCGGCCTCACGCTCGGCTCATTGGCAACGCCGTTTTATGTTCAGTACCTCATGGGCGCGCATGTTTCGGTCGATATCGTCAACATCATGAAGCAGATTGTCTTCATCGTCTTCATTCCGATGGCGGCAGGCTACGTAACACAGCAGTCGCTTGTCAAGAAGTATGGACAAAAAGGTTTCCAGGAGAAGTGGGCCCCGCGGTTTCCCGCACTCTCAACGCTCGGCGTTTTGGGCATCGTATTCATCGCCATAGCGCTGAAGGCAAAGGCAATCGCCGGTGCGCCGCAGCTCTTACTGTATATATTCATGCCGCTCCTCTCCCTCTACGGCATCAATTATCTGATAAGCACGATGACGGGAAAGCTCTTGCTTCCACGAGGCGATGCCATAGCCCTCGTCTATGGAACAGTAATGAGGAATCTCTCAATCGCCCTCGCGGTTGCCATTAATGCCTTTGGCGCAGCGGGTTCTGATGCGGCACTTGTCATTTCCCTGGCCTATATCATTCAGGTGCAGTCCGCAGCATGGTATGTAAAGCTTACCACTAAAGTATTCGGCGTCCGGCCGTCGATTATCGTAGAACCCAAAAGCTCATGAAAGGAGGTGGGATGATGATGAGGTTTACGGCAGCGGTACTGTCTGCTCTGTTTGGTTTGGTACTGTACATTTCGCCGGTTTCTGCCGCTGATTACAGCGCCCTGTCAACCGAAGAACTGGCCAACATGAGAGGCACGCTACGGAATGCAACGGAAGAGGAAAGAAAGGCATTCCAGAACGAATGGCAGAAAAGAACTCAAAGCATGACGCAGGAGGAAAGGCAAAAATATCTGGGAAAGCCTGAAGGCGCAGGTCAGGGCGCTATGATGCAGAACCGTGAGATGATGCAGGAGAGAATGAAAGAGAGAATTCAGAAAAGGGATATGCTGCCCCAGAGAGGAAACGGAATGGGCAGCGGGAGCATGGGTTCAGGCAGAGGAGGCGGGAGAAGGTAGAGCCAACCTACAGCCCTGCTCCGGCTCGGAGCAGGGCTTTTTGAAAAAGGGACTACATGGATTGTATTTTTAACGAAACTGGAGAAAAATATTAAAATACTGCATGTCACCGCGCTATAAGAAACCGAGAAAATGTCAATGCCCCTTCAAAGATCATCAGGGACCTATCTACAAGCCGATAGGGATGCCCATGAGCGAGCTGAAACAGGTCACGATCTACCGTGACGAGCTCGAAGCTATGAGGCTCTGCGATCTCAAGGATTTTACTCAGGAGGAAGCAGGCGCAAAAATGGGGGTGTCCCGCGGGACCGTACAGCGACTCCTCGCGAGCGCCAGGAAAAAAGTCATCAAGGCGATCACAGAGTGCAAAGCGCTGGTCTTCGAAAAAGAATTAAACGCCAAGCCCTAAAATCCTATTGAAAGCATCAAATACTGCGTATTAACGCCTTCGTTCCCCTTGTAAAGGTGGCCGTTCGAGAGATGCCGTAGCCGGTATGCTATCCTCATTGGCCTCTTATTGTAGAACACCTCAATACCTGCCCCTCCCATGGCACTGAAAAGAAAGGGGCCATTCAGTTCCCTTCCGTCCACCCTTTTTCTGCTCGAATAATTGATGCCGCCGCCGATTTCGGCAAACGGCCGTATGCCTGCTCTCTGCCACGTGGCCCTGAAAAAAGGGGCAACCCCACCGATAAAGGTAACTCTGCCGTGGTATTCGATAAATTCCAGATCGCCTTCGAGACCGAAGCGTATCATCTTCGCGCCTTTCATCGGAAAGGAAAGGGCAGAGACGAAGAGAACCTGATTGGTATTGATACCGTTGAGATTGATCCCCCCTCCGACAGCCACCTCAAAAAGGCCCTGCTCATCAGCGGCGAATCCTCTATCCGGACAGGAGAAAAGCAACAATACGCCGATGAGCAGCAACCAGCAATGGACAGCACGCGTTCCCATACTCGCCTCCTGTAGTACAGTGGAATGATCGACGGCATCGGCAGGGCACGTTGTTCCTTTTACAAGTGTAGCGTATTTTTGAAGCAACCCCCAAATCCCGAATTCCAGACGCCAAACAAACAGAAAAACTCCAAACACAGAGGAACAGTTTTTTTTGGGGAAATTGGTTTTTGGAATTTGGAAATTTGAATATATTAGTGCATTCCGGCAGGTGCGCCGCCCTTCCCTTTCCTCATGAGGAGAACGAGCGGGAGAATACTGATCATAATGAAGCTCACCATAAAGAATGCATCATTGAACGACAGCATGGATGCCTGCCTGAGTAGCTCACGGTAGATGATCCCGAGGGCACCCTGCTCCGACAGAATACCACCGACGCCCCTGTCCTCGAGCAGCCGTGCACTCTGCTGCACGGCGGCCTGGTAGGTGATATCATACGGCGTCAGGTGCTCGACGAGGCGTGTCTGGTGGAACTGGGCACGACGCGCGAGCATGGTGGTGACAAAGGCGACGCCGAAACTGCCGCCGAGATTTCTGAGGAGGTTGTATATGGCAGTCGCATTTCCCATGTGCTCTCTTCTAATCGTCGAAAGAGTAAGCGTCGTAAGCGGTATAAAAAGGAACCCCATGCCCACACCCAACACCACCCTCGGCCATATCAAGGTTGCAAAATCGGCAGAGAGACTGAATCGTGACATGAGATATGCTGAGTACGCTGAGACAACAATACCGAACGCCAGCAGCCCTTTCGGATTGACCTTGTTCACCAGCCTCCCCGCTATCGGCATGGCAAGCAGCGTCGCCATGCCGCCGGGCCCGAGCACCATTCCCGCGAGTGTGGCGTTATAGCCCATGAGAGTTTGAAGATAAATGGGCAGAAGAACAATGGTGGCAAAGAGACAGAAAAAGGCGAAGAACATGACCACATTTCCGGTGCTGAAGGAAAGATTCCTGAATGTCCTGAGATCGACTACCGGATGCCCGGCATACATTTCAACAACGATAAACAGGATTAATGAGATCGCGGATATAATACTCATCCAGGTAATAAAGGGAGAGGAAAACCAGTTCTCCTGCTGTCCCTTATCGAGAACGATCTGGAGAGACCCGAGCCCCACTGCAAGCAGCGCGAGCCCCCCGTAATCGATGCTCATTTTCTCTCTCTTCAAATAGGGCGGATCGGAGATAACGAATATCGTCATCAAGATGGAGATGATGCCGATCGGGACATTGACATAGAATATCCAGTGCCACGACCAGTTGTCGGTGATCCATCCGCCCAGCAGAGGACCGATAATGGGACCGAACATGATCCCGACCCCGAACACCGCCATTGCCATCCCGTGCTGACGGGGTGGAAACGACTCCAAGAGAATTGACTGAGAAATCGGCTGCAGCGCGCCGCCGCCGATGCCCTGGAGGACCCTGAAGACGATGAGGCTCTGGAGGCTCCATGCAGCACCGCAGAGAAACGAGCTGACAGTAAAGAGCGCTATCGAGAATATCAGATACCGCTTCCTACCGAACATCCTGCTCAGCCATCCGGTGAGTGGAATTATGATTGCATTCGAGACAAGATACGAGGTGATCGTCCATGTTGACTCATCGATGCCGGCGGAGAGGCTCCCCCGGATATGATCAAGCGCAACGTTGACCACCGAGGTGTCGACAATCTCGATGAGCGTGGGAAGCATGACGGTCAATGCAATGATCCATTTATTCATTAAAAAAAACCTCGAAAAAGAGCGGTCAGCAATCAGCATAAAGCCCAAATAAAAAAAGCTGATCGCTGATGGCTTAATGCTGACCGCTGCCTTCTAGTCTTCCACCATCACCGTCGGCTCGACCGACATGCCGATGCGCAACACATGTTGGGGATCGGTGCCCTTGTCGAGGAGTATTTTTACCGGGATCCGCTGCACGACCTTTACGAAGTTTCCCGTGGCATTCTCCGGCGGAAAGAGGGAGAACACTGCTCCGGTTCCTGCCATGATGCTGTCGACGGTTCCCTTGAATTTCTTTCCCGGATAGGTATCGACCTCGATCTCGACCTTCTGACCAGGTCTTATCTTCCGCAGCTGCGTCTCTTTGTAATTCGCAACGACCCAAACGTCTCGAAGCGATGCGACTGCCATCAGAGGCTGTCCCGCCTGTATCTGATTACCGACCTCCACCGACTTTCTGGTGATGTACCCTTCGGCTGGGGCATAAACACGGGTGTATTCATAATTGAGCTGCGCTGCCTGTACTCTAGCTTCCGACTGGTTGATGTTTGAAGATTGGGCGGCCATAGATGCTTCCAACTGCCGTAGTACCGCCCTCTGGCTCTCGACCGCCATCTCCGCCTGTTTCACCTGCTCCCGTGCTGCTGTAACCTGCGCGTGCTCAACTTCGTGGGCGGTTTTTGTCTTTTCATAACGCTCTCTGGAGATAGCATCTTTCCGGTAAAGATTTTCCGCCCTCTTCACATCCCGCGAAACCTGCTCGAGGGTTGCCTGCCTGAGCTGCAGGTTTGCCTGTGCTGTTCCGACAGCAGCCCTCAGTTCCGCAAGTTGTCTTTTTGCCGCCTCGATTCTCGCCCCGATCTCTGCAAGTTTCGCCCGTTCCCCATTCAAATCCGAGGTCTGCTCCTTTAATCGCACCTCATAATCTCTGGTATCGATCTCGAGAAGCAGGTCGCCCTTTTTTACCGGCTGATTATCCCTGACATAGATCATCTTGACCGTGCCCGGCACTTTCGACGCGACGATGTGAATGTCTCCCTCAATAAAGGCATCGTCGGTGCTGATATGGGTAGCCTTATAGCCGAGATAGAAATAAAGCACCACGCCGCCGATAAAGCCGATCAAGGCAAAAACCATCAGTGCAATTTTCTTCTTTTTTCCGTTATCGTTATTGATCTCTTTATTCTCTTCCATGTGTCAGCTTCCCTCCGCTATAAAAACCTTAACCACAGAGGCCACAGAGACACAGAATCCTTTTATGAAAGATTCGTTTCTCATTGCCTGCCTCCCATTGCCTTTTCCAGGTTCGCCTGCGCGACGTTATAATCATACAGTGCACCGTTATACGCTGTTTTCGCATTGCTGTATGCTGTCAGCGCATCGGTGACCTCAACGGGATTGCCGACGCCGGCATCATACCTGCCGTTGGCGATTTCAAGGTTCTCCGCTGCCTGACGCACCGTAAGCTCTGCCGTAGCGATCCGCTCTTCCGCCTCTCTCAGGTTCAGATAGGCCTGCTGTATCTCGAGCAGGATGAGCTGCCGCAGGGACTGCTCGTTCGCCTTGACGATGCTAAGGGTTGCCCTCGCCTCTTCCACCTGATAGCGCGTGAAAAACCCGCTGAAGAGCGGGAAGGAAACCGTGGCACCTACATTCCAGACCTCCCCCAGAGGCGTCCGCTCCCCTGCCACCGTATAGGAAGCGTTGCCGGTGATGGTCGGATAGTAGCCTTTGCGAGCGAGCTCTATGGACTGCTCTGCGGCCTTCCCCTGAAAGAGCGTCGACTTGAGGTCCGGCCTGTTGGCATAGGCACGTGCAATGGCATTGTCGAAAGTTATCTCGTATTTCTGGAAAGAGAGAGTATCCTCGATGACAAATTCAGGGGCCGTGGGAATCCCCATGGCATTTTTGAGCGTCACCCATGCGATGCGGTAGCTGTTCTCCGCCCGTATCTGGTCGAGCCGCGCAGTACTCAGATCGACCTCCGCTTTAGTTACATCAAATTTAGGTCTCAAGCCTACCTCAAAAAAGCCCCGCGCCTGTTCCAGGTGCTGCTCGAATTGCCGTACTATTTCCCGTGCGACCTCGCTGTTCCTCTTTGCGCGCAGCACACCATAATAGGACTCCCGCACGTTCAGAATGATCTGGTCGGTAACATCCTTTAAATCCATGCGAGATGCATCGAGATTGAAGCGCTGCACCTTTACCTGAGTCGAGGTCTTGCCGAAATCATAGAGATTCTGCCGGAGCGCAGCGCTGCTTGTAAATTCGGAATTCCGGCTGGTCGATGCTCTTGAGCCCGAATTTGAATCAAAAGAAGAGGTGCTGTAGCCCGCCGACAGATCGATCTGCGGGTAGTAGGAAGCAGCGGCCTGCCCCACCCTGCTCCGCACCGCCTCTACCGAACCGTCTGCCGCAACAATCGCCGGATGGTTCCGGAGGGCGATCGCAACACACTGCTCAAGGGTAAGCAGCTCACCTTGCCGCACCACTTCTGCACCAGTGCTCTTTGCCACCCCACCTGCAATACTACCCGCAAGTGGAATATCCTGGCCGCTCACCATACCTGCCGCCACTATGATTGCCAGCAACTGGATAACAAAAAAAAGTCTGCTACTCATATACAACATCCTTTCTGTTATTTTCGCAGTGATATAAAAAACTACTCATAGCGCAACGCCTCTATCGGATTGAGAAGTGATGCTTTATAGGCAGGGTAAAACCCGAAGAATATCCCGACAAATCCGGAAAAGCTAAAGGCGAGAATAATCGAGAGCAGCGAAACCGTTGTCGGCCACCCCGCGAACATCGACAGGAGCTCGGAGCCCGCAAGTCCGATGATGATGCCGAAAATACCGCCGACCAATGAGAGCGTGAGGGCCTCGATGAGAAATTGGAGTCTGATATCCCACGTTCGCGCCCCGATCGCCATGCGGATGCCTATCTCCCTTGTCCTTTCCGTAACGGAGACGAGCATGATATTCATGATGCCAATTCCACCGACGATCAGCGATACTGAGGCAATCGCCCCGAGCAGGATCGTCATGACCTTTGTCGACTGCTCCTGCGTCTGCATCATCTGCGTGAGATTCCGCACCGTAAAATCGCTATCCTGTTTTGCTCCGATGCGATGCCGCTGCCTGAGCAGGTCCGTTATCTGCCGTTCAGCAGTATACAGCTCATCACCGCTTTTAGCCTTTACCATGATGATCCTCACCATTCCCGGAAACGAAGTGCCGAAGAGCTTCTTCTGCGCCGTTGTCACCGGGATGTAAATGACGTCATCCTGGTCCTGCCCGTTCGGTGACTGCCCTTTCCTGTCGAGCACGCCGATTACTGTAAAGGGAACGTTTTTGATCCTGATAATCTGCCCGATGGGGTCGGAATCACCGAAGAGATTATCGACTACCGTTTGCCCCAGCAGGCAGACCTTTGCCGCACTCCGCACGTCATCACTGGTGAATATCCTTCCCGCAATGAGAGGCCAGTCCTTCACCTGCAGCATGTCCGGCGTCGTGCCTGTTATGCCCGTGGACCAGTTCTGGCTTCCGGAGACCACCTGGGCGACCCCGCTGAGGACCGGAGCAACATGCTGAACAGCAGGGCACTCCCGCTGTATGGCCTCTGCGTCGGACATGGAGAGCGTGGCCTGCGTCCCCGCTCCCATCCTTACGCCGCCGGACGTCGTGGCACCGGGAAGTATCATGAGCAGGTTGCTTCCCATGCTCGAGATCTGCTCTGTTATTCGCTGACGCGCGCCCGATCCCACCGCGAGCATGGCAATAACCGCGCCGACGCCGATGACGATTCCCAGCATCGTGAGCGAAGAGCGCATCTTGTTCACCATGAGCGATCTGAATGAAATTCGTATCGTTGAGGGAATATCGATCATACAACAACCCCCAATCCCCAAACTCCAAATCCCACAATCCAAACAAACGGAAAAGCTCCAAACTCAAAACACAGAGGAGCAGTTCTTTTTGAATTTTGATTTTTGGAATTTGTTTGGAATTTGGAGTTTTTATTCATGATAGTTCATCTTTTCGTCACTCATAATCCGTCCATCAAGAAATCTGATCACACGTTTGCTATACGCAGCAATATCGGGCTCGTGGGTTACAAGAATCACGGTAATATTCGATTCAGTATTCAGTTTTACGAAAAGCTCCATGATCTCGACGCTCGTCCTGGTATCGAGGTTGCCCGTCGGCTCATCGGCAAAGATAAGGGGCGCCTTGTTTACAATGGAGCGCGCTATGGCGACCCGCTGCTGCTGTCCGCCCGACAACTGATTCGTATAGTGATGTTCCCTGCCGGCAAGTCCTATCACCTTCAACGCCTCCATCGCCCGCTGCTGCCGTTCTTTCGGCGGGACCCCGCTGTAGAGCATCGGCAGCTCTACGTTTTCGAGCGCAGATGTCCTCCTGAGCAGGTTGAACCCCTGAAAGACGAAACCTATCTTAGTGTTCCGTATCACTGCAAGCTCGTCGCGGCTGAGGTGCGCCACATCTTCGCCGTCAAGCAGATAGCGTCCGCTCGTCGGCGTATCGAGGCAACCGAGGATATTCATAAAAGTGGATTTGCCCGACCCCGACGGGCCCATTATCGCAATAAACTCACCCTTATCTATCCTGAGTGAGACATCACTGAGCGCATTGACCGTAACATCGCCCGTCCGGTACACCTTCGAAATATTCTGCACTTCTATAAACGCCATGCTAAAACATTCTCGGCCCGGCCGGTGCAGAGGACTTCCCTTTCTGCTTCGTGAGGGATTCCACAATCACTTCCTGCCCCTCCCGCAGATCTCCGGACACCAGCTCGGTATAGTTCCCGTCACTGATACCGGTGGCGACCGTGACCCGTTTCGGCCTCTTATCCTCAAATATCCATATTCCCCTGCCCTTGTCCTTCAGTGTCGATTTCAGCTCAGGGGCGTCCTTGCGTCCGTCAGGCAGCTTGAACCGTAATGCCGCATTGGGAATCTTGAGGACATCCTTTTTGCTGGACACGACAATCGAAAGATTCGCGGTCATACCGGGCTTCAACCTGAGCTCGGGATTGTCGACCTTGACGACAACATCATAGGTCACCACATTCTGAACGGTTATAGGGGCATTCCTCACCTCGGCGACACGGCCCTTGAAGACAAGATCGGGGTACGCGTCCACGGTAAAATCAACGGGCTGCCCCACGCTCACCCGTCCAATATCGGCCTCTGCGACATTGCTGTCGATCTGCATCTTTGTCAAATCCTTTGCTATGGTGAACAGTGTGGGGGTCTGGAAGCTTGCTGCGACAGTCTGCCCTACATCCACATTCCTCGATACAACAATGCCGTCCACGGGTGAGATGATTCTCGTATACCGCAGATTGATTTCGGCTATCCTCAGCGCAGCCTCCGCCTGGGCCACCTGCGCCCGCGCCGCGCTCACCTGGGCCTTTGCCGTCTCATAGTTCGTCTCTGCAGTATCCACATCGCTGCGTGCAATAAAATGGCGTGCAAAGAGCTCCTTGTTTCTCTCCATCGTCCTTTTTGCATCAACACGCGTAGCCTCGGCTTTGTCCAGATTCGCGCGTGCAGAAAGGAGATTCGCCCTCGCCTGGGCGACCTGCGCCTCAAAGGTGGCGGGGTCGATCTGTGCGATCAACTGCCCTTTCTTGACCGGCGAATTGAAGTCCACATAGATATTCTTGATCGTCCCGGAAACCTGGGTGCCTACAAGAACCGTCGTTACCGCATTCACTGTTCCTGTGGCGGTAACAGCCGATTCTATAGTGCCCCTGGTGATCGCTTCAGTCCTGAATTTTATTCCGTTTTCCTTGCTCCTCAACAGCGCCAATGCGCCGAAGCCAATGACCGCAATTATAATACTCATCATTATGAGCTTTTTCATCATCGCCTTCACAACTCCTCTCCCTGATATCTCTCCCTCTTTCTGTAAACTCCACCCGCCGGTCAAACATGGCGCTTTCGTTTATCGATACGCAGCAACGAGATCCGTCCCCGTAGCGTACAGGAATGACGCATGGGCCCGTCTGAGCTCGTACAGGGCACGGTAATAATTAGTTTCCGCCGTTGTCAGCAGCGTTATCGCATCAAGCACATCCGTCGAAGTGCCGATACCTTCCTGATACCGCAGTGCATCGATCCGCAGGCTCTCCTCGGCTTGACTGACCGCGTCCTTGGTAACGGCGATCCTCTCCCGGGCACTCTTCATATCAAGAAAGCTCCTCTCCACATCGAGCCTGATATCATCGAGGAGCTTCTTTTTCTGCTCAACAAGCTGTTCCTTCCGGGAACGTATCTTCAACAGCTCGGCCTTTGTGCTGCCGCCGCTGAAGAGATTGACATTCAGACCGAGGACAAGCGCCCAGTTATCTTCATGGAGCTGGAAGCGGTTTTCGGTATAGCTGTACCCGCCTAGGGCAATGATCCTCGGGAAGTATTCGGACCTCCGGGCGACCTCCTCCAAACCCGCGATCGTTATCTCATCATCGAGCGCCTTCAACTCAACCCGCTGCTGTCCAGCAAGTTCCCATGCGGTGGCAAGGTCGACCTCCGGAAGCACCTCGCCTTTGACATCAACCGCCTCTACCGGCCGCGTCAGAGGCCGTGAAAGAAGAGTATTGATCCTCGACGAGATCACCGCCCGCAGGTTCCGGACAGTGAGGAGCCGCTGCTGCGCATCAGAGCGTCGCACCTCCGCCTGGAGCAGATCGTTTTTTGTAATGACTCCCTCTTCGTAAAGACTCCGAGCGGTCGACAGATGGGATTCGAGCCGCTCCACCTCGCTCCGTGCGACGCGCTCCAGCTTTCCTGCCTCGAGGAGATCAAAGTAGGCAAGAATAAAATCGAGGGCCACAATGTTTTTCACCCGTTCGACATTGAGCGTTGCCGCATCGAGTGCCGTACGGGCAGCCTTATACTGTGCTGAACGGGCACCAAAGTCATATATCGTCTGCTGCACCTCAATGCCGTAGGAGAAATACTGCTTTTCTGCAGTCCGGACAGGCTGGCCCCCGAAAAGTCGCGCACTAGGCTGGTAGGCAAGAAAGGTTTGGTCCAGGGAGGCATCGACACGCGGCAGATAGCGCGACCGGGCGATCAGGATATCGGCGTCGAAGATATCCTTTGCCCTCGATGCGATAGCGACAAGGCGGTTCCGTTCCGTAGCGGCTCTCAGCCCCTCACTGAGGGTCAGCACACCCGGCAGCTCTTCACCGGAGTTGTCCGATGCAAATGAGCACGTTGCAATGAGCGTTACAAGGAGAACCCCTCCATAAAAAAGACTCTGCAGCCGGCTCACTTCACGGTCCCCCGCATAAAGATATCAACAAACCCTTTTATCGTGGCATCCACATCGACACTGCGGTATTTCCTGCGCATCATGATCTCATTCGCGTTGAAAAAGGAAAACAGCATTCCGAGATAGGCGCGTGCGGCAGTCTCGGGATCGAACCTCCGCAGCGTTCCCTTGTTCTGCATCTCACTGAAGTAGGAGGCGAGTGCACGAAACATCTCATCAATGAACGTATGATAGACGGTGTGAATCTTCTCGGGGTAGCGCTGCATCTCGGCATGCATGATCTTGATGAGGTCTTTTCTCCGGTCGAGTGTCTCCAGGAACCGGCGGGCGATGACCGTCAATGCCTTCTCGTAGGCCATATCCCGCACCTCGGGAAGGATTCCTTTGAGGGTCGGCAAAAATGAATACGTATTGATGACCTCTTCGAAAAGCGCTTCCTTCGAGGGGAAATGCCGAAAGAGCGTCACCTCGGCAATACCCGCCTCTTTTGCGATTTCCCGGGTCGTTGCCCCGAGATATCCCTCCCGTGAAAAGAGCTTGAGGGCGGCATCGAGGATCTTGTCCCTCGTTGATTGTAAATCCTCGGTGTGTTGCATACAGCTCCTTTGACCGGGTACCGCTGATTGTTGCCGGCAATATGTAAGTACTTACTAACACAGTAGCTTATGAAAAAACAGCAGGCTTTGTCAATAATGCCTACGGCAGAATGCGATAGGCAGGCAACCGCGAGCCGTCCTTTGATGTACCTACTCGCTCCGTATGCAGATCCTCTTTACAAAATCGAGGGATGAGAGCTCGTCGAGGATCGCCTTGAGCGAGCCGGTCTTATAGAATGCTATGGTGACGTGAAAAGTGGTCTCTCCGCTGCCTTTGCAGCGTTCGTAGTCGATGTTCTGGATAGTGGAGTCGAATTTCTTGATGACTGCAGTGATCTTTTCTTCACTTGCACCATCCTCGGCTCCGATGGTGAGAAACTTAAACCGCTGCTTCGGCATCTGCCGCTCCACAATTCTCAGCAGCAGGAGGGCAACCAGGGTAATAATAAAGGTGACGAAGCTTGCAAAATAGAGGCCACTGCCTATGGCGAGGCCGATTGCTGCAACCACCCAGATGCAGGCAGCAGTAGTGAGCCCCTGAATAGTGAAACCAGTCTTAAGGATAACGCCGGCGCCAAGAAAGCCCACACCGGTAATCGCTCCGGCAGCAATCCTGCCCGGATCGGCACGCACGTAGCCTGGATCGACCGCACCACGACTATGGTAGTATTCGGAAACGATCATCAGCAGCACACAAGCAACGCAGACGAGGAGCTGCGTCCTGAACCCTGCAGGTCTGCCGTGTACCTGCCGCTCAAAACCGATAATCCCCCCGAGCAGCGTGCCGAGGAGGAGACGAATGACGATTTCGTTTTGCGGAATCATGGTGTATCCTACTCTGCCCCTTTTTGTTGGAATTTCAGCGACTTTTTATTATATCTTTTCATTTTACCTTTTAAAAAATTCTATTACCGAGCTAAAGGCCGTCGGCTAAAGATGGTTGCGTTCCGGGTTCGTAATCAATTATTATTAAGGGTTATATGGGAGTGCATAGGGTTCTGGTGTCCCTCCTGGACTTCAAATCCAGTGTTGCCGGCCACAATCCGGCAGGGTGGGTTCGATTCCCACACGCTCCCGCCAAGTTTTCATTTAAAATCATAGCCTTTTTGCCTCTCAAACCAACTCGAAAGCGCCACCACGCCGCCACCAATAAGCGATACTTGTAAAATTTCCTCTTGACAGTAATCATCTCTTATGAACCTATCCCCGCCCATAGGACAAAATAGTTAGAAGAGGATCAGGTCTCACCGCCTCGGACATTAAGAAACATAAAATTACTCCCGTCATAGATTAAATATCCGGATGCGCAGGAGTCAAGCAATTAATTTTGGAGTTTGAGAACCTGATAGTATGGGCCATAATGGTAAGTCTGAACTGCAGAAAAGCCGTTACTGGTGAAATATTCAAACCAAAGGACCGCTGGTGCCGCTTCATTAAGCGGCGTTCTTGCATCGCCCTTCTTGTAAACCTTCCACAACTCAAAATCGTCCAGCTTT
>JBFMCP010000032.1:0-38814 GCA_040754455.1 Nitrospirota bacterium
GCAAGCACTTTCGTGATTGCCGCCGTCAAGGTCGTCTTGCCGTGGTCCACATGCCCGATCGTACCTACATTCACATGCGGCTTTACTCTCTCAAATTTTGCCTTGGCCATATCTCCTCCTTACGTAACTCATATAACTTAGTAGAACTTTATAAATCGAATCTATTCGCCTTTTACCTTTGCAACAATGGCGTCCATAATGTTCTTCGGTACATCCTCGTAGTGCGAGAACTGCATGGTATAGTTGGCCCTACCCTGCGTCTTTGATCTGAGGTCGGTGGCATAGCCGAACATCTCGGAAAGCGGCACCATCGCCTTGATAACCTGCGAGTTCGCACGCTTTTCCATGGACTGTATCTTGCCGCGCCGTGAGTTCAGGTCACCGATGACATCGCCCATGTATTCTTCAGGGGTCACGACCTCTACGCTCATGATCGGCTCGAGCAGCGCAAGCTGCGCCTTCTTCGCCCCCTCTTTCAGCGCCATCGATCCCGCAATTTTAAAGGCCATTTCCGAAGAGTCGACTTCATGGTAGGACCCGTCGATGAGCGTTACCTTGGCATCAACGAGCGGATAACCGGCAAGCACGCCGCCTTCCATCGCCTCCTTCACTCCCTTTTCCACGGCAGGGACATACTCTTTTGGGATAGCACCGCCGACGATCTTGTTGACAAATTCAAATCCCTTTCCCCTTTCAAGGGGCTCTATATCGATCCAGACATGTCCATACTGACCACGGCCGCCGGACTGCCGTACAAACTTTCCTTCCACCTTCGCGGGCTTCTTGATCGTCTCCTTGTAGGCAACCTGGGGCTTGCCCACATTTGCGCCAACCTTGAACTCCCTCAGGAGCCGGTCGACAATGATTTCAAGATGGAGCTCACCCATTCCCGCTATGATCGTCTGTCCTGTTTCTTCGTTATAGGAGACCCTGAACGAGGGGTCTTCCTGCGCAAGCTTTGCAAGGGAGAGCGAAAGCTTCTCCTGATCGGCTTTGGTCTTCGGCTCAATCGCAACCGATATAACAGGCTCGGGGAACTCGATGGACTCGAGAACAACGGGATTATTTTCATCGCAGAGGGTATCTCCGGTCAGGGTGCTCTTCAAGCCGACAATTGCGGCAATATCACCTGCCCTGACCTCCTTGATTTCCTCACGCTTGTTCGCGTGCATCTTGAGAAGCCTGCCGATTCTTTCCTTAACATCCTTCTTTGAGTTGTAGACATAGGAACCGGCACTCAATACGCCAGAATACACTCTCACAAAGGTGAGCTGCCCGACAAAGGGATCGGTCATGATCTTGAAGGCGAGAGCAGCAAAGGGCTCATCGTCCGATGCCCTCCGCTCAACTTCGGTATTGTCTACGGGATTGATCCCCTTAATCGGGGGAACATCCAGTGGAGAGGGAAGGTAATCAACAACTGCATCGAGCAGGAGTTGAACGCCTTTGTTCTTGAAGGCCGATCCGCACAGTACAGGGGTGATTTGCAGCGATACGGTCCCCTTCCGCAGGGCCTTTTTTATTTCATCTGCCGAGATCGGCTCGCCGGAGAGATATTTCTCCATAATCGTCTCATCGACATCGGCAAGCGTCTCGAGCATTTTTTCTCTATATTCCTTGGCCTTGTCGACTAGCTCGGCCGGGATATCGTCTTCGACATATTTTGCACCGAGGGTCTCATCATCAAAGAAGAAGCCCCGCATGGTGATCAGGTCAATGGAGCCCCTCAGCTTGTCCTCACTGCCGATAGGTATCTGGACCGGGACAGGTCGTGCACCCAGTTTCTCCACCATGCTGTTTACCGCCATATAGAAATCGGCACCGACGCGGTCCATTTTATTCATAAAGGCGATCCTCGGCACGCCGTACTTGGTAGCCTGCCTCCAGACCGTTTCGGACTGGGGCTCAACACCGGCAACGGCATCAAACACGGCAACCGCGCCGTCAAGCACTCTCAGCGACCGCTCCACCTCGATGGTAAAGTCAACGTGGCCGGGAGTATCTATAATATTGATGCGGTGGTCCTTCCATGAGCAGGTGGTTGCAGCCGAGGTTATGGTGATGCCTCTTTCCTGCTCCTGGACCATCCAGTCCATGACCGCCGTGCCGTCATGGACCTCGCCGATCTTGTACGTAACACCTGTATAATAGAGTATGCGCTCGGTCGTCGTTGTCTTACCGGCATCGATATGCGCCATAATGCCGATATTGCGCGTTTTTTCTAATGGGAATCGTGACATCAGACCTAAATCTCCTTACCACCTGTAGTGAGCAAAAGCCCTGTTCGCTTCCGCCATTTTATGAGTATCTTCTCTCTTTTTTACTGAAGTTCCGGTATTGTTGTAAGCGTCCAGCAGCTCGCCCGCTATCCGCTCTTTCATCGTATTTTCCTTGCGCGCCCGCGCATAGGTGACAATCCATCTCAGGGCAAGAGCAATCTTCCGCTGGGGCCTGACTTCCATGGGGACCTGGTAGGTAGCGCCACCCACCCTCCGCGGCTTCACTTCAAGGACAGGCTTGACGTTCTCTACTGCCTGCTTAAAGACCTTCAACGGGTCTGCACCCGTCTTATCCTTGAGTATGTCAAAGGCGCCGTAGCATATTTTCTCCGCGGTGGACATCTTGCCGTCCTTTAAAAGGACGCTCACGAATCTGCTCACCAGCTTGCTGTTGTATTTGGGATCGGGTAATATCTCCCTTTTTTCCGCTACTCTTCTTCTTGCCATGTACTCTGCTCCAGTATCCTTGTTTTTCGCCGGTTACTATTTCGGCCTCTTGGCACCATACTTGGATCTTCCCTGCTTCCTGTCGGCAACACCCGCACAATCGAGCGCGCCTCTCAGAATGTGGTACCTGACACCGGGAAGGTCCTTGACCCTGCCGCCTCTGATTAATACGATCGAATGCTCCTGAAGGTTGTGCCCCACGCCCGGAATGTATGCGGTGACTTCCATTCCGTTGGTAAGCCTTACCCTCGCCACCTTTCTCAATGCAGAGTTCGGTTTCTTCGGGGTGGTGGTATACACCCTCGTACACACTCCGCGTTTCTGCGGACAGCTCTTCAAGGCCGGGCTCTTCGTCTTGTGCTCGGCCTGTTTACGCCCGTTTCTCACTAATTGTGCAATTGTCGGCACTGTTCCTCCAAAACACACTCAACAGTTATTTGCTCAAAAAACTCCGATTTATCGGAAAACCTGTAAAGCTTACCAGAGAATTTGTTTTTTGTCAAGCATATCCGTGTGGTGACGTGGAATCTCGCCTGACAAGCCAGGAAAGGAAAATATAACACATATGTTTAAAAAAATAAAGGGATAAGTTTCTGTGATATAATCATGAACAAGACAGCGGGAGAATCTTGCTCCTAACGTTATATTATATCCGTTTTTTGCGTGGCTGTCACTCAGTGTCGAACAGTGTCAGTGATTTGCGTCGATGCCGGCGTCAATGCCGGCAAGAAACAAGATATGGGTTAAATGCTGATTTCTGACACAATTACTGACACTAAAAACCGACACTGTTTTGCCGACACTAAACTATGCACGACAAGATAAAAAATGAAGAGCTCATCAAACTTTTGAAGCTGGACAGCGACTTCATTTCCGGGGCTGAAATCGCCAGGGCCCTCGGCGTCACCAGAGCTGCGATATGGAAAAAGATCAAGCTTCTCAAAAAGAGCGGTTATCGCATCGAAACCTCCTATTCGAAAGGATACCGCCTCACCCACTCACCCGATCTGTCCATAGAGGAGGTCAGGAATGCACTCTCGGATTCCGGACAGGTGATCGGACGCGAGATACTCTTCTTTGATACGATCGGTTCCACCAACACGCTGGCATCGGAATACGCGGGCAAAGACTGTCCCGAGGGCACGGTGATCATAGCGGAGCACCAGACCGGCGGCAGAGGAAGGCGCGGGCGGGTGTGGGCATCCCCTCCGGGAGCGAATATTTACATGAGTATCATTGTGCGGCCTTCCCTTTGCCCTCGTGACGCCTCGCTCCTTACGCTCATGACTGCCGTCGCCTGCGCCGCGGCCGTACGAAAGCTCTCTCCAATTCCCGTCTCGATAAAATGGCCCAACGACATCATGGTCACCGACAAAAAGCTGGGAGGGATCCTTACCGAAATGAAAGCGGATATGGAGCGGATATCGTATGCCGTGTTAGGGATCGGCCTCAACATTAATCTCGACCGTGCCGATATGCCCGATGAGATCAAGGCACTCGCAACTTCTGTCAAAAGCGAGACCGGCAATGCCGCTTCGAGAACGTCCTTTATTATTGAAATATTGAAGGAGCTTGAACATTGGTATGCACTGCTGCTGAGAGAGGGAAGAGCCCCGGTTATAAAGGAGTGGCTGCGTCTTTCCTCCACCATAGGGAGAACCGTTACGGTATCGACAAATGCCGACCGGTTCACCGGTATTGCCGAGGGGATCGATGACGAAGGCATGCTCATCCTGAGGCTCCCCGACCAGTCGACAAGGACCATAAACTCAGGGGATGTCGTCTATGCCCGCAGCTCATAGCTGACGGCTCATTGCATGCTCACCACTTCTTCATCATGAGCCATCAGTCATGAATTGCGAGCTGAAGAAAATTCTTCTCACGATTGATATCGGGAACTCTACGATCGGGCTCGGTCTTTTCCCCGAGCCGGAGAAGGACGGCAATATCTTTATAAAGAAAATACCAGCCTATCCAGCCAGAACAGCAGCACATTACAAAAAGGTTATCACTGCCTTCATCAAGAAGAACATCGCCATCAGCCATGAGCCATCAGTGTTCATCGATGCGGTCATCTCATCCGTTGTCACCGCCCTCACCGGGCCGATAAGAGAGGCGGTCAGAGATATCTGCGGAAAGCGGCCGCTCACAGTGAGCCATAAAATAAAGAGCGGGCTGACCTTTGAGGTGCTGCAGCCCGGAAAAGTCGGCGCCGACAGGATCGCCAATGCCGTGGGAGGTTACCATGCTGCCGGCGGACCGGCGGCAGTCGTGGACTTCGGCACGGCAACGACCATGACTGTCGTCGGGGAAAATGCACGGTTCCTCGGAGGGGTCATTATGCCGGGACTCCAGCTCATGCAGAAAGCCCTTGCGCAGGAGACCGCGAGACTGCCCCGGGTTCCCCTTACCGCTCAGCAGGCGGTCCTCGGCAGGGATACGGCATCTGCCATACGCTCGGGCATCATCCACGGCACGGCAGGCGCTGTGGAGACACTCCTCAAAAAAATAGAGAAAGAGCTCGGCTATAAAGTACAATTAGTGCTGACGGGGGGAAATGCGAAATTACTGTCCCCCTTGATGGAAAGAAGACATTTGTTTATCCCCCCACTTACCTTTCAGGGGCTCAGATTGATATACTTAAGTAACCGGGGGCTTCGCCCTTCGCTTCATAAACCATAGGGAATAGAGGGGGTTGTGTTCTCTGAGAAGATTCCCGAACCTTTTTAAGGAGGCCTGCTTCTTATGCTGATCAAGAAAATTCTTTTCCCGACCGATTTTTCCGAAGGCGCACGGAGTGCGCTCCCCTATGCCGTCGATTTCGCAAAGAGCTGCAGTGCAAAGCTCTACATGCTGCATGTCATTTATGATATCGCCACCGCTTCAGGCCTCTATGTGCCCCACGTTTCGGTCGACGAGATGTACAAGGAGCTCGAGGCAGGCGCCCGTAAAGAGCTCGAGAAGTTCGGCGCCGAGGAACGGATGGACATCAGAAACATCGAGTACGCTGTGCTTCGTGGCGTTCCCTATGATGAGATTCTGAAATACGCAAAAGAGCAGGCAATCGATCTCATCGTCATCGGCACCCACGGCAGAAAGGGCCTCGATCGCTTTCTCTTCGGCAGCACCGCAGAAAAGGTCGTCCGGTATGCGCCGTGCCCCGTGTTGAC
Source organism: Nitrospirota bacterium (assembly GCA_040754455.1). GTDB lineage: Bacteria > Nitrospirota > Thermodesulfovibrionia > Thermodesulfovibrionales > Dissulfurispiraceae > JBFMCP01. Next base: position 5,897 of record JBFMCP010000032.1, read on the forward strand.
CGTACGGGGGCAGTAGTCGAGGCAACAGACTACAAGAGAGACTCCTTTATCTTCGAGTCTCTCTTGTATCGATCTCCCCCATCATGCTGAGCACCAATGTCCTCATTATAGGCGGCGGGCCTGCCGGAGCTACCGCCGCACGGTTTCTTGCTGAAAACGGCATCGAAACCATTCTTCTGGAAAGAGACCTGTCGTATAAGAAGCCCTGCGGTGGCGGCATTCCCTCCTCTGCATTCGACGAGCTGGATATCCCCCGCAGCATCATCAAAAAAGAGATCCGGAAGATCAGAATTATCTCTCCCGGCGGAGATGATTTCGAGATCGCATTGAAAGGCGGCTGCATTGCTATCACGGACAGGGGAGACCTCGACTCTGCTCTCAGGGCAATGGCCCACGGCAGAGGGGCCGAACTGATCGAGGGGACCTTCGTCAGGTTTACCGCAACGGGGAGGAAAGTCATCTCTCTCATAAGGAACAGAGTAACAAACGAAGAGACGACGATACAGTCCGATTACGTTATTGCCGCTGATGGTATCACCTCACGGGCGGGCTCCCAGCTCAAGGCGCCGTCACCCCATCATATCTTTACAATAAGCGCACATATACCACCCGCCGGTTTCGACTGCTGCGAATTCTGGTTCGGCTCAGGTCACGCCTCCCGCTTTTATTCCTGGGTCTTTCCCTCCTCGGAGTTCGCTTCGATAGGAACGGGCAGTAGCCGTTCCCGTGAGCTTACCCGGCTGCTGGATCGCTTCATCAGGAGGCGGTTTAATAGCTCTCTGAGGAATTTTGCTGCAGATACTCGTATGGAAAAACCGAGGGCCTTTAAAATACCAGTGTGGAATAAAACGCTTTTTAATAGAGATAATGTCCTCTTTGCCGGCGATACAGCGGGCACGGTCATGCCCGTAACCTATGAAGGCATTTACTACGCCATGAAGTCAGGTGAATTCGCTGCGCAGGCGCTCATCGAAAAAAAACCTGAAAATTACAAACGGCTCTGGAACAGCAGATTTCGCACACGTTTTCTTCTCATGAGCAAAATCAACCACCTTCTGTTCAAGGACGATGAGACCATCGAGAAATGGGTGCAGCTCCACAAAAAGCCCGAGGTGCAGGAGATCGCGATGAAATTATGGCTCGAGAAGAAAAAGGGGAACGCGTACCTCCTTCCGTATGTAAATGTCTTCAAGCATATTTTGAAATTCAAGTTGACCTGATGGCGAAAAAACATCTCGGACAAAATTTCCTCTTTGACCCCTCGATCCTGACAAGAATCGTAGAAGCAGCAGGCATCAGTGCGGAGGATACGGTGGTTGAAATCGGTCCCGGCCACGGCAGTCTGACCAAGCTGCTGGCCCTTGCAGCTCGCAAGGTGATCGCCATAGAGCTCGATCCCGAGCTCTATCAGAAGCTGAGCGAAGACCCCCTCCTCCCCAACAATGTTACACTCGTCTTCAATGATGCCCTCAAATATCGCTATGAGGAGCTGGAATCGTTCAAGGTCGTCGCCAACATTCCTTACTATATAACCACTCCCCTCATCTTCAGGCTCCTCGATGCAAAAAAGCACATCACCTCCATGACGTTTACCATACAACGGGAAGTAGCCGAGCGTATCGTTGCCTCTCCGGGCACAAAAGATTACGGAGCGCTCTCCATAGGCGTACAGTTTTATGCGACTCCCCGTATTGAATTTATCGTTCCCCGCGGCGCCTTCAGACCGATTCCCAAAGTCGATTCCGCAGTGGTCCATATACAGATCCTCGATAAGCCGAGGGTCGAGGTAAGAGATGAGAAGCTCTTCTTCAAAGTTGTAAAGACCGCCTTTGCACAGCGAAGGAAGACCCTATCTAATGCATTGAAGCCGCTCTCGAAGGACATACGGGAAATGCTCGCTGAGGCAGGGATAGATCCCATCAGGAGGGCTGAAACGCTGAGCATCGAGGAGTTTGCGAAGCTCGCAGATCATCTCTCAAAGAGACTGTCACAATAGGGAGTCAGAGCGTCAAAGTACCGATTATTTATATCTTTTCGACCTTTGACTCTTTGACGCTCTGACTCTTTCTGACCTCACAAAACAGCTAACGCTCTAATGTCACCCGCTTCGTCACCTTGTGGATCGGCACCTTATTTTCAGGCACCTGGAGCTCATAGTTAAGGTCGACGGTGACATCGACGGTCGTGACGCCCTCGGGAAGCTTGATCTGGAAGGTCTCGTCCTTCGATGCGTACGGTTGAAGCGCTGTGTCCCTTACATACGATGCCTTGTTCTGGGCGCCGTAGACCATCTTCGAATCCAGGCAGGTCGTTGCCTGGGTATGATAATGCCGCTCATCCTTAAAAATTTCTTTACCGTCCGGCGTCTTTGCGGTCACTTCCATGACCACTCTGTTGTGGGACGGTCAACCGTCGGGGATTCTGTGTCCGCCGGTATGGCTGATCTTCGTATTCACCACCACCATCGGGTGAAGGTCTTTCGCCTTTCTCAGCCAGGAATAGCCCAGCGTCTGCACGTCGAGAGTCACTGCTTTCTTGAGCAGCTCAGAGGAGTGTGCTTTATCATCCCAGTTCGGGGCGATGAGGTGGTCGGCCTTGCCTTTGACCTTGGGCATATGGCATTCCTGGCACGACTGGAACCCTCCGTGGGAGAGATAATTGTGCTGGTAGCTCCCGTAGAGCGTCGCGCACTGCACCGGGTTCTCAAATTCGAAATTGGGCCCCGTTCCATGGCACTGGCCGCAGAAGATGGACTGGTCCATCACCGTACTCTTCTTCACTTTTGTAAAGACTTTATCCGGATGCGAGGGAATATCCTTCGTACTGTAGATCACATCCTTTTCGGGCTTGCCGAGCTGCATCCGGTGGATAATCGCCTTCTCGTTGTGGCAGACGAGACAGGTAATCTGAAGTTTGCCGACCTTCCCCTTATCCCCGGCCAGCAACGCCTCGGTCAACTCGACGGCAAAAGAATCCTCGGCAGAAGTTAATGCCTGCGGAAGATGGCACTTGAAGCAAGGGAAGTTCTTCATTGTCGCCTGCTTCGGGTCCTTCGGAGCAAAGGGGCTGCCCTTCACCACAGGAACAAGCATCAGGCCGCCAGCGACCCCCATGAGCGGGCGGGCGTGGTGCGACTTCTCCCATTGAGCATAGATTTCCGCATGGCAGGCCTTGCACCGAGACGAATCGTACATCTTCGCCAGTTCATCGATCGACTTCGCCTTCTCCGCGTTCACCGCCAAAGGCAAAGCGATGAGAAGGACAGCAAGAATCACAACAACTGCTCTCATACCTCCTCCTTTCGATATACCTTGTTTCTGACAACTTCCCCGGTCCGAATGTCTGAAGGAACTACTTAGCTTGTAAAAGAATTATCCCACTCTTTGGACCGACTTTCAAGATGTTTTCTGAAATAACGTTTTCTTATAATCGGACTTACGCGTTTGGCACCAACAGGCACAGACAGGGGAAAGGATGCCAGGGGTGTTCTTAACCTTGCTGCAGACTTTTGAGCTGACCGCTGCTCATGCTCATCCGGCGTCCGGCCTCCGCAGCGAGCTCGGTATTGTGGGTAACCATGATAAAGGTAGTTCCCCTTTCATGATTCATTTGTTTGAAAAACCGGATCATTTCCGCTTCGGTTACTTCATCCAGGTCGCCCGTGGGCTCATCGGCAAGGATAATCGCCGGATCGTTCATGAAAGCGCGGGCAATGGCCACCCGTCGCTGCTGCCCCCCGGAGAGCTGCGAGGGATAGGCATCGATTCTGTCGCCCAAACCGACCATGTTGAGCAACTCACTTGCCTTCATGTCACGGTCCTTTGCCGAGCTGTTTTCCTTCGCCGTAAACAATCCGGGCAGCAGAAGGTTCTCCTTTGCCGTAAGCATGGGCAGCAGGCTGGCAAACTGGAACATGAACCCCACCCGCTCGCAACGGTATGCAGCAAGTGCGTTACTGTCGAGAGTGTAAACATCGGTGTCCTCGAAGAGTATTCTGCCCGAGGTAGGTTTCACTATGCCCCCGATAAGGGAGAGCAGGGTGGTCTTTCCCGACCCTGAATGGCCGATTATGGAGACGAATTCGCCCTTGTTGACTTCGAGCGACACGGCATCAACGGCGGTGACTACCGCATCCCCGATGACGTACTGTTTCGTTACCTTTTCCAGAAGCACCTGGGGCATACTACTCTCCTTTTATCGCCGCCAGCGGCTCCATCCGCTTGATGCGCTGGAGCGGCGAGAGGGCGCCGACGAGGCAGATCCCTGTGCCTATCACAAAACCTGCAAGGGCAACCATGGCGCGCTCCGTAAGACCCAGGTCCGACGACACACTCTTCAAGATAGTGAAGCTCTTTGCGAGCACCAGCGAGAGTGCCGTGCCCAGGGCGATTCCCAGTATACTGCCTGCGGCCCCTACCAGCACCACCTCAAAAATAAAGAGCCGCGCAACATGGGCCTCCTTTGCACCGATGGCCCTCATGATCCCCACTTCCCTCGCTCTCTCGTTTGCGATGGCGGAGAATATGGCCCAGACGAGAAAAGCGGCAAGCACCGAGGCAAGGCCTACCGTGAGGGCGAAGATCTGATTAATATCCCTGAGCGCGCTAACGAGATTCTTCCCGATGTCCTTTCTCGCGATGGTGTCCACCTCTATTATGGAATTCTCGATCTCGCCGGCTATCCTGTAGGGATCATAGCCTCTCTTCACCTTTGCGAACATGACCGAAATCTGCCCGGGCTTTATGCCCGATCGGCCTTTCCTTATGATGTCGTCGATATTGCCTTCATCGATAAAGAGGGCAGTATCAAGGCCCGTTCCCGTTTTATCGAGCACGCCGACCATCTTGAACACGGTCCCGAACAGTACGCTGTCGACGTCCACAAGCCCCACGCTGATATTGAAGGCCGACTCGTTACCGACAATCGCCTCCCCTCTTTGGAGCTTTCTTCCCAGCTTCTTGATGAGCCAGGGCTTAATGACAAAGTCGGTATCCTGGTTGAAGGCGACAACAACCGTTTCGGGGACATCGCAGCAGAGTCCTGCCATGGTGATAAGATAGGTCTGATATGTCACCGCATCAACACCTTCGACCTTCTTTACCCGTTCCACAAGACCTTTATCCATGTAGAACGATTTCGTCCTGCTCTCGAGCAGCACATCCTCTGCAGCCCCTCTGGCACCCGAGGGCACGATGAGAATATCGGCACCCAGCCGGTCGGAAGTAAGCTTGATGCTCGCATCGACACGCCTGACAAAGGAAAGGGCAAAGACGAGGGAGGAAACAAACAGACCTATGGCGATTATCAGGATCCCGGTCCTGAGCGGCTTTCTCCTGAGGTTCCTGAGCGCAAGCGAAAAGAGGGTGAATTCTTTCGACATGATCGGATTATTATAACGGATTTAGACTCTTCTTTCTATGCGGCTTTCGCCGCATAGAAAGAAGAGTGAATGGAATCTATTTCTTGTACACGCCGTCAAGGCCGCAGAGGATGGAGCTCTTGTCGCCGAGCCCCATGCCTTTATGACAGGCGAAACAGACCGAGGAAGTCTTGCCGACAACCTTTTTTGCCTCGACATCGTAAAGCTGGAGGGTGCCGTCGGTGATCTTCTTGCCGGGAATCGGCTTCCCTTCACCGTCGCAGCCGTCGACATCGGACGTCCTCAGTGTCATAACGACATATTTGCTGTCAGGGGTAGGCATGGCGTCGTGGTTTTCTCCCCCGATGTTCGTCTTCTCATCTACCATCTTTAGGGTCTTGCCGTCGAGCACCCAGAGCCTGTCGCCGGCGGACTGGAAGATCAGTTTGTCGTCATGACTGAAGAACTCTCTGAAGGTGATGGTTTTACCCGGAACGCCGGTATGCGTGGCCCTTGCGAGCTCCTTGAACTTGCCTTTCTCAAGGGCCGCCATGTCGACCAGAATGAAATCCACCTTCCCGTTCGCCTTTCCATCTTCGCCCTTCATGACAACGGTGAGGAGGAATTTTTTCATATCGTTGGAATTGATGCCGTGCAGGAATACATAGGTCCCGGACTTATACCCCAGATCACTGATAAACACCCTGTGCTTGTGCGTCAGGGTCGCCTTATCGAACACATCGACATATGCCTCATTGCCCATAAACACCGGCATGAAGTATTTCTTGGTCTGTCCTGATGCACAGTAGAGCGGCATCTTCTTCTCACCGCCAGTAGACCTCGGGTCAGGGGCCATCGCGACATCCTTGATCACATTGCCGGTCCTCAGGTCGGTCTTGCCGACATGCTGTTTGCCGTTCGGATCGATCTTGTACGTCGACCAGAACATGATATTGGGATCATTAACATCGATCCGCGCATCATGGGTAGGATGTGTATTCTTATCGCCGATCACCACCCTGTCGAGACCCGCGACTTTTATCGGATTGTCGGCATTGTTCGGATCGATGGTTATGTCCGCCTTTGCAAAGTGGCCGCCCATCCCTGCAATATACAGCGTGCCTGAATACGTTTTTTTGCCTGCCGCTGCAACAGGTGTCTTGGCGTCAACAACACTGAACACGAGATAGCCGACAAGCGCAACAACCATTACCCCCACTACGATAAAGCTTTTTCTCATATCTCCTCCTCCCCTGGTTTTAGATGCTTAAATTATGGACAAATCTCTGCACGTGCATTATTGGTAGGTGATTTCTTCAGGACCTCCTTTCACTGTAAATAACTTACCTTTTTTAACATACGTCTAAACTCAAGTCAACTTGAAATTTTAAATGTAGTCCTAATAGTGATACGGCTTGTCAGGGGCCTTTGTAACCTGCACCCGTACCAGCCTCTCGCCTGACCGCTCAAAAATCAGGATAAGGGGTAGTTCAGCACCCTTTTTAATATCCTTGGGAAGCTTGAAAATCATTATATGCATCCCCCCGGGCTTGAGTTCCACCGTACTGCCCGAAGGTATAGGTAGCCGCTCCTTTTTAATCATTTTCCCGTCCCTGGTGTCGTGCAGCTCAGCAAAGGCGCCCTGAATGCCTGCCCGCACTCCGACGAGAGCGTCACTGCCATTTCCCGTATTATGGACGCTCATAAATACCGATCCGACGCCGAGCATGGCCGCCGATATCCAGGCCTCCTGTCCGTCAATAGTGATCTGAGGCTCTCCCCCTGCTCCGCACGCGTTCAGGAAGGTCACCGCCAGAAGAGCGACCAACGCTCCAAGAACGCGAATCCATGGTGCACGGGATTTTTTTTGTGGGACAGGCAACAGAAAGCGCATATATTCCTTAGTCTGCTATTTCCGTTTTGGCACAGAGAGCTTGCTATAGGGAACAACATTTCCCTTACCCGCCTCTGCGACAAAACGCTCGGCGCTCTGCTTGTCCTTGAATGCGATAATGTCGTAGCCCATCGGTGTCTTGACCCCTGATTCGACCACAAAAGAGGCGTTTTCGATAGCGACAGACTCTGCGGTGTTGTAATCGAACACCTCCGCATTACTTTCGAAACTCATCAGCTTTGATGCGCACAGTTCCTCTCTCCAGATGAGGGCGCAGCCGATATCGTCAAATGCGGCCTTTTCGTTGCTTTTTGCATCGACGACCGAAAACCGCTTATTGCTTTCTTCGATGTTCATGTTGCATACGCTGCAGACTGCTGGCGGTGCAGCTTCAGCCCTTGCCGGATAGAGCATAATGGGACTACATGATAGGACCGCCGCTAAAAGCAGCCCGGTGAAAAGATAATATCTTTTCATAAACGCCTCCCCTCGTTTGTTTTATTTTAATTCATAATGCAGCGCCGGGATTTTTGCTCCTATTCTATATATTATGGTTCCTTGAGGACAAGCCGGAGCCTGAAACCAGCATCGGCATACGCATCACGCCGCTTTATCAGAAGCCACTCCTTCTCCTTGTCTTTCATCCTCGTCAGCACAAAAGCGCCCTTCAGCTTCTTTCCTTTTAACTGAAATTCGATTTTTCCGGCAGCAATGCTTCCGCTTATCAGGGTAAATGAGCCGGTGTCCCATATGGCGACCTCCCCGGCGCCGTATAAGCCCTCGGGGATAGTGCCCTCGAAAAAACCGTACTCGAGGGGATGGTCCTCGACCATGACAGCAAGCCGCTTGTCAGCAGGGTTCATCGAGGGGCCTTTGGGGACGGCCCAGGATTTGAGCACCCCCTCCATCTCGAGCCTGAAGTCAAAATGGAGGTGGCGGGCATGGTGTTCATGGACAACAAACTTCGGCATATCATGAGCATACCGAAAAAACGAGGGGGAATGCAAAATTTTCTCATCATAGATAAATGAATGAGGCGTTTGGGACATATAATAACCACCACCAGAGGCGGGAACGGATTTCATATCTTATTGTTAACTGTTTTTATTATGTTTTTTATCAAGAATAGTTTAATAGTTTAGAAATCTCTTGACAATCCATCGTATAATCGTATATAAATATGTTTATGCAAGAAATGCTCGAAATTCTCAAGCTCCTCTCCGATGAATCGCGGCTCAGGATCCTCATGCTTCTGGAGAAAAAGGAACTCTGTGTCTGCCAGATCATGGGTGTCCTCAATATTTCACAGCCGCTGGTTTCCCGGAACCTCTCCCTCCTGGCAAAAGCCGGCTTTCTCAAAGACCGGAGGGAAGGCAAGTTGATGTTCTACAGCGTCAAAAAAAAGCTTCCCCTGAAGCACAATCTCGTCCTGTCGGTCTTGAAAGAGACTTTAAAGGATGATAAAGTTGCATTGAAAGATGCGGCTTCGCTGAAGGACTGCGAGGAGTTCCAGAAAATTACCGGCAAGTGCGGGATGGAGACGTTCCGCGCATACATAGAGCATAAAGAGAAAATGAAAAGGAGACAGAAAAGTGTTGTTGGAATTTAAAAAGAAAAGGAGCAGGCTCCAGGCCTATACATGGTATGGACTCCCCCTGGTCATCATCGGCGGATGGATATACCCGAAGCTCGGATACTTTCTCCTTGCCTGCATGTTCGGCGCCATCGGCATTGCCTTTTACAAAGGCAGGGCATGGTGTGACTGGATGTGCCCGCGCGGAAGTTTCTACGACCTCTTCTTGCAGAAGATCAGTGCACAGAAAACCATACCACCGCTCTTCAGAAAAAAGAGCTTCCGCATCTTCGTGCTCGCGACAATGTTGAGCGTTCTCGGCTCCCAGATCTATTTTGCCTGGCCTGATATAGACGGTATAGGCATGGCGATGGTCAAGCTGCTCACCGTTACGACCATCATAGGCATCATCCTCGGCGCACTCTACCAGCAGCGCGTTTGGTGCCATATCTGTCCCATGGGCACGCTGGGCAACTATATCGCCGACGGCAAAAAGCCGCTCATGATCGACAACTCCTGCATCAGCTGCAAGACATGCTCAAAAGCCTGCCCCATGCAGCTGGCACCCTATCGGTTCAAAGAGAAGGGCATGATGGGCGACAATGACTGCATCAAGTGCTCCTCCTGTGTCGCCGTCTGCCCGAAAAAGGCGCTTGTTTTCGACGGGTCGATAAAGAAGGCCGCATAAAGAGGTCAGGAGGTTGGTTGAGCGATGATGAAATACGGAATAGTTGCCCTCATGGTGGTCGCCCTGTTTTCAGGCACCGGGTCCTGCGCTGAAAACAAAGTTACGCTTGCCGAAGCGATCAAGATCGCCCTTGAACGCAACCATGAAATAAAGGCACATCAGCATGCACTCTCGGCACAGTACCAGGACATCGGTATCGCCCGGAGCTTTCTGCTTCCGAAAGTAATCTTTGAAGAGCGGTTTCTGCGCACGAATAACCCCACCTATTCTTTTATGGCAAAGCTGAACCAGGAGCGATTTACGACCGACGATTTTGCCATTGGCTCTCTGAATAACCCGAAGCCTCTGAGCGATTTTCAGACATCCCTCTCCTTTGAGCAACTGCTTTTTGTCCCCAAGGCAAACGTCGGCCTCGGAATGGCAAAGCTCGAATACGCTGCGCAGGATAATGATTACCGGAGGAAAAGAGAAGAGATTGCTTTTAAAGTATCACGGACGTTCCTCATGGTAACTACCGCACAGGAATATGTGAAAGCCGCCCGTCAAACCGTTGAGGATACCAAAGAGCACTTGAGGATAGCGGAATTGAGGTACGATTCAGGCCTCGGTCTCTATTCCGATGTCTTACGGGCATCGACAGCAGTCACTGATGCAGAGCAGCGACTGGTTAGCGCTCAAAAAAATCTGGACGTGGCAAAAAGGGCATTGGGCCTGCTGCTCGGCATGACCGAAGCAGTTGAAGCAGCTGAAGAGACGGTCATGGTACCCCTCATGGACCTCTCCTACTACAATAATGCCTCACTCTCGAGAAACGATGTCCGGGCACTCACGGCCCGGTTTGAGAATACAAAGAAGAGCGTGAAACTCGCTGAGGCGGGATACCTTCCCACAGTAGGCATCGGCGGCACCTACCAGCTCAACGATCACCGGAAGCCGATCGGATCAGAGGGCGACAGCTGGCAGCTTATGGCATTTCTGAGATGGGAACTCTTCGACGGAACGAAACGGGAACATGAACGGGCCAAGGCGAAATCACGGGTCGCCGAGACCCAGGAATATCTGGAAGGGCTCAGGGATGCAGTTTCATTCCAGGTCTATGAATCCTATCTCGGCGTGAACGAGGCAAAAAAAAACGCCGAACTCTCTCAATCAGCGCTCAAAACCGCTGAAGAGGGGAGGCGGCTGGTGCAGGTGCGTTACGAGAATTCTTTATCTCCACTGATCGACCTTCTGGATGCGCAGACAAGCCTCGACCACGCACGGGCCAGCGCCGTTGCACGGGAGAATGAGTATACTACCGCTGTTCTCAATCTGAGCTACCAAAGCGGAACGATTCTCAAAGATCTGAAGATAGAGGAATGATGGAGGAAAGAATGAAAAGGAGTCAGAATTCAGAATTCAGAATTCAGAATTCAAAAGCCGTCCCCGACGAAAAACGTCAGAGAGCGCCGCTTCCCTTAAAAGCTCATTCCAGGAATTCAAAAAGTCTTCTCTTTTTTGTTTTATTCTGGCTTCTGACTTCTGTGATGTCCGGTTGTTCGGACAAGATCAAGCCCGGTAGTGCAGAAGTAAAGCGGCCGGTCGTCACCGGCATTACCGTCACCGAAGTCAACCCGGCACTGATCGACGATTATTACGAAACATCGGGAACAATCAAGGCAAGAACCATAAGCATGGTCGCCAGCAGGGTAATGGGGACCGTCACCACGATCAAGGTGCGGGAAGGCGACAGGGTCCGTGCAGGGCAGGTGCTGATGACCATCGACGACAGGGACAGCGCGCAGCGGGTCCGTGCTGCTGAAAAGGCCCTCGAGGCGGCGGAGCAGCAGCGGTCGCTTACCGATATCACCTACCAGCGATATAAAAAGCTGTATGACGGCAGGGCAGTATCCCGGCAGGAGCTCGATCAGATCGAAACCGGGAAAAAGGTCGCCGAGAGCGAGTACGAACGGGCAAAAGCGATGCTCGCCGAAATGCGGATCAACCACGGCTTTTCGCGGATCACTGCCCCGACATCGGGTGTGGTGACCGAGAAAAGAATAGAAACCGGCAGCATGGCGGTGCCGGGGACGCCGCTCCTCGTTGTCGAAGACACTTCCTCATATCAACTTGAGGCACACCTCGACGAGAGCATCCTGAACAGGATCAGCATGGGAATGCCCGTTACGGTCATCATCGAATCGATAGGAAAACAGATCGAAGGCAGGGTTGTGGAAATCGTCCCCTCTGTTGATCCTATGTCACGGACCTTTCTGGTGAAAATAAGTGTTGCGGGACCGCTCCTGAAAACAGGACTCTATGCAAAAGCACGGGTACCAGTGGGAAAAAAAGAGGCGATAGTCGTGCCTGAGCGCGCCGTGGTCGAAAAAGGGCAGCTCACCGGCGTCTATGTCGTCGATTCGCAGGGAATCATTTCCTACCGGCTGGTGCGATTAGGCAGGAATTATAACGGCGTTACTGAGATCGTATCCGGATTGAATCCCCGTGACAGCGTCATCATCGATGGTACGAACAGGGCAATCGACGGCGGCATCGCACGCAATGTTCAGCGCATAGCCTCCGGGAACACTGCGCCTTCCGCTGCACCGCAGAGGTAATCATCGATGAGCGTTGTCGGCATCGCAGGCAAAATAGCAAAGACGTTCATCAAATCCAAGCTCACCCCGCTGATCGTCATCGCATCGCTCATTCTCGGCGTATTTGCCGTCATCGTTACCCCCCGTGAAGAGGAGCCGCAGATCGTCGTGCCGATGATCGATGTGATGGTCGCCTATCCCGGCGCCTCAGCAAAAGAGGTGGAGGAACGGGTCACGAAGCCGATGGAGAAGTTCCTCTGGGAGATCAAGGGCGTAGAGTATGTTTACACCATCTCCAAACCCGGCATGAGCATGGCGATCGTCAGGTTCTATGTCGGCGAGGACATGGAGGACAGCATCGTCAAGCTCTACAACAAACTGATGTCCCATTACGATAGGATACCTCCCGGCGTGTCCCAGCCGCTGGTGCGCCCGAAGTCGATCGATGATGTTCCCATACTGACGTTTACTCTCTGGAGTCAGCGCTACAACGGGTATGAGCTGAGGAGAATTGCGACCGAGGTCTGTGATGAATTGAAAAAAGACCAGGACATCTCGGAGTTTACGGTAATGGGGGGCCAGAAACGCCAGGTCCGCATCGATATCGACCCCGTGCGCCTCAGGGCTTATTCTCTGGCTCCCCTGCAGATCGCAGGAATGCTGCAAAAGGCCAATTTCATGCTGCCGTCAGGCGCCTTCTTCAACAAGAACAAGGAATTTCTCGTCGAGACCGGCGCATTCCTCAAAAACGCCCAGGAAGTAGGAAATGTGGTTGTCGGCATCTCAAACAGCAGGCCTGTCTACCTGAGGGATGTGGCAAAGATCAGCGACGGTCCCGAAGAGCCGTCGAATTATGTGTTCATGGGCTTTGGCCCTGCCTCACTAAAAAGCAGCGAGTATGCCTCTCCGCAAAACAGCACCGGACAGTATGAGGCGGTTACCATCGCCATCGCAAAGAAGAAGGGGACGAATGCCACCCACATCGCCGAGAGAACGCTGAAAAAGATCGAAGCCATCAAAGGGACTATTATCCCCTCAGGAGTCGAGATAACCACAACGCGGAACTACGGCGATACGGCAAAGGAGAAGTCCGATGAGCTCCTCGAGCACATGCTCATCGCCGCCATATCAGTAACTATTCTTATCGCCCTTGCCCTCGGCTGGCGGGAATCCATTGTCGTTGCCGTCGCAGTGCCCGTCACCCTTGCGCTTACTATCCTTGTAAATTACCTGTACGGCTACACGCTGAACAGGGTGACGCTCTTCGCGTTGATCTTTTCGATCGGCATTCTTGTCGATGACGCCATTGTGGTGGTCGAGAATATCCACCGCCACTTCAAGATGGGCAGCATCGATACCGAAACAGCGGTGAAGGCGGTCGATGAAGTGGGCAATCCGACCATATTGGCGACCTTCACGGTCATCGCCGCGCTGCTGCCCATGGCATTTGTCTCAGGACTTATGGGTCCTTACATGCGTCCCATCCCTGTCGGCGCCTCTGCGGCAATGCTGCTTTCACTGCTCATCGCCTTCATCATCAGTCCGTGGTTGAGCTACATCGTCTTAAAGGGAACAAAGAAGGAGGAGGGCGACAACAACGCCAAGGATGAAAGCAAAATCATCGGTGCGCTGAACCACCTCTATGAAAAAAATCTCAGGGGTCTCCTTGAGAGCAAGAGGAAGCGGCTCATGGGGCTCCTGCTCGTTCTTCTGCTCCTGGGAGGAGCAATGGCCCTGGTGCCGTTGAAGCTCGTTACCGTAAAGATGCTCCCTTTTGATAACAAAAGCGAGCTGCAGGTCATTATCGATATGCCCGAGGGGACAACGCTCGAGGAGACAGCGGCATTGACCCGCCAGGTCGGCGACTATCTCACAACCGTTCCTGAGGTTACCAACTATCAATCGTACGTCGGAACTGCAGCTCCCTTTAACTTCAACGGCCTCGTCCGCCACTATTTCATGCGGTCGGGGAGCAATTCGGCGGATATCCAGGTCAATTTCGTCGCGAAAGATAAACGGAAGGCCCAGAGCCACGATATCGCCAAGCGACTGAGATCCGAGATCAAGAAGATCGGCGACCGTTACCATGCACGCATCAAGGTGGTCGAAATTCCTCCGGGTCCTCCGGTGCTGAGCACACTCGTTGCCGAGGTCTACGGGCCGGACTTTACGAGACAGATCGAGATAGCGCAGCAGATCAAGGAGGTATTCGAAAAAACCGGCGGTGTTGTTGACGTCGACTGGTACGTCGAAGACGATCAGAAAAAATTCTGGTTCGATGTCGACAAGGAAAAAGCCGCCTATAACGGGATAAGTACCGATACCGTTGCGCAGACCCTCAGGACAGCCATCGGCGGCAGTAGTGCCGGACTGGCCCATGTGGAAAAAGACAAGGAGCCGGTGGAGCTGTTTATGCGGATGCCGTTCTCCGAGCGAACGAGTGTTGCGGACCTGCAAGAGGTAACGATTCCCTCGAGCTCAGGCGCTCTTGTCCCCCTCTCCGAGCTGGTCACCATGAAGGAGCGCATCGAGGACAAGACCATCTACCGGAAGAATCTCAAACGGGTGGTCTATGTGACCGGCGATGTGGCGGGCACTGAGGAGAGCCCGGTCTATGCCATTCTGAAAATGAAGGAGATGATCAAGAACCTCAGGCTGCCCGAGGGATACGAGCTAAAGCAATACTCAGCGGTCCAGCCGTGGCTCGAAGATAAATATTCGATGAAGTGGGATGGCGAGTGGCATATCACTTATGAGGTCTTCAGGGATCTCGGTATCGCCTTCGCAGCGGTGCTGATATTGATTTACATAATGGTCGTCGGCTGGTTCAGGTCCTTCATCATCCCGATCGTTATTATGGCGCCGATTCCCCTGTCGCTCGTCGGCATCCTGCCGGGGCATGCAATCATGGGAGCCTTCTTTACCGCAACCTCGATGATCGGATTCATTGCGGGAGCAGGCATTGTCGTGAGGAATTCCATTATTCTCGTTGATTTCATAGAGCTCAAGCTCTCCGAAGGCATGGAGCTGAAGGAGGCGGTGGTGCAGGCAGGTATCATCCGGTTCAGGCCCATGTTGCTGACTGCGGCGGCAGTCGTGGTAGGTTCATCGGTCATACTGTTCGATCCCATATTCCAGGGTATGGCGATCTCCCTGATGGCCGGAGAGGTCGCATCAACGCTGCTCTCGCGGACCATGGTGCCCGTTCTCTATTACATATACAAAGATTGGGAAATAAACAAGAAACGGAAAGAAGAGGAACGCGCTCAAACGGCTGCTTACTGCGGCATCAGCCGATCAGAGCAGCCCTGATCGCCGCTGCTGATGCATTTCTAAAGGAGGATGTCATGTTATACATAGCGAAAACCGACAGCTGGTATCTGGAAAGAATCATTTGGCTTATAGCAGGAGTATTCACGCTCGCAAGCGCCGTATTGGCATGGGTGCATAGCCCCTACTGGCTGATTCTGACCGCGCTGGTCGGCATCAACCTTCTTATATTCGCTTTGACGGGATTCTGTCTCATGGCAAACATCTTGTATAAACTGGGAGCAAAACCGAGACTACAAAAATAAAAGAATTCTATCTTCTATTTACATCAAAGGAGGAAGAATGGCAACGGTCGAGTACATCTGTCTTGCGTGCGGAAACCATTTTACGGCAGCCGCATGCACCAGCAGCAACAAGGACGAGCAGCAGTGCCCTCAATGCAGAAGCACCACTATTTACAAACTGAATCCCCAAAACCTCTTCGGTTTCTTTTCAGGAGGGGGCTGAAACCCGAGCGGCTGCTGCTAGAGACCGGTTCGGTCGAACAAAAATAAAAGAGAGCCGGTGCAATGCGTGTCCATTGCACCGGCTCTCTTTTTGAGGTTGCGCATCACAGAAAGCACCACTGCGTCCCCGCCCCGCACTCCTCCTGAGCGTATCGCCCTAAATGATTCTCACCTCGATTGGTGATAGAATCTAACTATGTGGGGCAGCATAAATGATGTTATCGTCAGATTTTTATGGGAGAGAGATCTCTCATCCTACAGCAGGCACGGCGTTTTTGCCGTCAAACTGCTGCGGCTGTTGTATGTGGCGCTGCAGGAGATCTCGGGAGGGCAGCTCACGCTGAGGGCGATGAGCCTCGTCTACACCACTCTGCTCTCGCTGGCGCCGCTCATTGCCGTGAGCTTTTCGGTGCTCAAGGCCTTCGGTGTACATAACCAGGTACGTCCCCTGCTTTTCAACTTCTTTGAGCCGATCGGCCCGAAAGGTGAAGAGCTCACCAACCGCATCATCGGGTTCGTCGAGAACATCAATGTCGGCGTCCTCGGTACGATAGGTCTTGTCACCTTGATCTATACCGTTGTGACGATGATCCAGAAGGTCGAGGAATCATTCAATTATATATGGAAAGTAAACAGGCCGCGCGGTTTCCTGCGGCGGTTCAGCGATTACCTGAGCGTGCTGCTCATCGGTCCTGTCCTCATCTTCTCTGCAATGGGCATCACCGCCTCCATCATGAGCACGCACCTCGTGCAAAAAATCATAGCCCTCGAGCCCTTCGGGACCGCCGTATACATTGCCGGGGCTATCGTTCCCTATTTTATTGTCTGCGCCGCCTTCACCTTCATCTATATTTTTATTCCCAATGTCAAAGTGCAGCTCAGGTCGGCGCTCACCGGGGGCGTCTTTGCAGGCATCCTCTGGGAGGCATCAGGGTGGGCCTTTGCCTCCTTTGTTGCAACCTCCACGAGGTATCCCGCAATCTATTCGGGGTTTGCCATTGTCATTCTCTTTATGATGTGGATTTACCTGAGCTGGCTCATTCTCCTTACCGGTGCGGCGGTCTCTTTTTATCATCAGTATCCGCAATTGCTCACCCGCCGAAGGGAGCCGTTCATCATGAGCAGCAGGCTCAGAGAGCGGATATCCCTGCTGATTATGTTCCATATCGGTTACCACTTTTACCATAACCTCCCGCCCTGGACATTCGAGGGATTGATGGGACACATCAAACTTCCCTTCGAGCCTATCCTGGAAATACTCACGCTGCTGAAAGGAAAATCGCTGGTCTTCGAGACCGGCGACGACCCGCCCCTTTATCTCCCTGCCCGTGATATCGAAACCATACTGCTCAAAGAGATTCTGGATGCGGTCCGGACCGCCGGCGAAGACTCATATCATCCTTCCGAGGGATGCATCTCCGAATCCGAGATCGACCGTACCCTCAAGCGAATAGATGAAGCGATCGACAGCGCACTCGGCGAGAGCACCTTGAAGTCCGTTGTCCTTGCCTGTAACGCCGTGAATCAAAAACAGACGTAGTGTCGTTCCTTGAAAATTCCGCCTACTTTCCGAAATAATATAAATTACCATCATTTTCTTTTGAAATAACGAAAGCTTAACGATGAATGATAGAGACAAGTCAAAGGAGCAGCTTATAGAAGAGCTGCTCGAGACACGCCGGCGGTACCGCAACATCATCGACACCGCCCAGGAAGGTATCATCATGACCGATGCCCGGGCGCACCTTGTTTTTGCAAATCAGCACATCGCGCGGATGCTCGGTCTCACACCTGAAGAAATGCTCGGACGTCCGGTCTTCGATTTCATGGACGATCTCTCGCGTACTGTGGCCGAGCACTGTATGCTGCAACTGAGAGAGGGGAAATCATTACAGCACGATTTCCGCTTCCGCAGGAAGGATGGGACGAATCTCTGGGCAATCGTATCCTCCAGCCCCGTCTTTGATGAGGGAAACGCCTACATGGGCTCCCTCTGCATGATCACCGATATTACGGAGAGGAAAAAAATGGAGCAGGCGCTCATCAGAGCGGAGACCAAGTTCCGCACGCTCGTCGAGTACTCCCTGACCGGCATTTACCTTATCCAGGGCGGGAAATTTCAGTATGTTAATCCGAAGCTTGCCGAGATTTTCGGGTACACTCAGGAAGAAATCATCGCCCTACCCTCGGTTCTCGACCTCGTTGCCGCAAACAGCCGTGACCTCGTTGCCGAAAATATCCGCAAGCGCATGGAAGGCGAAGCTCAAAGTATACAGTATATCTTTCAGGGGAGGAAAAGGGACGGCTCCATTATCGATGTCGAGGCGCTCGGGACCCGCATCGATTTTGACGGCAGACCGGCGATCATCGGAAACCTCCATGATATTACCGAGCGGAAGAGGATGGAAGAGACCATCAAGCACCAGGCCTACTATGATCTGCTGACCGATCTGCCGAACAAGACCCTCTTCATCGACCGCCTTAATCTCGCGCTCACCCAGGCCCACCGGAACCGGCAGATGCTCGCCGTGCTGTTCCTCGACCTCGACCGTTTCAAGAACATCAACGACTCCCTCGGACATGCCGCCGGCGATCTGCTCCTTAAAGCGGTTGCTGACAGGCTCAAATCCTGTGTCCGCGAAACCGATACCGTCGCCCGCATCGGGGGAGACGAATACGCCATCATTCTCTCACAGATCAGCCGTGAGGAGGATATCACCGTCATAGCAAAAAAGGTGATCGCCTCTTTCAAAGAGCCTTACGCCATCGATGACCACCTGCTCCACAGTACGGTGAGCATCGGCATCAGCCTGTACCCGAACGACGGCGAGTATGCTGGCACGCTCCTGAAGAACGCCGATCTCGCCATGTACCACGCCAAAGAGCTGGGAAGGAACAACTATCAATTCTATAGTCCGGCGCTGAACATCAGGACACTGGAACGCATCATCCTCGAAAACGCACTCCGCCGGACATTGGAACGTGGCGAACTGGTGGTGTATTACCAGCCGCAGGTGGATATAGCGACCAGACGCATTCTCTGCGTCGAGGCGCTGGTGCGCTGGCAGCATCCTGACCTGGGTCTGCTCAACCCGCTGCAGTTTATCCCTCTCGCCGAGGAGACCGGCTTTATTGTATCGCTCGATGAATGGGTGCTCCGCACCGCCTGTGCACAGAGCAAGGCATGGCAGAACGCAGGGCTCCCGCCGGTCTGCATCACGGTAAACCTTTCAAGCCGCCAGTTCCAGCAGCAGAACCTCGTTGAAATGGTGATGCAGGTAGTGCGGGAGACCGAGCTCGATCCCTCACTCCTGAACCTCGAGATCACCGAGAGCACCGCCATGCAGCAGATCGAGCGCGCGATCCCGCGGCTTGCCGAGTTGAGCGCAAAGGGAATCCACTTCTCCATCGATGACTTCGGCACCGGTTATTCATCATTGAGCTATCTGAAGCGGTTGCCTGTCAGGAAGATAAAAATCGATAAATCCTTCATCACCGATGTCCCGCACAACCCCGACGATATGGCCATCATCACCGCCATTATCGCCATGGCCCACAAAATGAAACTCTTTGTCATTGCCGAGGGAGTCGAGACCGAGGAGCAGCTTTCCTTCCTCCGGTCGAGCGAATGCGACGGTATCCAGGGGTACCTCGTGAGCGAGCCCCTGCCTGCCGAGGAGTTCGAAGCACTCGTATTGTCAAACGTACAATATCACCAACCCCTCCCTTTTGCCCCTCGTAAAAATCGCCTATAATTAGGGTATATCCTCTTTCGTTTGTTGCCCGTAAAGTTTCGTTGCCACAAACGGGCTGGTTTCGTATCAACTCCATCCAGCATAACAAGGAGAATCTCATGGGCAGAAAGATCATCACCGTCGACGGCTGCACTGCCTGCGCTCATGTCGTCCACGCCACCAATGAAATCATTACCATTTATCCCATCACCCCGTCCACGCCGATCGCCCAGATCTGCGATGAGAAAACAGCCGTGGGCAAGACGAACATATGGGGAACCGTTCCGATAGTAAGCCAGATGCAGTCAGAGGCAGGCGTAGCAGGGGCGGTGCATGGCTCGCTGACCACCGGCGCCCTGGCGACAACAGTCTCGGCCTCGCAGGGTCTGCTCCTGATCATCCCCGTCATGTACAAGATCGCCGGTGAACTGACGCCGACCGTCTTCCATGTCACCGCCCGCGCACTGGCCTGTCAGGGATTATCAATATTCGGCGACCATTCCGATGTCATGGCAGCACGGGCAACAGGATTCGCCATGCTCTGCTCAAGGGATGTTCAGGAAGCGATGGATTTCGCCCTTATCGCCCAGGCAGCGACACTCGAATCCCGGGTACCGTTCCTGCATTTCTTTGACGGCTTCAGAACATCACACGAGATACGAAAGATAGAGGAACTGAGCTTTGACGATATGCGTGCACTGCTGGATGACGGCCTCATCATGGCCCACCGCATGCGTGGACTCAGCCCCGACCGCCCCGCCATCCGCGGCACTGCCCAGGACCCCGATGTCTATTTCCAGGGAAGAGAAACGGTAAACAAGTTTTATCAGGCCACGCCGTCGATCGTCCAGAAGACGATGGACAAATTCGCAAGCATTGTCAGCAGACACTATAAGCTCTTCGAATATTACGGCCATCCCGAAGCAGAGCGCGTTGCGGTCATTATGGGCTCCGCCGGCGAAACCATGGCAGTTACTGTAGATGAATTGAATGCCCGCGGCGAACGGGTCGGCCTCGTACAGGTCAGGCTCTTCCGCCCTTTCTCTGCCGATGCCTTTGTCGGCGCCCTTCCGGCAAGTGTTAAGGCGATTGCCGTGCTAGACCGCACCAAGGAGCCTGGCGCGCTCGGCGAGCCGCTTTATCTCGATGTACGAACCGCGATTGGAGAAGCAATGGACAAGCATTCTGCGAAGTTCACGCACTACCCGAAAGTTGTCGGCGGACGTTACGGGCTGGGATCAAAAGAGTTCACTCCTGCCATGGCAAAGGCAGTCTATGACAACCTCACCGAAAGCATCCCGAAGAACCACTTTACCATCGGCATCGACGATGATGTCATCCACTCCAGTCTTGCCTTTGATGAATCCTTCCGCATCGAGGGGAAAAAAGTCTATCGCGCCATGTTCTACGGCCTCGGCGCAGACGGCACCGTAGGCGCGAACAAGGATGCCATAAAGATCATCGGCACCGAGACAGACAATTATGCACAGGCCTATTTCATCTACGATTCAAAAAAGTCAGGCTCGGTCACTGTGTCACATCTGCGCTTCGGCAAGGAACGGATACGTAGTCCCTATCTCCTTCCGAACGCCAACTTTATCGCCTGCCACAATCCGTCATTCCTCGAACGGATCGACATGCTCTCGCAGGCTGACGATGGTGCGATATTCCTGCTCACGACGCCGTACAAAAAAGACGAGGTGTGGGATACGCTGCCCCTGGAGGTTCAAGAGCAGCTCATTGCGAAAAAGATGAGGCTTTTTGTTATTGATGCCTTCTCCCTCGCCGAAGAGATAGGATTGGGGACAAAGATCAATATTCTCATGCAGACCGCCTTCTTCATCATCTCGGGATTCATTCAGAAAGAAAAGGCGATTGCTTCGATAAAGGACCAGATCAAGAAGACCTACGGGAAAAAAGGAGACATTGTCGTCAACATGAATTATAAGGCAGTGGACAAGGCGCTGGAGAGCGTCGTTGAAGTCCCCGTACCCGCTCAGGCCACCAGTACGAAGAGAATGCGGCCTGCCGTACCCGGAGATGCGCCCGAGTTTGTAAAAAAGGTGACCGCAACAATGCTCGCGCGCAAGGGCAATTTACTCCCTGTCTCCGCCATCCCTCCTGACGGCACCTGGCCCCCGGGCACGACGAAGTACGAGAAGCGCAATATCGGTGTTCACATTCCCATATGGGAGCCCTCTATCTGCATCCAGTGCGGCCTCTGCTCCTTTGTCTGCCCCCATGCAACGATCAGGCTTAAGGCGTATGATCCCTCGTTATTAAAAGATGCGCCGCCCCGTTTCAAATCCGTCGATGCAACAGGAAAAGAGTTGAAGGGATTGAAGTTCACCGTCCAGGTCGCCCCCGAAGACTGCACCGGGTGCGGTTCCTGCGTCTTTGTCTGTCCCGCTTACGGGAAGGATGCGGAAGGGAAGAAGATACCCGATCTGAAGGCGATCAATATGAAATTTCAGACAGAGAGACGGCAAGAGGAGGCTGAGAACTATAAATTCTTCCTCAGTATCCCTGATCTTGATCTGTCCCGCTACAATCCGGGAACAGTAAAGGGAAGCCAGTTCAGGAGGCCGCTCTTCGAATATCACAGCGCCTGCGCCGGGTGCGGCGAGACGCCTTATATCCGGCTCCTTACGCAGCTCTTCGGCGACCGCCTGCTGATCGCCAATGCCACTGGGTGTACCTCCATTTACGGCGGGAATCTACCGACGACTCCCTATACCACGAGAGATGACGGGAGGGGACCGGCGTGGTCGAACTCCCTCTTCGAGAACAACGCCGAGTTTGCCTATGGAATGCGACAGACGATCGATCTTTTCAGCGAAGAGGCAAAGGGGCTGGTGCAGCGGTTTCTCGAAAACCCCTCGTACGCAGATGCCCGACATCTCTTCGACGCCGTGCTCAGTGCCGATCAATCGACATATGAAAAGATCGAGGAGCAGAGGGACCGAATAGAGCAGCTGAAGAAGAGACTCGGCGGGGATCACACACCTGAAGCACAACGGCTTATGTTCCTCGCTGATTATCTGGTGAAGAAATCGGTCTGGGCGATCGGCGGCGACGGATGGGCCTATGACATCGGCTACGGCGGGGTTGACCATGTACTCGCATCAGGACTGAATGTCAATCTCCTGATACTCGACACCGAAGTATACTCGAATACCGGCGGCCAGACATCGAAGGCAACGCCGCTTTCGGCAGTCGCTCAATTCGCCGCAGGAGGCAAAAGGACACCCAAAAAGGCCATCGGCATGATCATGTCCACCTACGGCAGTATCTACATAGCGCAAGTGGCCTTCGGCGCCAACCCTGCGCAGACCGTCAAAGCGTTCATTGAAGCCGAGGCATTCAACGGCCCGTCGCTGATCATTGCCTACTCGACCTGCATCGCCCAGGGCATCGATATGGCAAAAGGGACGGAAGAGAACAAAAAAGCCGTTGCCAGCGGACACTGGCCGCTCTACCGCTTTAACCCCGACCTCGAAAAGGAGGGCAAGAGCCCACTCGTCATCGACAGCGGCGAGCCCACCATCTCCTTCGCTGAATACGCTTACAACGAGAACCGCTACCGCATGCTGAGGGCCATGAACCCCGCCCTCGCCGCACAACTCATGGAGCAGGCCGAGGCGAATGTCAAGAGGAAATGGAACTATCTGAAACATCTCGCAGCTTGGAAACCGGGAGAATAAACCGAATCCTAAATCCCAAACTCTAAATCCGAAGCATTTTAGAATTTGGAGCCTCTAACGAAATGAAAGAGCCCGGAGTCGGGCAGGGTAGAGTATGAGAGCGGTTTAGACAGCCTACGCGTAACCAGGGATGGTGAAGCAGGCTGTCTCCCTCGGAGGAATATGTGGATGCATTCCGAGAATGAGCGATCATGCTCTGCCTTCTCTGACTCCCTCTTCCACATTCCGCTAGACGCTCTTAGTGTTTCGGATTTCGAGCTTGTCGTTCGTTGAGGTGATTATGACGTGGCACATGGAAACCGACCCCTTAAACAGTACACTATTCTCTGCATTATTGGCGGCAGTCCCCATAGCCGTCATGTTCTGGGCGCTTGCAATAAAACGCACCAAAGGACATGTTGCTGCACTGTATGCGGTCATCTCCGCCTTTCTGGTAGCAGTCATCGGCTACGGCATGCCCGTTTATCTCGCGGCACTGGCCACACTCTATGGCATGCTCTTCGGCATCTTCCCCATCGTCTGGATCGTGGTGACCGCGGTCTTTCTGTTCAATGTAACGGTGAAGGCAGGGCAGTTCGATATCATCAAAAACTCCATTGCTTCCATCACTGACGACCGCCGTCTGCAGGCCCTGCTCATTGCTTTCTCCTTCGGCTCTTTTCTCGAGGGGGCAGCCGGTTTCGGAGCGCCGGTGGCGATCACCGCTGCCATGCTGGGGGGACTGGGATTCGATCCGCTCTACGCTGCCGGCATCTGCCTGCTCGCCAATACCGCACCCGTTGCGTTCGGCGCTATCGGCATTCCCATCGTTGTTGCAGGGCAGGTTTCAGGTATCGATGTCATGGCGATCAGTGAGCTCGTGGGATTCAACCTCCTCTTTCTCTCGGTCATCATTCCCTTTTATCTCGTTACGCTGATGGCAGGATGGCGCAAAATGGTCGAGATATGGCCGGCGATTTTGGTAAGCGGGCTCTCCTTCGGCATTGCCCAATGGTGGACTGCCGCAACCCTCGGCCCGTTTCTGCCGGATATCATCGCTTCGGCGGCATCGATTATTCTACTGACTGTTTTTTTAAGGCTCTGGCGTCCTGCCACGAGTTGGCGTTTTGCTCGCGAACCAGCGGGAACCGGCACAACCGGATTGCAGTATACCGGAAGACAGATATTCAGGGCCTGGGCTCCTTTCATTATTCTCATCCTCTTTGTTGCTGCCTGGGGCATGACGCCGGTGAAGCAGACCCTCGATTATATCGCATCGGCAACATTCGAAATCCCCGGTCTGCACCATACGGTCATCAAAGAAGGCAGACCCATGCCGGCGGTATTCACCTTCAATTATCTCAGCGCTGCGGGCACGGCCATCCTTCTCTCCGCGCTCGTCACCATGCTCATGCTCAAGGTTCCTCTTTTTGAAGGGAGAAAAGTCTTTGCCGATACGGTCAGGGCGATGCGCCTCCCCATTATCACCATTGCAGGCGTCCTCGGGTTTGCCTATCTCTCGAACTTCTCAGGCATCTCCATTACCCTCGGTAATGCCTTTGCCGGGACCGGTGCGCTCTTTCCCTTCTTCTCTCCGTTCATCGGCTGGCTCGGCGTCTTCATCACCGGTTCAGACACCTCTGCAAATGCGCTCTTCGGAAAGCTGCAGCAGGTGACGGCATCACGGATACCGATCGATCCCGTTGTTGCCGTTGCAGCCAACAGCACCGGCGGTGTCACCGCAAAGATGATCTCTCCGCAATCCATCGCCGTTGCAACTGCGGCAGTGGACCTCTCAGGACGCGAAGCGGATATCTTCCGCTTCACCCTCAAGCATTCCATCATTCTCGCGTTGGCCGTCGGCATCATGACCGTTCTGGAGGCTTACGTGTTTACCGGGGTGCTGCCTGATTATGCACGGACTGCAGCAACCACAAAAGCAACAACAACAGAGCCGGCGCTCAACGTGGCGGGGGTTGTCTATCTCGGCATCGCCCTGCTGCTCATTCTCCTGACATTCTTCACGGTCAGGGCAATAGGAAGAAAAGGCTACATCAGATATCGTTGATGTTGCGTAGTACGCACTTCCAAGGGGAGAGATGGCACGAAGCCTTTATCAGCGACACCTCAGAAGATTTTCATACCACCTCATTGTAATCATGACGAGGATTACAATTCAGATGAACGCTTCAATTTCCCCACTGAATACGGTATCCTGTCGCTTTTAAAGGCTTTGGGGCAGCTCTCCCCTCCCCTTATCTGTGACGTCAGCTCACACCCTTTGAGGGACGGGCAAGCTCGGGCTCTACATAAGCGTTCATGACTTCGAGCCTGCTCACGATTCCCGCGAGTTTTTTCCCGTCACGCACAACGGGAATGACCGTGAAGTGGTTGTGGAGCATTGTCTCAATGATTTCCCTTTCAGCGGTATCAAGATCGGCAGCGACAACCGACTTCGACATTATCTCTTCAGCAGTAACCGTATCAATATCCCTGCCGTCCCATAATGCCTCGAGAATATCGAATTCAGTGACAATGCCGATGATCTCGGATTGATCGTTGACGACCGGGAGTCCCGGATACCCTTCCTCCATAAGCTTTAAAATGATCTCCCTCGCCGTTGCCTGAGCCTTTATGGCGCTCGCCTTCCGCATCAGATGCCGTGCCTGTGTCATCTCCGCCCTCCTTGGTAGTGCAGTCGTTAATATTCCTCAAGATGGTACCACTCCGCATTTTCGAGCCAGTTGAACGGCCGTGCGACAAAATCGATGATATTTTCGAGAATGAAGTAGTGCTTGTTTTCTTCCTCTGCAACCTTCAGGAAGATCTCTTTCTGGTGGGGCTCTCCTACCTTGCCGGCCTGCTCGCGATAATAGTCGCGCGTTTTTACCTCGATCTCCTGTGCCCTGCTGTAGAGGTCTATCTCGGAGGCGTCGGCAGTGATGACGTCGCCCTCTTCGCTCATCCGGACAAATATATTCTTCACATCCTTGAGGATCGTTACATCAGGGACCTCGACCGGCTCATCGCTCCTCATCTTCCGAAATATGTTGTAATGCCTCACTTCGGCGTCGGCGAGCATGGTCAATATATTTTTCAGGCCGGGATTCACAACCTTTCCCGCCAATTCACGATAATAGTGCTCGCCGTCCTTCTCCAACTGCATCGCGTATTCATAGATATCCATATGGTCACCTCCGGGTATATTGAGGCTCCAAGGCGTGAATGCAAACTATTTTCTACTGGACCGGCTGCACAGTGCCCGCTCGGCCTCATGACAAATACAGTTTGTGCTCACACCCTAAAAAGATTATATCAGACAATTGCTCAAGTGGCTTGCGTTAAAAGCAACGGGGGAATGGTGAGATGGCGTACCGGCTACGGCACTGTTCTGAAATTTTTCTCTCTCCGTATCAGATCGTTCGGCCTCACGCCGGGAGGGACATTCATGAAAATAATATCCTCGTTCCGTGCGGAAGTAATGCTCGCGCCGTCCGCATCGTGCATTGCTTCGACGGCAAAGCGCCGCTCCTCAAAGCCGGGAGAAAGGTACTCGACCTCATCACCGAGATCGAGCCTGTTCCTCAAGCCGATCTTTGCGCGGTCGCCGCTGACCTCGAGGACAACGCCGACCAACTCATGGCTCATACGGTAACTCTCCCCGTCGAAGTTGTAGTCGCTGTCGGGCTGTCTGCCGAAGAACATGCCGGTCGTATACCCCCTGCTGCTGAACATGGAAAGCTCTTTCAGCCAGCGGGGATTCACCCTGTACGGCACACCTTCTTTCATCGCATCAATAGCCTCGCGGTAGGTCTTTACGACTCCGGCGATGTAGTTGATGCCCTTCATCCTGCCCTCGATTTTGAAGCTGTCGATGCCTGCATCCGCAAGGAGAGGAAGATGTTCGATCATGCAGAGGTCCTTTGAGCTCATAACATAGGTCCCCCGGTCATCCTCGAATACCGGGAAATACTCTCCCTGCCGTTTCTCTTCCATAAGGGTATAATTCCACCGGCAGGAATTGGTGCATTCTCCCCTGTTCGCACCACGCGACGCAAGAAAGCTGCTGATATAGCATCTTCCGGAATAGGAGATACAGAGAGAGCCGTGGACAAAAACCTCGAGTTCGATGCCGACGCTCTGCCGTATTTCCCTTATTTCATCGACCGACAGCTCCCGTGCAAGAATAAGCCTCTTTGCGCCCAGCTCCTCCCAGAAGCGTGCTGCCTCGCGATTGGTGATGTTTGCTTGTGTACTGATATGAATGTCGAGATCAGGGATGCGCTTTTTTATCAGGGAATACACCCCGGGATCGGAGAGGATCACCGCATCCGGCCTGACCTCTTTGAGCACCTCGAGATGCTCCTCGATCTCAGGAATATCCCTGTTGTGCGGAAAGATGTTGACCGTCACATACACCTTTACACCCCGCCCCCGGGCATAATCGACCGCCCGTTGTAGCTCCCCGGGATAAAAGTTCCGCGCCTTGCCCCTCAGGCTGAAACGAGAATCGCCGAGATACACTGCGTCAGCGCCGTAATGAATGGCGGTAACGAGCTTTTCAAAATCTCCCGCAGGAGCAAGCAGCTCAGGCTTCTTCACTTATTCCTCCCTCTGCATTCCCCGATCGCCTGGCGTGCGAGCCGGTCGCAGCGCTCGTTTTCAGGATGTCCGTCGTGCCCCTTGATCCAGACCCACTCAATCTCGTGGGGCCTGGACGCATTAAGAAGCCGCTCCCATAAGTCCCTGTTGAGCACATCCTTCTTCTGGGAGTTCTTCCAGTCCTTTTTTATCCAGCCGGCCATCCACTCGGACATGCCTTTCACCACATAATTCGAATCGGTCGTGACTCTGACCCTGCACGGCCTTTTCAGCCGTTCGAGCGCAGAGATCACCCCGAGCAGTTCCATTCTGTTATTGGTGGTCATCGGCTCGCATCCTGATAATTCGGCAACTTTCTCACCCGAGCGCAGGATCGCCCCATAGCCGCCGGGGCCGGGATTTCCGCTGCACGCGCCGTCCGCATAGATTTCGACAAAAGGTTTCCGATCGTTTTTCATACAATAGTTATATTACCCTTTTTCGCCTCTTGATGCCAAAAAAACCCATTGCTATTTTCACTGCCGTCGTTTAAAATCTTCTTCAAAGCCTTTACCAGGCTGCACGCGAGGCCATGGAAAAATACTTTAACATCCAGCAGCTTGCCAAGTACCTGAAGATGACCGAGAGCGCGGTACAAGATCTCGTAAAAGGGAACAAAATACCTTTAATCAATACCCCTTCCGGCATCGTTATCTTTAAGAAGAATGACATCGATCACTGGCTCGAAGAAAAAAGAGCGAAAGTGAAGACCATCCTGACAGGCGACGAGATCATCTGAAAAGACAAGAATTCAGAATTCAGAAGCCAGAATTCAGAATAAAAGCTTCGAATAGAATTTCTTTAATTCTGGATCCTGACTCCTGGATTCTGAGTTCTGTTTTTTACTTTGGAAGAATAAAATAGAAGTTGTTTCCGTACTGAGTCGCCTCATAACCTACCACGCCGCCGTGCAGCTCGATGACATTCTTGATAAAGGCGAGGCCGTGTCCGGTACCGGGCTTGTCCTTGGCATTCGAGGCGCGGTACTCCTCTTCGAAGAGCCTGCCCCGCTCATCGGGACTGATATGCGGTCCGGTGCTGTAGACATTGTACTTTACCCCGTCTTTTCCCGGGCCGAAGAAATCCTTGATGATCTCCCTGCCATAGGCAACGTACTTTATCCTTTCACCGGAATGGGTGGTGACCTCCTGGGTATATTTGAGGGCGTTGGAAAAGAGGTTTGCGTAGACCTGTGCGATCAACCCCACATCCACCACACTGATGACCTCCTCATCGGGCACGCCGCTCAATCTGTTGTCGATAGTGATCCCCATATCCCTGAACTGTTCGGCATAGCGCTCCAACTGCGGCTGTATAACGTCCCGCTTCATGTTGCAGGTTTGGGTACGCAGGGTAAGCCTTCCCTGGTCGAAGTGGCTCCGCCGCAGGAGCGT
The DNA here is from genome assembly GCA_040754455.1 of Nitrospirota bacterium. Classification (GTDB taxonomy): domain Bacteria; phylum Nitrospirota; class Thermodesulfovibrionia; order Thermodesulfovibrionales; family Dissulfurispiraceae; genus JBFMCP01. Next base: position 35,215 of record JBFMCP010000032.1, read on the forward strand.
CTCCAGAAAGAGGCTCATATTCCTGTAATGCTTCTCAATATTTTCAAAATCCTCGGTCAATCCCTGATTGGCCTCGCTCAGCTCGGCATAAATGCGCTCTATACAGCCAGTATCGCAGGGCCCTTCGGACACAAGCTTGGCGATGAGCTGTTCTATTTCCCTGTTCTTGGCGATCTTGCCCTTCAGCCGGCGCAAAAAGAGCTTATATACCATATTCGGTACGATGATGTTGTGCTCGATATCGGTGACAAGGGTGCGGATAAAGCGCAGGTGCTCGATATTCTTTTCATCCAGATAGCGGTTGTGGATGTTGAAGCCGATACGGTTGGCGTATTTCTCGAAGAAGAGCTCACGATGCGGGTCCCGCTCTTTCAGGGGATACACTTCGAGCAGGCCGAGCACGTCATCCAATGTCTTGAACGGGAGCTGGTCGATAAGAAAGCTTTTACCACGGATCGTCAGTACCAGGCTGTCGGCAGCGGTGTAGTACGGAGAGTCCTCAGGATGTACATCCGCAGGAGGAGGAGCATGCAGCCCCTCGTCGGGCTGTTCGGTCTTTGCAACGAGCGAAAAGCTGTTATGTCTCGGCTCAATGAGATAGAGACGGGCATCCAGGTTGAAAAATACCTTCGGAATGAATACGCAGATCGCATAGAAATCCGTGATCTGATCGAATTCCTGGGATAGGTCGAAGAAGGCCTTCAGGGCATTGTTCTCGGTCTGCGTAAAATTGTAATGGAGATAGTGCTGTCTCTTGGTCTCGATGCGTTCGATTATATAATGTAGTGTTGACATAACCGCAGGTAGTACCGTAGGTTCACCACCCTATTATATCAAACTTTCTTTTGCTCCATGCGACGATAAAACAGCAAAACGGTGAATAGGTGAATAGGTGAATAGGCAATTTGGAAGATACTTCTTTCCGGTTCACCGATTTGCCGACTCACCGTTCGTCAAAAAAAAGGCCTGCCCAGTGGGGGGAACTGAGCAGGCTGCAGACCGGGCCCCGAGAGGCCAGCGCCTTTCAGGGCTCTCTTGAGGAGGCCAGGATAGCTGGAGACTACCGAGGCCCGTTCGTCCCCCAGGAGGAAGTGGGGGACAGGGGGAAGAGCCGTTATGTAAAATAAATGCGCCTCATTACTTCTCTTAGGCAAAGTATAGAGCAGAAGTAAATAGCTGTCAAATATCTGACGATCTACAAGGAAGGTATATACAAGGAGATAGCTATAGACAGGAACGACGCTACCATTTCATCGAAAGGAAAACATCAACGACCTTCGGGTCCAGATGCGACCCAGCAAGAGAACGGATATGCTCGCGCGCCTGCTCTTCAGACCACGAGGGATGATAGGGCCTGTCTGAACGCAGGGCATCCCATACGTCGACCACGGCAAAGACGCGTGCCGCAAGAGGAATACTCTCGCCCTTCAGGCCGCGCGGATAGCCGGTGCCGTCCCACCGTTCGTGATGGCAGTAGGGGATATCGATGGCAGGTCTCAGGTACGGGATGTGCATCAATAATTCATAGGCATACACTGGATGGAGACGCATAGTGTTCCACTCCTCTTCGGTGAGGGAGCCTCTCTTGAGGAGAATGCGGTCGGGGATACCGATCTTGCCGATATCATGGAGGAAGGCGCCCCGGCGGATATTGACCAGGTCCTGCCCCCTCACCCCGAGCGCGCCCGCGAGGCGTACCGTCATATCCGTGACTCTCCGCGTATGGCCCTCGGTCACCACATCACGCAATTCGAGCGTGCGGCCCCAACCTTCGAGCGTTGCATCGTAGGCGAGATTCAGATCCGTGACGGCCCGCTGCAGATCTTCATACAGCTCTGCATTATCGATGGCGATCGATGCCTGGGAGGCAAGGGCATCGAGAAAATCGAGCCATTCCTTTGCCGGATCGAGCGGAGAGCGGTGAAAAACTTCGAGCACCCCCTTGACCTGCCCCTTCGCGATAAGCGGAACGCCCAAATAGGCGACGAACCCCTCACGGGCGATAAGAGGGAAGCGCTTGAGCCGCTGCTGTATCTCGACCGGATTCAGGATACTGACAGTGCGCCGCTCCAACGCAGCCTTTCCCGCCGTCCCTTCCCCAAGGAGAAGCCGCGACTGTTCAATGTCCGGGTAGCGAAATCCCCTGCCCGCAGCGTATTCGAGTTCCTGCACCTCATTCAACAGCAGCACGCAGGCGGCATCCACATTCAGCTGCGTAACGACCTGATCGAGGAAAACACTGAGCGTAATGCGCAGATCGAGGCTCGTGCTGATCGCCATATCGATGGTCCTGAGTGCATCGAGGCGCTGGACATGGCGCCGGATCTGCGCCTCGGCCCACTTCTGCTCGGTAATGTCTTCTCCCGAGCTGAGGGTGCCGGTAATAGCACCCCTCTCATCGGTAATTATGGTATTCCGCCAGGCGATCATCCTTTCTTCGCCGCTTCTGGTAGTGACAGGGCTTTCGAAATACACGGACAGCTCGACATCCCCTGACATCAGCCGTTGAAAACCTGCTTTGTGCCTCTCCCTGAACCGTTCGGGAACAACAGTATCGAACCAATTCCTGCCGATAAGCTCATCCTCACGGTAGCCCAGGACCTCGCATCCGTATTTGTTGATGAGGCTTACCTTCTGATCAGCATCAACGACAACGAGAATGACCCCGGCTATGTCGAGATACTTCTGCGCCTTTTCTTTCTCCCGTATGATCGATTCCTCAGCACGCTCTCTCTTCTTCAGTTCGCGGCTTAGCAAGACGTAGAGCAGCAAGGTGCTGAGGACGACGAACACCTCTCCTTTGTACGTCTGGAACATGGTTATTTTGTAAGGATCGGTGAAAAGCGCGAATAGGAGGCGGTCAGAGAGTGCGACCCATAAGCTCCCGAAAACAGCATACAACAGCGAAATATGCAGGACTGAATAGAGGCTTGTTCGTTTCATGAGTTAGGGCGTGTATACAACCGAGAAGTGATGGAACCATACCCTTCCCTTGATGTACTGTTTTATCCGCATTTTTAACAACCCGTCTTGCAACGGGAATGGATAGAGCAATGGAATATGGAATGTGATACCCGGTCAGATGCCCTGTCGGGAGCCGGGCACCACGCTCTCTTACTCTCCTGTCAGCTCCTTGACTTCCTCTTTGCCGTGCTCCAGCTCCCGTACCTGTTCCTGATCCAGCCGAAGCAGGAGTGTCTGGAACTCTCCCACATGGGTCTTCTCTTCCTTTGCGACATCCATGAGGATCGTTTTAAGATGGGCGCTCTCGGTCAATGCCGCCATCTGCTCATAAAGGTTGATAGCGTCGAGCTCGGCAATAATGGCAGCGCGCAGGATCTCCTTGTCAAGGTTGTTCTTGTTCACCGCGTTAAGATTGATCGGTATTTGCGACAGCATAGCGTCCCCCTCTTTCAATGAATTTGATTAGATTGTATCACTCCCTGCAGAAAATTCAACCGCCTGATGCATAGTTGTCAAGCCAATTTAGAAATGTCCTGTTTTTACCAAAATAGAAATGTCCGGTTTATGCCGCCGCCGTCTGCGGGGCTTTTCGCTTGTCGCGGTTGATGTTGAACTTCCGCCAAGGATGATCCTTAG
>JBFMCP010000033.1:0-38303 GCA_040754455.1 Nitrospirota bacterium
GGAAATTCATGGGTTATATGCCTTTCTCTTACGGTATCGAGCACGATTATTGTACTCTTTTGTGCCGTTCGCTGCAAAGCCCCTGATCAAGAAAGGGGAGCACCTGAGCACGGTAATGTATATTTAGATAATCGTTGACTTTCGTATGAAACTTTAATCAAGGTAAACAACCGTGTGCTACTTACACGATGGTTATTCTCTTCGGCGCTCCCTACAGCATGCAGGGATTAGATTTGACCGCTGCCGTACAGGGACGACTGAGCCCTTTTCCTGACTTTTCTTCCCCCGCAAAGCGGACGATCGTCATTCAACGTGGTGCACTTCTATGATACCAACACGCGCGCTGTCCTTGTTGCACTACGCTTGCCTGTCCCTTAGTCGACAGAGGTCTGGTAGCCGGGTTGATATCCTATTGCCTGAAAGCAAGGTGGGGCGCCGCTCACGGAAAGTCAGTGACGATTTCGGGATGCTCGAGATCTCCCTCGTAAACGGGGATAACAATCCAAACGTCCTTGTCGCTGGTATGCTGTCTGAAAAAGTCATCGAGGAACTTGATCCTGGTAAACACTTCATTTTCGCCGATACCCTCAGGCGGATGGTAATCCCCACGGCTGACGATCTGGTATCCCAGGAGCGTTTTCCCGGCATACTCTTCTTCGATCATTGCCTCGACCTCCTCCCTGCCGATGATACGGTAGCCGAACGTATCACTCTCATCAGGGCTGTAAACATCGTGATAGACGGGAATGACGATCCACTGCGACTCATACTCGTACTTTCTGAAGAATCGGTTGAGACACTCGATATCGGCGAAGATATGGAATTCATCGAATTCCTCAGGAACGAAGCCGTTGTATTCATCAACGATTTTATACCCAAGCAGTCTTTTCACCATTGGATGCGGGGCCTCCCATCGTACGACTACGCTGCGGTATGCTGCGCATGCTCGACCATGAGTTTGGCGACTGCCTTTGCAAAGGCAGCGGGGTCTTTCAGCTTCGAGCCCTCTAGCAGCACCGCCTGGTCGTAGAGCAACCGGGCGTATTCCTTAAGCACGGCACGAGCGCCGTTTTTTTCGAAGAGGGCGTTCATCGACTCAAGGAGAGGATGTGCAGGATTGAGCTCGAGAATCCTCTTGTGCTTCGGCACCTCCTGCCCCATGGCACGGAGGATTTTCTCGGTAGCCGGATCGAGGTCGCCCTCGTCGGCAACGAGGCAGCAGGGAGAATCCTTGAGTCTTCCCGAAAAACGGACATCCTTTACCTCATCCTTCAACTGTTCCTTAAGAAAATCGAGAACTTTCTCGAATTTTTTCTTCGCCTGCTCTTTGGACTCCTCTTCCGCTTTATCGATTTTGATATCGCCTCTGATGACGGACTTCAGCCGTTTCCCTTTATACTCGAGGCTGCCCATGACGATATCGTCGATCTCGTCGAGCATGATGAGCACCTCGTAATCTTTCTCTTTAAAGGTTTCGAGGTAGGGCGATCTGAGCGTTTCCTCCAAGGATTCCCCGGTGATATAGTAGATATCCTCCTGATCCCCTTTCATGGCATCGACATATTGCTGAAGCGTAGTAACGGTATTCTTTTCGGTCTTTGTCGAAGGGAAGAGGAGAAGGTCGGCGATTTGCTCTCTCCTCGTGAAATCGAAGTGGACGCCCTCCTTCAGTATCCTGCCGAACTCCTTATAGCATTCGAGATATTTGTCATATTCATTGTCCCTCATCTCTTTGAGGGCATCGAGCACTTTTTTGGTAATGTTCTTCTTGATGATCTCCACCTGCCGGTTCGATTGCAGTATCTCACGTGAGACATTGAGCGGCAGATCGGAAGAATCGACGACACCGCGTACGAACCGCAGATAGGGCGGGAGTAGCTCCTCGCAATGGTCCATAATCTGCACCCGCTTGACATAGAGCCTCGGACCGATCTTGAAATCCTTGTAAAGAATATTGAAGGGCGCTTTCGAGGGAATATAGAGGAGCAGGGTGAATTCCGATGTCCCTTCGGCCTTGAAGTGGATCACCTTTGCGGGATCGGAAAAATCATGGGAGATATGCCGGTAAAACTCGTTGTATTCGTCCTTTGATACCTCCGACGGATTCTTGAGCCAGAGGGCCTTGCGCGAGTTGAGTACTTTCTCTTCCTTTACTTTGATTTTTTCGCCTTTCCTGATCGTGGACTCTTCCTCGCGCTCGATGTCCATGACGATCGGATGCTCGATGTAGTCGGAGTATTTCCTGACGATGGTGCGGATCTCCCACTCCTCAAGGTATTTCTGTGCGTCCTCCTTGAGATGAAGGATAACGTCGGTGCCGCAGGTTTTCTTATCAACATCTTCAACCGTAAACGACCCATCCGCGGTCGACTCCCATTTGATACCTTTGCCGTCGGTCACGCCTGCCTTTTTCGTAAGGACCGTTACTCTGTCGGCAACCATAAAGGAGGAATAGAACCCAACGCCGAACTGGCCGATGAGCTCGGGGTTGTCCTTTGCCTCTTTGCTCCGTAATGCCTGGAGAAACTCTTTGGTCCCTGAATGGGCGATGGTCCCCAGCGCCTGGATCGCTTCTTCCCTGGTCATGCCGATGCCGTTGTCGCTTACGGTGAGTGTCTTTGCTTCTTTATCCGCCGTTATCTTGATCTTCCACTCCCCGGTCTGCTCGAGGATGGCATTGTTGACCAGCGCCTCGTATCGGGCCTTATCGATGGCATCGGAAGCATTCGAGATGAGCTCGCGGAGGAATATCTCTTTATGCGAGTAGAGTGAATGAATCATCAGATCGAGGAGCTGTTTCACCTCTGTCTTGAATTCCATGGTTTGTGCAGTCATAGCGTACGTACTCCTCATAATAAAATCAGCACTCTCGATAGAAGAGTGCAAGCTAATTATATAGTATATTTTTTTTGTTCTGTCAAGAAGCGGGGCCATCACAAAAAGAGCGCCCGGTACCATGCCGGGCGCTCCTCCTCGTGCAAAAGATATCTGCTTACGGAGCCTTCGTGGACGCTGCGGTCTTCTCTTTTACACTCTCCGCTGCAGCTTGCTTCGTTGCCTTTTTCTTTGCTTTTGTTTTCTTAGCAGGTTTGACCTCTTTTTTGGGTGCGGCCTGCTTCGCCTTTATCTCCTTGAGCTCTTTATCGATCTGTTCGAGCTTCTGGTGTATTCTTTCAAAGGCAAGGCTGTCTTCATAGGTAAATCCCGACTTTCTTTTCTCGACCGTTTTCATCCTTGCGGGCACTGAACGGTGGACGGTGATGATCGTTGCCGCTGCGTGGATCATGCCGTCGGCCCTGTTGAGATAGGAGGTGCTGTAGGAGAAATCGATCACATCTCCCGGCCTGATATCACCGGCGGCAATGATTTTTCCGTCCCGGTCTTTAATGACCGTCTCGTTCGAGAGATGGAGCGCATATTCACCGTCGCCGGTAATGATCTTATCGGAACCCTCAACCAGGACCACCGCCTGATCGGTGACAGCCTTGCTGAGGTCGTCGGTTTTTACTTCTGCAGGCTTCCTTTCAATGTCAGCGGCTATGTTTTTTTCTATATCGGCGACATCAGCACCGAGGGCCTTGGCCTCCCGCAGGTCCTTTCTCGCAAGCTCGATGAAGGTATCGCCTCTGTTGCCGGCCTTTGAAGCCTTAGCATAATAGGTTTTCCCCCTGCCCTTGAACATTTCGGCCTGCAACGATCTGTTTTTCGTCGATTCGATTACACGGGTGTAGGCGTGGATGGCCTCATCGAATTTTTTCAGTGCCGCATAGCAATCGGCAACGGCGAGATAATAGGCCCAATCCTCTTTGAACTGTTTCTCCCTCCGGGCCAGCTGGTAACTCTCGATCGCCTTTTCACAGTTGCCTTCGCCACGATATTTGATGCCCTCAGCAAAGTAGTTGGACGGTGCAACGCCCGCTGTCTCTTCAGCGTATGCCACCAGTCCGCTCAACGCAATGATACCGATGAGGACAAAAGTGCTCCGCAGTAAGAAACTCTTCATAGCCGCGCCTCCCGACGTCATATAATCACAGGCCATGGCATGCCTGCACGGGTGTAATAGTATACTTTTGGGATATTTTAAGACAAGTAGGGGAGTGTTCAGATGAGGATGAGGACGACCGATATGTTGTCCTTGCCGCCTCTGTCGTTTGCTGCTTCGATCAGTTCGTGCGCGGCGGCGGCGAGGTGGCCATCATGCCGGCGGACGATGGTTTCGATCTCGCTGTCGGAGAGCATATCGGTGAGGCCGTCCGAGCAGAGGAGCATGATGTCGCCCGGCTGGAGCTTCAGATGATGCTGCTCCGGGGCCGGATGCTCGGACGTGCCGACCGCCTGAGTCAGGATGTGGGATTTCTGGCCGCGGGTCATGATATTGCGCGAGAGGAGATAGTCGTCCATTGTATGGTCCCTGGTGACCTGTCGTATTCCCTTACGGAGAAGATAGGCCCTGCTGTCGCCGATATGGCAGAGGTACGCATCGGTGTTATGGATGAGCATGATGACGAGGGTAGTACCCATGCCATTCAGGAGAGGAGATGTCCCTGCTTGTTCACGTATGGTGGTATGGGCATGGACCACCGCATCTTCAAGCAGGGCGGAGAGAGAATGTGCTTCGCGGGCGCGCTGCAGATTGTTCCTGATGTATACGTAAGTGACATCCACCGCCAGCCTGCTTGCGACCTCGCCTGCCTGGTGGCCTCCCATGCCGTCGGCAAGGAGAAAGATGCCGTTCTCCTGGTCGACGAGGAGGGCGTCCTCATTGGTCTCTCGTCTTCTGCCTCTGTCGGTCTTGTATGCGGTCAGCATGGTTGTTTCAGGTGAATTGTTAATTGTAGTGCTTTTTCCCCGGTATCTGCAAGGAGAATATCAGGACTCATCTTTTTGTCATTGTTTTGAAATTCGTGCCGGCGTGGGTCAAGGCAGGAACTGGCACTACAAAAAGCTTTCTCATGCACATTTATTTGAAGAGATATTCCTCACTTTTCTGTTAGAAGAAAGCTGGTAGCAGAGCTTTCTTCACTTGTGGAAAAAATAAGGATGCGCTAGAAAGCTTTTTTCCGTACCCATTCCTGCCTTCTTAGCGTAAAGTCTTATAGTGCTCAGGTTATTATGCGTGGTTTCTGAGCATGAGTTCCAGAGGATGGGGATGCAGGTAGTACTGCCGTGTCAGGTAGGGTACATCATATTTTCTCGCAAAATGGTTGATGAGCACGATCGGCACAATGAGGGGAAGTTGCCCTTTGTGGTAGTGGTCGATGATCTCGAGTACCTCCTGCCTCTCGTCGACCGGGAGCTGTTTCTTGAGGTAACCGAGTATATGGCGTAGTACATTGGTGTTCTTCTTGACTGTTGCGATGAGGCGGAGTCCCTCCATCATGGTGGTAATGTATTCCAGAGCGAACTGGTCGGGTTTATGCTGCTTGATCTGAGCAACGAGTCTGCCGAGCATCTGATAATGCTTTGGGCTATGGGCGAGGATGAGAAGCTTGTGGTCGATGTGGAACTCGATGATCTTGTTGATGCGCAGGCCCTTGCGCCTCAGCTCCTGCCATCGTTTGAGCACGAAGAGCCGCTCGATGAAGTTTTCCCGCAGCGCGGGATCATGGAGCCTCTCCTCGTCTTCGACGGGGACAAGAGGAAAGCGGCGCATGAAGATGCCGGCAAACATTCCCGACCCCTTGCGGTTCGGCATTCCTGAAGGAGTGTAGATTTTTACACCCGTCATGCCGGAGCTCGGCGATTTGCTCTTGAAGACAAAGCCGCAGAGGTCCATCCGCTCCAGCTGCTTCAATTTCTTGTCTACCCAACTGAGCATCCGCTCGGTATGGTCGATGCCGGTATGTTTTGCGACGAGCCGGAGCCCTTCGGGATATGCGACAAGACGCATGGCCTCGCGCGGCACTGGCAGCCCGCTCTCGACTTCCGGACAAACCGGCACCCATTCGACATACTGCCCCAACGTGTCGGTAAGAAAGCGGTCAAGCTTGTGCCCTGCATCATAGCGGACCTTCCGGCCCAGGAGGCAGGCGCTGACACCGATCCTGATTTTATCGTCCATATTCATATGATAAGAATATCCGGCTGCAGATACAATGATGGCGGCAGGCGGCATCGGCAGTGTTTGCATTGAGATATCCTGATGTGGGACTATATAAAGATACCTTTTATTATGATTGCAATCTCTCTTCAATCGGGCAGCAACGGAAACTGCATCTACGTCGAGACCGGCGGCGTTAAGCTCCTCTTCGACGCCGGCATCTGCGGCGCCGATGCGGCACGCAGGCTCGCCGACCATGGCCGCGACATCAGGCAGGTCGACGCCGTGATCCTCTCACATGACCATGCCGACCATACCCGCTGCTCCGGCATATACCAGCGCAAATTCGGACTGCCGCTCTACTTCACGCCAAAGACGCTCGATGCGGCACTATCCCGTCAGCGTCTCGGCAAGCTCACCGATGTCCGTCTCTTTTTTGCCGGAGGCACGCTCCGGTTCGGCGATGTATCGGTCGAGACGATCCCGACACCCCATGACGGCGCTGACGGAGTAGTATTTATCATCAACTCGTGTGGAAAAAGATTGGGTATCATGACCGACCTCGGCCACGTCTTCGACGGCATGGTCAATGTAATGCCGACACTCGACGCTGTTTTCATCGAGAGCAATTACGATCCCGAGATGCTCAAGCATGGACCGTATCCTGCCTTCCTTAAAAAACGTATCGAAGGAGAGGGCGGGCACATCTCAAACAAAGAGGCAGCAGAGCTGCTCCTGACCGGCAAACGCCTCAAATGGGCATGTCTCTCACACCTCTCTGAACAAAATAACTATCCGAAACTGGCCCTCGAAACCCACCGAAAAATTCTGGGCGCTCAATTACCCCTGCACGTCGCAAGCAGATTTGAAGCGACGGATATTCTAAGAATATAGCAGCTTACTGAAAGGGTGAATATGGAATCCAAGAAATTCGATCCAAAGAAACTCGCCAAGCTCAACGATCCCCAAAGGCTCGAGTACATGAATCCCGATGTTATATGGAATGTGCTCAAGCTTGCAGATCCAAAAGTCGTGGTGGATATCGGAGCGGGCACGGGCTTTTTCTCGGTGCTCTTTGCTGATCGGATGAAGAAGGGGAAGGTCTACGCCTGTGACATATCAGACATCATGATTGAATGGATGAAAGAAAACCTCCCGCCGGCGTACGACGGCAGGGTAATCCCCCTCAAAATGGGAGAGAGTGCCGTTCCACTGCGTGATGGTATTGCAGATATGGTCCTCATGATCAATCTCCATCACGAGCTCGAAGAACCGGCAAAGATCATTGCCGAGGCATATCGCCTTCTGGGAGGCGGCGGCAAGCTGATGATCATCGACTGGAAAAAGGAAGAGACACCCCACGGCCCGCCGGTATCGATCAGGGTCGAGGAGGAGACGATCCTGTCACAGATGAAGCAGGGCGGATTTTCAAATATTACCAGCCACAAAATACTGCCGTATCATAACGTTGTCGTTGGCGAGAAACTATAGCTTGCCGATCTGCCGCGAAGAGCTGGGCACGGCCTGCTCTGCCGGCAATCGGTTTTTGAAAAGTACTTTTGTAAATCCTCTGTTCCGCATACGCCTTGCTTTGAAAGACGTGTAGGTGGAACTACTGAAAATCCTCTCATGTACAGGACAGAAGATGCATGCCGTAGGTCACCTGTGTCCTCTTCTTCTCTTTATTGCATTAAAGTTTTCCCTGATTATTGCGAAAAATTATAGTACGATGATAGACTTTCATGGTACCAAGGCGGGGGAAATGACGAAAGCGATTTTGATTGTTGATGATGAGCCGTTGATCCTCTCCAGTCTCTCGAAGGCGATGGGAGGTGGTGAGGTAATGGTGAAGACGGTCTCGAACGGGATTGACGCCCTGCGCGAGGTCAGCGAGGCTGTCTATGATCTCTGCTTTCTCGACCTCAATCTGACTGATTCCCACGGCTTCGATATCATGCAGAAGATAAAGGAGCTTTCTCCCCGCACCAAAGTGGTTATCATGACCGGCAGTGAGATAAGCGCTGAAGAGAGAAAGGCGATTGACGAAGAGGCGTATTCCTTTATCTCCAAGCCCTTTGAGCTTTCCTATGTGCGAGATGTTGTGAAGCAGGCGCTGGAAGGGCCTCCGCAGGGGCTTGAGAAAAGGCGCTCTATCAGGAGACCGTTTACGGGAGCCGGCGATTATGCGGTATCTCTCCTCGGCTTGGACGGCAGCGAGCAGTGTAGCCTTCCGGTGCATATCATGGATATCTCCGACGGCGGATTGGGGATCCGGACCTCGTACCCTCTCGAAAAAGGCTCAATGCTCTCGATCAACGGCCTGGCCGGGGTGGTGCGGTGGGGCGCGCCGCTCGGTGTCGGCAGCGACTACCGGTTCGGCATTGAGCTCTTTCCTATTTAGGACGGTCAATTGCTGCATCCGCTCCTGCAAAAAAATAATTTTTGTGAGGTAATTGCAGTTATGAGCATTCTGAAAAAAATATTGTCGATGTTCAAACCCGAAGAGCCCGGCAGCACTTCCCTTGCAGGTCCCGGCCGCAATGAGGCCTGCTGGTGCGGAAGCGGGAAGAAATACAAGAAGTGCCACCTCGAAGAGGACCAGGAAAAGATCAGGCAGCAGTCCCGGGCATGCTGCAGCAGCAAGGGCTGAAGTATCACATGAGCTGAGTTCAGCTCGCCTGAATTTCCTGCCGTAGCCCTCTCACGTTTCTGAACAGCGCGATCATTTATCTGTCACCCAGCACAGCCACCGGATCCGTGCGTTTGTCCTTTACCTTCCCATAACCTTTGTTCTTATGGTATATTCCAGTTGTGGAAGAACGCCCTTACTTTAAGCATTCTCTATGGAAATGAATAGTACGCATATACAAAAGCTTGTCGATGCAGAGCCCAGGTATCGTACGCTCTTTGAGCAGTTCCCTGACGGTATCCTGCTCATCGATACAAAGGGCAAAATTATCGAGTTCAACGAGGCGGCGCATCGCAGGCTCGGCTATACGCGGGAGGAGTTTGCAGCGCTCAATCTTTCGGATATCAATGTTTCCTGGACCCCGCAAGAGCTGCGCGAGAGTATACAAAGGGTCTTGCAGGAGAAAGAGGCCGAGTTCGAGGTACAGCACTGGACCAAGAGCGGAGAGATCAGGGATGTCCAGGTCATCACTCATGCAATAGAGCTTTCCGGCCGTACTGTTCTCCATGCCCTGTGGCGTGATATCACCGGACGCCGACAGGCTGAAAAGACACTGGAATCAGCGATCCTTAGGGCAATTGAAGGGAAGGACACGATTAAAGCGGTTATTGCGGCAATCGGCTGCGGTGTCAGCATTCAGGACACCGATTATAAGATTTTATTCCAAAACCAGGCTCATAAGAATATGGTCGGAGAGCATATCGGGGAATACTGCTATAAGGCATATCAAGGCAGGGACCGGGTCTGCGAAGGGTGTCACGTTGCCATGGCGTTCAGTGACGGGCGCGTGCATACAAAAGAGCAGAGCAGGATGACCTCTGGAGGAATGCAGTATTTTGAGATAACAGCTTCGCCACTCAGAGATCCTTCGGGAAAGATCATCGGGGCAATTGAAGCGGTTTGGGAGATTACCGGCCGTAAGAGGACCGAAAAAGCGCTCCGGGAGAGTGAGGAGCGGTTCAGGCTTGTTGCTGAATCGGCCAAGGCCATCGTCTATGATATCGATGTCGAAAGCGGCACGACGGTCATTACGCGGGGTCTCTCCGAAATCCTCGGCTATGCTCCCGAAGAAAAACCGTCCGCCCCTGATTGGTGGTACGGCCTGATACACCCTGACGACTTCCTCACTGTAGACAGGACATTTAAGGAAAGCATCGCGCATGCCAGCGATTTTGTTCTCGAGTACCGGCTGCTCCATAAGTCAGGTGATTATATCACGGTACAGGACACCGGAAAAGTTGTCAGGGATAGTTCCGGGCGGGTGGTGCGTATTGTGGGCGGCGTGGTGGACATCACCGAACGAAGAAAGGCAGAGGCGGCGCTCAGCGCCTCCGAGAAGAAACTAAGGCATCTCTATGATTCCATGAGCGATGGCGTAGCCATGACCGATAGGGAGGGCCGCATCGTCGAATGCAACAGGACTTTTCTCCATATGCTCGGCTACACCGAAACGGAAGTAAAGCGGCTTTCCTCCCGTGATATTACCCCTGCCAAATGGTATGCGATGGAGGAGAGCATCATCGAGAGTCAGGTGTTCCCCCGGGGGTATTCTGATGAATACGAGAAGGAATACCTCAGAAAGGACGGCACGGTATTCCCTGTTGCCGTCAAGACCTGGCTTATCAGGAATGAGGAGGGCGATCCCCTCGCGATGTGGTGTCTTGTTCGAGATATCACCGAGCGCAAAAAATTGGAAGCCACTATACGATATCAGGCGTACCATGACTCCCTGACCGGATTGCCGAACAGGGCGCTTTTTACGGACCGTCTGAACCTCGAGCTGGCCCAGGCGCGTCGTGACCATACCAGGCTTGCCGTGCTGTTCCTGGATATAGACCGTTTCAAAGGCGTCAATGATTCCTTGGGACACCCTGCCGGTGACCAGCTGCTCAAAGAGGCCGCGCACCGGCTCAAATGGTGCGTCAGGCAATCGGATACCATCGCCCGTTTCGGCGGCGACGAATTCGCGATCCTGCTGCCATCCGTTGCCCATGCGGAAGACATTGCGGTGACCGCCGAGAAAATAATAGGAGCTATCCTGAGGCCGTTTGTGATCGAGGATCACGAGCTCCATGTGACCACCAGCATCGGCATCAGCATCTATCCCGAGGACGGCGAGCATCCTGAAGTGCTGCTCAAGCACGCCGATATCGCCATGTACCACGCCAAAGGACAAGGCCGGAATAATTTCCAGTTCTACAATGCCACTATAAATATACGTACCCTCGAGCGCATGATATTGGAAAATAACCTGCGGCATACCCTGGATCACGGCGCCCTGACCATCTATTACCAGCCCCAACTCGATCTTACGACGCGGAGCATCGTCAGCGCCGAAGCGCTGGTGCGCTGGAGACACCCAGACCTGGGGCTGCTCAACCCTGTGCAGTTCGTTCCCCTGGCTGAAGAGACGGGGCTCATTCTCTCTCTCGATGAGTGGGTGCTCCGCACCGCCTGCGCCCAGAACAAGGCATGGCAGGAGAGGGGACACACGCCGATGTCCGTAACCGTCAATATATCGGCACGTCAGTTCATGCAGCCTGATTTCGCCGATATGGTTTCGACTATATTGCAGGAGACCGGTCTGCACCCGCAATTCCTCGAGATCGAAATCACCGAGAACATCGCGATGCGCGATATCGAGCGGACTATTCCCCAATTGCATCGGCTTACCGAGATGGGGGTCAATTTTTCGATCGACGATTTCGGCTCAGGGTACTCATCGCTGGGGCATTTGAAGAATCTGCCGGTGCACCGGCTGAAAATCGACAAATCGTTCATCAGGGGGCTCATTGCCCGTTATGAGGACCGGGCTATTGTCAAAGCAGTGGTGGTGATGGCGCATAATCTGAAAATGCGGGTGGTCGCCGAAGGGGTCGAGACCGAAGAAGAGCTCTCATTCCTCCGCGCCACTGGCTGCGATGAGGCGCAGGGATTTATCGTCAGTGAGCCGCTGCCTGCCGAGGAGTTCGAGCAGTATATTGTCGCCGCCTGCTAGGTGTCACCCTCATAGCCATCATCTCCCGGGCACCTTGTTCTGGCTGTGGTATACTAAATAAAACCTGTAATTATGTGAATTTCGAGCGAAGCAGTGCTATGCACGAGATGTCGATTACGATGGGCATGCTGGATATCGTGAAGGAGCAGATGGCGAAACACGGTGTCACAAAGCTCATGAAAGTGAGAATAAAAGTCGGTGAAATGACCGCCGTCGAGCCGGAGTCCCTGCGGTTCTGCTTCGAAGCATGTACGAAGGATACGCCGATAGAGGGTGCGGTCCTCGAGATCGAAGAGGTCCCCCTTACCGGCAGATGCAGAGAGTGCGGCGACGTGTTCCACCTTGAAGGATATTGCGCCCGGTGCCCCGTGTGTCAGAGCGCATCCGTTGACCACATCTCCGGCCATGAGCTGAATATTGTTTCCATGGAGGTTGAGTAGTACGATGCACGATATCGCTCTAGATGAAAAGATTCTTTCGAGAAATGACGCCCTGGCACGGGAGAACAGGGAGGAACTGCAGCAGCGGGGCATATTTACCATAAATATGGTGAGCTCGCCGGGGTCGGGAAAGACAACGATCATCGAGAGGACGGTCGAGCTTTTAAGAGAGCGCATCAGTATGGCGGTGATCGAGGGCGACATGCAGACCGATCTCGATGCACAGCGCATCGCCCGGTACCACATCCCGGTAAAGCAGATCACCACCGGCAAGGCCTGCCACCTCGACGCCCATATGATCCACCATACGCTCCCTTGGGTATTCGAACAGGGAAAGGTGCAGTTGCTCATTCTTGAGAATGTAGGGAATATGGTCTGTCCCGCCGAGTACGACCTGGGCGAGGATATGAAGGTGGCGGTCATGAGCGTTACCGAAGGAGACGACAAACCGCTCAAATACCCCTCGTTGTTTCATGCGTCCGGAGTGCTCATCATCAATAAGATCGATCTCGTAAAGTTCACCAATTTTGATCTGCAGAGAGCGGAGGAGAATGCCCTCAAGGTTAATCCCCATCTCAAGGTGTTCAGGACCTCCTGTACCAACGGCTCGGGCCTCAAGGAGTGGGCCGAGTTTTTAGTTGCGCGCAGCACAACGTGAGAGCGAGGATACAGGTAACCGGTGTTGTTCAGGGAGTGGGCTTCCGCCCCTTCATCCATAATCTGGCGCAGAAGTACCGGCTCAAAGGCTTTTGCCGCAACGATTCCGAAGGGGTGCTCATCGAGGTCGAGAGCGATACGTCAAACGGCGGCATCGAAGACTTCGTTAAAGAATTAATGTCCTCTGCACCGCCCCTCTCAAGAATCGATAGCCTCTTCACAAAAATTATTCCCGGCGAAGGAAACTATAAGGATTTTACTATCAGGGAGAGCTTGTTCCGGGAGGGAAAGTCTACTTTTGTCTCTCCTGATATCGCGGTCTGCCCTGATTGTGTAAGGGAAATGTTCGATCCCCACGACCGGCGGTACGGGTATCCTTTTGTCAACTGCACCAATTGCGGCCCCCGCTATTCCATTGTCCTCGATATTCCCTATGACCGTCCGAAGACCACCATGGCCTCTTTCACTATGTGTTCCGCATGCACAAGAGAATACAATGATCCTGCAGACCGCAGATTTCATGCGCAGCCGAATGCCTGTCAGGTCTGCGGACCGAAACTAGAGCTTATCGTTCACCGTTCATCGTTCACCGTTAAGGAAAAAGAAAATCCTGTGGAGACAGCTATTGCACTCTTAAAGCAAGGGGCTATTGTTGCCATCAAAGGCCTGGGCGGGTTCCATCTCTGCTGTGATGCGACGAACCGTGATGCGGTGGCGAGGCTCAGGGAGCGGAAGCGGAACTCCAACAAGCC
Source organism: Nitrospirota bacterium (assembly GCA_040754455.1). GTDB lineage: Bacteria > Nitrospirota > Thermodesulfovibrionia > Thermodesulfovibrionales > Dissulfurispiraceae > JBFMCP01. The sequence continues at coordinate 13,577 of JBFMCP010000033.1, forward strand.
GTTCGCCCTCATGGCTCCTAATAGTATCACTATAAAGAATTTTTGCGTGGTGAGCGAAGAAGAGGAGCGGCTACTTGAGAGCAGGATCAGACCCATCGTGCTTCTCAAAAAAAAGGTGATGGACAATGGTCCTAAGACTATAGGGAAAGACAAAAATGAAGAAAATATCTTATTGCCGGACGAAGTTGCACCCGGTAATAGCTCTCTCGGTTTCATGCTTCCCTACACGCCGCTTCATTATCTTCTGTTCAGTGGAGAGGGCAAACAATTTACCGCCCTCGTCATGACGAGCGGCAACCGCTCGGAAGAGCCTATCGTCACCTCAAATGACGAAGCCCTCAAAAAGCTCGCGCCGCTCGCCGATGCCTTTCTGCTTCACAACCGGGATATCTATATGAGGGTGGATGATTCGATAGTGAGAGCCGGGAACCAGGAGCCGGAAGCCAGGAGTCGGAATTCAGACGACAGAAGTCAGAACACAGAAATCAAAGGCAAAGAGACAACATCTTCCCCATCGTTTCCCCCATTTTACATCATCCGGAGGGCGCGGGGATTCGTGCCGGATACGATCGATCTGGGCGAAGAGTTCAGAGAGATTCTTGCCTGCGGCGCTGATCTCAAAAATACTTTCTGCCTGACCAAGGGGAGTAAAGCGATCCCGAGCCAGCATATCGGCGATCTGGAGCACTACGAGACGCTGGGCTTTTTCGGGGAGACATTGAGGAATCTCAAGAATACCTTCAGAGTCGCGCCCGAAGCGGTGGCCCATGACATGCACCCTGATTATTTCAGCACAAAGCTGGCCCTCGAATATGCACGCGAACACGATATCCCGGAGGATCGGTGCATTCCCGTACAGCACCACCATGCGCATATCGTGAGCGTTATGGCGGAGCATGGGCTCAGGGAGAAGGTGATCGGTATTGCCTTTGACGGCACCGGATACGGTATGGATGGGCATATCTGGGGCGGAGAATTTCTTGTAGCCGACAGGGTCTCCTTTGAGAGAGCGGCCCATTTCCGTTATGTCCCGCTGCCCGGCGGAGACAAGGCGGTAAAGGAGCCATGGAGAGCAGCGGCGGCATACCTGCACCAGACGTTTGGTGATCATGCTTTTGAAATTCTTCCCTCCTTCTTCAGGCGCTTCAAACGTGCTGATGTCGATGCCGTCCTGCAGATGGTAAAAAACAGTATTCATGCTCCCCTCACATCCAGCGCGGGGAGGCTCTTCGATGCAGTCTCGTCCGTGATCGGGTTGAGGGACAGGATTACCTTTGAAGGTGAAGCCGCCATAGATCTTGAGATGGCCGCTCATGCTTACGGGGGAATAACAGGAGAGCCCTATCCTTATAATAAGGAAGGGTCCTCCATCGATATGAGCCCGGCAATAGAAGCAATTGCCGGGGATTGCAACAGGAGCGTCGAGACCGGGGCAATTGCCCGACGTTTTCATGCTACGATGGGTGAAGTCATCCTGAATGTTGCGAAAGAAATCAGAGAAGAAAGCGGATTGCGTAACGTCGTTATGAGCGGCGGCGTTTTCCAGAACAGGCTTTTAACGGAGATTTCCATTGCCGCGCTCCGTAAGAACGGCTTTGCGGTCTGGATGAACGAGCGTGTCCCCGCCAATGATGGCGGCATATCGCTCGGGCAGGCGGCAGTGGCCTGGGAGCGTATGAAAAAAGGAGTGCAGTAAGTTTATGTGCATTGCAATACCAGGCAAGGTGATCGGGATCAGGGATGCCATGGCCACGATAGATGTGGCAGGCACCAAAAAAGAGGCCAGTCTCATGCTGATGGAGGGAGTGAGCATCGGCGACTATGTCATTGTCCATGCAGGGTTCGTTATACAAAAAGTGGATGATCATGAAGCGCGGGAGACGTTACGGCTCCTCAGTGAGTTTATCGAGGGGTGGGAATGAAGTACATCGATGAATTCAGGAACAGGGAGCTCGCCCGGGGCGTGCTGGAAAAGATCCATGAGACTTCAAAGAAGAGCGTCTCGATCATGGAGATCTGCGGCAGCCACACCCACAGCATCTCGAAGTACGGCATCAGGGATGCCCTGCCTTCCACGATCCGGCTGATATCAGGCCCCGGCTGCCCGGTCTGCGTTACCTCTGCAGGAGATCTGAACAGGATCATCGAATTCATAAAGACACGAAAAGACGTGATCATCACCACCTTCGGTGATATGATGCGGGTGCCGGGTTCGGGTTCGTCTTTCCAGGAGGAGAAGGCGAGGGGGAGCGATATCAGGGTAGTCTATTCTCCTCTGGATACGCTCAAGATCGCGAAGTCCAATCCGGAGCGAGAGGTGATTTTTTACGGTGTTGGCTTTGAGACAACTGCCCCGACGGTTGCTGCCACGCTGCTCATGACAAAGCAGATGAACCTTAAGAACCTCTCCTTCTTTTCCCTACACAAGCTCACCCCTCCTGCAATGAGGACGCTCCTCGACAGCGGTGAAGTGGAGCTGAACGGCTTCATCTGTCCGGGGCATGTCACGGCAGTCATCGGCGCTGAGGCGTATCGCTTTATTGCATCCGAGTATCATGCTCCCTGCGTGGTCGCCGGGTTCGAGCCGCTCGATATGCTTCAGGGATTGTACCTGCTCATTCAGCAGTTGGAGGAAGGACGGTCGGACATAGAGATCCAGTACAAGAGAGTGGTTACCTGGGAAGGGAACAAAAAGGCCCAGGAGATCATGACGCAGGTCTTTGAGGTTTGCGATGCCTCATGGAGAGGGATTGGCACGATCCCGATGAGCGGCCTAAGTATCAGGGACGCCTTTGCCGATTTCGATGCCGAAAGACGGTTCGCTATCGATAAGGGCGGCGGTGAGGAGCCGCCGGGCTGCTCCTGCGGCGATATTATCAAAGGACGGCTGGGTCCACATGACTGTGCGCTGTTTGGTGCCGCATGTACGCCGGAGGACCCGCAGGGCCCCTGCATGGTTTCTTCCGAAGGCACCTGCGCGGCATATTATAAATACGGAAACAGAAAATGAGAAAATCCAAATCACAAACATTAAGCTCCAATTTCCAAACTCCAAACAAACACAAAACTCCAAATACAGTGGAATAATTCTTTTTGGAATTTGTGTGGATTTTGGAGTTTGTGATTTTTACATCAGGAGTTTTAGATGAACAATAAACAGATACTTCTCGCCCACGGCAGCGGCGGCAGGCTGAGCCACCAGCTTGTCCGCGAGATCTTTCTCGAAGTTTTTAATAATGAGCTCCTGGCCCCTCTGAACGACCAAGCAATTTGCACGCTTCCTTCCGCAAGAATCGCCTTCACCACCGATTCCTATGTCGTGGACCCTATCTTCTTTCCCGGTGGTGATATCGGGAAACTGGCGGTCTGCGGCACGATCAACGATCTCGCGGTAGGAGGTGCTGAGCCGCTTTATCTGAGCGCCTCATTTATTATCGAAGAGGGTCTTGCCCTGGAGGATTTGAAAAGGATTGTCGATTCCATGGCAGTGACCGCCACCCGTGCAGGAGTAAAAATCGTCACCGGCGATACCAAAGTCGTCGAGCGGGGGAAGGGCGATAAGGTGTTCATCACTACTGCCGGGATCGGTGTGGTGAGCGAGGGGCTCTCTCTTTCACCCTCCTGTATCAGGCCGGGAGACGCGGTCATCGTCTCCGGCTTTGTGGGTGACCACGGCATCGCCATCATGACCCAGCGGGAAGGGATCGGTATGGAGAGCCCTGTCGAAAGCGACTGTGCGCCCCTGCATGAACTGGTCAAGGATATGCTGTCCACGGGCAGAGGGGTCAATGCAATGAGAGATCCCACGAGGGGAGGGCTGGCGACAACGCTTAATGAACTCGCTGTATCCTCGGGCTTGGGGATTGCTATAAAGGAAGAGACCATCCCTGTACGTGAAGAGGTGAGGGGCGCCTGTGAGCTGCTGGGCTTCGATCCGCTCTATCTTGCCAATGAGGGAAAGCTCGTTGCTGTGGTAGCGAAGGATGCGGCAGCGGCGGTGCTTCACGCAATGAGGAACAATACCCTCGGCAGCGCAGCAGCGATCATCGGCGAAGTAGTGGACGAACATCACGGACGCGTTGTTCTCGAGACCACAATCGGCAATAAAAGGATCGTCGATATGCTTTCGGGAGAACAATTGCCCAGAATCTGCTGAGCGGCAGACCTCTGTTATTTTTTCAGGAACTCTGTTATAATCCGCTGTTTTATTGATCGTGACTGAAGTACAGATGAGGGAATTCGGCCAAGGGGGGCTTTCCATGAGAGACGAAGCAAGAAATAAGGCAGAGTTCGTCGATGAGCTGAAGAAGCTTCGGCGGCAGGTCAGCGATCTGCAACGCTCGAACACCGGTGCTGCAGTCCGAAAGGGAACGCACCAGGCGCAAAACCTCAAGAAGCTGCTTATCGCCTCACGGGAGATGACGACGACCACCGATCTCAGGAAGCTCTACCGGAAGATCGTGAATATCTCGAAAAGCCTCCTGAATCTCGACTTTTCCACCCTCATGATCCTCTCCGGCGATCGGAGCCGGCTTGTTATAGAGAACACCATCGGCTTTCCCAAATCAATGATCGGCACCTTCAGCCTGGTAAAAGGGCAGGGGCTGGCGACCTATGTGGTGAAAACGAAGCGACACGAAGTCGTCGTGGATTTCAAGAGGGAAAAGCGTTTTGAGGTGCCGCCGGTAGTGTACCAGAAACATATCACCTCGGCGGTCTCTGTCCCCATGATGCTCGAGAAAGAGGTCTTCGGGGTGCTTATAGGGCATACGCTGAAGAAACGGACATTTTCTGAGGATGAGATATCGCTCTATCAGAGTATTGCAAACCAGGGGGCTGTCGCGATCAAGAATGCGATGCATATTGAGGCGCTCCGTGAGAACGAGGAGTACCTGAAGACCATTCTGGATGCCGTACAGACGGCAATTCTGGTTATCGATGCCGAAACGCACGAGATCATCACCGTAAACCCGGTGGCGGTGAAAATGATCGGGGCTCCACGAGAAGAAATCGTAGGAAAGGTCTGTCACAAATTCATATGTCCGACCCAGGCCGGTGCATGCCCCATAACCGACGGAGGTTATACCATAGACAATTCGGAGAGAATCCTTCTCAGAGCTGACCGCGAGAAGGTTCCTATCATCAAGACGGTGAACCTCGTCATGCTGAACGGCCGACGCTATCTGATCGAGAGCCTGACGGATATTACCGAACGCAAGAGGATGGAAGAGGCGATCAAATATCAGGCATACCATGATCTTCTGACCAACCTGCCCAACCGCATGCTCTTCATGGACCGTCTCGGTCTCGCACTGACACAGGTGCAGCGAAACCAAAAGATGCTGGCAGTGCTTTTCCTGGATATTGACTATTTCAAAAATATCAATGATTCCCTCGGGCATACCATCGGCGACCAATTGCTGCGGGATGTTGCAAAGCGGCTCAAGGCCTGTATCCGGAAGTCCGATACCGTGGCGCGCATCGGCGGTGATGAGTTCATCCTGCTGCTTTCGCCTATCAACGACATCGGTGATGCAGTCATTATTGCCGAGAAGATCCTCTCGGTCTTCCAGAAGCCGTTTAAGATCGACGGCAACACGCTCCGTGTTACCACCAGCATCGGCCTCAGCCTCTATCCCGGCGACGGCGAGACTGCTGAAGCGCTGCTTAAGAACGCCGATATCGCCATGTATTATGCAAAGGAAAGGGGCAGGAACAGATATCAGTGCTTCAACGCAGCAATGAGGAGCTGACCTTCCGGTAAAGGGTGCTCCAGAGTATCAGACGTATCTTTCCTGCGTATTTTCTTGACAAACACCGGACAGGCTGTTAGATTAACAAATATGACGATCACTGCGTGTATGCCAACCTTCAATCAGCACCACCTGCATATCTCATGAATCTCCGCTTCTCGAGGACCAACGGCCCTGTCGACGAGCTGATCGACCAGTTGATAGCGGCGGCGGGCGATATTGCCCATGAAGAGCTGGTACGTGAGATGATCCTGGCAGCGCTCAAGGCAGGCCAGGAGACCGTGAGCAAGGCTGACCTCAAACTCATGAATACCACCTTAAAGGAGATGCGCTTTACCACGAAGATCTTCGGACCCTACCGTACGGTGCGGAAAGTCACGGTCTTCGGTTCCGCCAGGACGCTGCCTGACGAGCCGGTCTATAAGATAGCCCAGCTCTTCGGCAGGAAGCTCGCTGAGGCGGGATACATGGTCATTACCGGAGGAGGCGCGGGGATCATGCAGGCCGCGAATGAGGGCGCCGGGCCCGAGCACTCGTTCGGGGTCAATATCCGGCTCCCCTTTGAGCAGCACCCCAACCCCACCCTCGAAGGCAGTCCTCGCCTGATCACCTATAAATATTTCTTCAACCGCAAAGTCGCCTTTCTCAAGGAGGCGAGCGCCATCGCCCTGTTCCCGGGAGGATTCGGCACCCTCGACGAAGCGATGGAGACATTGACGCTTATCCAGACCGGAAAGCGCAATCCCATGCCGCTCGTGCTCGTCGACGAGCCGGGGGGCACCTACTGGTCGCAATGGCTCCGCTTTCTCAAAAGAGAACTGTTGTCGCGAGGCTACATCAGCGACTCGGATTTCCATCTCTTCGAACGCGTCGATTCGGTGGATGCTGCAGTGGCATGTATCGACCGCTTCTACCACCGTTACCACAGCCAGCGCTATGTAGAAACGAAGCTGGTGCTCCGGCTCAACTCGCCGCTCATGCCGGAGGCGATTCAGGAGATGAACCACGCGTTCAGTGATATCCTCATGCCGGGAGGCAGCATTGCACTTTCCGGACCTTTGACTGCCGAGGCCGATGAGCCTGAGCTCGCCCATCTCCCGCGCCTCATCATCGATTTCAATAAGAGGGATTTCGGGAGGCTCCGGAAGCTCATTGATGCCGTCAACAGCTATTGATTCCCCGCCTTCTTCATCTATGCCCTGTTTTGGTGCAGTTGCCCCTGCAATCAGAAGACCTTATAACAGAGGCGGCCCGATACGTTATAATAATAGGTAATGCTGGAACGGGGATATGAAGCGGAGCTTGTTCATGAACTCATCAGCCGTTACGGTCTTGAGGAAGACCCGGAACATGTCATTATTCCGTTTACCGGCAGTTCGGGCAGCGTCAAGCGCTGCTTTATTCTGAAAAGAAGATTCATACGCGTCGTGTATCCCGATAAACACTACAGCGATTATCCACTCCACGACGTCGTGGAGGCAACGGTCAAATATCCGGAGCTCCTTCTGAGCGAAGCGCTCCGCGTGTTGCATAAAGAGAAGGAGCCACAGACACTCATGACGGATGAACCAGGGACTGATGAGAAGGAGACTGAAAAAGAATGAGTAAAAAGATCATGATAAATGCAATGTATCCCGAAGAGAAGCGCGTTGCGATCGTTGAAAACAGTACGCTCGTCGACTTCTATGTAGAGACCGCTTCACGGGAGCATCTTAAAGGAAACATCTACAAGGGTGTGGTCACCAGGGTCGAGCCCGGGCTCCAGGCCGCCTTTGTCAATTTCGGGCCGAAGAAGCACGGCTTTCTGCAGCTCAGAGAGATACAGCCGGAATATCTCAAAAACAAGAAGAAGGGCAAGCGGCAGAGAATACAGGAAGTCCTGTCAAAGGGACAGGAAGTGATTGTCCAGGTCGAGAAGGATGCGAGAGATACCAAGGGTGCAAGCCTCACGACCTATCTGTCGTTGCCGGGCAGATATATCGTCATGATGCCGGGTCAGGACCGGGTCGGCATTTCGAGGAAAATAGAGGACCGGGAAGACCGGGACCGTCTGAAAGAGCTCTTCAACTCACTCAAGCTTCCCAAGAACATGGGGTTCATACTCAGGACTGCCTGCAGCGACAGGACCTGCGGCGAGCTCGAAAATGACTTGAAATATCTCACCAAGCTCTGGAACCAGATAAAGGCAGAATCAAAGAAGGCGGCTGCGCCGGCGCTTATCTACAAGGAGCAGGACATTGCGGTAAGGACGGTGCGGGACTACCTGACCTCCGATGTGGACGAAGTACTCATTGACGATGCTGAAGCGTACCGGAGGATACGGGAGTTCCTCAGGAAGACCTCCCCCTGGCGCAAGATCAATATCAAGCTTTATAAAGATAAGCGGCCTATCTTCTCGCTCCACAACGTGGAAGAGCAGATCGCAAAGATCAACGAGCGGCATGTATCGCTCCCGTCGCAAGGATATCTGGTGTTCGACCGCGCCGAGGCGTTGACGGCAATCGATGTAAATTCAGGGAGGAGCAGGAAGGAAGAGAATATCGAGGCCACAGCACTGAGGACGAATCTTGAGGCAGCGGATGAGATCGCACGGCAGCTCAGGTTGCGGGACATCGGCGGTCTTGTGGTGATCGATTTCATCGACATGGCATCATCCAAGAACAGGAGAGAGGTCGAGAACCGGCTGAAAGCCGCCCTCCATTCCGATAAGGCCCACACCGACATCACCGGCATATCGCGGTTTGGCATTGTCGAAATGACCAGGGAGCGTTTGCGGCCGGCCTTTTCGGATACCATGGGGACCAGGTGTGCGGTCTGCGGCGGCACCGGCGTGTTGAAATCGGACGAGGCAGTGGCACTCGCCGCACTCCGGGATATCCATACGAAACTGTCTGAAGGTGGTGCGCAGAGCCTGCGCTGCAGCCTTCCTGTCGAGAGTGCCAATTACCTCATCAATGCAAAGAGGAGCGATATCGCGGCGCTCGAGAAGACCTTCGGCGTGACTATTGCTGTTTTTAGCGATACCAAGCTCCTGCCCGGCTCTTACAGTATCGACGTGGAGAGCCAAAGGAGCAACGAACAAGGCAGCGAAAAGAGCAACGGAGATCAGAACCCCGACCAGAGCGAAGCCCAGAGCCAGATCGAAGGTCGGAGCAGAGGTCGGAGCAGGAGCCGGAGCAGAAGCAGGGGCAGAAACCAGAGAGCGGAACAACAGACAGCAGAGCAACAGACGGCAGAACAGCAACCAATAGAACAACAGGCAGTAGAGCAATAAAGAGGGTAGAATATTGTTCCTCGTCTGATAGAAGTTCCTTTACGGCTCCTCCAGGTCATCAGTGGCTTGCACCCTGCAGCTGTTCACCTCATCCTTAAAGAGATATCCAGAAACGGACGAAAACATAGAGAGTCTTCGATTATGAAATGAATAACGACAACCAGTCAAAAGACCAACTCCTGGAGGGGATAAAGCGGTTCAAGCGGCTGGCGCAGCTCAGCATGATGCTTCCCGGCGACCCCCTCGAAGTCTTTAATTACATCGCCCGGATGATTGCTGAGCTGCTCGATGTCCGGGTGGTCGGTCTTTCAGAGATACGGGGCGACCGGCTCCATTTTCTGAGCATGTATGCCAATGGAAAAATCCTGAAGGGGCCGGGCCACTGCCTGCTTGCCGATACTCCCTGTGCTGCGGTCGAAGAGAACAGGGATTTCCGCATCTACACTGACGTGTGTACGCTCTTTCCGAAAGCGGAATTCCTGCAGCGCCATAAAGCCGTCTCCTATTGCGGCTTTCCGGCCCTCGATAGCGCAGGCAATGTCCTTGCTGTTGCTTGCCTGATTGACGATCGTCCCCACGAATTCTCCGAAGAGGATAAAGCCGTTCTACGTATTGTGGGGCAGCGGATCGGTATGGAGATGGAACGGTTACGGCACCTTGCCGAACGCAGCCAGCTCGAGATCCAGCTGCACCAGGCGCAGAAGATGGAGGCCATCGGCAGACTTGCCGGCGGGATCGCGCATGACTTCAACAACCTGCTCACCGCAATCATCGGCTATGGAAACCTCCTGTCGACCAAGCTCGGAGAGGGGGATCCCTTGAGGAACTACGCGGAGAAGATACTGGCTGCATCGGAAAAGGCCGCCACCTTGACGAAAGGTCTTCTCGCCTTCAGCCGGAGGCAGCTTATCAGCCTCAAGCCGGTAGATGTGAACGTAATCATCAGAAACGTCGAGAACCTGCTCTCCCGGCTCATCGGCGAGGACATAGAGCTGATAACCGTACTCGAGGATGAACAACTGGTCATCATGGCCGACAGTGGCCAGATCGAACAGGTCCTGATGAATCTCGCCACGAATGCCCGCGATGCAATGCCGAACGGCGGGGTTTTGACTCTCCGCACCGGGATTGTGGAGGTAACAGCCGAGGATGCGGAGCGTTGCCGCTTTATGGAGCCGGGGAGCTATGTTCTTGTCTCGATGAAAGATACCGGCTCGGGCATGGATGAGAAGACCAGGGAGCGGATATTTGAACCTTTCTTCACTACCAAAGAGGTGGGGAAGGGTACGGGACTCGGCCTCTCCATCGCCTATGGCCTGGTGAAGCAACACAGCGGCTCTATTATTGTTGAGAGCGAGATCGGCAAAGGGACGCTGTTTAAACTCTACTTTCCCCTGGCGCGGGCAGCAATGAAGAGGACTAAACCCTCAGCGCTCCCCCTGCTAGTGGGCGGCAATGAAACCATTCTCGTTGCCGAAGACGGTGAAGAGGTCCGGCGGCTGATCAGAGAGGTGCTCGAGGAATACGGCTACTCTGTCATCGAAGCTGCCGACGGTGAAGAGGCGGTGCATACCTTCAAAGCACATCAAGGCGCCGTTCAACTTCTCATCCTCGATGTCATCATGCCGAAAAAGAACGGCAAGGAGACCTACGAGGAAATAAGAAAGCTCGAGCCCGGAATCAAGGCCCTCTTCACCAGCGGATATACCGCGGACATTATTCACAAGAAGGGTATTATGGAAGAGGAGCTGAACTTCATTGCAAAACCGGTCCTGCCCGATATCCTGCTGCGCAAAGTCCGGGAGACCCTGGACAAATAGATTCACCTCATTTTCCTTTCACTATTTTAGAACTGTTTGAGATTTAAAAGGGTGGCACAGGCAGTGAGGGATACTCACTGCCTGTACAGAGCATACCCTGAGTTTTTTCGCATTCTTTACTCTCTCCTTGCATTGACAAGCCTCACTTCGGTTGATAGACTGGGTTTAGGGAGGTGCATTATGGAGATTCAATATCAGATAACCGCGCGCGATATCGAGCTGAGTGACGAGCTCAAGGATGATATCACGAGAAGGATCGAGAAACTCACTGATTTCTATAACCGCATCAGCCGCTGCCGGGTTGTCGTCGAAGTGCCGCACCGGCACAAGCACGAAGGAAATCTCTACAATGTCCGCATCGATATGAAGGTCCCTCGCTCCGAACTGGTTGTCAAGCGGGAGGCTGGCCAGGACCTCAATGCGGCGGTCCGTGACGCCTTTGATGCCGCACGCCGCAAGCTGGAAGACTATGCGCGGCGGCAGCGCGGCGACGTCAAACAGCGTGAAAGTGCTCCCCACGCACGCGTGAGCGCCCTGTTTCCTGACGAGGGATATGGGTTCCTGACGACGCCCGACGGCCGTGAGCTCTACTTTCACGAGCACAGTGTGCTGAATGGCGAATTCAAGCGTCTGAGGATCGGCACCGAAGTACGCTATGCAGAAGAAGAGGGCGAGAAAGGACCGCAAGCCAGCACGGTGGCGGTTGCCGGAAAATCCTGATAGAACAAAGTAAAAAGGGCTCCTGGCTTCTGAATTCTGTTTTCAACTTTCTGCTTCTTACTTCCCACTTCTTACTTTTATTGTTTGTCATTCAAAACTTATGAACCGCTTGGGATCGATCTTCCGCGCCACTTTCGAAGGAATGATACCCGCTAGGATGGTCGTCGCGAGGAGGAAGAGGATGACGAAGGAGAGAAAGAGCACGGGAATGCTGAAATGAATCTCCCATCCGAAAGAGACCTTATTGACGACATGAATGAAAATAATACTCATGAGCGGCCCCATCAGGGTTCCCAAAAAGGTGCCGGCGATCCCGATAATGCCCGCCGCAAAGATGAGCATGCATTGTATCTGCCGCCAGTCTCCTCCGAGATACCTGATGATGCTGATATCTCTTTTTCTTTCGAGGACAAGGGCGAGCAGGGTATTGATGACCCCCATGAGAGAGACAACGATCGATATGAGCTCGATGGCATAAGTAATGGCAAAGCTCCTGTTGAAAATGGTCAGCACTTTGTCTCTGAGCTCGCTGCTGTTCATCACTTCCAGCGAGTACTTTGTTGACAGCTGTGCCCGCAGCTTTTGTGCAAACCGGTCGACGTCGGTGCCCTTCTTCACATAGACGGCCATCTGCGTCGCATCATCGAGCCCCCAGTATTCCTTGAGCCATTTCCGGTCCATATAGATAAAGCCCGACGTGGTAGAGTAACTGCTGAAGGTGTCATTAACGATAAAGGCTTGCTTCCCCTTCGGTGTCTGGATCTCGAGGGGGTCGCCTTCGCGCAGTCCGTACTTTATGCTCAGATAGTTGGAGATCGCCACCTGTTTCCGCTGCCCCAGCTCCTTGAAACGCCCCTCCTCCTCGATATCGAAGTAGTTGACTTTTGAATGTCTTCTCTGCATTTCGATATCGCCGAATCCCGCTACTACTTTTCTGCCGAACAGGTCCAGGTGCAGTGTCCTGAACCGGTCGACGCCTGCAACCTCAGGGAAGCTCTGCACGATAGAGACGACTTCCTCCGAAAGAGGGTAGAAGCAGAAGTTCGAGGTGCATGAGGCCGGTTTGATGTAGATGTCTGCGGAGATGGTCCTCGCGATCCATGACTCAAGGGATTTCTTGAAAGAGAAGATGAGGGTCAGCAATGCGACGATCAGGGCGCCGCTGATCGCAACACTCATAAGGGAGACGGAGAAGCGGTATATATTCCCCTTCATGTCGCCTATAGTGATCTTTGCGGTCGCCTTGAGCAATCGTTCCGATGGCGTTCTGATCATCTTCAAGACGAGAGAGAGATAGAAGGGGGAGAGGAATGAAAAGCCTGCGATGATTGAGAGTATCCCCAGGTAGGCGAGGAAGGGGAACTCGAAAGGGGTATAGCGGTAATCGATATACGAGAGCACGCCGCCCGCTCCTATACAGAAAAGGCCGGCGAGCGCGAGCACTCCCTGATACTTCCGGTATTTGCTCTCGAAGGTCCCCTCTTTCGAGCTCTCGTTCGGTCTGATTCTCGACGCCTCAAAGGCCGGGACTGCTGAGGCAATGAGTGAGATCAGCAGACCCAATCCCAGCGCCCTGAGCGCATCCCTCATACTTATAAGATAATCCGAGATTGCTATCGTGCCGTACATGGTCGAAATGGTCCGCTCCACGGCGATGACGGAAAAGTAGGCGATAATCTGACCGAGGCCGATGCCGATCACCGATCCGATGAATCCCAACAGTATCCCCTGTATAGTAAACAGGAAGATGACCGTATCTTTATCGGCCCCCAGGCTTCGTAAGATGCCGATTTCGGTCCTTCGCTTGACTACCGATATGAAGACCGTGTTGTAGAGCAGGAATATGCCGACGAGAATCGCGATCAGGCTGATAAACTGGAGATTGTATCTGAAGGATGCCACAAGGGATTCCTGGCTCTTGATCACCTCCTCCTTCCTCTCGAGCGAGAGGTTGGGAGGAAGCATCCGCTGCAGTCTCTCAGCAGTATGGGCATCCGTTTCGAGGTCGATCCGTGAGAGAAGTCCCCATTTCCTGAAGTATTCCTGGAAGTTGCCGAGGTCCATGATCACGGTGTTCGCCGGGAGCTGCTCTGCGTCCAGGACATCGACGATTTCGAGGGGATACTCTTTGTCGTACACGAGCGCGTGGATGACCGCCCCTCTTTTCAGGCCGTGCTTTCCGGCAAATTTTTTCGATACCAGGATGCCGTTCTCTTTTCTGAAGAACTGTTCGACATCGAGATCCGTTGCAGCGCTTTCAGGAAGAAAACGGAGTGCTTTGACCGTGTAGAGGCCGTTGATATCAATGGTATCCTTGAGCGAGGGGACATTGCCGTTCACCTTTAGGAGGGGAAGGATGCGTTCTTCTACATGGAGCACCTCCCTGTATACCCGCTCATCGAAATCGATCCCCGATATGTCGATGATCTCATAATTGGCACGGGGGTTTAACCCCTGTATTCCCGATTCGAAGGAGACCATGGCGCGGTCGGAGGCCACCTTCACGCCGATGAAAAGCCCGATGCCGAGAGCGACGCCGAGAATGGAAAGAGAGGTGAGGAACTTCTCTTCCCGTACATTCCTCAATACGAATATCCGTATCAGGGTGAGCAGCCGCTTCATTGAAAGATGGTCCCGTCTCTGATGCGCAGTTTTCGTGTGGCGTAATCGGTCAGATAGGCCTCATGGGTAACGAGCACCACGGTCTTCCCCGTCGCTTCGACGAGCTGCTTGAGGAGGTCCATGACCGATTTCCCTGTCTGGCTGTCGAGGCTCCCGGTCGGCTCGTCGGCAAGGATGATCTCGGGATCATGAATGAGGGCCCGCGCTATGGCGACGCGCTGCTGCTGACCGCCCGAGAGCTGGTGAGGGTAACGCTGCTCCTTGCCTTCGAGGCCAACGCGCCGTATGTATTCCCTGACCCTCTCTTCATCATCGATACCGTTCAGGAGGAGGGGCATCTGAATGTTTTCGAAGACCGTGATGTTCGGCAGGAGATTGAAGAACTGGAAGATAAAGCCGATCTTTGTGCGGCGGTAGAGCGTGAGTTGCTCATCGGTGTAGGATGAGATGTTTTCTCCGTCGACGATAATGGTGCCGCTTTCAGGCCGGTCCATGCCGCCGATGAGATTGAGGAGCGTCGATTTGCCCGAGCCCGAGCTGCCCATGATCGAGAGGAACTCCCCCCTGGCGATCTCTAGGTTGATCCCGCAGAGCACCCTTGTATCACCGTAATATTTTTCAACGCTCTCTAGTTTGATCAATGCGTACCCCTCATAGTATCTACAAATCCTAAATCCGAAACGCGAAATCCTCAACAACGAGACAAATCCTAAATACCAAGCACTGAACTCTAAACTAAAATACGTTTTTAGTTTTTGAGCATTCGAATTTGTTTAGAATTTAGGGTTTCGTGCTTAGAATTTCATCTATTAATATCCTACCAGTTCAACATACGCCCGTCCCCGCACATTCCCTTCGACTGCGCAGGCGCCTTCCCAATAGTAGTTTCTCGTTGTCGCGGTCGCCAGGATTTCCTGATCCTGGAGCAGAGGGGTGATCTTGAGCGTCAGCCCTTCAGAAGGTATTTTTACCTCCCATTGCGAGGGATACCGGGCACCTGTTTTTTTCGAAGTATAGCGATCGAGCACCGTGATGCTGAAGTCATCAACCGGGAGGTGGCGGTAGCTGCCGGACTTATAAACAACCGTACCCGATGAATAACGGTCGATGGAGCCGTCCTTGTTCCGGATCAGATACAGCATGATCTCCCTGCCGTCGTCGAGCTGGAGAGCAAACCAGTCCCATCCGGTCTGGCTTTTACCGAGCCCCCGTGATGACAGCTCACGATCGAACCAGCTCTTTCCCGTTACCTGAAACGTAGTGGAGCCTATACGGAGCACTCCTTTTGTTTCCATACTGGTGTACGAGAAGTAGTACGAGGCGATCAGGGGAGATTCTTCAGACTTGCGGGAGAAGCCGCTCTCACCATGGAGGACGACTGGTTTCGTAGGTACCAGTGTCAACTCCAGGGACTTATCGCGGTCCGAAGCCTTTATATGCATCTCCTCCATTGTACCCTTAAGAAGGGCATCCCCGACCCAGACGCGTAACGCCGTATCCGACGCGCCGGAAACATCGAAGGCTCCCGCATCAGCATTATCGGTATAATAGAACTTTTTGCCTGCTGCATCGGTAACGGCAAAATGTGAGATGTAAATAGCGTTTGTTCCGAACTCTGACCGATAGTCCCTCTTCTGGACACCGACGACAAAAAAGGTGAGCTCAAACCCGAACTCTCTTCCCTTTCCCTCAAACAGGTGGCCGGTTAGGTACCACCACTGGACTTGGTAATCCCTCTGAAAATGGAATGCATCAGGAAATTTCAACGGGCGGCCTGGAGTAACGTCCTGGTACTCCTGGGGAAAAGCAGTATACGGCCATACGAGGAACAGAACGCAAAAAACAGGCAAGAGTCTTTTCATGCTCCCTCGACTTTCCAAAGAGGATATGTCCGTCTGCACGTTAACTTCTATAGGTAGTATACCCGGTGAGTGATCCCCGCGCAATCAAGCCGCAGGGCGATTGCATCAGAGACGGTCACTGCGCTCGGGGTAATGGAGGGAAGGGGCACTCCAGGGAGCTTTCTCAATGCGCATCTCCGCATCCCTTCCCGCTTCGTTCGCGTATTTTCCGGTTTTGATGCGTTTGCCCTGGGTTCTACCGCCTGGGGACGAAAGGCGGCGTATCGCTTGTGGTATAATAAAAAGTGCCTTAAAGAACATACGGTTAAGGTGAACAGGCAGTATCACCCGTGTAATTATACGACATCAGAGCAGACCGGCAAAAAGTATCTATGGAGTGCAGCCCGGAGGATTTGCGACATATTCCGATCTTCAGCGACCTCGACGAGCAGGAAAGAGGAGAGATACAGCCGTACGTGGTGCTGGAGCGCTTCGAAAAGAGGGAGGAGATATTTTCAGAGGGCGATCCTTCCGAATGGTTTTATATTGTCCTCAGCGGAAAGGTGAAGATCACCAAGCTCTCCCATGACGGCAGGGAGATTATCATAGAGGTGATTTCACCGCACGACTTTTTCGGCGGATTTGCGGTGCTGAAGGGATTCCCCTATCCTGCCAATGCAATCGCCATGGAGGATGCCGTGGTATGCAAGATCGCGCGACACCATTTACTCAGGATTATCGACCGTTTCCCTTCGGTGATGTACGGCATTACGGCGAACCTCGGGGAGCGGATACGTGATTCTCACGAGATGCTCAAGAATATTGCCCTCGAACGGGTGGAGGCGAGGATTGCTGCGCTTATCCTCAAACTCGCCGACAAGGCTGGTGTCCCGACAAATAACGGTGAAAAGGCCATCGCAATGCGGCTTACCAAGCAGGACATTGCGGAGATGGTCGGGACGACTGTCGAAACATCCATCAGGATCATGAGCAGGTTCAGGAAGTCAGGTTTCATCGATGACGACAGCGGCAGGATCGTGGTAAAAGAGCCAAAGGCGCTGCAGTCCATTGTTGACCCCTCCTATTAATTTAATTTATCAAGGCTTTGGCTTTATTGAAAAACGATACCATTTAAGTTAATCTAGGAGAATTCACCCGAAAGAGGCTGAAAAACCATGAGGAGGATAGTGAGATGGCTGAAATGTTAGAAATCAGATGGCACGGCCGTGGCGGTCAGGGCACGGTTACGGCAGCCAAGGTGTTTGCTGATGCATGCCTGAGCGGAGGACGCTATGTTCAGGCGTTTCCCGAGTATGGCCCGGAACGGGCAGGGGCTCCTCTGAGGGCATATAATAGAGTAAGCTCGAAGGAACTGAGGATGCACTGCCCTGTGCTGAAACCGAATATTGTTGCAGTGGTCGACGCGACCCTGCTTGATGCGATAAATGTAGCTGACGGCGCCCCGGATGATGCGGCGTTTATTGTCAACACGGCAAAAGACCCGAAGGAGATCCGGGAGAAACTGAAGGCAAAGCCGTCACAGAAGGTCTTTACCATCGATGCCACCAGGATCGCTATCGAGTGCTTCGGCAGACCCATGCCGAATTCTCCCATGGTCGGCACACTGGCGAGGGTGTCAGGACTGGTGAGCCTCGAAAATATACTCGAAGACGTGAGGAAGAGCTTCGGAAAGAAATTTTCACAGAAGATCATAGATGGTAATCTTGAGGCAACGCGAAGAGGTTACGAGGAGGTTAGAGAGGGATGAAACTCAAAGGATGGAAAGAACTGAAGCCCGGAGCGGTGATTTCCGAGCCCGGCAGCGCCCTGAAATTCAAGACCGGCTCATGGAGAGCCTATAAACCGAAATGGATACCGGAGAACTGCATCCAGTGCATGTTCTGCTGGGTGTACTGCCCCGATATGGCAATAAAGGTCAAAGACGGAAAAAGAGAAGAGTTCGATTATGACTATTGCAAGGGCTGCGGCATCTGCGCCCTCGAATGTCCCGGCAAAAAAGGCAATAAGGCGATTGTGATGGAAGAGGAGGGCAAATAATGGGAACGAACGGAAAGAGAATCGTTGCAGTTACCGGTAACGAAGCGGTTGCCGAAGCAATGCGGCAGATCAATCCTGATGTCTGCGCTGCCTACCCCATCACTCCTGCAACCGATATCATGCAGCGCTTCGCCAGCTTTGTGTCGAACGGGAAGGTCAAAACAGAAATGGTCCTCGTCGAGAGCGAGCACAGCGCCATGAGCGCCTGCATTGGCGCATCCGCCGCAGGCGGCAGAGTCGCTACTGCCACCTCCTCACAGGGACTGGCCCTCATGTGGGAGGAGCTGTTTATCGCTTCCGGCAATCGGCTGCCCATCGTGATGTCACTGGTCAATAGGGCGCTTTCAGCACCGATCAATATCCACGGCGACCACTCCGACGGTATGGGCGCTCGCGACTGCGGCTGGATACATCTCTGGTCCGAGAATGCCCAGGAGGTCTACGATAATATGATCCAGTCGTTCCGCATTGCCGAGCACCTGGACATCAGGATGCCGGCCATGGTCTGTATGGACGGATTCATCATCAGCCATTCCATCGAGAGAATGGAGTACCTGGATGACGAGACCGTCAGGAACTTTGTCGGCGAATTCAAGATCGTCAATCCCCTGCTCGATATCGAACACCCGGTGAGTTACGGTCCGCTGATCCTGACCGATTACTATATGGAATACAGAAGGGCACATGCCGAGGTCATGTCGAAGGTCAAGAATGTGGTCCTTGATGTGGCAAAGGATTTCGAGAGTATCTCGGGCAGAAAGTACGGCCTCTTCGAGACCTACCGGCTTGAAGACGCAGAGGTCGGCATCGTTGTCCTGAACTCTGCAGCAGGCACCACAAAGGATGCCATCGATATGTTCAGGGACAAGGGCATCAAGGCAGGTCTTCTGAAGCCGAGGCTTTTCAGACCCTTCCCGTATGAGGAAGTCGGAGAGGCATTGAAGCATCTGAAGGCGATCTGTGTGCTCGACAGGGCCGATGCCTTCGGCGCCTCCTATGGTCCGCTCTTCATGGAGATTGCGGCGAGCCTCTTCCCCTTCAAGGAGAGGCCGGTGATGTTCAACAAGATCTACGGCCTGGGCGGAAGGGATTATCTGCCGGAGCATGCAGAGCTGGTGCTCAGCGAGCTTGCTGAAACAGTGAAGACAGGAAAAGTAAAAACGTTCAAAGAGTATATAGGAGTGAGGGAATAACATGGCGACACCACTGAGTCTGAAAGAACTTTCCAAAAAAGAGGTATTGTTTACCGGAGGCCACCGTATGTGCGCCGGCTGCGGCGCGCCGATCGTGGTCAAGATGGTGCTGCTCGCAGCTGAGCAGCCTGTGGTTGCAGCGAATGCAACAGGATGTCTCGAAGTCTCTACCTGCATCTCCGAGTTCACCGCCTGGAAGATACCCTGGATCCATAATGCCTTTGAGAACGCGGCGGCAACTGCCTCGGGTGTCGAGACCATGTACCGTTCGCTGAAAAAGCAGGGCAAGATCGACAAGGACATCAAGTTCATCGCATTCGGCGGCGACGGCGGTACGTATGACATCGGCTTCCAGAGCCTTTCAGGGGCAATGGAACGTGGCCACGATCTGCTTTACATCTGCTACGATAACGGCGCCTATATGAACACCGGCATCCAGCGTTCGAGTGCAACGCCGTTCGGTGCCGACACCACCACCTGTCCTGCAGGCAGCGCTATCCCCGGAAAGCTGCAGCAGAGGAAAGACCTCTCCCGGATCATGGCAGCCCACGGCATCCCGTATGTGGCGCAGGCCTCGCCGAGCCACTGGTCCGACCTGGTGAAGAAGGTAAAGAAGGCGCTCTCGATTCCGGGCCCCAAGTTCATGAATATTCTTTCCCCCTGCAACAGAGGTTGGAGATCGAGGACCGATGATGCCATACAGCTGAGCAGGACGGCGGTCGAGACCTGCTACTGGCCGCTCTTTGAAATCGAGAACGGCGTGACAAGGGTTACGGTCAAACCGAAAGAAAAGAAACCCCTTACGGAATTCCTCAAGCCCCAGGGCAGGTTCAAACACCTCTTTGCTCCTGAGAATGAACAGATGCTCAAACAGGCGCAGGAGCAGGTGGATGCCTACTGGCAGAGACTGCTCAGGGAAGAAGCGTTCACTGCTCAGGAAGGATCAACAGAGAAAGTAGCGTAACGGTAAGCGGTTATAAAGGCAGATTGAGGTCCTTGCAATAGGTATCGCAAGGGCCTTTTTTTATTCTAAACCAAGCACAAGGGAGTCTTGACGGTCGGGCATAAGGCTGATATAGTGAGGATATACGTACGGCAAGCTCGATAAGCCCGTAATTTTGAGCGCGGCGTCATGGCAGATTCATCAA
Organism: Nitrospirota bacterium; assembly: GCA_040754455.1. GTDB lineage: Bacteria > Nitrospirota > Thermodesulfovibrionia > Thermodesulfovibrionales > Dissulfurispiraceae > JBFMCP01. The sequence goes on from JBFMCP010000033.1 coordinate 34,006, forward strand.
CGTAAGGGGTCGTTATGTCCTTCCGAAGAGTAAGCATTCGCCTTTCTCTCTTACTGTTCCTTTCTTTCTTCTGTATCGTGAGCGCTGCAAATGCTCAGGCGCCTTTGACGCTCCGGGTGCATCCCTATCTCGCCGCATCGGAGCTGGTGAAACGGTTTGCTCCTCTTGCCGATTATCTGAGCAGGGAGATCGGCAGGCCCGTTGTCGTCAGCATCTCAAAGAACTATAGAGACCATATTGATCAGATCGGCAGGGATAAAGCGGATATTGCCTACATGGGGCCTGTCCCCTATGTGAGAATGGTAGAGAAATACGGTAAAAAGCCCCTCCTTGCGCGTCTCGAGATAAACGGTGCACCTACCTTCAGAGGCGTGATCATCACGGCGAAAAACAGTTCTGTGCGGTCATTGTCGGATTTGAAAGGGAAACGCTTCGCCTTTGGCGACCCCAATTCCACAATGAGCCATATCGTCCCCCGTTTTCTGATGTTGCAAGCGGGCGTGACCGTGAAGGATCTCGCCGGGCATGCATTTCTGCGCAATCACTCTAATGTGGTCCTTGGCGTACTTATCGGCGATTTCGATGCCGGCGCGGTGAAGGATGAGGTCTTTTATGAATACGAGCAGCGCGGCTTGAGAGCAGTGACCTGGACCCCGCCGATATCCGAGCACCTCTTTGTAACGAGACGCACGCTCCCGTCCAAGACCATAAAGGCGTTGCGAAAGACGCTCTACGCGCTCGAGCACGAAAAAGAGGGGAAAGCGATCATGTCAAAGATCGAGAAGAATATGACAGGTATGGTGCCTGCCCGGGATGAGGATTATGACAATCTGCGTGTTATTCTTAAGGAACTGAAGCGTATCGGCGTCAATCCATGACCGAACCCACACCATTCAGACACACGCATAAGCGTGTGATCATTTCGTTTATCCTGGCGTTGCTCGCTTTTTTCGGCATCGTCGTACTGGTAATCATATTCCATGAGCGCGATATGCTCGAGGAGGCGTATAAAAACGCCCGGGGTGAGCTGGAGCTCATGGGGACATTCGTGCGCGAAGCGATCCTCAGAGGTGATTATGCGACAGTGGAGCAGTTTCTTATCCAGTGGGGTCAGGAGCATGCAGAGATCATCGACCTCAGGGCCGTGGCACCGAACAATTTTGTGCTCGCTCATTACCGACGTCCCGTACCGGCAAAGAGGCTTTACCGTTTCGAGCAGAAGGTACAGTACGCCGGCAGGGATCTCGTGACGCTGCAGATGGTGAGAGATCTCTCATCCGTTGAGAGAAGCCTGAACAAGTTTATCTTGCAGTTGATAATCGGCTCTATCGTATTGACCGCCCTGCTGGGGGTGACCCTGTGGCATACCCTGAAACGACTTGCCCTGCTCCCCATGGAGCGGGAGATTGCCATACGCAGGGAAGCGGAAAAGAAGTTCCGGACGATCCTCGAGTCGGCGCCGGATGCCATGGTGGTTGCCCGCAGGGAGGGAGCGATTGCCCTCGTCAATGAGCGGACAGAGCGTTTGTTCGGCTATTCCCGGGAGGAACTGCAGGGGATGGACATGGTAGTGCTGCTGCCCGAACGGTTCCGCGGTATTCTGAAGGAAGGGCGCGAAGCATGCTTTTTCAGACCAGGATCACAACCTCCGGGCGCATGCATCGAGCTCTACGGACTGACCAAAGACGGCAGGGAGTTTCCGATTGATATCAGTCTGAGCCCCATCGAGACGGACGAGGGAGTGTTCACCCTGGCTGATATCCGCGATATCACCGAGCGCAAGGAAGCGGAAGAGAAAATAAAACGGGGGTACTATTTCCAGAGCACGATAAGCTCGATTCTACAGATCTCCTTAGAGCCGATTACCATCGAGGAGCAGCTGGGAAGGATTCTCGACGTTATTCTCTCCATCCCCTTCCTCTCCTTGCAGTCAAGGGGCTGTATATTCCTCGTCGAGGACGACCCTCAAATGCTCGTCATGAAGGTCCAGCGAGGGATTTCCGAAGCAATGAAGGCTGCCTGCACCAATGTGCCGCTCGGCACATGCCTCTGCGGACTGGCTGCGGCTACCCGACGTATCATATTGGCCGACTGCCGTGACCGGCAGCATGAAGTGCGGTACGAGGGAATGACATTGCACGGGAATTATTGTGTTCCTATCATATCGGGGGAAAAGGTGCTTGGAGCGATAAACCTGTTCGTTACGGAGGGCTATATCCCCAATGCAGAGGACGAAGAGCTGCTCTTCTCGGTAGCCAATACCCTCGCGGGCATTATTGTGCGCAGAAAGGCCGAACAGGAAAAGCAGAGACTCCAGGAACAGCTCATCCAGGCCGAAAAGCTCTCGGCGCTGGGAAGAATCGCCGCAAATGTCGCACACGAAATACGCAACCCCCTCACTGCCGTCGGCGGATATGCGAGAAGACTCTACAAGAAGATTCCCGAGGGGACTGCGGAAAAAGAGGACGCAGAGATCATCCTCTCGCAGGTAAACAGACTCGAAAAGATACTCAAGAGCGTTCTCATGTATTCGAGAGAGTCCCGTCCCCGACTGGAGCTGCAGAATGTTGCCGCCTTAATTGATGAATCATTGAGGGTATACGAGGCGACCTGCAGGGAGCGGTCCGTTGAAATAACGAAATCATTCGGCGGCATGCCGCCGACAATGGTCGATGGGGATCAGCTGAAAGTGGCGCTCGGCAATCTTGTGTCAAATGCCATCGACGCAATGCCGCATGGCGGCACATTGACTATTGCCGCGGGAAGGGAAATCGTCGATGGCGCACCATATCTCGCTATAAACGTGCGTGATACCGGTGAGGGTATCCCCGAGGAAAAAATGAAAATGATCTTTGAGCCGTTCTTCACCACGAAGGTCCTGGAGCAGGGCACCGGACTAGGGCTCTCCATCTGTAAAAAAATTGTCGAGGACCACGGCGGGTTCATCAAAGTTGAAAGCACGGTCGGTCGAGGCTCCACCTTCAGCCTCTATTTCCCCATCAGGGATAAGGCATAGAGGTCAAGGCGACCACGAGAGTGCGGTTCGGTCTTTTATCCACGCACTACCAATTGTAGTGCATGACGTGCTATCTCTATTTTCGCCGGCGTATTGCCAATGTAATCGCCGTCGATCTGGATGGGCGCATTTCCCTCGATGGTCAATTCTTCTGTTTTGAAATACGTAATATCCTTGAAAGAGAGATGAAATCCTCCAAGGATTCCCGCCACATATCTCAGAAGCGATAGCCTACCTTTTTTGTGTGTTACGAAAACATAGAATGACGGATCGGTCAGGCGCGCATCAGGGGCGACTTTGAAGGTGCCGCCATAGCATGCGGCGTTGCTGACGATGGCGGCATACCCCATCAACGAGATGTCCTTGCCGTTAACGGTCAGAGGAGCCGGGCGGTAGGTGAACAACACGCTGAGGCCGCTCAGGATATACGCGCTTCTGCCAGCGGTTCTTTTGATCTTCTCGTTGATCTTCCCAACAACTTCCCCGTCAAATCCGATCCCTGCCATCAAAAGGAAGTAACGCGTGACAACAGGCGTCGTGATCCTGCCGAGGTGGATGCTCTGTATCTGTCCGTTGAGCACCATGTCCGTAGCTCGTTCGATATCGCCGGGCATATCCATTTCTTTTGCGAGTACCGATGTGGTGCCCATGGGGAGTATGGCCATGGGAATTGACGAGCGGACAAGTCCGTTTGCCACTTCATTGTAGGTGCCGTCGCCTCCGGCGGCAACGACAAGGACATCGTTGCGCTTTTCCGACGCGATCCCCCGCGCGAATCGTTCGGCATCTCCCCTTCGTGTGGTGAGCAGCACCTGGACATTATGTCCCCTGGTTTCACATATACGTGCAGCCTTCTCTATCCTGCGGAGTGCTCCGCCGCCGGCGATAGGGTTACCAATAATGATTATGTTTTTCAATCGATGTCACCAAAATCACATATGGCACTTTTTGCATGGTAGTAGCTGTTTTCTGATTAATATTACAAGTTGAATAGTAATCGTTCGCATAATCTACTAAAAGTTAACAGGCTGCGTCAATCAGCGCATATTTGTTGTATTGACCACATAAGCACTTCTGGTATTATCGAGAAACTATCTAAATATATGGGTAGATGCAAAAGAAGATAAATAGATGGCCGTTCCAGATTATCAGCGCGTGATGTTGCCGCTTCTCAAGTTTGCGGCACGGAAAGGAACTGAAATATCAACCAGCGAGGCTGTTGAAGCTCTGGCAACGGAATTGGGCCTTACAGAGGACGATCTAGAGGAGATGCTGCCGAGCG
>JBFMCP010000034.1:0-34718 GCA_040754455.1 Nitrospirota bacterium
CTAAGGATCATCCTTGGCGGAAGTTCAACATCAACCGCGACAAGCGAAAAGCCCCGCAGACGGCGGCGGCATAAACCGGACATTTCTATTTTGGTAAAAACAGGACATTTCTAAATTGGCTTGACAATGTGCAGGAGGCAGGTTGACTTCGTGGTCTCATACGATAGAATTTAAGTATAAAGTATGCATTACTCTATCAAGGAGGTGCACTATGGCTGAAAAAGAAAAGAAGGGCAAAAAAGAATCAAAGGAATTGATGAAGGTCGAACCAGCGCGGCTGCTTTCGCCGTTTGAGCAGATGGAACGGCAGTTCGAAGAGTTCTTCAGGAGGCCATTCTCCCTGCTTAGCCAGCCGACCTGGTGGCCGGCACGCAGGATATTCGGCGCAGAGGAGTTTGCCCCTTCCGTCGATATCTACGAGGAGGACGGGGATGTGGTCGTGAAGGCAGAGCTGCCGGGCATGAAAAAAGAGGACATCTCCATTGACCTCACTGATCACACGATCACCATCTCCGGCGAGAAAAAGGAAGAGGAGAAGGTCGAGGAGAAGAATTTCTACAGACACGAGCGCTTCTACGGCTCTTTTGTCCGTTCCTTTGACATCCCGACCGATGTCAAAGCTGATGAGGCGAAAGCGAAATTCAAGGACGGTGTCCTCGAAGTACGTCTCCCAAAAACCGAAGAGGCGAAACAGAAGGTAAAAAAAGTCGCGATCGAATAGTGCCGACCGACCGATTCAGAGAGGCGATACCCCTCCTATTGGATATATTCCCCGGGTATCGCCTTTTTATATTTTCATTCTGGCACCCTCAAAAGGATACATGCAAAAGCAATCCAGAGCCGGTCGCCACCATCAGGCGCATACTCGGTGAGACCGGCCTGTCGCAGGACTGCCTGGATATAGAGCTCACCAGAAGCATAGCGAGGGGCAACTCCCCTTCGGGCCTTTGTGCATATCATCCGCTCAGAGCACACCCTGCGCTGCACATTTGCTTTAATCCTTATGCATGTTTTAGAATTTTCGGCATAATAGTGCATTATGTTTTTACGAATGACCTTCTGTTATGCCGAACACTAAAAGCTTCATCAAAAGCTGGCCGAAATATATTCTGTTTCCCCTTTCAGCGATGCTCCTGAGCATCGGCTATTATTTCTTTTTCCCGGATGTCGGGGCACTGAAAAAAACGAACATCAAAAAGACCTCGTTTATGGAGTACCGGGAAGATGAATGGAGGCGCGATGACAAGAAAACAAAACTGCGCCAGATATGGGTACCGCTCTCACGGATTTCACCCTATCTGGTGAAGGCGGTGCTCATCGCCGAGGACGACAAGTTCTGGAAGCATGATGGCTTCGATTTCGAGGCGATACAGAAGGCGGTCGAGAAAGACATCAAGGAAAAGAAATTCAAGGTCGGCGCCAGCACGATCACCCAGCAGCTTGCGAAAAACCTCTTTCTGACGCCATCAAAAAATCCCATCAGGAAGATAAAAGAGGCGATCCTTACCTGGAGAATCGAAAAGAAACTTTCGAAGAGAAGAATCCTCGAGATCTATCTGAATGTGGCGGAATGGGGGGAAGGCATCTTCGGCATTGAGGCTGCCGCACGCCATTATTATGGCAAGCCTGCATCGGCCCTCGGTCCTGAAGAAGCAGCACGACTGGCGTCGGTGCTCCCCAATCCGAGGAGGTTCAATCCCCTCGGCAACTCCCGCTATGTCGAGAACCGTTCGAGGATCATCTATAACATCATGGTACGGCGGGGCATTGTGATCCCGGCGTATGAGGAAGTGATGGAGCCCCCGAAGCAAGAGAGCACGGAGACGCCGCCTGCTGCCCTGCCCTCTGAAAGCGGACCAAGCGAGACTGCCTTTTCCGCTCCCGCTGCGCCGACCGCGTCACCGCCTCCCAGCGATTAGCCTCTCTAGCATATTGTGCAATGGGCAGGAACTATTCGTGTGCCACGCTCCTGTGGTGCATTCTGCTTATTCATCATCTTCCAGCAGCTGCCACTCGGCATGTCCCTCTTTCCGGCTGGAGAGCCGTATACCGCTCAGATGCACCTTGTCGAGTGTGGGATGGGTCTTGATAGCGACATACGCCCTGACGAGGTTCGCAATGGTGGCCTCTTGCAGGACGAGCTCCGTGCCGTCATTGAGCAGTATGGAGGTTCACAGATGCCGATGACCTTCGGGCACCTCCATGCGGACGCTTTTGATATCCTCATTTCGTATAATCATGGCATCCTTCCTTACATAAAGATCAGGAACAGCAGAAAGGTGATGCCAGCACCGAGCACGGCGCCGACGACAACTTCGAGAGGGTGGTGCGCGCCTTCTGAAACCCTGCTCTGGGCGATGACCGCAGCGAGGAGGAACGAAAGCAGCGAGGCCATGAAATTTTTGGTGCTGTACGTAACGGCAGCCCAGACCGCAAACGCCATGGCAGTATGACCGCTGGGCATCCCACCGCGGAGCGGGTGGCCCTTTCCGTAGTAGGCCTTCAGCACAATCACCAAAATCATGATGAGGATTACGGCAATGAGGGTAATCTCTTCTTTCGAATGTTTTGCAATCCTGACGCCGACATCAAACACCTCTTTAACATACGGAAAGAGAATGATGTATCCCAGGATCGCTGCACCAAAGGCGGTGATCAGCACCGCTCCTGCTCCCACGTCTTTGGCGATCCGCGCCTTCTCGCTGTACTCGGGCGAAACCATGTCCACGATATACTCGATTGCGGTATTGAGCATCTCGGCGAGGAGGACGAGGATCACTGCAACGGAGAGTACAAGAAAATCGATCCGTGCCACACCGAGAATGTAACTGAGGAGCAGCACTGCAGAGGCGGTATAAAGGTGGTAGCGCACATGCCGCTGCGTGCGCGCGGCTTGCAGGATACCCTCAATGGCGTTGTTTGCGCTCTTTATTAAGCGGCGGAACCCCATAGATCCCTCAGCATCTCCGATTCCAGGGTTCTCATCTTTCGCGCCTGGTAAGCGTTCCTTTCATGATCATAGCCGGTAAGATGGAGGAGGCCGTGGACGAGGAGCCGCGCAAGCTCCTCATAGAGGGGCGCACCGTACGCTGCTGCCTGCCGCTGTGCCTGCGGCAGGCTGATGACGATATCACCGAGAGGGGTTGAGCGTTGCGCGTTCATGGCGTTATAGCGCCCTGCGCGTAACGCAGTACGGTCTTGCTGCGGAAAGGAGAGCACATCGGTGGTCCTGTCCTTGCCGCGATAGAGGCGGTTGAGTTCTCTCATGCGTTTGTCGTTGACGAAAAGCACACTCACCTCAACCGGCAGGAGGAAGTCTTTCTTTCCTTTGTCCGACCCGTCACGCATCACAGATAACGCGTTACGGTCTTTACGTGCCAGAAGGGTGAGGGCTTTCCTGAGGATTCTCTCGATCCGTTGGGGACTTATCCTTATCAGTCTTTGCGTGTTCTTTATGGTGATTTCCATTGCCGTTGGGGAGTGTTCCTGAAAGTGCCCTGTCGGCAGCGCCTTTGGAGGCGACGGCCTCCGCTGCTTTCTCGGCCTTATGCGGAGCACTTTTGGTATCGAGATCGGGATAGGCGATCCTTCTGTGGAAGATACTCGTCAGGACATAGGTAAAACGCCGTTTGATCTCGGAGATATCCTTCAGGGTAAGTTCGCACTCGTCGATCTGGCCGTCGAGGAAGATGTGATTGATGATCTTCTCCACAAGGGCGGAGATCCGCGCAGGGGTCGGCTCGGTAAGCGTCCGCGACGCTGCCTCGACCGCGTCGGCCATCATAACGAGTGCGGCAACCCTGGTCTGCGGTTTCGGTCCGGGGTAGCGGTAATCCTCCTGCAGCGGCAGGCTGTCCTGGGCGAGCTCTATCGCCTTCTGATAAAAATAGACGATGAGGCTCGTCCCGTGGTGCTGCTGGATGATATCGGTAACAGTCTTCGGGAGCTTGTACTGCTTTGCGAGCTCGATGCCCTCTTTGACATGGGAAATGAGGATCATGCTGCTCATGTGCGGGGTGAGCTTCTCATGCTTGTTGATGGTGCTCGTCTGGTTTTCAACGAAATACTCGGGCATTTTGATCTTGCCGATATCATGGTAATACGCGCTCACCCGTGCGAGGAGCGGGTTGGCGCCGACCGCTTCCGCCGCGGATTCAGCGAGGTTACCCACGATAATGCTGTGGTGATAGGTGCCCGGCGCAGCGATCATGAGATTGCGCATGAGCGGCTGCTCGATGTCCAGCAGTTCGATGAGGCTGATATCGGTGGTAATACTGAAGGCGTATTCGAGACCGGGGAGGACAAAGGTCACAATCGCGGCAACCGTGATTCCCGACATTGCGGCAAAAATGAGAGAGGCAGGCGCTGCATGAGAAAAGAGATCGCCGTTATAGAGCAGAAAGATACTGGTGGTAATGATATTGACCGCACTCACATAGATACCCGCCTTTATCAGAGCGGAACGCTTTTTACAGCGGATGACGCTGAACGCGGCGATCAAACTGCCGATGAAGGCATACACCGTAAAGAAGGGATTGCCGAGCCATATTCCCGTGAGCAGGCTGATGATAAAGGAGAAGATCATGGCAGTATGGAAATCGAAGATGAGCGTCACCAGCATCGCTCCCATAGGGATGGGGAGCCCGAAGATAAAGGAATCACCGCCGGGGAGGCTCAGCCCCCGCTGAAGGCCCGAAAGCAGGTACTCGAAAACCCTTCCCGTGGTGAGTGTGCCCGCAACGAGGATCCCCAGGAGCACCAGCATTTTATAGTCATTGATATACGCAGGCTTGTAGCGTCGTATATCCCTGTAGAAGATATACAGGAGTACGACGGTGATCAGAAAGCTGCCGGAAAAGTGGTGGATATCGAATTGCCGGGGGATGGCGAGGGCAGCGACCAGAGAGAGGGCCATGAGCACATACAGCTTTGACAGCTCGTCCCCGTGTTTCTGACGATACTCTTTGAGGCGCTCGGTAAAGGATTTCGGAGTTTTCGTCGTGCTACTTTTCGCCGGGTTGCCGTTTTTCATATTTTTCGTACGCCCTGATGATCGCCTGGACCAGTCGGTGCCGCACCACATCCCGCTCGGAGAAGTGGATGATCCTGATCTCCTCGACGTTCTTGAGGATCCGAATAGCTTCTACCAACCCCGACGTCTTGTCCACCGGGAGGTCGATCTGGGTAATGTCGCCGGTAACGACGGTCTTGGATCCGAACCCGAGTCTCGTCAGGTACATCTTCATCTGTTCAGGGGTCGTATTCTGCGCCTCGTCAAGAATGACAAACGAGTCGTTCAGGGTTCTCCCCCGCATAAAGGCGAGGGGAGCGATCTCGATGATGCCCCGCTCGATAAGCTTTGTTGCCTTCTCGATTTCCATCATATCAAAAAGGGCGTCGTAGAGCGGCCTCAGATAAGGACTTACCTTCTCCGCAATGTCGCCGGGGAGGAACCCGAGCTTTTCGCCTGCCTCGACCGCAGGCCTGACGAGCACGATTCTCGACACCTGCTTGGTGAGGAACGCGCTGATCGCCATTGCCATCGCAAGATAGGTTTTGCCCGTGCCTGCAGGACCGATGCCAAAGACGATATCATAGGTGCGTATCGCATCGATGTACCGCCGCTGCATCTCGGTCTTGGGGATAATGAATCTTCTCTTGGATGAGACAGGAATATTATAGGAAAAGAGATCCTTTACCGAGAGCTCCTCGCCCTCTGATACCAACCTCACTGCATAACTGATATCCTCGGGTCTCAGGGCGTAGCCGCTCCGGTTCACCGCCCGGATCTCCTGGATCAGCTTCTCCGCCTTGTCGGTGAGCCCGTCATCCCCCTGGATCAGGAGCCGGTTGCCGCGTATGGTAATAGCGACCCCGAGCGACTCCTCGATCACCTTCAATGTCTTATCAATGCCCCCGTGAAGAAAGGGATACTCTCTCTCCTCATCGAGTTCGAGTTCTATAGTCTTCGTAGCGTTCCTCCGCGTCTATCGGTGCCGGGCGCAATTCCGTTTAGTCTACAGCAGTGACAAAGCTTTCGATGCCTGTCTTTTTATGAAGCGCTGCAGCGGCGCGCCCTGCCTCCTCTTTGCCGGCATACTCCCCTACCCTCACTTTGAAATAGGTAGTGCCTTTACCGGCATCAACAATATAGGGTTTATATCCTTTTACTTTTAAGATCCTCCGCAGTTCCTCCGCTCCCTCCCTGCTGGGGAATGCCCCCAGTTGGATCGCATAGCGCTTCTGGGCACCACCGGCTTTTGAGGCCTTCTTTTTTGTGGTCCCTTTCACTGCCTTTGCCGTCTTGCGCTGGGCGCCTGCCTTTTTCACGCTCCGGGCCGCATCCTTGCCGTTCACCTTTTTCTGCACTTGTGAAGACTGGCGTTCCGGGCCTTTCCCCTCGCTCGATTTATCGAGCCCTTCCACCGCATTCTGTTGCTTTTGCGGCAGAGGAGATGCTGTTGCAACCGATTCCTTTGGCAAGTGAGATTTCGATGTATCCTCTACGATGCCCGGCGAAGAACTCTCGGGCGCCCTTGCCGGAGCAGGGAAAGAAAGAACACGCTCCGGAGCAGAAGCAGCCGGCGGCTCCTTAACCGGCGGTGCCTCCAGCACCCTCTTTTCTCCGAACGGTACGGACTCGTTTCCCTTTTCATTCTCGACAGCCTGCTGTTCTGCTGCAGAGCCGTCGCCGCCTTTGTACCCGAAGAAGTAACCAAGACCAAAGCTTACAACAGTAATGGCGATGATACCGATCACGACGGTAGTGCGGCTGAGGAGAAGGATCGAGGAGCGTTCCGTTAGTCTGTCCCTCATAAAATTAGCATAGCATCCCCATAGGAGAAAAATCTATAACCCTTTGAGATTGCTTCTTCATAGGATTTTAATAGGTTTTTCAGGCCTGAAAACGCCGCCGCGAGCATCAGGGGGGTGGAACAGGGGAGGTGGAAATTGGTGATCAGGCCATCCACCGCCCTAAAGGTATACCCCGGATGGATGAAGATGTCGGTCGAGCCCCTTATGCATCCGTTTGCTGAGCTCAATCTCTTGAAGCGTTCTCCCATCACGCTCTCTATCGCTCTCGTCGCTGTAGTCCCCACCGTGATAAGCCGGTTCCCTTTCTCTCTGACCTGACAGATTTCTTCAAGGAGGTGCGGCTTTACTTCGAAATCCTCGGCATCCATCGTATGTCCTGCCACGTGTTCAGCCTTGACCGGCTTGAACGTACCCGGTCCGACATGGAGAGTAATGGTCCTTACCAGAACTCCCCGGGCGGCAATGCTATCGAGAAGCTCTGGCGTGAAATGCAGGCCCGCCGTAGGAGCGGCAATCGAGCCCTGCTCTCGGGCGTAGACCGTCTGATACCGGGCTTTGTCCTCCTCTTCCGGCATTCTTCCGATATATGGCGGCAGGGGCATATACCCGTGCTGCCAGAGCATCTCTTTCAGCAGCTGCGGATCGATATCGAAAAACCTCAGAAATCTTTTCGGCAGTTGTTCCGATGCGCCGGTGTTCTGGGACCCTGCATCATTACACCTCTCGGTCCGCAGTTCAGCTCTGATCCCGTTGAGAACCGTAAGTGCGCCTTCGTACTTACCCTTGTAGAACACTTCCCATACGCCCTCATCCGCCCGTTCCCTGACAAGCAGGATATCGATACTCCCCCCGGAAGGTTTGGTGCCGATGATACGGGCAGGAAAGACCTTGGTATCGTTAAGCAGCAGCATGTCTCCTTTTCTCAGATATCCTGCAATATCAAAGAAGCGCCGGTGCTCGATAGCCCCGCTGCGGCGAAGAACGAGGAGGCGGGAGTGGTCCCTCTTTTCGGCGGGGTACAGTGCGATCAATTCTCTGGGAAGGACGAAATCGAAATCAGCGGTTTTCATAAACGCTCAGGACAGCACCAGGGTAAAACGTCGCAAGGATTTCCTTGTACCCTTTCCCTGACTGGGCCATCTCGAGGGCAGTCCACTGGCACATGCCCACACCGTGGCCGTATCCCTTACCCTCGAAAATAACTATGTTCCCGTCCTTGATAAGGTTGGTGATCAGGGTGCTCGGAAGCTTGTCCCATCCCAGGCTCTTCCTGAAATCCTTACCGAGTAGTTTCTGCTCGCCGGCTTCGGTAATAATGCGTATATCCCTCACACGGTTCGACTCGGTGTAGGAATCGATGACAATGTCCTTGATGCCGCTCACATTGATCGCCCGCTCGATCTCGGACAGGGGGATTCTCTTTTCCCACATATAGTAAGGAGAGAGCTCGCAGTTCGTCTCCACGGACTTCAGATAGGGATAGCTCTTGCCGAAGACTTCAATCGGATCTTCGGTCATGCCGCCACTCGTCGAGTGATAGAAAGCAACAATGGGTTTTCCCTCGTACATGAGCACCTCTCCCCGTGTAGCGTCCACTGCTTTCGCAACATTTTCGGGAATGGCGCTTCCTTTATAGACCTGATGCAGTACTGACGACGAGAGGTGATAGGGGACCGTGGAGGTGCCGTTGTTCAGTTTCTGATAGAGCGCATAGGTGCGCGCCACTACCGCCTGTGCCTTGAGCGCCTCCAGGTTCCAGTTGTTCCCCACCTCGGCGGCAACTACGCCCTTGATATAATCCTCGAGGGGAAGGTCGTTGATAATATACATTCCCTTTTCACCTTTCCACACTTCGAGATTACCTGAATACTTCAATCCGTTTACCGCTACTTCGCCCGTCGTATGACCGAGTTGTTCCACTTTTTCATCCTTCTGCGGCAGGACGGGATTTTTTGCATCGATGAGAAGCACCCGGATATTGGAATCAGCAAAAACGGCAGGAGTCAGAACCCAGAATCCAGGAATCAGAAGACAACATAAAAAAGCAAATACAAGAAATATTTCACTCCTCTTTATATTCTGACTTCTGACTCCTGACTTCCGGATTCTTTTCATTTACCTTCTCCCTATCAGCCAAAAAATAAGTGTCAGAATGATACTGATTATTATGCTTGTTGACAGGGGAAAATAGAAAGTGAAATTCTTCCTCTGTATAACGATATCGCCGGGCAGCCTGCCGAGCCAGGGGATCCTTCCCGAGAGCATGACCAGCCCGCCGACAACCAGCAGGATGATGCCGATAATAACCAGAACTTTCCCTATGTGCTGAAACCCATCCATATTTCAGATTGCTGTCCTTGTCTTCTGTGCTCTGTCTTCCGGATTCTGACTCCCGGCTCCTGAATTCTTTTTACAGAACCGCTCCATCTCGGAATAGATGCAGCCGCAGTATTTCTGCCGATACAGCTCGAGTGCCTTTGCCATGCGCCTGCCCTCGTTGAATCCGGGTCTGAAATCTTCGGCATAGAATTCAATGTCATACTTTTCCTGCATTCTTTTTCCGATATCAATAATCATATCGAATTTCTGATAGGGACTCACCAGGAGCGAGGTGGTAAAAGCATCGGCATCCGCCCCCTTCGCCCTCTGTGCCGTTTCCTCCAAACGAACGGTGTAGCAGTATTCGCAGCGGTGCTCTTCATTGCCGACAACATGACGCAGGTATTCCTTCAATCCATAATAATCCACATAGTCGATATCGAGTTTCCATAACTCCTGGAGCTGTCTGAGCGCATCCAGCCTGGCCTTGTATTCCATAGAGGGATGTATATTGGGATTGAACCAGAGGCCGCGCACCGTGACACCCTTGTGCTTGAGCGCGGTAATCGGATAGGTAGCGCAGTTGGAACAGCATATATGCATCAGAAGCTTCATCGTAGCAAATCGGAAATCCTACTATCGAAATCCTGAATTATTTTGCATTCTAAGCATTCGCACTTTTTAAGCCCCTGTTAGGCTCTCGCACTTCGCACTTAGAATTTATACCCGGCTGCTCTTGAACATGCTCAGAACAAGCTTTGCGGCAGCCTCTTCCCGAGGTGCTCATAGGCACGCTTCGTCGCCAGCCTTCCCCGGGAGGTCCGCTCGAGCAGGCCTTCCTGCAGGAGATAGGGTTCATAGACATCTTCGATGGTCTCCCGGTCTTCCCTCATTGAAGCAGCGATGGCTTCAACTCCTGCGGGCCCGCCGCTGAACTTTTCGATGATGGTGCGCAGCAACTTGCGGTCGCTCTCGTCGAGACCGAGGTCGTCCACGTCAAGTGCGGTCAACGCATCTTTGGTAATATGCATATTGATAATGCCGTCGCCTTTCACCTGGGCAAAGTCCCTCACGCGCCTCAGGAGCCTGTTGGCGATGCGGGGGGTGCCGCGCGACCGCTTGGCGATCTCCATGGCAGCATCGTCCTTTATCTCTACTTCGAGGAGATGGGCTGAACGGGTGACGATCTCCTTCAACTCCTCTGAATGGTAAAACTCGAGCCTGCAGATAACGCCGAACCTGTCCCGCAAGGGAGAGGTAAGCAGTCCTGTTCTGGTCGTTGCACCGATCAATGTAAAGCGCGGCAGGTTGAGCTTCAGCGTCCGTGCATTGGGTCCCTGGCCGATGATGATGTCGAGATTGTAATCTTCCATGGCAGGATAGAGGACCTCTTCAACGATCCTCGGCAGACGGTGGATTTCATCTATAAAAAGGATATCCCTGTCCGAGAGATTGGTCAATATCGCCGCCAGATCCCCGGGGCGTTCCATCACCGGGCCTGAAGTTGTCTTGATGTTGACGCCCAGCTCATTGGAGATGATCGTGGCGAGGGTCGTCTTACCGAGACCGGGAGGGCCGAAAAAGAGCGCATGGTCCAGCGGCTCTTTCCTCATCCCTGCTGCAGCAATAAAGACCTTAAGGTTTTCCTTTATCTTCTGCTGCCCGATAAACTCGTTGAGCGAGCGGGGCCTGAGGCTTATCTCATAGGTAAGCTCGTCCTGATCCGCTTCAGGAGAGAGCGGGCCGGTATCGATGCCTTGGTCTTCAATTCTCATTTGTTACTTCCTGTTCTTTACTTTGATTCTTTTGTAAGGTATTTTAAGGATTCCCTGATCAAACTTTCAATGTCGTTCAGACCGCTGCTCTGCGCCTTGTCAAGGGCAATCTGGGCGATGTTCTTCTTGTACCCGAGATTGACCAGCGCCGAAAGAGCGTCTTCGTAGACAGAACTTTTCGCCTCCTTGATCGAAGGGAGTTTTTCCCGCAGTTCGAGGATCAACCGGTGCGCTGTCTTCTTCCCAAGGCCGGGGACTTTGCAGAGGACATCCACATCTTCTGAATTGATCGCATTGTAGAACTTGTCAGGTGGAATCGTGGAGAGCAGGTTCAATGCCGTCTTCGGCCCTATCCCGGATATGCCGATCAGGGTCGTAAATATCCGCTTCTCGTCATCCGTCTGAAAGCCGTAGAGCTGAATGGCGTCTTCACGAACATGGGTATGGATATGGAGAAACACATCGGCATGCTCTTCAGGGAGCGCTGAGAGGAGCGTCAACGGCACCTGCACACTGTACCCGACCCCGTGGACATCGACAATCACATTGTCGGGCCGTTTCGATATAAGCTTTCCCCGTAACGACGCAATCATAATTCTCTGTATTTTAGCATGTTTGGAGAGGTAAAAGGGGGATTCGATTGTCACGTCGTTCTACGCATCAAAGCAGGAAGTACGCGTTCGAGGTAAAGACAGGAACAGGCACTCCAAGAAGCTTTCTCATGCGCATTTATTTGGAGCGGATAAGCCACAGCACTTCATTAAAAGAGCTGTTGTACGAGAATTTTAATCCTTTGTGGAAGCTAAGGAAGCGTTATCCGCACCCATTCCTGCCTTCTTCACGCAAGTCCTGATTTGATGCGTTTATCCTACTGCCCAAAAGAAATATTGCGGGAGTGTTTTAGTGTTTCGTCTTTATACATATCGCCCCGCAGCATAGCCTGATGCCCACGCCCAGTGTAGGTTGTATCCTCCAAGCTGCCCGGTCACATCGATGACCTCGCCTGCGAAAAAGAGGCCCGGAACGTTCTTTGACTCCATCGTTTTGGACGACAGCTCGTTCGTGTCGATCCCTCCGCGGGTCACCTCTGCGGTGACGTATCCCTCGGTCCCACCCGGTGTGATCTCCCAATGGTGGAGTTTGCGGGCAATATCGTTCAGCGCTTTATCGGTATATTGATGCATCGGCTTTACCGCCTCCTGCTGAAGAAAAAGCTCGCACCATTTCTCGACGAAGCGTCTTGGAAGATGTCCTGAGAGCACATTATGGAGCTCCGCCCTGCTCCGGCGTTTTTCTGCAAACAGTTCGTGAGCATCGACATCGGGAAGCGGATTGATCACAATGCGTTCGCCCGGATTCCAGTATAAGGAAATCTGGAGCACGGCAGGTCCGCTCAGCCCGCGATGGGTAAAAAGGATGTTGCCCCTGAACCTCCTCTTACCGCAGCTGACTTCCGCATCGATGGTAATGCCGCTCAGCTCTTTCAATGCATGCAAGTCCTTCTGATGAAACGTGAAGGGGACAAGCGCAGGCTGCAGCGGTGTGATGGCGAGACCGAAGTGGCGGGCCAGGCGGTGGCCGATGTCCGTTGCGCCGATCTTGGGATATGACAAGCCTCCGGTGGCGATCACCATCGATGCTGACTCCAGCACACCCTGATTCGTCGATACATAAAAATGCCCTCTCTTTTCCGCTCCTTCTACACGGCAGTGCAGCCGAAAGTCCACACCCGCAGCATCGCACTCCTTCCTGAGCATTTCGATGATCTCTATGGAGCTTCCTTTGCAGAACAGCTGGCCGGCTTCCTTTTCGTAGTACGCGATGCCGTGCTTCTCGACCATAGCAATAAAATCCTGCGGTCCAAAACGGGCGAGCGCCGATTTGCAGAAATGGGGATTGTGGGATTCATAGTTCTCGTGGCTCACTTTCAGGTTAGTAAAATTGCAGCGCCCGCCGCCGGAGATGCCTATCTTCTTCCCTATCTTTTCGGCGTGGTCGATGACAAGTACCGAACGGTTCCGCTTCCCCGCCGTGAGCGCACACATCAGGCCTGCTGCACCCGCACCGATAATGATGACATCTTTTTTCATAGTATATACGTATTATACAGGACATAACCATGTATCTATTATTTTGGAATTCATGGTTACACGAATTTTCCCGCTCTTAAGCCCGATTTCAATCGGATAGTTCTCTGCTATAATTTTATTATCCGCTATTCATGTCGTGCCCCAAGGAGCCTGCTATGAAAAGAAATGCACTTCTCATTGTTCTTTGCCTGTTGTTCCTGTCAGGATGCGCCTTTGCCAACGTATCGTTGTTGTCCAAAACCAAGCCGCTCGAGGAAGAGGTGCTCGAGGGAGAAGGCACGCCCAAGATACTGCTTGTCGACCTGGACGGCATGATCTCCCTCAAGGAAGATAAAGGCGGCCTGCAGCTCAGGGAGAAGCCCTCGAAGGTCGCTGTGTTCAGAGAAGTGCTTCGCAAAGCTGAAAAAGACTCAGACATCGTGGGTGTTATCGTGAGGATCAACTCGCCCGGCGGCAGCGTCACGGCAAGCGACCTGATCCATCATGAGATCGTGAGCTTCAAACAGAAGAGAAAGATACCTGTTTACGCTTACATCATGGAGGTAGGTGCCTCAGGCGGCTACTACATCGCCACCGCCACCGACCGTATCTTTGCAAGTCCTACCGCAGTTACGGGGAGCATCGGCGTCGTTGCCATGAGGTTCAACGCCGAAGGGCTCTTTTCGAAGATCGGGGTCGCCAATGAAACCTACAAATCAGGCCCGAAAAAAGACTTCTGGTCGCCTTTCCGTCCGAGCACCCCTGAAGAACAGAAGATGCTCCAGGATATCATCGATCGGCTCTACGCGCGCTTTGTCGGGGTGGTCGCCGCAAACAGGGAGAAGCTCCTGAGCGAGCAGGAGATCGGGGCCCTTGCCGATGGACGTATACTGACCTCAAGTGAAGCGCTTCGGGCAAAGCTCATCGACCAAATAGCCTACCTTGATGAGACGGTCGAAGTTATGAAAAAAACGCTTACCATCGACAAGGCCAGAGTAATCACCTATGCACGTCCCGGCGATTATAAATCGAACATTTATTCCGGGATGCCGCTGCCCGGCCCGCACACCATAAATCTTATCTCGATCAACGCCGAGGACCTCCCGCCTTTTTCAGGGGTGCAGTTCATGTATCTCTGGAATCCTTAGAAAGCAGGTGAAACCATCCATTTCTATGCACACTGCTACTGATTAAACGAAAATCCGAAAGAGATGGCTACCTCCCCCGCGGGCAATCCTTCAAATCATGATTTCCTTGATATTTATTGCACAGGGATTCGATAAACGCCTGCAGCTCATCTGGTGGCAGCAGCTTGTCGGGTACAGCATCCGGCAGCGCACAGGCCTTGACGATTTTTTTCAGAAAATGCACCACAGCGTAATTGATGATCTCTTCAAGAAATGACTCAGGAGCATGTTCTATCAGCAGCCGCTCTGAATACCATCCTCCCTTTGTAGGAGCAAACTGTGAGCACTCTCCCTTGAGCGACGTTATCGTGACTCCTTTTGCAAGCGCCATATCCCGGATCGCCAGGTTCACCAGTTGGAGTCCCCGCAGGGTGGAATTCGAAGCCAGGCCATGCCGCCCTCTGGTAATGGGGAGAAAACGGAACATATCAGCCCCCGAGCAATAGATATACGCCCCCTTCCCTCTGCTCTCATCGGGCTGGATGACAAAATACATGAATTCGTTGATGTACTCGTAGGTATGCGGCATATCGATGTCCCCTCCCTGCTTTTGCCTGCCCTGTATCATTATACAAAATATTCCTGACGTTCAGCCGGCCACGACACAACAAAAGGCCTGTTCAGCAACGGACAGGCTTTCCCCATGGAAAGAATGGATAATCTTAATGTGTTTGTAGCCCTGAGGGTCTCCTCTTTATCTTCTCCATGGCAAGCACCACCGAGGTCGTTTCGAGCGCATACCGGACAATCTCTCTCCATCATCATCGGAGTTATTATTGGAGTTATCGGTAGTTCCCAGGTGATGACGAGGCAAGTTCCCACAACCTATCTCTTCACTATCAATAACCCGATTACAGAAAATCGCTATGAAGAACTTTTATCCTTCTTGCTCCCTTCGTACAGTTCGTACTCGAGGAGCCTGCATTCTATGCCGCCGTTGAAAAAGAGCATCTTCCGTTTTGTTCTCAGCCCCACCTTCTTTGCAAGGTCTAGATTCCCGGTGAAAATGTATCCGGTGTATCCCCTGCACTTCTGTTTGAAGAAATCACCGATCCCCTTGTACACGCCCTCGAGCTGCTTGATCTTTCCCATGCGCTCTCCGTATTCGGGGTTGAGAATGACGATTCCTTCCCCCTCAGGAACACTTGTCACGGCATAATCGCAGACCGCGAATTCGATCAGATGCTCCACGCCGGCAATAGCGGCATTCTTTCTGGCCGCCTCGACCGCCTCTCTTCTGATGTCAGTGGCAATGATTCTGTGCTTCAGGGCCTTCTTTGATTCTTTCTTTGCCTGTGCTCGCAGATCGTCCCACACCGATTTTCTAAAACCCTTCAGGTGCATGAACCCGAAGTTTTCCCTTAGAAGTCCCGGAGCCCTGTTCACCCCCATCAAAGCAGCCTCTATGGCGAGTGTGCCGCTGCCGCACATGGGATTTACGAAGTTGCCGTTGCCGCGCCATGTCGTTGCCATAATAACAGCGGCCGCAAGCGTCTCCTGCATGGGCGCGTTCATCGGGATCCTGCGGTACCCGCGGCGGGAGAGCGGCTCTCCCGAGGTGTCGAAATAGAGGGCGCAGCGCGTACCCTTCCAATAGAGATTGACCACCACATTGGTCTGATCAGGTCCCGAATCAGGACGCCGTCCGCGCTGTTCCCTGATCCTGTCCACAATGGCATCCTTGCACTTCACATTAGCATAGCGCGTGTCCCTGATCGTCGGATTGTCTACACGTGAGGTAATGCAGAGATATTCGTTCTCGTCGATGTAGTCCTCCCAGGAGATCCCTGATGTAACTCGGTAGAGATCATCGGCATCATCGGCGACAAATTCCTTAATAAGAAAAAGGACCCGGTGCGCAGTGCGAAGATGCAGGTTGAGGCGATAGGTATCCTCAAGTGTTCCCTCAGTCTCGACTCCCGCAACGGTTTCGTCCAGTACAGGGAAACCCATCTGAGCAAGCTCTTCGACCAGATATGGCGCAACACCTTTTGAGCAGGTAATCAGGATGCGACTTTTTCTCACTCTCTTATCTTCTGTCTTTCCGAGCCGAAACAGTGATGATGAAGTTCTCGGGCTTCAGATCAGGGTCCTTCTCGAGCTCCTCGACAAAGACCTCGATCGCCTTTTTCATGAAGTTCGCGAATTTCACTCCCTTCGGCAGGGCGAGGATCCTCTGCCGCAGATCTTCGTCGATAGGTGCGGTGTACTTTGCCATGTTTACTCCTTAGCTATTTGATTTACTCATAAACTGTAACACAAAGTTTATCTGCCGGGGCATAGGACTGCTGTTTTTCTGCAGCGAGCGCCTGGGTTCTCTCGAGTAGGTAGGTAACGCCCTGCCTACAGGTCTTCAACTGGAACAATAGCCACTCTTCAGTAGAACCAATGAACTGAGACAAAGGACTATTCGATCGCAAAGAAAAACAGTAGTTCTATGACCCTTATTTACTTAAATAAATCCTCACCTTCTCCGGTACGTACCCGTTACCACCAGTTCCTTCTGCCGCTCCTTCTTTCTCATATCCTTTTCCACAAAAAGCTTCTCTCCGGTGAAAGGATCGCGCTCCGTATAGTACATCAGCGTGGACCAAGTGGAAGGCAGGGGCGTAAAAATCTGCACCTGCTCCGGGCTGATCTTCAGCTCCCGTGCGGAAAAATTCCTGAGCCTCTCCATTGCCCTTTCATCGCTGCCCGGATGCGCCGCAATGAGATAGTACGTCAGGAACTGCTTTTTGCCGAGCTTGGTATTCAGTGTGTCGAAGGCCTCCTTGAACGCCTGCAAATAATTCTTTCCCGGCTTTCCCATCCTCTTTAGCACCGTTTCTTCGGTATGCTCCGGCGCAATCTTGAGCTGCCCCGACACATGATGCTCCACGATATCCTTCAAATACGCCTGCCCGCAGACCGGGTCGTCCAGAATCATATCGTACCTGATGCCCGACGCGATAAAGACCTTCTTTATCCCCGTGATCTTCCTGATCTGCCTCAGGAGCTCCCGCTGCCGCGTATGGTCTACTTTCAGCTGTTTGCAGGGCGAGGGATACAGACAGCGTTTGCCGGTGCAGCTCCCCTTTTTCAGCTTCTTAGCGCATTCGACAGCGTACATGTTGGCCGTAGGGCCGCCCACATCCGTTATGTAACCTTTGAACCCGGGGAGCTTTGTCAGTGCCTCCGCTTCTCTCAGGATCGACGCTGCGCTGCGCGAGCAGATCGTCCTTCCCTGGTGCACGGCGATAGCGCAGAAATTACACTCCCCGTAACAGCCCCGATGCGTCGTGATGGAGAACTTTATAGTATCCAATGCCCGCACTGCACCCTGCTTCTTGTAGTAGGGATGCACCTCCCGCTCGAAATACATATCGTGAATTGCATCGAGCTCCTCTGCGGTAGGACAGGTGGCTGGCGGGTTCTGAATGAGATAACGGGTATCCTGCTGCTGGCAGAGCCCCTTTGCTGTAAGGGGATCATTGTTTATATAGAAAAGCCGGAACATCTCGGTAAACTTCGTTTTGTTCTGTTTTACGTTTTCATACGACGGCAACAGGATATATCCCTCGATCGGCTCCTTCGCGCTGTAACAGATGCCCCGTATGTCCCGCGGGTCCTCCCCATTCGCCAGCTTCCGGGCAATTTCGAGCACCGCCTTCTCTCCCATGCCGTAGACCAGGATATCGGCCTTCGCATCAAAGAGCACGGATCTTCGTATCGCATCATCCCAGTAGTCGTAATGGGCAATCCTCCGCAGGCTTGCCTCGATGCCTCCCAGGACTAATGGTTTGGTATGTTTGAAGTAGCGCCGGACCAGGTTGGCATAGGCGATGGTAGCACGGTCAGGCCTGCGGGTGTTCTCTCCTCCGGGAGTAAAATCATCGCTGTGCCGCCGCTTTTTCAAAGCGGTGTAGTTCGCCACCATGGAATCCACAGAACCCGCCGTAATCCCCCAGAAAAGATTCGGCTCACCAAGCCGCGTGATGTCCTGATCGCTTTTCATGTCAGGCTGCGCAATAATCCCCACCTTGTACCCGGCCATCGCAAGGACATTGCCAATCACCGCAACACCAATGTACGGGCTGTCGATATAGGTATCACCTGTCACCAGGATAATATCCAGGCTCTCCCATCCGCGCTTTCTCATCTCTTCCCGGGTTGTCGGCAAAAACATATTATTCTCCTTCTTTATTGTGATGTGCAGAGGAACGATATTGCAAGAAGCAGTTTACGAGAAAAGGCAGAGATGGGCACTCCAGGAAGCTTTCTCATGCGCATTAATTATATATAGATATGCAACACTTCTCTATCAAATGAAGCTGGCATCGGAGTTTGATTTGTTTGTGGGATCTAAGGAGGCGCGATTAAGCTCCTTTCCGCACCCATCTCTGCCTTTTCTCATTGTCAGAACAGTAAGTACGAAACCTGTTATAATAAAACAGACGTTCATCTCAACAGCTGTTCTTCTCTGTGCTGTATCAATTGCAGCGTAGCATGACCTGAACGCAGTACTCCTATGATTGAATGGACCGGATACATTAAGATATTCACCACTTTGCTGGCGATCGTCAACCCGATCGGGATAATTCCCGTTTTCGTCAGCCTCACCAGCAGCTCTCCTGACCCTGAGCGCAACCATATCGCCCGCACCACAAGCATTTCTGTTGCAGTGATATTGATCGTAGCGACGCTGATCGGCAAACCGCTCCTGAATTTTTTCGGCGTCAGCATCGCCTCATTCAGGGTCGGCGGCGGTATTCTCCTGCTGCTCATGGCAATCGCCATGATGCAGGCAAGGGGCTCACACAGCAAGCAGACTCCTGAAGAGGCGGCGGAAGCCGGAGAAAAGGAAAGTATAGCTGTCGTACCAATCGCTATGCCGCTGCTGGCAGGGCCCGGCGCCATATCGACCGTGATCATCTACGCGGACAGGTCATTCGAACCGGTGCATCTGGGTCTGATCATTCTGAGCAGCCTGCTGGTAGCGCTGTTGACATGGGGGGCACTGAAGGTGGCATGCCCGGTCAGCAGGGTACTGAGCAAGACCGGGATCAATATCGCAACACGCCTCATGGGCTTGCTCCTGGCAGCTATCGCTATAGAGTTCATTACCGAAGGCCTGGGCAGATTACTTCCGGGACTAGGGATGTAAAAAAGGCAGCCGCCGTCCCCATCACCTTCATCTTGAACAGCGGGGCAAACTTTGATACAGTCTAACAAGTACCCCCCTTTGTCCAAATGAAGCGGCATCGCCGTTATAAGAAACCAGAACGAAAAGGAGAGGCATCATGTCTGATGGGAGCGTTTACAAGGTAATCGAGCTGGTCGGAACAAGCACGGAGTCCTGGGAGAAAGCAGCAACGACGGCTGTCGAGACAGCGGCAAAGAGTCTGCAAGACCTTCGGATCGCGGAGGTCGTCGAGATGGATATGCATATAGAAAACGGCAAAGTGCTCGCGTACAGGACAAAAGTGAAAGTGTCGTTCAAGTATCACCCGAAGGCATAACACTGAGGGCTATAACAACGAAAACCCGGCGATGCAGAGCAGCCGTTTCGAATCATGCACGCCGCTCACCACCAAAGGGGCCTGTTCAACAGGCCCCTTCTCCCCCGCATAGGATCGTGCCATAACAATGAATCATATTGAAATAAAAAAGATAAAGCTGAATATTACCAGTTACAATTAACAAATCCCCTATTCGAACCATCAACCCCAGCCCTATTTAGTTACAAAAGGTAACACTTTTTAGCTTTTTTCGGTTATACTTAGCAATAATGGCTCGCATCCAGCCGGAACAAAGGAACGAACCTTTGCAAGGACTTTATAAGAAAGAGCGTTAAACGCCTTATCAGGAAGGAGGAATTTATGAGTAAGAGAGGATGGATTGTTACGTTCGCAGGGATGGGGCTGAATCTGGCCCTCGGTATTCTGTATGCATGGAGCATGTTCAGCAAGCAGCTCACTGAAGCGGTGGAGAAGGGAGGCTTCGGATGGACAAAAACACAAGCTACGCTTCCTTATACGCTCTCCATCATCTGCTTCGCGATCATGATGGTGCCTGCTGGCCGTCTGCAGGACCGCTTCGGTCCCCGCATCATCGCCACCATTGGTGCGCTCCTCTGCGGCACCGGCCTTGTCGTCGCCAGCTTCGGCAGCCCTGAATCGATCGTCCCCGCACTCATCGGCTTCGGCATACTGGCGGGAACAGGCATCGGCCTCGGATATGCTGCGGCAACCCCTGCAGCAGTAAAATGGTTCCCGCCCGAAAAGAAGGGCCTCATTACCGGCCTCGTTGTCGCGGGCTTCGGCCTTGCACCCGTGTATATCGCTCCTCTTTCGAAATATCTTTTGGCCACCTACGGCATCAATAATTCCTTCAGGATACTAGGGATTGCTTTCATCGTTGCCGCAGGCATCGTAACGCAGTTCATCAAGAACCCGGGCGCATCGCCGGCGCTCTACAAAGTGAAGTCTACAGCTGCGAACACCGCAGCACTTGTCACCCAGAACGCCAGCTGGCGCGATATGCTCAAGACACCGTCGTTCTACACCCTCTGGTTGCAGTATGCGTGCGCAGCCACTGCGGGTCTTATGATCATCGGCCACCTGGCAAAGATCGTTGCGGTGCAGTCCGGCAACAGCATCACCATCGGCTTCTTCTTCGTCGCTCTTCTTGCTGTCTTCAATGCCGGCGGACGTGTGATAGCGGGCATTGCTTCTGACTATATCGGCAGGGCCGTGACCCTCACCTTCGTCTTTATCATGCAGGCCCTGGTCATGGCATTCTTCCCGCAGTTCAGCACGGTTACCGGTTTCATGGTCGGCTCTGCGCTGGTCGGGTTTAACTACGGCGCATGCCTCTCCCTCTTCCCTGCCACAACGGCCGACTACTGGGGCACGAAAAATCTCGGCATGAACTACGGTGTGCTCTTCACTGCATGGGGCGTGGGCGGCGTCTTCGGCCCGATACTGGCAGGTTACATCGCTGACGCGACCGGCTCTTACGCAATGGCCAACTATATCGCAAGCGGGCTCCTGATCTTTGCTGCCTTCCTGGCGATGTTCAACTATATTAATATCTCGATCAGCCTGGAGAGAAAGCAGATCGTCATCACCTTCGGAAAACAGATTAAAGCAAAAGAGATCATCGACGAGAGAACCGCGGCAGGAGAGCTTGCTCCTGTGAAGTAACCCAACGAATAAACGGGACGGCTGAAGGACCGTCCCGTTTTTCATATCAAAGAGAAAGGCTGTCCGGGATCGGACAGGCTTTCTCTATTGAGGCTGCCACCTCAGCAACCCCTCGATCCTGTGGTTAGCAGGATAGGTGGCTTTGTGCCATACGGTTACCCGTATTTTACCTTGGTTTGGGGTGGCAGTTCGCCATCTTAACTAATTCATACCACGCGAGCCATGTGCTGTCAACATTTTTTTATCGTGATAGCAGCCTGCGGCTTACGTACCACCCATGCCCGAAAAGGCCGCCTTCTGCTCGGCGCTCAACAGCGCACGTATATCCTCGGGAAGCCGCGCAATAGCGTCCCGTGCCTTATCGAGATCGATTGCATCCGTGAGCACGGAAAATACCGCACGGATATGTTTTTCCGCCTCAGCAGGCCCGATCTCCTCTCTGTCGGCGACCCGCCGGATAAATTCATCCAGGCCGAATGAGCTGGCGACGTTATTCGTCATAATCGCATCCCTGATATGTGTCGGCAGCTGCCGGGCAATGCTGATTGCCTGCTCTTCGCTAAGATGCTCGCCGAGCACCTCCAGCACCGCACTCACTGCGCGCTCGGCCACACCGAACTGTTCGATTCTCCCGAACTGCTGAATGAGCGTTATAAACTCTTCATATTCCATCTGCTTCCTCCTTGCAGCACCCCATCCTCACCTGCATTATCACCCTCTTACGGATCATCCGCCGGTCTCGCCGAGTCTCCCAAACTCGTGGTACGCAACGGCTCTGCCCCCTTTGCAGAAAAATCCGGCCGGACCATCTGCTGCCAGGTCATACTCCTCATTGAAGATCGAGCAGGTGCCGCAGATGCAGGCGTTTCTGTAGTTGAGATCCCCGCACAAGGAGATACCGCTTGAGCAGTACAGGCCGGGAATCTCCTGGGGCTGTATCGATTCTTTTTTAAGGGTGTTCTGTATATTCAAAATCAACTTCTTCGCGCACTGACTATTGCCCTGGACCGGGCACTTCGGACACTGGCACTTCACCACATTATCTACGGTGAACGGGACCTTGCTTTCGACTGCTACCGCCATAGATCACCTCCTTGGCTGTATTTTTCAATCTCCCTTTAATCATCCATATACTTCCAGTTTATAGGCAATCCTATGTACCCTCAAGAAGTTAAAATGATTTCACCGTGCAGCAACAAATCTGTTCATCCTCGCATGCAGCCTCTACTTCACCGCTCCATTACTCCAGAGCACCGCACCGCAAACGGCATCCGGCGCTGCACCTCGGCATCTCATGTGTCGCGTAATTCCATAAACCGCCTCCCAGGATCTCACAAGACCAAAGACCAAAAGAAAAAGCCTGTCCGTTATCAGACAGGCTTTTTCTTTATAGAGGCTGTCACCTCAGCAACCCCTCCTTCCAACTTTCATTGGAAAGGTAGCTTTGTGCCATACGGTTACCCGTATTTTACCTTTTATGGGGTGACAGTTCGTATTCTTGATTAAAACTTATCACGCGAGCCATGTGCTGTCAACACCTTTTTTGCGCAAACGATTTTCTCATTGAAACCAATGGCAAAACAGCTTGAAATCCAGCCGATGAAAGAGATAACATAGGTACACCGCTTTCCTCTCTCCTTGGAGGAAGGGCGATGACCGCTGTTACCGGAAGATTGAGGCACACCTCTACACTATGAAATCGGCATCATGAAGGAGGGTTCGGTATGCCTGTAAACGACCAAGCAACATCCGACCGCCAACGAATAATCGCATTACTGCTCCGAAAAATACAACTTTTGACTTTGTTGGCACTGCTGGCAGGTGCCATATGGTTTATTCTGAATACTGTCCTTGCCTATGCCGGGGAGTGTGACGGTACCGTTACACCCTGTGGTGGTTTTGTTCCGAAAAACCGGACGAAAGAGGTAATCTGCAGGGGGGTGAAATATAAGTGTGTCGGGTGCGGCGGTTGTGTTCCGGTATCCACCGGTTCGACGCCTTCAACTCGCAGCAGCGGTCGCAGTCCAAAGAGTTTCAGCCAGGGTTTGATGATGGGGTTAATGCAAAGCTTCATGGATGGCTTTACACGTGGACTGCAAAATGGCAGCGCTGCGCAACGTCCCGGCGACGACGAGGAGGAAAGGCTCAGAAAGATCGAGGAAGAAAAACGGCTGGCCGAGTGGAAGGCAAAGGTTCAGGAGCAGATGCAGGATATGCAAAAACAATATACCCTGATGAAGGAGGAAGAGTTTAAAGAGAGCAGGCGGCGGCTTCTTCCAAAATTAAAAGGGGTGGACACCACAGCAGGCCGGCATCCTTCCAGCGGCTCATTGAGGAACCTCGCCTGCAGCCATTACTGGAGCACGAGGGCATCAGAGGAGACCGATGATGAAAGAGCAAGGCTCTACAGTGAGTATGCGGCACAGGCAATGGCAGGCGAGACGGCACGCTGCCCCAATGACCTCAATGTGCCCTTACCATCCGGAACCCCTTCATATGACCAGCAATTCAAAACAGAATTTTACGAGGTATTTGTGCAGGAGTTAAACGAGAGAGTGAGCAGTGCACTCAGACTCCGCCGGGATGTGGAAGCATCATCACAGAAGATTGAACAGGTCAGAGGGCATATCAAGCAGCTCGAGGCGAAGAAAGCGACGGCTCAGGAAAATGAGAAGCAGTACATAGATACTCTGTTGGCTGAGGCCAACGCACTGCTGCGGGAAGCGACTGAACAGGATAAGAAAGCCAAAGAGACGCTTGATATCGTCAATAAAGAAATCATAGCGCTAAAGGAAATCGACAAAACATTAGTGGGTATGGAGGCAAAAAGATGAGAAGGCTCGCAGTTGTGGTTCTGCTTTGCATCATCGTTGGGATGATCGCTGGAATGGTTCCAAACGCTTCCGGTCAGCACGTGCCTGAGGAGGCCAAGCAGCACATTCTTCAGGGGAAGAATATCATTGAACAGGCGAGAGGGCCCCTTGACTATTTGAAAGCACAGGAGGAATTCGAAAAAGCGATCGGGATAGCCCCGGAGTGGCCGGATGCGCACTATAATCTTGCCTTAATCTCCGAAGAACTCGGACAAGAGATAAAAGCCATGAAATCCTACGAGAAATATTTGCAGCTTGCAAATACCCCGGCAGATAAAAACGAGGTACTGGCCGATATAGAGAGACTCAAAAGAGCACGTGAGACCAAGAAGAAGATAGGCATGCCGGGGGTAGCCCTGACTGCGCTCAAGGACGGTATTTACTTGAGAAGTTTTGGGCGGTTCTCAAAACTCCATCAGGCAGGCTTCAACATCGGCGATAAGATCGTCAAGGTGAATGAAAGAGATGCCGTCGGCATTAAGCTTGAGGAGTTCTACAGGCTCTTGGAGACATCTTTTGACGGTCAGTCGCTTGGCGAAACGGTTCAAGCTCATTCCAGAGATAAAGATAGTAAGAAAAGTGTATCTATCAGCATAATCCGGGGAGGCAGTCCCAAGGTCATCATTGCACCGCATGACGCTTTTAAGAGTATCTTTTTCGAGATCGAAGACGACGAAGTCGAGGAAGAGGTCATACGGTCTCCCCGTCCGGTTTTCGTGGTCTTTTGGGCGGACTGGTGCCAACGATGCGGAACGTACCTGGCCATGCTGGAAAGTCAGGCAGAGAAACATAAGGATGAGGCGAAGTTCGTGAGCATCAACGCCACCTATAACAAGAAGGTTGCTGAAAGATTCGGCATCAGGCAACTCCCGACGGTGCTCTACTTTAAGAACGGCAGCCAGATCAGTGCATTCAGGGAGTTGTCCGGCGATCCGATAGGAGAACTCTTGGCAACCGGAAGTATTTCCGGCAAAGGCGAAAACAAAAACCACGTGGCCGAGGACATCTTGAAGGGTCTTCCGGGGATACAGCCCAGCGCCGCTCGGTACCAAGAAAAAACCGGAAAGGAGGAACTCGGCGCTACGCTGAAGGCTGTTCCTGTTTTGAAGGACGCATCGCGAGAGAAACTGGGAATGGCGGTCCAGCGGGAACAAGGAGGATTCCGGATCATGCGCGTTTTGCCGGGCTCACTGGCTGAACGTTCGGGCTTGAAGGTGGGCGATAAGATCGTACGGATAAACAGCAAGGAGTTAGGAAGTTTCTCGGAATTGGAGTTCCTCAATAGTTTGGAAAGTGAACAGAACATTATCCTCTATATCCAGAGGAGAGGCGAATGAGCAGGCCGTCCGCACCGGTCACACCTACCTGGATTGGGGGGAAGATCGTCAGAAAACTCTTGACGATAAGCCTGACGGCATTCGGTATGGCGGTCACCCTGCTTTTTTCATGGTGGGCGGTCGCCGGTGCTGGGGAGGCAGCAGGCCATGGCGAGTTCATCTCTTCCGCACTGATTAAGGCACAGGAGTTGCAAGACAACGTCCACAAGGAGATCGGGAAGCTGACAGCAGAGATCAGAAAGAACGAAGAGATCTTACGCAGGTCAGAAGAGCTTGCCGGACGCGCCCGGCAGCAGGGGAATATGAAAGCACAGATGATCGCACAAGATGCCCTGACAAAGGCCGGGGAAGCGATAAGGAAGAACAAGGTGAGCCTCAGCAGAGCAAACAATAAAGCAGAAGCTCTCAATAGAGCGATAGAGATGCTAAAGACCAGGACAGCGCACGATAGTCCGCCTGATACCATAGAGGAGCACTATACGGTTCACCGCTCAACCGGGACGTATAAAAATGGTAACAGCTTGATCATAATTAATCAGACAAAAGAAAAAACCGAAGAGACGCCAGAGCCGCCCCCCTCTACGGAGCCTGGCATAGCCGCAATAGATTGTAAGGAGGCCCTCAAATATCTTAAGAGGAACGACTGCTATTGCACACAGTCAAACAGGCCCCCCCTCTGCGGTGGCGCTGATGCCCACAAAGGAGACGCTCAAGAAAAAACATACGTCTTTTACTGGCAGGCGGAAACCGGACCGAGTATAAACGAGAAACTGAGCAAGAAAGAACTGAAGATGTATCGCACGTCAGGTTTTAAAGGTCACAAGATAACAGATGGTACCTATTTCGGACGCCATTCATCATACGATGAGGCGTTCAATGCCTGCAGGCAGGCGGCAAAAAACGCAATAGCGGAGGACGCCGTGACAAATGTGCTGTGCACCCCCACGTTCGCAGGCGGCCAGAGTATCTTTTGAAAAAGATTAACAGAGCCGGGTCAGCGGGAAAAGTCGACCCGGCGGGTACCTGTGCCTAAAAGAGCCCCTGCTTCAAGGTGCCATCTTCCATTACATACGTCGGCACTCCCTGTATTCCGGCTCTCTTGGCCTCCATTATATCCTCTTCCACAATTCTTTGTGCCTCTTTGAGTGCGTCCGCGCCCTTTCCGGTCTTCTTCAGCCACTCTGTCTGCTCGCTGATGGCTTTTTTCTTTGCTTCCGGATGGATCTGCTCAAGAGGGAAATGTTTCACAACGATGCGGTATTCTCCGGTGTAGGACCGTATCTTCTCCATCGCTTTTTTGCAATAGGGGCAATCCGGATCAGTGAACATGAAGATGGTTTTTGTACCTGAGGGGTTATAAACGATCCTGTCCGTTTCCGCAGGCCTGAAATCAAGGCGGCCGAGTTCGGGTTCGAGGCGTCTCTCGAAGACCGGCTTGTTGTTCACAAAGATCATCGAGTTCGGTACGACGGACTTACCGTCTTTCGATATGAAGAATACAACCGGCATCTTTGCCGTGCCCTGCTTCACATAGACGATGACGGCTTTCCAATCGGCTGAATTCGTATCCGCCACTTCCCTGATCTCAAACTCCTTGAGAGGAGTGGCGCTCGTTATGAA
Organism: Nitrospirota bacterium; assembly: GCA_040754455.1. GTDB lineage: Bacteria > Nitrospirota > Thermodesulfovibrionia > Thermodesulfovibrionales > Dissulfurispiraceae > JBFMCP01. The sequence continues at coordinate 27,181 of JBFMCP010000034.1, forward strand.
GTCATTTGCGACCTTTTTATAATCGGGCTTGGCACACGACACGTTGACCAGAACGATAACAAACGCACACACGCACACGACGATCTTTTTCACGTACTTTCTCCTTCGTGCAATAGATTGCCTTTTAAGAGAAAGAGTAGCACGGGGAACAATGCTTTTTCAATGCAACGCCGTACACTGCTGCATTGTGGTGATGCTGCCGGGCAGTGTGTGAAAGGGATGGGCCGCGATGCCCATCCCTTTTCGATTCCATGACTGCCGACACCGTGTGGGATTTATTTTATATATTTCTGACCCTCGCCTTTAAGGTAGTCGATGAGCTTCTGTGCGGCGGGAGAGGGGGTGCCTTTGGTGACCAATACCAACGGCCTCAACATTTTGGAACTGGCCACCAACGTAACCTGGGGCGGGAGCTTGTCGACGTTTGCCACCGCAATCGACTCAGGCGTTATCACTACAGCATCAGGCGTATCGCCTATGGTATTCACATCGAACACCTCTTTCATGACAGGCTCGCCGCCCATTATTGTTTTTCTGAACGCATCAAGTCCTCCGCTCGACATTTTGGGCCACACAACAATGATAGGGGCATCTTTTCCACCCACCTCTTTCCAGTTCGTAATCTTGCCCGAAAAGATGGCCTTGATCTGCTCCCTGGTCAGATTCGATGCGGTGTTTGCGCTGTTGATAATGACACCTGTTTCCTCCTGCGCAACAGTGAAAGGCACCAGCGATGCTTTATCTTTAACCTGATAGTTGCTTTTCTCCGCCAGCTTCAGCCAGTCTTCCAGGGAAAGACTAGCGCCGGCTATTTCGGCACTTCCCGCTTCAAGATTTTTCAATGCATCGACAGGGCTTGCAGGGACAATGCTTACCAAGAGATTTGCATTTTTGAGATGATCCTTCAGCGGAGTGAATACCTTGTCCATAAAGGTTTTCCCTGTCGAAACCACGATCTCCTCTGCAAAAACAGGCATACCGCTTCCCAGCAGAAACAGAACAACGAAAGCAACAGACAGTAATGTTCTCATCCTTTCTCCCTTTCAATAGTAAATATGCTTAAGGTTTAGAAAGCCGGAGGGCCACGATACTGCAGAAGATGGTACAGCCCTCTTCCCCTGCTGAAATCAATGACATATGGAAGCGAAAAAGTATATACGGATGACATTGTGGATGTCAATAGAATTCCTTCTCGATTTCGTTTCTCCTGCCCGCGCATGCTATAATAATCAGTCGTTAGTCGTTGAAAAAAGCCGCGTTGCATGAATCATCGGCAGCGTAGGTTATAGATTTTCAAAAGCAGTTGGTCATTCGCTCTATGTTTTCTTTTCTTCGTATCCGTGCTGCATTCATCGGTGTTCTGTCATTCCTTTGGCTCGCACCGCTTCACGCCATCGCCTCTTCGACCGCTGAAAACGTATTGCTCGACAAATACCGGGCGATCGAATCGCAACTGGTCCAGAACCACTTCGGTATGCCCCTCTCCATTGAGTCGACGGAGGGCAAGGACTTTCTGCACGTCGAGGTCTATAGCATTATCGATCATCCTTTTGCGACCGTACAATCGGCCCTCGGGACGCCTGCACACTGGTGCGATATCGTACCGCTCCATACCAGCATCGGCGTCTGCACCTATGCGAAGGCCGACGACGCTCCGCTTCTGATCTTTTACGCAGGGAAAAAAGCTGTCAGCCGCCCTGACAAGGCGCATCAATTGAAGTACCGCTACCATATACGGTCGAACCGGCCCGGTTACTTCTCCCTGTTGCTCGCTGCGGATGAGGGGCCGCTGGACACCAGGGACCACCGCATTGAGCTTGAAGCAATGCCCCTATCTGATGGGAAAACTTTTATACACTTCAGCTGCAGCTACCGCCATGGACGGCTCGTCAAGGTGGCCATGAAGGGGTACTTTGCAACAGCCGGCAGACACAAGATAGGGTTCAGTCCCGTGGGTACCGACAAGCAGGGCAATCCCGTCTATGTGCGCGGCGTGAAAGGGGCTATTGAGCGCAATGCAATGCGGTCGTATCTGGCGATAGTGTCGTATATGGACACGCTTGAGCTTTCAGGCGAGCAGCGGCTGGAACAGCGGCTGAATCGATGGTACGACCTGACCGAGCGCTATCGGGAACAGTTGCATGAAGTCGAGAAAGGCGAGTATATTGCCGGCAAGAAACAGGGATACAGGACACAGCTTCTGCTTCAGAGCAGACTGTCCTCCTGAGAGGCGTGCTGCTCCTCTTTAGGGGTGTCCTGTTCTTTCTCCTCTTCCCATCCCTCGCCGAAAATATACTTCTTGCCGTCGATCTCCACCTCGATGCGTCCGGAACCGTTCTTAGGGCGGTCAGCAACCGGCTTCTCCGGGTTCTCGAAAATGAAGCTACCCTTCGGGATCAACCGTATGACCTTGTAATCCTCGTCGATGAAATAGCTGTAGTTCTCGAAGAAAGGAGCGCCCAGAAGATTTTCAGTGGACGAAGGGATGTAGGCAACGTCATAATACCTCTTCAGGATATTCCCGGCCTTGATGGAATTGAGCGTAATGATATAGCCTTCGACAACGCCGCCTGCGGTATGCGAATTGAGCCTCCGGCTGGCGTTGAACTCCATGATCCCGAGGCGCTGTAGTGCGGCACTGTTGAGAACAACGCTGTTGGCCCCGGTATCAAAGACGAGCTCCATGGGCACGCCGTTGATATGCACGGTGACATACTTGAGACCGCTCCGCTCGGTAAACGGGAGGGCCTCATCAGCCAGGACATTCCCATGGACGAACAGAACGGTCAATAGCGAGGCAAAAAGAGAGAAGGCAGCCACGGATAATCTGGCGGTCATAGCATCCCCCGAATCAAGACCGAAATGGTATATGCATTTTACCATGTCCGGGGAATAATAAAAAGTACACTCAAGAGGGGGAACGGTTTTGTTGCAAGCGAGGAAAGCATCAAGCTCTTCACATGGTGTATAATAAAAACGTTGTGTCGAAACTAGTACAAACGTTGGAGCTGCCTCTCCCCGGAGTTATTTCTCCCCTGCACAGGACCAGGTAGATGCCAGCAGTTCTATTATCAATCGTCCTCCTGGTAAGCACCTTTTATTCGACAATTGGGATCCGCGACCGGATGCCGCAGAGGGCCCCCGTCGTGCTCGGACCGCAGGATGTCTGCACCGACCGGTGGACCTGTTACGATCCTCCCGATATCGCAGCTGTGTGGGATGCAGTTGCACAGGGGAAACGCCCGCTGAAAATCGCCTCGTACAACGTCCATAAGTGTACCGGTATGGACTTCAAAAGAGACCCCGAACGGGTTGCCGCAGTCATACGCTCGCTCGATGCTGACATCATTTCACTCCAGGAGGTCCTGTCCGATCCTGGGGACGTTGCCTCCGCACAGGTACGCTACCTTGCAGAGAAGACCGGGATGTACATGGCCGTTGCCGGCCCTACAAAACAAAAAAAGGACGGCAGATACGGCAACGCGCTGCTGAGCCGTTTTCCTATTACCGAAGTGAGGCTCCACGATATCAGCCTCGGCACATTCGAGCCCCGGGGGGTAATCGATGCGGATATCATGGTCGGAGATCTACCCGTGCGTGTGATCTCCACGCACCTCGGCTTATTGCCGATGGAGCGGTATCGTCAGGTGGATCGACTGATGGAGATACTGCCCAAGCGGTTCGGGTCTCCCCTGATCGTAATGGGCGATATGAATGGCTGGATACCGGGAAGCCCGGTGCTGCGGCGCCTGCAGGAGCGGTTGGGAGAGCCTGTAACAATGGCGTCCTATCCCGCGGCGCTCCCCCTTCTGCCGCTGGACCGGATATGGGTCCTGCCCTCCGAACACGTGCGAAAGGCCGAGACGCGCCTCTCCAGGTTGACCAAGGTCGCCTCAGACCATTTGCCCCTCGTCACCTCGGTCTATCTTCGCGGCAAGCCGCCACAGGCGCCCTCCGCCGATCTCTCTCAATGAGAGACAGGAGAAGAAGACAGATATTTTTCAGAACTTGAACTTGTGGAGTATCTTCGCTTTGTCCGGTCTCTTCAGCTTGATCCCGTCCTCGCGCAGGTCAATGAACCCTTCTTTATAGAGCCCGCCGATGGCCTTTTTGAATGTCTTCTTGCTCATCTGGAGTGCTGCCCGTATTTCTTCCGGAGGGCTATTGTCGGTGAGCGGCAGGAAGCGCTTGCCGGCTTCCAACTTTTCCAAAATCACTCTCTTTGCTTCCTCGATGTCCTCGATGCCGCCCTTTTTGAGCATGACATCGATCTTTTTGTCTTCCCGTATTCTCTTCACGAAGCCTTTGACCCTGTCGCCGATGTGCAGCTCCTGGAACACCTCGTTTTTATAGAGCATCCCGAAATAGCAGTCATTAATGATGACTTTTATCCCGATATCGGTAAACTGGTAGACCAGAAGATCGACCGCATCCCCTTCGCGCAGCCGTATTTCATTCCTTTCGATGAACCGGTCGATCTTTGTGCTGCCGGTGATCCGATCCGTCCGCTCATCCAGAAAAATCCGTACAATGTACCTTCTGCCCGCCGCCATTTTCTGCTGCTGCTCTTTATAGGGCACGAGCAGGTCTTTTTCAAGGCCCCAGTCGAGAAAGGCACCGACGTTGGTTATTTCCTTTACTTTCAGATAAGCGAATTCCCCGACGGATGCCTTGGGAACGAGGGTCGTCGCAATTAACCTGTTCTCGGGGTCTTTGTAGATGAACACCTCCAGGATGTCACCGACTTCAGTCCCCTGAGGCACATATTTACGGGGCAGCAAGATATCCCCGGCTTCGGAATCGAGATAGACGCCGAAGTCCACTGCTCTGATGACCTTCAAACGATGACGTCTGCCTATTTTTAACATGATTATCCCGTGCGCGAGTGCACTCTATTCTCATTGTAACACCGGGTAAAAGTCAATGAAAAGAAAATGGGAGTGAGAGGGAGAGAGCCACTGCCCCCGGATTACGCTTCAAAAATTTGACATTCAGTTGCATTGCCGTACCATTAGAGTTAAGAGGTGATTTCCCCGGACAATAATAAAAGCGTCCCGACCGGTTTCAGAAACAGCAATCTGACAAGGAGGTCATATCGATGAGAACGTATGGTGTCATTGCAATCTTTGTTATGATCTTTGCCTTGATTACGGCGGCCGGCTGCAAAAAGGCTGAAGAGCCGACATCCCCTCCACCTGTGCCTAAAGCAGAGCCTGCAACACCGCCTACTCCCGCTCCCAGTCTGACGCCAGCGCCGGGACCGGAGAGGTCCGTTCCCGCTCCGCCCACGCAAACACCACCGACCCCCGCGCCGGGGCTTACTCCGACCCCGGGGCCTGAAAAACGACAAAGGGGGGGGAGTCCTCAAGAGGACGCAGCAGCCAGAACGCCTCAGCAAAAGAGAGGGACCGGAGGATATTAGGTTGAGCGTTAGACCGCCTACAGGAACTGTCAGGGAGGAGAATACCCAGATCCTACACACCGAGGTGGCGCCGTATCTCCCCGATGAACTCTTGTCCGTATCGTTCGAGCTTGGTATCGCCGACGCCGCTGATCATTCTCATGGCGGATTCGGTAGTAGGGAAGCGGCGGCACATCTCCTGCAGGGTCTTGTCTGAAAATATGATGTACGGCGGAACGTGCTGTGCGTCCGCCAGTTTTTTTCTGATACTGCGCAGCCGCTCGAAGAGGGCCTGGTTGTATTCACCCGATTCTTCGGTCTTTTCTTTCACTACCCCGGCCCTGACCTCTTCCCTTCGTAGGGCGGTGATCGTTGCCCTGCCGAACAGGATATCGGAGCCTTTTTTCGTGATCTTCAGCACCGGGTACGAGTCGCCTTCCTGCACAAGCGCTTCCTGCGCAATGAGTTCACCGGCAATGGAACGCCAGTAGCGTTTGTCCTTGCCTTTGCCTGCACCGTAGGTCTTGATCTCGTTATGCTTGAGCTCGCGGATGCGCCTGGTCTCCGCGCCGGTTACGATGTCGACAATGTGGCCTGTCCCGAACCGCTGTCCTGTCCTCGATACCGCCGACATGAGAATCTGCGCCTCGATGGTTATGTCGACCTGTTCGACCTTGCCGGTGCAGATGTCACAGGCAGCGCAGTTGTCGCGGGGATACCCCTCGCCGAAAAAACCGAGGAGCTGTTTTCTCCTGCAGACGTTGTGCGAGGCATAGCCCGCCATCTGGTTCAGCTTTTCGAGCGCGATGGTACGCTCTTTGTCATCCGCTATGCTGTCGATGAAGTAACGGATCCTGGGAATATCTCCCCTTCCGAAAAAAAGCAGGCAGCGGGCCGTGCCGCCGTCACGCCCTGCCCTGCCGGTTTCCTGGTAATAACCTTCGATATTTTTGGGAAGGTCGGCGTGGATGACAAAGCGCACGTTCGATTTATCGATGCCCATGCCGAACGCAACGGTAGCAACGATCACCTGGACCTCGTCCCTGTTGAATGCTTCCTGGTTCTGTTTCCGTTCTTCGGCCGACAACCCCGCATGGTAGGGCAGTGCCGCAACACCTTTTGATTGCAGAAGCACCGTTGTCTCCATCACCGAATCACGGGTCGTCCGGTAAACGATCCCAGATTCTCCGGGATGCTCCTTGAGAAACTCGAGTATCTGCACTCCCACTTTCGCTTTCGGCTTCACCTCATAGAAGAGGTTCGGGCGGTTGAAGGAAGCGCGCACGATATGCGGCTTTTTGAGACCGAGCTTGGTGATAATGTCCTCCTGGACCTTTTTGGTTGCCGTCGCCGTAAAGGCGGCAACCGGAATCTCAGAGAACACCTCTTTGATAAGCGAGAGGCCGAGATAGTCGGGACGGAAATCATGTCCCCATTCTGAAATGCAGTGCGCCTCGTCTATGGCAAAGAGTGATATCGCACAGGCCTTCAACCTTTCGAGGAAGTGCTGCATGGCAAAGCGCTCGGGCGCGATATAGAGCAGCTTAAGCTTGTTGTACTGCAGCATGCGATAGACGTCGGCGATTTCATCGCCGGTCATCGAGCTGTTCATGAAGGCAGCTGAAATCCCGTTCTCGACCGCTGCATCCACCTGGTCTTTCATCAGCGAGATAAGCGGGCTGATGACGACTGCGGTACCCTGCATCATCGTCGCCGGGAGCTGATAGCACAGCGATTTCCCGCCGCCGGTAGGCATGACCGCAAAGACGTCCTTGCCGTCGAGAATGCTCCTGATAATGGATTCCTGATTCGGACGAAACTCCTCGAACCCGAAGACTGTCTTCAGGGTATCGGTTATCGCGGGTTCATGATATCCGTTGTATCCGTGCATGGCTCATTTTTTAACATGGAGGGAATACGTGGTTTATATCGTGCAGTTGACACATAAGCAGGGCATTCTCGCCCCTTCATGAATTTGAAACAATGCCGAACGAATAAGTCGTGATTATTCTAGGTTGTGTTTGCAAACTCTATTTCAGCCATAGGAATATGGCAGCGATGATCCACAGTGCCTTATAGCTGTCTGCTCTTTTATCATATCGAGTAGCCAGTCCTCTGAAGTGCTTATAGAGATTCA